>DAOUAC010000038.1:0-8758 GCA_034434155.1 Anaerolineaceae bacterium
ATCGACGACTTCGCTCGGCACCTCGATGTCGGCTCATCGCATCCTGGGGCTGGATAAGGTCCCAAGGGTCGGGCTGTTCGCCCGTTAAAGCGGTACGCGAGCTGGGTTCAGACCGTCGTGAGACAGGTCGGTCTCTATCCGCTGTGGGCGTTAGGGATTTGCGAGGAGCTGCCCCTAGTACGAGAGGACCGGGGTGGACAGACCGCTGGTGTGCCAATTGTCGTGCCAACGGCAGCGTTGGGTAGCCATGTCTGGCAGTGATAACCGCTGAAAGCATCTAAGTGGGAAGCACGCCTCAAGATGAGATCCCTGTCTCGGTAACGAGTAAGGTCGCAGGAAGACTACCTGCTTGATAGGCGGCGTGTGGAAGTGCAGCAATGCATGCAGCTAAGCCGTACTAATGACCGAAGGCTTCCTGCGTGGTGCAGAGAATTCTGGCCTCTTTCCGCCGACACATTGCGTATGCGGCACTTTGACAAGTGAAAATAGTCTCTTGGTGATCTGAGCGACAGTGGTACACCCAGCTACATCTCGAACCTGGTCGTTAAGCCTGTCAGCGCCGATGGTACTCGGAGGGCGACCTCCCGGGAGAGTAGGTCATCGCCAAGAGACTTTTTCGTTTTAATTGACGATTAGTCGCAGTTAAGGTATAATCTAGACGCTGGTGTTACGCTGATAAACCGTCCAATAAGACTGAGCCCGTTTACAGTTTGCTTTTCTTCTCATCAGCTCAGGAGGTTTCGGAAAATACGCGCAGAATGCTACCGGGTGAACCCAACTCATCGGCCTTTGATCAAAACTCGGCTGCATTCATCAGAACCAGCCGGTTTTTTTTGGTTAACCGCAAAACAGGAAGTGCGGACCCTATCTTGTAAAAGAAGGGAGGTGAGAGAAAGTGACAGCTGTCGTTTTACGTCCAAACGAATCGCAGGATCAGTTGCTTAAGCGCTTCCGCAAGAAGGTTGTGAAGAGCGGCGTGTTAAGCACCGTCCGCCGCAAACGCTGGTTTATCAGTAAGAGCGAACTGCGACGGGTCGAGAAGAAAAAGGCCATTCGCCGCATGAAGCGCCGCCAGTATAGCAAGTCGATGGAGTAAACTGCCACCGCGCGTGTGTTGAAACATATCATCGGACGCCTGGTCCTGTTTTTTCTTCGTTTGGGCGATTTAAGGAGGTGTGGATGGCAAAAGAAGAAGATAAGATTCAAATGGAAGGCCAGATTGTAGAGGCTCTTCCGGGTACACAATTCCGTGTTCGCCTGGATAACGGCCACGATGTGCTGGCTTACCTTTCTGGCAGAATGCGCAAATACTACATCCGCATTTTGTTGGGCGACCGCGTGCGGGTCGAAATGTCTCCGTATGATCTTTCGCGCGGGCGCATCGTCTACCGCCAGAAGAAAGCCCACGAATCGCCAATGGAAGAAGAATAAACAACCGGCTTCATTTCATTTGTTCTGATTAGCAGATTGTGCCTTCCCTCAATAGGGGAAGGCACATTGTTTTTAAGAGAAAAAGAGGGTAGTTGCTCCGGTCAAACGAAGCAACTACCCTCTTTTGTCGTCTTGAGCTTAGTACGTGATGGTATTGTCGAAGCTGGTGAGAGCTTTCATGTAGTTGGCGCGCTCAAAAGCGGCCGGTTCGGCCACGGCCTGCTGGCTCATGCTGCCCTTCATCTGGCTGATCGATGCGTACTCAAAGGTTTCCATCCAGGCCTGCATATCTGTGAGGATGGTGGAGATGGTCTTGACGCCGTTTTGGAGTAGCGCCGAGGCCAGCATGGTAACACTGGCGCCTGCCATCATGGCTTTGAGAACGTCCTGAGCAGTGTGGACGCCGGTGGTCAGGGCCAGGTCGGCGTGGATGCGCCCGTAGAGGATCGCCGCCCAGCGTAAGGGCAGGCGCATTTCGCTGGAATTGCTCAGCACCAGGTTGGGGACCACTTCCAGGGTTTCAATGTCGAGATCCGGCTGATAGAAGCGGTTAAACAGCACCAGGCCGTTAGCACCCGCCTGAACCAGTTGTTTGGCAAAATAGGGCAGAGCAGTAAAATATGGGCTCAGCTTGACGGCCAGGGGGATCTTAATCTGGCTGCGCACATCGCGTACCAGGTTGATATATGCCTCTTCTACTTCCTGAGTTGATAAGTTGACGTCGGTGGGGATGTAATACATGTTCAACTCAAGGGCATCAGCTCCGGCCTGCTCGATTTTACGGGCATAATCTACCCATCCGCCGCTGGTGACGCCGTTAAGACTGCCGATGATCGGAATATCAACCGCCTTTTTGGCCTTATGGATGAGTTCCAGGTAACTTTCGGGGCCGACGTTATAGTGGTTCAGGTCCGGGAAGTAAGAAAGGGCCTCGGCGTAGGAATCGGCGCCGCGGTTCAAGAAGTGATCCAGGGCCAGGCTTTCGTGGACAATTTGCTCTTCAAACAAAGAGTACAACACCACGGCACTGGCGCCAGCATCTTCGAGGCTGCGAATACCGCTGAGTTTTTTCGAGATGGGCGAGGCCGAAGCCACCACTGGATTCTTGAGTGACAGACCAAGGTAGGATGTGCTTAGATCAACCATTTGTCGTCCTCCAATAGGTTGGGCGAAATTGATGAATGCAGGCGCCAGTTCCCCGACACCTGCATTCTCTAATCCATACTACTTACTTGTGTTCGTCGCCGTTGTTGCCATCAACCTTGTACTGGATTGCGGCCATTTGCTTGTACAGGTTCCAGCGTTTTTCAACATCTTGGCGGGCCAGGCGCATCAGCATTTCGGCGCGCGCCTCATCGGCCTGCATCAACATCCGGTAACGGGTTTCATTGTAAGCGTAATCCTGCACCGGAACCGAGGGATCTTTCGAGTCAATGATCAGGGGGTTCTTGCCCTGTTCGATCAGGCTCGGGTTGTAGCGGTACAGCGGCCAGATGCCCGAGTTGACAGCCAGTTTTTGCTGATCCAGGCCTTTGCGCATGTCAATGCCGTGCGCGATGCAGTGGCTGTAAGCAATGATGAGCGAGGGGCCTTCGTAAGCGTCGGCTTCGAGGAAGGCGCGTAGAGTCTGCTGGTCATTAGCGCCCATCGCAACGCGGGCCACGTAGACGTAACCGTAGGACATGGCAATCATGCCGAGGTCTTTCTTGGGCAGAGCCTTACCGTTAGCGGCAAACTTGGCGACCGCCGCGCGCGGAGTGGCCTTGGAAGATTGTCCGCCGGTATTAGAATAAACTTCGGTGTCTAACACCAGCACGTTGACGTTGCGTCCAGAGGCCAGAACGTGGTCAAGGCCGCCGTAGCCAATATCGTAAGCCCAACCATCGCCGCCCAAGATCCAAACGCTCTTACGGACGAGTGCATCGGCGACTTCGGCCAGTTTGCTGGCGCGCGGATCTTGGATTGTAGCCAGGCGCTCTTTGAGGATGGCGACGCGCCCGCGTTGTTCGCGGATGCCGGCTTCGGTGGTCTGATCGGCATTGAGCAGGGCAGTAGCGAGGCTTTCGCCGATCTGATCCGCCAGAGCCTGAACCAACTCAGCCGCGAATTCCTGTTGTTTGTCGAGCGTCAGGCGCATCCCCATGCCGAACTCAGCATTGTCTTCAAACAGCGAGTTCGACCAGGCCGGGCCGCGCCCTTCTTTGTTCTTGGCCCAGGGCGTGGTGGGCAGGTTGCCGCCGTAGATCGAGGAACAGCCGGTGGCATTGGCTACGATGGTGCGGTCGCCAAAGAGCTGCGAGAGCAGCTTGACGTAGGGCGTTTCACCACAGCCAGCGCAGGCGCCGGAGAACTCGAACAAAGGCTGTAGAAGCTGCGAGTTTTTAACCGTCGTAGGCGCAGTAACGCAGGGGTCGCCCTCTGGCAGGGTCAGGAAGAATTCCCAATTGGCGCGCTCCGTCTCGCGAATGGGCGGCTGTGGAGCCATGTTGATGGCCTTGCGGCCCGCCTGCGATTTATCTTTAACCGGGCAGGCTTCGATGCATAGAGCGCAACCGGTGCAGTCTTCAGGGGAAACCTGGAGGGTATAGCGGGTTCCCGGCAGTTCCTTGAACTTGGCCTCGGTGGATTTAAAGGTGGCAGGAGCGCCAGCCAGCAGAGCCGGTTCGTAAACCTTCATGCGGATGACGGCGTGCGGGCAGACCATGGCGCATTTTCCACATTGGATGCACAGGTCTGGCTCCCATACGGGGATTTCGAGGGCAATATTGCGCTTTTCCCACTGGGCCGTGCCGGTCGGGAAGGTCCCATCAACGGGCATCTGACTGACGGGAATATTGTCGCCCTCAAAGATCATCATTGGAGCGAGGGTTTCGCGCACGAACTTCGGGGCCTGCGGCGCAACTGCCGGGCGGCGGCCTACAGTGGCCGTTACCCGGTCAGGGACTTTCACTTCGTAGAGGTGTTCCAGGGTCTGGTCAACGGCCGCAAAGTTGCGCTGCACCACCGCTTCGCCGCGCTTGCCATAGGTCTTCTTGATGCTCTTCTTGATCTCAGCAATTGCCTGCTCGCGCGGGAGCACGCCGCTGATGGCGAAGAAGCAGGTCTGCATAATGGTGTTGACACGCCCACCCATGCCGGCCTTTTCGGCTACTTCGTAAGCGTCAATGGTGTAGAAGCGCAGTTTCTTGGCAATGATGTCGGCCTGAACTTCGCGAGGCAGGTGATCCCAAACTTCTTCAGGGCCGTAAATGCTGTTCAGCAGGAACACGCCGCCGGGGGCCGCATAGCGCAGCATATCGAAGCGCTCGAGGAAGCTAAACTGATGGCAGGCAACGAACTGAGCTTTGGTGATCAGATAGGGCGCGCGGATGGGCTTGGGGCCAAAGCGCAGATGCGAGATTGTAACCGTCCCCGATTTCTTCGAGTCGTAAACGAAATATCCCTGGGCGTAGTTGTCGGTTTCTTCACCGATGATCTTGATGGAGTTCTTGTTCGCGCCAACTGTACCGTCAGAACCCAGGCCGAAGAACATGCACTGCACGATGGAGGGGTCGAGGATTTCAAAGGTCGGGTCGTAAGCGAGGCTGGTGAAGGAAACGTCATCGTTAATGCCGATGGTGAAGTGATTCTTCGGTTCGGCCTTCGCCAGTTCGTCGTAGATGGCCTTGACCATGGCGGGGGTGAATTCTTTGGAGGACAGGCCGTAGCGCCCGCCGATGATCGTGGGGGTGGTTTTGAAGGGGGCAATCCCCCGTGCCAGACCTTCATTGATGGCGGCAACCACGTCGGTGTAGAGCGGCTCGCCCACCGCGCCGGTTTCTTTGGTGCGGTCGAGAACGGCGATGGAGCGGGTAGTCGCGGGCAGCGCCTTCATTAAGTGTTCCACCGAGAAGGGGCGGTAGAGATGAACGGTGACAACACCGACCTTCTCGCCCCGCTGGTTCAGGTAGAGGGCCGTTTCTTCGGCGGTCTCGGCCCCAGAACCCATCACCACGATGACGCGCTCGGCATCGGGCGCGCCGGCATAGTCAAAGAGGTGATACGAGCGCCCGGTCAGCGCGGCGAACTGGTCCATCACTTCCTGAACAATGGCCGGGGTCTTGGCGTAGAAGGGGTTGACCGTCTCGCGGCCCTGGAAGTAGACGTCGGGGTTTTGGGCGCTGCCGCGCAGGACGGGGTTTTCGGGGGTGAGGGCGCGCTGGCGGTGGGCTTTAATGTCCTCTTCGTTGATCATGGCGCGCAGGTCGTCTTCGGTGAGCTGTTCAATCTTGTTGACCTCGTGAGAGGTGCGGAAGCCATCAAAGAAGTGCAGGAAAGGCACGCGCGATTTCAGGCTGGCGACCTGAGCGATGAGCGCATTATCCTGGGCTTCTTGCACCGAGCGCGAAGCCAGCATGGCAAAGCCGGTGGTGCGCACGGCCATCACATCGGAATGATCGCCAAAGATCGAGAGGGCCTGGTAAGCCAGCGAGCGGGCGGAGACGTGAATCACCATGGGGGTTAGTTCGCCCGCAATCTTGAACATATTGGGGATCATCAACATCAAGCCCTGCGAGGCCGTAAAGGTCGTGGACAGGGAGCCGGTTTGCAGTGCGCCGTGGACAGCGCCCGCGGCGCCGCCCTCGGACTGCATTTCAACCACCAGGGGAACTGTATTCCACAGGTTGGGGACTTTGGCAGCCGCCCAGGCATCGGCAAACTCGCCCATGCCAGAAGACGGGGTGATTGGGTAAATGGCAATCACCTCGTTCAGCCGGTAAGCTACATGGGCTACTGCTTCATTGGCATCAATTGTAATCAGTTGACGCGTCGTCATGAGGCTCACTCCATAGAAGATGTTTCATCAGAAAAAAAAAGCCAGAAAGCTTTTTCCTGAAAGACAAGATCAGTACTGGTCTAAACAAGACCAGATTCCGCCTATTTCAATCTCTGAGTCTATTTCGAAACGCCAAATTGCGTAAGTAATATAGGTCACTATTTAATCTGTGACCTGTCATATTGCGATAAAAAAGAGGAAAATTATCTGTAGTGGTATTGAGTGGTTTTTCTTCCGATTCCTACAATTTATGGAAGGATGTATCCTGCCCATGATGACGGTTGACACTTCACGCCCACCAATAAGGGCGCGATAATGACTCTAAGGCCAAGATTCGCATAGAAATTGTCTGAGTTCTCGGAAAATCCACACAGGAGGACGGGATGCCCGCGAAGGGTCGAGTCGAGATCCATGAGTTATATTGCAAAGGCTGTGAGCTGTGCGTCAGCGTTTGCCCACAAGAGGTTCTGGCGCTGGCCGCCGAACGCATCACCGCAAAAGGCTATCACCCGGCGGAATTAATTGCGGAAGGCTGCACAGGCTGCGGCATTTGCGCGCTGGTTTGCCCTGAAGCTGCCATTGCCGTCTATCGTGAAGTCTCCAGAGTACGGGCAAGTTAAGGAGGGCGAAACGAATGGCTCGTGAGCTAATGAAAGGCAATGAGGCGATTGCCGAGGCGGCGGTGCGTGCCGGCCTACAGGCTTATTTCGGCTACCCGATTACCCCACAGACCGAGCTGTTGGAGTGGATGTCGCACCGGATGCCCCAATTGGGCCGCGCCTTTGTGCAGGCCGAAAGTGAACTGGCGGCCATCAATATGGTCTACGGGGCGGCCTGCACCGGTGCGCGGGTGATGACTTCCTCGTCTAGCCCGGGCATCAGCTTGATGATGGAAGGGCTTTCGTACATCGCTGGCACTGAAGTCCCAATGGTGCTGGTGGATGTGATGCGCGGCGGGCCGGGGTTGGGGAATATTGCGCCGGCCCAGTCAGACTATAACCAGATCGTTCACGGCGGCGGCCACGGCGATTACCACGCCATTGTGCTGGCCCCCGCCAGCGTACAAGAGGCCATTGATCTGACCGTCCTAGCGTTTGACCTGGCCGAACAATACCGCTCAATCGCGGTGGTTCTGCTGGATGGCAGTCTGGGCCAGATGATGGAGCCAGCCGAGCTACCCCCTATGAAGCCCGTGCGCACAACCTTCCCAGAATGGGCAGTTTCGGGCGCAGTGGGACGACAGCGCAACTTCCTCAGTTCGATCTATCTGAACCCCCACGAGGAAGAGGAAACCAACCTCCGCCTGATGCGCCGCTGGCAGCAAGTGGAGGCCAACGAAGTCCGCTATAAAGAATATTATATGGAGGATGCGCGCCTGGTGGTGGTGGGGTTTGGCTCTGCCGGGCGGGTAGCTCTTTCGGCGGTGCGCGCGGCGCGGGCAGAAGGCATTCCGGTAGGACTGCTGCGCCCCATTACGCTGAGCCCCTTCCCAACCCAGGCTTTGCAGGCGCTCGTGGGGCGCGTGGAGAGCGTGTTGGTGGTAGAAATGAACGCCGGGCAGATGCTCGAAGATGTGCGCTTGGCGATGGGCGGGAGCGTTCCGGTTGAGTTTTACGGGCGGTTAGGTGGCGTTATCCCCTTCCCCGATGAGATTTTGACGGAGATTCGCAGCCTGGCAGCGGGGAATTATTCGCGGCTGGGCCATCCACGTGACCGCTGGCTGCGGCGCATGGCCGATGTGACGAGTAGGAATTAAGAAGGAGGTGGGCGCAATGGTGATCGCAGAACCCAAAAATGAGCAGGTGGTCTACGAGCGTCCGGCATCGTTGAGCAGTACCCCCACGCATTACTGCCCAGGCTGTACGCACGGCGTGGCGCACCGCCTGATCGCTGAAGTCATTGACGAGATGGGCCTGCGCGAACGCACGATTGGCGTGGCCTCGGTGGGGTGTTCGGTATTTGCCTATAACTACTTTGACTTTGACTTCGTCCAGGCCCCGCATGGGCGCGCCCCAGCGATGGCGACGGGCATCAAGCGGGTGCTCCCCGACCGGATAGTGCTGACCTATCAGGGGGATGGCGATATGGCCTCTATTGGCATGGCGGAAGTCGTTCACGCCGCCGCCAGAGGCGAGAATATCACCGTGATTTTCCTCAACAATGCCAACTACGGCATGACGGGCGGGCAAATGGCTCCCACCACGTTACCCGGCCAGAAAACGACTTCATCACCTTCTGGCCGCGATGTAGAGACGATGGGCTATCCCATCCGCGCGGCAGAACTGCTGGCAACCCTGGACGGGGCCGGCTACGTGGTACGCCGCAGCCTGCACGATCCTAAAAATATCCGCCTGGCGAAGAAAGCCATCCGCACCGCCTTTGAAACCCAGGTGAACGGGCTGGGCTTTTCGATGGTGGAACTGCTCTCTATCTGCCCGACGAACTGGGGAATGACCCCGGTACAGTCTTTGAAGTGGCTGGAAGAGAAAATGCTGCCCTACTATCCGCTGG
>DAOUAC010000039.1:0-13304 GCA_034434155.1 Anaerolineaceae bacterium
TGGGCGGGCGGGGAGACCCCACCCCTACGCTGAAAATCGTCATTGGTTGTGGGCGGGCGGGGAGACCCCGCCCCTACGCTGAAAATCGTCATTGGTTGTGGGCGGGCGGGGAGACCCCGCCCCTACGCTGAAAATCGTCATTGGTCGTGAGCGGGTGGGGAGACCCCGCCCCTACGCTGAAAATCGTCATCGGTTGCGGGCGGGCGGGGAGACCCCGCCCCTACGCTGAAAATCGTCATCGGTTGCGGGCGGGCTGTGTTTCGACCAGTAACTCTGCTGTAGATTTACTCAACAGGTGATCCAGGCCCGATTTCATGGCCCCCTCGAATGAGGTGATGATCTTCAGGCGGGCCACAGGCCGCAGCGGGCCGCGCTCCGTGGAAACGAGGTCGGTTTCAATTGCCTGTGCCAGCCGCGCGGCGACGAGTTCGGCGGCCGGGGGGGCGGTTTCGGGCAGGAGCACGGCCAGCACGGTGGAGCGGTAGCGCCCCAGCAGATCAATGCCGCGCATATTCTCCAAACAGCGGTTGGCGGCGTGCTGCATTACCTGCGAGGCCAGCGGCCCCCCCTGGCGGATGGTCGTCGGGCGGGCAAAATCAACGGCGATCAGCACCAGCGCCAGCGGATGGCCGTAACGCCGCGCCCGCAGCATTTCGCCTTCGGCCAGCCGCAGGAAGTGATGGCGGTTATACGCTCCGGTCAGCCGGTCGGTGGTAGCGTTGCGCAGAACCTTGTTGTGCAACTGATCGCGCTCGGTTTCGCTCTTGGGGAACTGCGCCTTGAGGCTTTCGAGGATATCGGGAATGGGGATGATGCGGGCCGGGGTCTGCTGGCACAGCCCCAAGATGCGTTCCTGTTCCATGGGGTCAATGTCGGCAATGGCAAAGAGGATCAGGCCGATGTCGTGCCTGTTCACCAGAGCGGGGATGTCGTTGGTGCTGCCGATGACGGTACAGCCGTCAATTTTCGACCCGATCACGCGCGGGTTGTCGTCTACCAGGCCGGCGATGTGGAAGGCGTTTTCGAGGGTCTCATTGCGCAGCAGCCAGATCGAAAAACGGCCCACTTCGCCCGCCCCAACGATCAGCACGTGCTCGCCCAGCGAGGCCATGCTTTTGCCGCGCAGGTTCACCCAGCGGTTGGCAAGGCCCAGGAACAGCCGCGAGCGGTAGCGCACCGTCACAAAACCGATAAAGGCGAATGCGCCTGCCATTAAGATGACGCTGGAAGGCAGACTGCGCTCGCCGGGGAAGATCAGGTTGGCGGCGTAGATCACACCGGTGACAATGGCGGTGGAGACAGCCAGGTCTACGGCTTCCTGTGGGCGGGCGCGCTCCCAGTTGATGCGGTTGAGGCCGGCCTGGCTGTTGATGACGCTGAAGATCAGGGCAGCGGCCAGGGCAATCAGCACCGAAAGCTGTAAACCCAGGTCGAGGGGGGCATTCAGCCGCCGGATCACCCCGGCCGCCCCCACAGCCAGGAAAGCGACCAGGAAATCAATGACAAACCAGCTTAAGAAGCGCTGGGTGAAGCGGGCCAGCGGCCCCCAATACAGCAGGTATTCGGGGATGGAATAGGCGTTCAGGCGGGGGATGAGGGCCAGAAGCGTCCAGAGGATGACGTCTAAATCGGTCAGAACCGAGCGGTTGCGGACGTATAATTGATCTAAGCGCAGTTTGGTGGGCAGAATGTCCCACAGGTAGGTGTCCATCAGGTTTTTGGACTGTAAGAGTTCTTCTTCGTTGCGGTAGACCACCGAAGCCGGGCTGGTGATGCCGGGTTTGACCGACAGAATTTCTTTGCGGACGGCGGCGGGCCAGGTGGCCGCGATGGAGGGGTCTTCGGGGCGGGGGCCGACCAGGCTCATCTCGCCTTTCAAGACGTTCCACAACTGGGGCAGTTCGTTCAGCTTGGTCTGGCGCAAAAAGCGCCCCAGCGGGGTGATGCGCGGGTCGTTCTCAGCCGTCACTTTTGGCCCCTGGTAGCTTTCCTGGCGCTCGTGCATGGTGCGGAATTTGAGAATGCGGAAAGGCTTGCCGTTTTTACCGGCGCGCTCACCCCAATAAAAGACCGGGCCGGGCGAACTGCGCTTAACGGCCACCGCAATCATGACCAGCAGCGGCGCAAGCAAAATCATCCCAATGAGCGACAGGGTAACATCGAACCCCCGCCGCAGGACTTCATCCAGCCGGCGCAGGAGCGCCCGCAGGGGAGCCTGAGCTTTTTGACGGTTAACAGCCTGTACAGATAAAGAATTTCCCTTCATAACCCACCTGTCTTTTGGGAGTATTTCAGACTGCGCATCAATGGCAGTTGACGCGCGGTTCAGTAAACGATAGTCTTTTCTTTCCAACGGTTGGCGAACCGGACCAGGCCGGTCAGGAATCCTGCGCCGTAGGCCACGTGCAGGATGGCAAAGGCGGGGGGCAAAACGGGCAGGTATTTCCATCCGCGCCGCGCGGCGGTGAGGATAGAAGCGCCCAGGTTGGCCGCCGCATAAACGGCGGCCAGCGCGCCCACGAACAGCCACCCTTCGGCCCGGAATGCGGCCAGCAGTGCTCCACCTAACAGCGAGGCCACGAACAGCGGGGGGGCGAACTGCCGCGCGCGCAGTTGGCGGGGGTGCTTTTGCATGACGCGCACCTTCCAAAACCCATACTGGTAATACTGCCGCCACAGCGAGCGCAGTGAACTGCGGCTGTAATAGCGCGAGCGCACCGCCGGCGAGAGCAAAATCTTTTCTCCCAGCTTGAGCAGCCGGTAGTTGTACTCGTCATCCTGATTGCGCACCATTTCTTCATCGAACAGCCCGGCCTTCTGGATGACGGCGCGCGGGTAGGCCGGGAAGGCCACCGTTTCGACGTACATACGCCGCTTCTTGCCGGTGCGGAAGGCTGACCCCCCTACGCCAAAGCTGGAACTCATGGCGATGGCGATAGCCTGGGCGGTATACGTCTCGCCGACCGTCTCCATCGGCCCGCCCACCCCGGCGATTGCCTCATTTTGCAGGTGCGCCACGCAGTTGCGGATGTAGTCAGAGGCGATTTCACAGTGACCATCCACGCGCACCAGAATATCACCGCGCGCCTTTTGAATGGCGATATTCAGCCCCGTCGGGACGATCCTGCCGGGGTTGTCCAACAGTTGCAGGTTGGGGCAGCGCTCGCAAAAAGACTGGACGATGGCGCGGGTATCGTCGGTGGATATGCCATCTACGACCAGAATTTCTATGCGTTCGAGGGGGTAATCTTGCCGCAAGACGCTTTGCAGGGCATTGCCGATATACCCGGCCTCATTGCGGATGGGCAGGATGACGGTGACAAAGGGCAGAGGGGGGTTCATGCGGGGTTCTCCACGGTAAAGAATTTCCTCATCTTTCCCTTCCAGTTCCCATCTTCCGCGGGGATTTTCTGCCAGCCGAGCGCCTCATAGAAATGGAGGGCCTGGTGATTGTCTGGACTGACGTTCAGACCCATGCAGGGAAAGCCGCGCTCGCGGGCGATGCGCTCGTTGGCGCTCATCAGGAACTTACCAACGCCCTGGCCCTGGAATTGGGGATGGACGGCGATGGAGAGGATGCCGTACTCGCGCGGGTGCTCCCCGGTGATGGGCAAAGCGGGGCTGGCGGCGCGGTTGGGGCGCAGGAAGCGCGCGAAGATTTCCACGCCGCGCCGGGCGCGGGCGCGGAACAGCTCATCTGACAAGAGCCAGAAATGGGTGGCCGCCTGCCAGAGCAGGTAAGCGCGGTTGCGGCGTAAAAAGCCGCTGATCGCTCCGTTGAAGGTTCCGGCGAAGCAAAAGCCGGCCATCACGCCGTTCAGGTAGGCTCCCAGGGCCACCAGGTCGTGCGGGCCGATCATCTGCCACTCGTAATAGCGGCGGACGGTCTCTGTTCCCAGGCGCGAGAGGGCGCTTTTGGGGAAGGCCAGGCGGTGAATGGCGGCGACGGTGGGCAGGTGATGCGCCTGGAGGGGGATAAGAGAAGGTTGGAAGGTAGTCATTGGGGTAGATGTATAAAATCTAGATCAAAAATGAGTATAATGGAGGCCGATGGGGGGCGTTAAGAAAGGGAATTGAGGTGATTGACCGGCATCCAAAACGAATCCTGCTGTTCTTTGCCGTCAGCTTCTTACTGCTGGCGGTGCTGTGGCTGGCGCGGCCCCGCTCTCCGCGGACCGCGGCCCTGCCGCCCGCTGTCACTGCCTCACTGCCGGCGCCGACCTTCACGCGCCGCGCGGTTCAACCCACGTCGCTACCAGAAGCCGCCCTGGAGCGCGCGCCCACCCTCACGCCGGGGCTTGCCCCGGAGACGGCCACCCCAAGCGCGCCGCCCGCGCCCCTGGAGGGGTTTTACGCCGCGCCCCATGGCTCGCAGGACGGCGACGGCAGCCGCGCGCGCCCCTGGGACCTGAATACCGCCTTCAACCATCCCGATGCCGTTCAACCCGGCGATACCCTCTGGCTGTTGGGCGGAACCTACGTCAACCCCGCCGGTCCGCGCTACACCAGCCGCCTGGTAGGAGAAGAAGGCAGGCCGATCATCGTGCGTCAATACCCCGGCGAGCGCGCTACCATTGACGGGGGGATTCTGGCCGAGGGGGCCTGGACGTGGTTCTGGGGCTTTGAAATCACCAATTCCAGCGGCGGGCGCGCCTCGAACGGCGCACAGCGCCCGCCCGGCCTGTACATGGTCGGCAGGGGGCAGAAAGCCATTAACCTCATCGTCCACGATACCGGCCACCCCGGCATTGGCTTTTGGAGCGAAGTCGGCGACGGCGGCGAGGTGTACGGGTGCATCATTTGGGGAGTGGGAACCTACGACACCGACCGCGATGCGCGGGCGCGCGGCTCGGCCATCTACGCCCAAAACGAAAACGGCACGCACCTGATCCGCGATGTGATTTCTTTCCGCAACCTGACGACCGGCATGAAGGCCTACGCCGAACAGGGCCACGTGAACGGCTTTACGTTTGAGGGCAATATTTCGTTTGATAACGCCGACCGGCTTCTGTTCGTCTCTGGGCGTGATTTCCCCGTGCAGGGGCTGGTGATGAGAAACAATTACACCTACCGCAGTCCCTACGACCCCGATCCCCCGGTGCGCCTGGGCTACGCAGACGTGGATCAGGGCGATGCGGTGGTGCAGGGCAACGTGTTCGTTAATGGGATGCACGAAGATGGGGCCTTTTGGGTGAAACGCTTCAGCCGCCTGGTCTTTACCGATAACCTGCTGGTCAGCCCCAATGTGCTGGCGACTTTCATCCCCGCCGGGCGGGCGGGCGAGACGATCTGGGACCGCAACCACTACTTTGGGGGCGGCAGCGCGCCGTTTCGCATTGCCGGCCGGTTTTATCCCTTTGAGCAGTGGCAGGCGGTGGCGGGCTTCGACGGCCGCAGTACTTACTCGCCGCATTGGCCGACCGGGTCGCAGGTCTTCGTCCGCCCGAACCTGTACGAACCAGGGCGTGCGCACGTCGCCGTATACAACTGGGAGATGAACTCCAGCGTGGCAGTGGATCTGACGGGGGTGCTGTCGCCGGGCGATGCCTTTCGGGTGATTGACGTGCAGAATTACTTCGGCGATCCGGTGGTTGAGGGGGTGTACGATGGCCGCCCGGTTGCGTTCCCCATGAACCTGGTTAACGTTGCCAGCCTGCAAGGCAGTCTTGACGGAGTGCAGAATACCCATACTTCCCCTGAATTCGGCGCGTTTGTAGTGGAAAAGATCGAACCATAACCGCCCTCTGCACTTAACACTTTTGTTAGATAAATCACCAATTCCGGTATTGTAAATCGTTAATAGTATAGTTATACTCTCGTAGTAAATCCTAACCCTGGACCAACCTTTGTTCGACGTGTCACAAGGGTCACAAGGTGAAGGGCCTCCATTGCCATTCGGAGCGCCTCACCTCAGATCGCTGGATAGTTCTGTTTTCTTTCTCAGAGGCCCGCCAGATACCGCAGGGCTTATTTCAACCTGCCTGCGCTTCCCCTAAAGCGTAGATCCAACCCTGGTGGGGCAATCCTCTCTCTTGGGCTGTCCAGAGCATCACGCACAAGGAGAGAAAATGACTTCACAATCCCCCCTGCTTCGCAGAGGCCTGTTCCTATGGGTCATCCTGAGTTTCACGATTGGGTTCTACCTGCTGCCCATCCTGCCGGGCAAAGCCCAGCAGCAAGGCGGCAAAACGCTCTATCTGCCCACCGTTTCGTACATCCCAGAGGCGAAGGGCGGCATTCCCGGAATGCCCTCCAGCCCCCGTCAGCCCCCGGTCCTCCCTACCGGCGGGCAAGAGTTTTTCGTTTCACCGTCAGGGAGTTCGAGCGGGGACGGCAGTCGCGCGCGGCCTTGGGATCTGACCACGGCCCTCGATCACCCGGCGGCGGTGCGCCCCGGCGATACCCTCTGGCTGTTGGGCGGGGTGTACGGCGGGGGCGGCTCGACGCGCTACACCAGCCGGCTGGAAGGCACCGGCGAGCGGCCCATCCTGGTGCGGGGCTACCCTGGGGAGCGGGCGCGCGTCAACGGGGGCATTCTGGCGGAGGGGGCGTGGACGTGGTTCTGGGGCTTTGAGATCTTCAATTCCTCGACGGAGCGCACCGGCGATGCTGTGGATCGCCCGCCGGGGCTGTACCTGATGGGGCGGGGGCATCGCGCCATCAACCTGGTGGTGTACAACACCGGGCATCCGGGGATTGGGTTCTGGAGCGAAGTGGGGGATGGGGGCGAGGTGTACGGCTGTCTGATTTGGGGGGTAGGGACGTATGACACCGACCGGAGCGGGCGGACGCGGGGGTCTGCGATCTACGCGCAGAACCAGAGTGGGACGCGGCGGATCTACGAGAACATCTCGTTTCGCAACTTCACGACGGGGATGAAGGCCTACGCGGAGGAAGGGTACGTCAACGGGTTTGACTTTGAGGGCAACATCACCTTTGAGAACGGCGACCGGCTGATCTTCGTGAGCGGGCGCGACAACCCGGTGACGAACCTGCGGATGGTGGAGAACTACAGCTACCGCACGCCGAGCGAGAGCGATGCGCCGGTGCGCTTGGGCTACGCGGAGGTGGATCAGAACGATGCGATCATCCAGAACAACTACTTTGTGAACGGCACGAATGAGGATGGGGCTTTTTGGGTGAAGCGCTTCCGCAGTCTGACGGTGACCGGCAACGTCTTCGTCTCGCCCAATATGGAGGCGACCTGGATTCGTCCGGTGGGGACGGCGACGACGGTGTGGGATCACAACCGCTACTACGGCGGCTCTGCCTCGCCCTTCCGCATGGATACAGCGACCTACTCGTTCAGCGGCTGGCAGTCGCGCACGGGCTTTGACGCCAACAGCACCTATTCCACCAGCCGCCCAAGCGGGGTAAACGCTTTCCTGCGCCCCAACCAGTATGACGCGAACCGGGCCAATCTGGTCATTTACAACTGGGACCGCACCGACTCGGTTAACGTTGACCTGTCGAGCTTCTTGCGCCCCGGCCAGCGGTTTGAGATCCGCGATGCGCAGAACTTTTTCGGTTCCCCGGCGGTGAGCGGGGTGTACGCGGGCGGGACGGTCAGCATCCCCATGAACCTGACGGCCGTGTCTGAGATCCCCGGCGAAACGCCTTTCCGCAACGTGCATACCTCTACCGAGTTTGGGGCCTTCGTCGTCTTCCGCCTGCCGTAAAGAGACTCTATAAGACGCAGTCCACGGCTTACACGCTACGGGTTCAAGGGCAGGCCCATTCTGACGGATGGGCTTGCCCCTGCCCCAATGCTTTTTCGCGTTCAACCCTGGCTACATCTTATCGCGCGGCGAAATTTTGGAGATCACCGCCTGAAGCTTGCCAGACCTGGCCCGCTCGATCTGAGGGACCAGTTCTACCGTTACGCGGCAGTCGCCAATGCGGCTGTGGAGCTTATTTTTCATCAACTTTGCGTCGGCCTGGCTCCAATCGTGGGCCGGCACAACCTTCACCGTCACCGCCTCAAGGGCTTCCTGAATGATTTGGATCTCTTTGACAGGCGCGCCCGCGCTGAGATACCCCACCAGGTGGCCCACGCGGCGGCCATCACGGGTGAGGACGGTATCTTCGTAGCGGCCCAAGACGCGGCCCAGGATGGGCAAAGTGCGAGCGCACGCGCAGGGGGCCGGGTGGGCCGGCTGTTCTACCAGGTCGAGGATGTCGTAGCGGATGAGGGGCATGGCAGGGTTAATCAGGGTGGTGCAGATCAGGCGCGCATAGAGGGCTTCCGTCTGGGCGGCGCGGCCTGCGGGAGGCGTTAGATCCGGCCAGGGTTCGTAGGCTTCCACCGGCTGGAACTCGGTGTAGCCCACTTCGGGCCACAGGTGCAGGCCGCCGGCCTCGCACTCGCCTGCCGCGGTGATCTTCTCGCTCTGGCCGTAGGTTTCGCGCACTGGGCAGGCGAACGCCTGCTCGATGGCGGCGCGCTGGAAGTCGAACAGGTTTTCGGAACTGGCAACCACCACCTGCATGGGCAGGGTTTCGCCCTGGTCATTCAGATAATGCGCCAGCCAGAAGTAGGCCGAGGGGTAGCCGTAAAGGTATTGGATGCGGTACGCTTTGAGGGCCTGAACGTAATGCGGCAGAAATTCGGGCTTAAGGTGCAGCGACGAGAGGTACAACTGCCGCATTCCGGCGTTCCACACCCAAAAAGGCGGGCGCACAGCCTGGTAGGGGGCCACCGGGCGCACGCCCACGTTGGCCCAGCGGTCGCGCTGGCTGATGCCGTACCAGCGCCGCCAGCGGGCTTCGGCCAGGGCATACCATTCCACCAGAGCCTCTCTGCTGGCCCACAGATTCAGCGGCGTGCCGGTCGTGCCGCCGGTGCGCTCGCGCAGAAGGCCGCGGGCAGAGACCTGCTCGGAGAGGAAAGCTTCGGGGTGGGCGCGCAGTTCCTCTTTAGAAAGCACCGGCCAGTTGTGGAGCAAATCCCACCCGGCGCGGTCGCCCTGGCGGCGGCGGCGGGCCCACCGTTCGCGGTAGTACGGCACGTTCCGGGCGGCATATTCCAGCATCCGCCCCAGGCGTTCTTCTTGCCAGTTCAGCCATTGGGCCGCAGGCCAACGCTCGCGCTCCAGAGCGGCCTCCACCAGCGCATCTATCTGGCGGTTATAGCGCCAGCGGTTGAGCCAATAGCCCTGAATGCTCACCGCCAGCACGCGCAGCGGGTAGGGAAGGTGGTAGTAGAGGGATAATAAATCGGGCATAGTCGCCTTACGATGATTGATGCAGTACTTTAGCCAGCTCGCGCCCGTTGCGCCACAGGTCATATTTGTTTTCGGCAAAGGCGCGCGCGCCGCTGGCAAAGCGGCGGCGCAGGTCGGGGCTTTCCAGCAGGCGTTGGATGGCATTTGCCAGGGCTTCCACGTCACGCGGGGGGACGAGCAGGCCGTGCCGCCCGCCCGCCAGCGCCTCTGGAATGCCAGCAACGTCTGAGGCCACTACCGGCGCGCCCAGGGCCATGGCTTCTTTGATCACGTTGGGGACGCCATCGCCCAGCCCTGCCGAAGGATGCACCAGCAGGGCGGCTTGCAGCATGGCGGCGCGCACTTCCTCAAAGGGCAGCCAGCCGCGGAAGATCACCCGCTCGCCGAGGCCCAGCGAGTGCGCCAGCGCGGCCAGCTTTTCTTTCTCGGCCCCGTCGCCGATCATCTCGATCTCAAACGGCACTCCGCGCTCTTGCAGCAGTCCGCCAGCCCGCAGTAGATAGTCAAATCCTTTGGCCTGGCGGAAATTCCCCACCGCCAGAATGCGGGTGGCCGAGCGGTCCTTCGTCTGGAAGGGCAGTTCGGCAAAATCTAATCCATGATGGTAAACGTGCAGTTTCGGCTCGATGTGAGGGTACAGTTTGGGGTATTTTTGCCGCAGAAAGCCGCGGTTAAAATCCGAACAGGTAAGGATGTGGCTGGCCGCCGCCAGTTTTTGAGGCAGGAAAACCTGGTCGCGGTAGAGGTCGGTTCCGGCGTGCAGGAAGATCGAAAACGGGGTGGGGTGGGGTTGGGCGCGGGTGTAGAGATAGGCGCAGGTGGCGGCGTAGTTACCCCAATACCCCAAAACGTGATCGAACTCGCCAGAGAAGCGCCCGGCCCAGGCCAGGGCTTTGGGGATGACGTACAGGCTCTTAGCCGCCGGGAGCGGGCCAAAGCGCAGGGCCGAGAGCAGTGCCGCCCCCGCCGCACGCGCAAACCCATTGGCAGAGGGCAGGGCCTCCGCGCTCTGCCGCGCCGCCGTCAGCACCGGCAGGTGGTGAACGCGCTCGCGCGGCAGGACGCTGGCGGCTAAGATGTCTGGCACGTAGCGCCACAGGGCCGGGTCGAGATCATAGATGGCGAAAATGTCAATCTCGATGCCGGCTGTAAGAAGGGCGCGCATGTCGCGGGCAAAGAAAGTGGATACTTTCGAAGGGAATTGGCTGGTAAAAACGGCCAGTCGCATCAGGATCACCTTACTTACGAGCAGTTGAGCGCCTGGAGGGCGCGGGTATTGTTCTGCTGCCGGGCAATTTGAGCGTACAGCTCCAGCAGACGGCGCGGCAGAGATTGAAAGCTGTAAAGCTGCTCGGCGCGCGCTCTGCCGGCCTGACCCATCTGCGCGCGCAGGTTGGGGGCGGCGGCCAGCTCCAGCAGGCGTTGGGCAATGGCGGTTGGGTCGTTGTGGGGGACGAGAAAGCCCGTTGCGCCATCCTGGACGATGACAGGGGTATCACCGGCGGGGGTGGCGATCACCGGCAGGCGGGCGGCCATGGCCTCTAGCACTGCATTGGGGAATCCCTCGACCTCTGAAGAAAGCACGAATACATCGGCCTCGCGCAGAAGCGCGGCGACGTTGCCGCGCATGCCGGTAAAGGCGATGGCCTCGCCCGGCAGGGCCAGGCGGCGGGCGGCCTCTTCCAGCGCAGGGCGCTCGGGGCCATCTCCCACGATGACCGCGCGGATGGCAGGCCCCGCCTGCTCTCTGACGAGCGCCAGGGCCGCCAACAGCAGATCCATGCGCTTGACCTGAATGAGCCGGGCCACACTGATGACCGTCAGCGCGGCGGAAGGGCGCGCCTGGGCGGGTGGGGCGGCGTCGAACTCTGCCAGGTCAATCACGTTGGGCAAGACGAACAGCTTGCGCGGGTTCACCCCGGCGGAGATGGCGTTGCGCTGGGCCAGGGCGGAGTTTAAGATCAGGGTTTGCGGCAGGCGCAGTAAGAGCGGCCCCCACAACCCATTGGCTCTGACTTCGCGGAAGACGTTGCTGCGCACGCTGCCGATCGAGACCACCCCCAAAGCGCGCCCGGCAACCGCCGCGTAGAGGTTGGTGAAAAAGTGAGTGGATTGGACGATGTGAGGCCGGTCGGCGCTCAGCATCCGCACCAGGGCGGCGGCGCGGGCGAGCGGGCTGGTCTTTTGCCCGGCCCACACCACTGGAATGCCATAGGACGCCAGCACGCTCTGGTAGTGTTCGCCGCGGGTTAAGGAAAAGACGGTCACGCTGGCCCCGGCCTGGCGCAGTGCGCGCGCCAGATAGGTGAGCTGTTTTTCCGCGCCGCCCTGCCCCAGCCCGCCGGCGATCAGAGCGACGCGCAGTGCGGCGGATGGACTAGTCCGGCCCATGGCGTCTCAACGAATGCAAGCGGGTGAGCGAGCGGTCGAAGGCGGCTCTGGCGCGGCGCTGAAGGTTGGCGGCCATGGCTTCAGGGTGCAGTAAGACGGCGGCTCCCGCCGCGAAGAACCACAACCCCTTGCCCTGAAATTCTTTGGAAAGCAGTGCCACCGCGAAAGAGGCCGTCACCAACAGTCCCAGCATGAACTGGTCGCGGTCGCGCCGCCGGATGCCGACAATCATAAAGGATAGGATATACGCCAGAAGCAAGAGGATGCCCGGCAGTCCGTTTTCGGCCAGCACTTTAATCCAACCGGAGTGAGCGGCGACTTCGTTGGGCGCAAGCCCCGCTGAGGTGACTGCCTCGCGGAAGTTGCCCGTGCCAACCCCTAACGGGTTCTGGAGGAAGATTTGCAGACCCGCCTGGGCGATGTCGGAGCGCCCGCTGGTGCGCTCTTCGAGGGTGTATTGAGGGTTGAAGAGCTTTTCGATGCGCCGGAAAGCGTAAGACTGCTGTTCGGCAAACTGTAAGGAAAAGTACCCCAAAACCAGCCAGGCCAGGCCGAGGAAGGCGACCTTCCAGGTCAGGCGGCGCGTCCACAAGAACAGGAACAGCAGGCACAGCACCCCCACCAGAATTGAGCCGCGGCTGGCGCTGAGGAACACCCACAAGAAATTCACTGCCGCCAGCGCCAGCAGGATGAAATTGCCGAAGCGCCGTTCTTTAGATGAGGGGAACCCCAGGCACACGGCGAAAATGCCGGTGAGGGGGAAGAAGGCCCACGAATTGGGGTTGACGTAAGGAAGCTGTTCGAACTGCATGTAGTAGACGAAGCCGCCCAAAGCCGCTGTCAGCCCGGAGAGGATGCTCATCCAATACAGGCCGCCTTTCACCGGCGCGCCTCTGGCAAGGTATACCAACAGGCCAAAAGCGGCCGTGATGTTCAGCACGTCCTGCACGCCGCTCATCTTAGCCTGACTGATGAGGATTTCAACGGCCAGCAGGGCGATGAACAGTTGCAGCAGGCGCGAATGCGGGTCGTTGAGGCGCAGGATGAACGCGAAATTGAGGGCAACGACCACCAGCAGCCAATAATTGAGAGTGTTCCAGCGCAGCAGGCCGCCGGTGAGGATGAAATTACGGGTGGCGGCGTCGAGCGTGGCAAGCAGGCCCACGCCGAGCAGGCCCAGCGCCGGAGAAAACAGGCCGGCGAAGGCCAGCCCAAACCCGGTGATGGTGAGGATGGTCACGGCGGTCTGAAAACCGGCGGAGAGGCCTACCAGCCAGGCCGCGGCTACCACCAGAAGCAAAACAGGGCCGAGCATTTGGGCCGCCGAAAGGCGGGTGGATGGGTCTGCATCCCGGTTGGTGAAGCGGATATTGGCGTGGAAATGAGCGCGCAGGCGGTCCACGCGGGCGCGCCCGGCCAGGCGGTGAGCAGTGAGGCGCGAGTGGGTCTCAGAATCGTTCATGCGCGTAGTTTTCCTCCTTCATAAGCGATGTCCCACTGGCGTGCGCAGATGCGGCCAATTTCGCCGGCCCAGGCTTCGAGGGTGAGGCCCTCGACCAGGGCGCGGCAGCGGCGGCGCAGGGCGGGCCAGTCGCGGGGTTCGGTCAGCACGCGTTTCAGCACGCCGGCCAGGGCGGCGGCGTCTCCGGCGTGCAAGAGCCATCCGCGTTCACCGTCGGCCCCTACCAG
>DAOUAC010000040.1:0-65974 GCA_034434155.1 Anaerolineaceae bacterium
AGAGCATCCCGGCCTCGCGCAGAGTCCAACGGTTGAGCAGGGCCGCGCAGGCCACCCGGCGGATCTCGGTATGGGTCATGCCGATTAAATCTTGGGCCATGTTTTCAATGTTGTCGCGGCCAAACCGGTGGACCGTCGCGGCCCAATCGGTGTTGCTGGAAGGGACCATCATATCTTCCAATACATCGCGCAGGCGTTTCTCGGTGCCATCTGGCAGGAAGCAGTTTTCGTCCGGCTGGCCGGAAGCGGCGTAATTGGGGATGGTATCTTCCAGGGTGATGGCCCCGTCTTGCACCTGACGCATGGCATAGAGATGCGCCAGCACTTTGATGGAACTGAGCGGTTCGTGGATGAAATCGGCCTGCAAGTTTGCCAGTTCTGGCCCGCCCACCTTTTTGAGGTACAGGCCATAATCGCGCACATGGTCTACGCCCGCGAGGATGTTCGCCACGCGCCGGCTTTCCGCATTGAGGTTATCCACCATAACTGCCACGTAGTGAGTAGACGGCGGCAGGCTGGCGACGATATAGCGTTCAAAGTCAATGATGCGCGCGCCCAATTGGGCCGCGCGGGCGCCCAGGTCGCTCATCGAGCTGCCAAAGTATACCCACCAGCCCAGGCACGGGCAGTTCTCAATGATCACGGTAAACTGGTTGTTGCCCTCATAAAAAATATCCAGCAGACGGCCCGGGGTGCGGCTGAGTTGATCTTCCACCTGGCTCCAGGTGACGTTGACCAGCCAGCCCCAAACGCGCTCATCGGCCCCACTGTTCCCGATCAGGATGGCCGCGTAGCGCCGTTGAGTGTTGTAGACAAAGCCGTCCAGGTCAATCAGGCGGGCGTTGTTATCGTTAATCGCCTGGGCAATTTCACCCGGCGTTGCCAGGGGCAGCCACAGCCAGCCTTTTTCGTCTGCACCGGTGTTGGGGACCATGACGACGGCGTAGCGAATCACCGGCGCGCCGGGGATGTTACTGAGGTTATAGGCTTCGATATCAATCAGGCGGGCCTGGTTCTCGGCCAGGTGCTGGCTGACCTCATCGGCGGTCAGATTAGGGTACCACCAGGAAGCTTTGGCATACGCGCCCTCATTTTTGACCGTGACGGCGTTGTAGAGGATTTCGTCTCCCATCACCACTTCAAGGTCCACGATGCGCTCGTTATTGTTCACCAAAAAACTCGTCAGTTCCGCCGCTGTCACAGATGCCAGCACGTTCCAGCCGGTTGGAGTGGTTTCGTCCCATTCGTTGCCTGCCGCTTGGGCAGGGCGCGCGCTTGTTGGGAGCAGGGCCAGGGCCACCAGCGCGGCGAGCAGCAGGCGCAGCACACGGACGACAGCCCTCCCCTT
Organism: Anaerolineaceae bacterium; assembly: GCA_034434155.1. Classification (GTDB taxonomy): domain Bacteria; phylum Chloroflexota; class Anaerolineae; order Anaerolineales; family Anaerolineaceae; genus DSYU01. The sequence goes on from DAOUAC010000040.1 coordinate 1,349, forward strand.
ACGGTTGAAATGGTTATCCGCTGAAAACATAGAATACCCCTTCTCGATTAGACGATTGGTTTTCAAAGCAACGCGAAGCCGAATATATGGATAATATAGATACAAAATAACCAATATTCAAAATTAGTATACCAAATAGGGCAAGAGGTAAAGTCCATAGACGATCTATAGGCAGTCAAAAACTTCGCCCGGCTGGAGAGGGGAATTCCAGCCGGGCGAATGCCGGTAAGCGTAGGATGGGGGTTATTCGTGGAGAGCGGCGTTGGAATAGACGCTCATGCCAGCTTCTTGTGAGGCGAGGGCGGGCGTGTTCATCAGGTCAACGAACTGCTCGCGCGAGAGAGTTTCCACCGCGAGCAGTTCCTGGGCCACGCGCTCCACATAGGCGCGCTTTTCGGTCAGAATGCGGCGGGCTTCGTTGTAACAGCTTTCGAGGATGTTCTTCACGGCCTCATCGAGCGTTTCGATGGTTTTCTGCGAGCTGCGCGGAGCGGCCAGGGCCGCGTAGCCGTGCGGTTGGGGGAAGACCCGCAGCCCGGCAGAGCTATCCATGCCGAGGCGCATGACCATTTCTTCGGCCAACTGCGTGGCGACTTGCAGGTCATTGGCGGCCCCGCTGGTGATGTCCTGAAAGAAAATCTCTTCGGCGGCGCGCCCGCCCATCAAGCCGGTGATGCGCGCCAGAATCTTGTTCTTAGAATGGAGCAGGCTGTCTTGCGCCGGCAGTGAGATGGTGTAGCCTCCGGCCGGACCGCGCGGGATGATGGTGATCTTGTAAACGGGGTCGGCCAGTTGCGTTTCGTGGATGGCAATGGCATGGCCGGCCTCGTGGTAGGCAATGATCCGGCGCTCGTCTTCGGTCATCAACTGGCTCTTGCGCTGTACGCCCCCGGCCAGGCATTTCTCGATGGCCTCTTCAAAATCGCGCATGGTCATGGCCTCATGCCCGGCGCGTACGGCGGCAATCGCGGCCTCGTTGACGATGTTCGCCAGGTCCGCGCCCACCAGGCCGGGCGTGGCGCGGGCCACAGTCGCCAGGCAAACATCTTCGGCCAGCTTCTTGCCCTCGGTATGCACCTTCAGAATGGCCTCGCGGCCTTTAATATCTGGGCGGTTGACGTATACGCGCCGGTCAAAGCGCCCGGGGCGCGTGAGGGCCTGATCCAGCACGTCAATGCGGTTGGTGGCGGCCAGCACAACCACGTTTTCGGTGGTGTCAAAGCCGTCCATCTCCACCAAAAGCTGGTTCAGGGTCTGGTCCTGCTCCATCTCTGCGCCCGAACCGGCGCTGTGGCGCTCGCGGCCCACGGCGTCAATCTCATCAATGAAGATGATGCAGGGAGCGCGCTTGCGGGCCTTCTGAAAGAGCGAACGCACCCGGCTGGCCCCCACGCCAGCGAACACCTCAACAAATTCCGAACCCGAAATTGCAAAGAATGGCACGCCGGCCTCTCCGGCCACCGCCCTGGCGATCAGGGTTTTGCCACAGCCGGGATCACCGACCAACAGCACGCCGCGCGGCATCTTCGCGCCCATAGCGGCGTATTTATCGCCCTCTTTCAAGAAAGTGACCACATCGCGCAGTTCCTGCACGCTTTCCTCGATCCCGGCCACATCCTTAAAGCGCACAGACGGAATTTTGCCCTCTTCAAAATTCTTCTGCTTGCCCGCCCCACTGCGCATGGAAATGGTGCGGAAGACCATGAACGTGAGGAAAGCAATCAGTCCAATGCTCATTAACGTGCCAAAAGAGCGGCTGGTCGTCAGCGCCTGGCTGTTCTGGATTTTAATTTCAACGCTGGCGAGCTGTTCACCGCTCAATCCCAGGTAGGCCAGTTGTTCGAGCAGAGAGGAAGAACTGTCGCGCAGGCTCTTCTCTTTACGCCCGTCGCGGTAATAGACGGTCAGTTCGCCGGTCAGAAGGGTGTCTTCAATTTTGGTAATCTCACCCTGGGCAATGCCCGCCGCAATACTGCTGAGGGCCAACGGCTCGGCGGGTTTCTGCGCTGGAATCCAGATCACTGCTGCCGCGAGAGTGATGACGATGAAAGTGATGGCCGCAATGATGAATTTTTTCTTCCGAGAGATCTTGAGTTCAAACTCGAAGCTGTGTTTCTTATTCATAAAATGCTATCGCTTTCCAGCGGGGCGGCTTTTCGCGCCCGCAAGAAGGGGTATTCTCCAATCCGTCACAAAGCAACAGGTGAAGAGGAAATAGGATCGTATCTGGCAAGTAGATCCATAATATACCCGATCTTGATGGTAAAAAACACCTTATTTTACCAGTTTACAATTTTGTCAGGTAGCAGATCGCAACTTTGCGATCCGGTAGGGGTTATTCGCTACTTTTGCGCGGCGGATTCAGCGCAGCGGAAACCGAGGGCATCGGCACTGTCGTCGGGGTCATAGAAGTTACGAGCGGCAGCGCGCAGGTCGCGCCAACGGTAATCAAAACCACCTCCACGCATGACCTTATATTCAGCAATGCCGGGGCCGGGCGGGTTGTGTTCTGGCGAGTTCTGGTAATACCAGCTTTCGTACCAGTCGTCCACCCACTCCCAGACGTTGCCAGTCATATCCAACGCGCCGTAGGGACTGGCTGCAGAGAGGTACACGCCCACCTGGTTGGTATCACCTTCGCCGCAGCCAAAATATTTCGCCAGCGAGCAGTCCGGCGGCTGGCTGCCCCAGGCATAGATGCGCCCATCCGTCCCGCGCGCGGCCTTTTCCCACTCCGCCTCGGTAGGCAGCCGCCGTCCGGCCCAGGCACAGTAACGGTCGGCATCTTTCCACGAAACATAGATCACCGGGTAAGCGGCGAAGTCGGGGTTATCGTAATATTTCGTGCGGGAATAAGAGGAAAGGTAATTGGGGAGCGCGCACTGCTGCGCCGCCACGCACAGCGCATATTGGGCATTGGTCACTTCCGTCTGGTCAATCCAGAAAGCATCCAGGTCAACCCGATGCTGGGGTTTTTCATTGTCCTGGGCGTCCAAATCCTGATCGGTTGAACCCATCATGAAATCGCCCGCCGGGACGTACCACTGGATCATACCGTCCAGCGGCGCAACTCGGGTCGAGCCTATGCCCACAGCCGTTTCTGGCGTGCGCGCGGGTAAAGAATCGGTTGGCGTGGACAAGGGAGCCAGCGTGTAGGTCGCTGCTGTAGCTGGCGCAGTCGTCTGCGCAGGGGCCTCAATCGGCACACCAGTATGCGTTGCGCCAGGCGAGGGGAGGTTCGCAGCCGGGCCGACCACCCCTGGACCGGCAAGCAGGACATAAACGCCCGCTACCAGCAGCGCAGCGACCAGGAGAAGGATTATCCACGCCCGTCGGTGCGCAAGAAGCCCTCCACGCCTGGGGGCAACAAGATCGCTGGCCCTGGCCGTAAATTTAACTTCTGGGTGCAATACAGCGAGGGTCTCAGCCGGCACGGCATAAGCCACCCGCTCATATTTATCGTCCCACCCACGTATAATCATCCCCACCACGCCCCCCAATTCCTGATCCAGCACCGGCGCGCCGCTCATGCCCAGATAGACCTGGTTGCCCTCGATTTCCAGCAGCGGCGTACCGGCTTTGGCGTGGATGACCCCGTGAATCCGCCCGTAGGGCCGGCGCTCGTTGGCAACCGGCGATTCTGGAAAGCCCAAAGATGTAAAGGCATGGCCGGGGCGGGCCTGCCGGGACGGGGTCAACAGTAAAGGGGCAGCGCCGGGGATCGGCTCACTCAGGCGCAAAAAGGCGACATCATATTGTTCTTTGGGAGAGAAGCCCTCTTGGAGAATCTGCGCCAGATGGAGACTGCCGCCCGAATACAACTGGACGTAGATGTACCTGCCGGGGTTGGCGCGGGCTGCCTGGACAACGTGCGCGCAGGTCACGCCCAGAGTAGGGGCTGCCAAAAAGCCCGTCCCTACCGTTGCGCGGTCGGCGTCAAATATCCGCAGAACCGATTGGGCAAGATCAAACATTAAGCCTCATTCAATGAAAGCCTTTCTTCAACCCACTTAAGTACCTCAGCCGCAAACAACAAGGTAGTATTTCAAATTGTGTATAAACTGCGGGCTTCGCTGCGCAGTTTATACACAATTCAGTAAACGGCCAACTCCCACGCTCTTTCTGCCTCGGTTCTATCCATTCACGGACTTCTACAGCATACCGGGTTAGTGCAAAAGCATCATCAACCAGAAGCGGAACAACAAATTGTTACCTCGGTCCTGACGCAGCTCATCGTCCTACATATTCAATATTATATATCCAATATATATTCAACTGATTGGATCATGGCTACGCCTTGTTGGGCATAATCTTGATGCGGTGGATGGCGCGGTTGGAGTCGTGGTGGTAGATAAGCAGTTGATCTTCAACCTTCACTTCGCACTCGCCATCGGTGATCCAGACGTTGTAGCCGTTGGGATACTGGTAATTGGGGACGAAGATTTCGGTGGGGGCGCGGGCGGCAGGGTTGTGGCGGAACTCGAAGCGAAATTCGCGCCGGTTCAGGTCGAAAGCCAGGTGGAGCGGTTCTCCGGCGGTAGCACGAGGGTAAGGGCGTACAATGGCCGCTAAGGCCCGCCCACCCGAATGAATGTCGGCGGGATCGGTCTGCTGGTCACGGCTGAAGATTGAAAGGTCCTCGCCGTTCCACTGGTCGCCGCGCTCGTTATCGTTATCGGGGGTGTAATTCCAGATGGCGTAGCTGAGCAGGTTGCTGTCCATGGCGTTCAGGGTGCGATCCATGGCGCGCACCTGGGCAGAGAAATCGCCCGTGCGGTAGGCGCGCCGCCCATTGAGGTCAAAGGCAATCCCTGTTTCACCGATAAAGGTGGGGATATTGCCCAACCGCTCGGCGGCATAGCGTTTGTAGCGGGCGTTTTGCTCGATATAAGAACGGCGCACGCGCCCACTACCCAAAACGATGCGCCCGGTGTGAACATCGTACCCGGCCCAAGGGGTAAAGGTTTTGAGGAACAGCACCGCCGGATCGTACCAATGCGGGGCGTAGACAATGCGCCGCGCGTCGTCTGGCCCCCAAATGGGCGGGGGCAGGCGCGGGTCGGTCTCAATAAATATCAAGGCATCGGGGACGATCTGGCGAATGGCGGCGGCAAAGCGGTTGAGGAACGGGCGCATATAATCTTGCGAAAAATTCACCGTCCGCCCGCGCACCTGGTAAAAGTGATGGGGGTTCAGCACGCGCACGTTGCCATGCGCGTCGATATCCCAAACGCGGTTCTGCCGCCATACGCCATCAAAGCCCTCGCGCCAGATGCGCAGCCTTTGAGGGTTCATAAGCTGGCGCTCAACCAGCCGGGAACCAAACAGGTGACGCTGCCAGACCTCAATTTCCTGGGGGATGCCCGACCCCAACAGCATGGACTGGAGCGGGCTAAAAGTGGCCCCGAATTTCACCGGCAGCATAGGGCGGGTAAGGTCTTTAATGCCAATAAAGCCGCTGGTCGGCTCATTCATGGCCTCGTAGCCGATCACAGCGGGCAGGTTCTTGAGTCGGCGGGCCACCTGCTGAAAAGCCGCGAAGTAGTGGCGCTGTAAGTATTCCTGAATGGGTTCGCCATCTACCCGGGTAAGGGGAGCAAAATCATTGCCGCCAAAGAACAGGGTGAACATGGTGGCGGCGGCCAGACGCATGCCGTTGGTCGGCCAGACCATTTGCGGGAAGGGGTCGCCGTGGAACTGGTGCAGGATAGCCCCGGCAGTTTGGTGGATGTTGCGCAGATCAATGCCGGCAGCCTCGAAGGTCCAACCAGGCGCGCCATCGCCGCCTGAAAAGCGGCTCCACACATCCTGGTGCGGGTCAATCACAACGCGAAAGCCGTACTCTCCGGCCAGGCGGATGATCGCTTCCAGATAGTCGAGGTATTCCTCATCATATATTCCCGGCCCACTGTGTTCAACCGCTTCCCATGTGACCAGGAAGCGCAGGGTGGTCAACCCCCAGGCTTTTAGACGGCAGAAGTGTTCTGGGGCCTCTTCCAAAGGAAAGGGCCGCCCGACAAACGAAACATTGCGATGGTCAAAAAAGCCTTCACTGCGGTGGGTAGCACCGTTGGGCCGGGATGGTATCTTGCTGCTGCCGCTCAGGTTCACCCCGCGCAGCAGCACGGTGCGGCCATATTCGTCGCAAAACCAGGGGCCATTAACGTCAATTGTCATACCTTTAAACTCTCTCCACGCGGGGGCCACCGAACTATGAAACTGGCCTCACGCCCATAGAAATTATAATCGCTTCCGTTTTTGAAAATCAAAGGAACGTGAAGGGCTCCATTGTGATTTTTTCTGGGCTTGACAGGCCCTGAAACGCCTGTTAATATAAAATTCGGAAACGAACAGCTTTTGAAAGAGGTTTGCGCGTGATAATCCTTCAGGCATAACCCAAACGCGTCTCGCCAGCCGATCCATCCGGGAGGGTGGTTTGCCCCGTTGTGCGTAAACTGCGGCCCGCAGAAAGCACACCATTGGAAACACTGCCCTCAGGAGGCCGGGGATGCGTTTTTCCTTGCCTGGGATGGATTACGTGCTACGAAAAATGTTAATCATATCGTCACGGCTGCCACTCAGGCCGCCGTGACTTTTTTTATTTCAGGCAGCATTTGAGCTGTAAGGGTCGGACTATGCTTCAAGTTCATCAGGTTTCAAAATCTTACGGCGCCGCCCAAATTCTGGATCACGTCACTCTGACGGTGAACCCTGGCGACCGGGTAGGGCTGGTGGGGCCCAACGGGGCGGGCAAATCCACCCTGCTGCGCATCATCACCGGAGAAGAGGCCCCCGACAGCGGAACGGTCTCTCTTGCGCCGGCTGCCACGCTGGGATATTTACCCCAGGGCCTGGACCTGGCGCTGGACGCTGCCGTAGGAGACTATATCCGCGCAGGGATTCGGGCTTTAGACGAAGCTCATCGCCAGATGGAAGCCCTAGCCGAGCGCATGGCAGGCGACCCATCGCCCGAAGTCATCGAGGCTTACGGCGAGGCCCTCAGCCGATTTGAAGCCCTGGATGGATATGGGTTCGAAAGCCGGGTGGACGGCATCCTCGCGGGGCTGGGGTTGGGGGATATCAGCCGATCGGACAGTATGCGCCACCTGAGCGGCGGGCAGCGCACGCGGGTGGGCCTGGCGCGCCTGCTGGCGGCTCAGCCCTCGCTGCTGCTGTTGGATGAGCCCACCAATCACCTGGACATTGAGGCGCTGGAATGGCTGGAAGGTTTTCTAGAAAGCTACCGGGGCGCAGTGCTGGTAGTCTCACACGACCGGCGCTTTTTAGATAAGACCGTCCGGCGCATCCTCGAACTGGACCCCGAAAAGCACACGCTGCGCGAATGGCCGGGCAACTACAGCGACTACGCCGCCGCCAAAGCACGCGAGACGGAGAAACAGTGGGGCGCCTGGAAGGACCAGCAGGCCGAAATCCGCCGCCTGGAAGCCGACATCCGCCAGACCAAAGAACATGCCCAGGCCACCGAGCGCAGTACCAACAACGATCACCAGCGCCGGCTGGCGAAGAAAGTGGCCCAACGCGCCATCGCCAAAGAGAAACGCTTGCAGCGCTATCTGGCCGCGGAAGAGCGGGTTGAGCGCCCAGATGCGCCCGATACCATGCGCCTGGCCTTTGGCTCTCCCCTGCGCAGCGGGCAGGTGGTGATCTCGTTAAAGGACGTGAGCAAGTCGTTTGGCGACCACCATTTGCTGAAAGACGTTAGCCAGACCTTGCAGTACGGCGAGCGCATTGCCCTGGTGGGGCCTAATGGCTCTGGCAAAACCACCCTGCTGCGCATGATCGTGGGGGACATAGCGCCCGATAGTGGGGAAATCTTCGTGGGGCCAAGCGTGCGCATCGGGTATATGCCTCAGCAGCAAGAAGCTCTGAATCCCGAAGAGAGTGCCTTGCAAACCATCCAGCGATTGGCCTCGATGAACGAGAGCGAAGTGTTTAACTTCCTACATTATTTTCTGATCTACAATGACCAGGTGCGGATACCCACCCGCCAACTCAGCTATGGGGAGCGGGCGCGCCTGCTGTTGGCGCGCCTGGTGGTCAGCGGGGCCAACTGCTTGCTGTTGGATGAACCCATCAACCATCTCGATATTTCCTCGCGCCAGCAGTTTGAGACTGCCCTCGAAGCCTTCCCTGGCACGGTTCTCGTCTCAACTCATGACCGGGTTTTTATCGAGCGGTTTGCAACGGGAATATGGAAAATCAAAGAAGGGGTCATTCGCAAAGAGTATCCTCAACAGTGAAACCGGCGCGAACCAGAATGCATGTACAATCGAAGGTATGGGCAAAGCCTTCCACAAGGTGTTACGCAGTTTCTACCGCGGGGCGTGGCGGTGGATGCGCGAGCCGCGCGTCTGGCGGCGGTGGGAGTCAGACGCCGTTCAGGTGACGGTTGAAGTTCAAACCTGGCTGCCTGTGGCAGTCTTTCTGTTCCTGCTGGGGTGGTACCTGGCGGCCCCTACCGGCGTGGTGACTATGGCTCTGCTGGGAATGGGGGGCGTTCTGGTGGCAGATTTTGGGTGGGCGCGCGCCATGGCCCGGAGCGTACGCGGTCAGCGCCGGCTGCGGTTTGTCGCCATGCAGGTTGGCGATGAATTAGAAGAAGAACTTTCTCTGGAGAACAAGAATGCTTTGATCCCGGTGCTGTGGGCCGAGTTTTTCGACCGTTCCAACATTCCGGGCTACACTGTATCCAGCGCGCGGGCCGCCGGAGCGGCCAGCGAGGTACGCTGGCGGGCGCACACCACCTGCACGCGGCGCGGCGTGTTCAACCTGGGTCCCTGGGAGTTACAACTCGGCACGCCGTTTGGCCTGTTCCTGGTGCGGCAGGTGTACCACCAACGCCAGGAAATTCTGGTCTACCCACCGATGGCGGCCCTGCCCGATCATCTTCTGCCGCACCGCGGGGCGCTGGGCGGCCACCGCCCGCTCAATCAGCCGCTGCCCGCCGAGACGATTGCCTCTACTACGGTGCGCGGCTACCACCCAGGCGACCCCCTGCGCCACATTCACTGGCGCACTACGGCCCGGCGGGTTGACCCCTACGTGAAGGTGTTTGAACCCGAAGCCGCCTCGAAAATCTGGCTGGTTCCCGATTTCGACGCGCGCTATCACCTCGAAGCCGGAGAAATCTCGAGTGTGGAGACGATGGTCACGGTGACGGCCTCGCTGGCCGCCGCGCTCTTACAGAAGAACCTGGCGGTTGGGATGATCGCCGCGGCACAGCCCGATGCAGCCATACTGCCGCGTCTGGGGCAGGCCTATCTGTGGAGCCTGCTGCAAGCCCTGGCCCCACTGCAAGCCGCTCCAGGCCGCAAACTGGAAGATCTGTTGGGCCGGGCGCGCCCACTGCTGACCGGCAACGACCTGTTGATTGTCATCACCCCCGCGCTGCACCCCGATTGGGTGGGGGCGCTACAACGCCTGACGCCCAACCGCGGCGGGTTGGGACGCGCCGAGGTGATCCTGCTCGACCCCGCTTCCTTTGGCGGCGAGGCTCAGGCCGATCGTTTTTTGCCTTTCCTGCTGGCCCAGGGGCTGCCGGCCGCCATCCTGCGGCGCGAAGATGTGACCCTCATCAGCGGATATTACGGCGAGGTCAGCCGCTGGGAATTTAAAGTGCTGGGGACCGGGCGGGCCGTGGCGCGCCGAACCCCGCGCGCCGCTGAGATCATGGCCGGGGAAGTTCGCCATGATTGACACGATTGGCCTGCGCCTGCTTCGACTGCTCTCGCGCTACTGGATTCCAACGCTGCTGCTGGCAGGGCTGCTTTCTTCCGTGATATCGAGCGTAGACAGCGCCAATTGGGTAGCAGAAGACTGGACAATCCTGCAATCGTTGCTGCTGGCAGTGCTGGTTGGCTGGCTGTTGGCGAGCTCACGCTTTCGCAGTTTTTTGGTACTGTTTTACAGCCTGCTGGTAGGGCTGGCGGCGGCTCTGCAGGGAGTGGGCAATCTTCTGCCGCCCTGGAAGGAAGGTTTTTGGGGCTGGGTAGATGAGCTCAACCTGCGCACGGTGCGCCTAGCCCTGCGCGTCAACAGTTGGAGCGACACGCTCCAGGCCGGAGGAAACGTGAAGGACCCCGGCCTGTTTATTGTGCTGTTGTCGCTGGTGGTTTGGGGGGCGATGATATGGTTCCTGTGGTTTTTGCTGCGCAAGCGCCGGGTGCTGGTGGGGCTGCTGCCGTTGGGCCTTTTGATGGCGGTAAACGTCAACCTCAGCCGCCAACCGCCCGGCATTTTCTCCATTTTTCTGGCCTTCGCCATCCTGCTGTTGGCGCGCGAGGCCTTCGTCTGCCGTCACCACGACTGGGAATCGCGTCAGGTGGATTATCCCGATCAATTGGGGGTGGAATGGTCGCTGTCTGCCGTGGTAATCGCGCTGATTGTGGTAGGGATAGCCCGCCTGGGGCCGCTGATCGGCACGCCTGAGGGCTGGCGGACGCTGGCTGAATGGGCGCGCAGCGCGAACCAGGAGACCGCCGAAACTGCCAGGCAGTTATTCTCTGGCGTCAACACACCGCCGCCCCCACCGCCCGGCGGCCAACCGGTCATTTATGCCAATACCCCGAACCTGGACGAAATCGGCGCGCCGCTGCCGCAGGGCAGCGAAACGGTGATGTGGGTATCTACCAGCGACCCGCCGCCCGTGATGGAAGAGTACAATCTTCCCATTCCCGACTTAAATGTTAAAGGCCATTACTGGCGCAGCGGCATCTTTGCCGAATATACCGGGCGGGGCTGGCTGCCAGCGGCGCTGGCAGACGAGCCGGTCGCCGCGCCCGCGCCAGACGCCGAACCCGGCCAGGAAGCCCCGGCCGGGCGCTATTATTTGCGGCAGGAATTTGAGATCACGGCGCAGCACGGCGGACGGCTGTTTGCCACCAGCGAGCCGGTGCGCGCCTCGGCAGGGCTGGCGTTTCGGCAAACCGCCGATGGCAGCCGGCTGGTGGAAGGCCGAGGGACTCGCTACACGGTGATCTCCGCGGCAACGCAGGTAACCGGTGATTTACTGGCCCAGGCCGGTGACGCTTACCCTGATGAGGTGCGCGCCGCCTACCTGCAACTGCCTGATGGATTGCCCCGGCGGGTCCGCGCGCTGGCGGCGCGCATTACGGCTGGAAATGCTGACCCCTTCCATAAAGCCATGGCAATCCAGAACTATCTGCGCACCAACTATACCTACCAGCAGGCCACGCCCCCGCCGCCCGCCAACCGCGACGTGGTAGATTATTTTCTGTTTGAAAGGCCAGAGGGTTTTTGCAGTCACTACGCCTCTGCCATGGCCGTGATGCTGCGCACCCAGGGGATTCCGGCGCGGGTGGTCACAGGCTATGCCACCGGCGAGTGGAATACCAACCGGAGTGCCTACCGGGTGACGCCATCTTCCGCCCATGCCTGGGTGGAAGTGTATTTCCCTGGTTATGGGTGGGTAGAGTTCGAGCCGACCGCCTCGCAGGAGCCGTTTGCTTACCAGGAAATAGGCAGAGCAGGAACTTCTGCGCCTGACGAGAGCACGCCAACAGCGCAGGTACGGGGGGCCTCTCCATTCCTGCTGGCTGTGCTGGCGGCGCTGGCGCTGGCCGCGCTGTTACTGCCCTTCTGGCTGATGCGCGCATTCCGCGCCACGCGGGGCGATCCTGCTCAACAGGTTAATGCCCTCTACATCCAGATGCGCCTGGCGCTGGCCTGGGCAGGCCTGACCTGCGCGGCCAGCGTCACGCCCGACGAATATCTTGCCTATACGCAGAACCGCCTGGCCCCTTATGGGCGCATTCTATACGCCCTGCGCCGCGTCACCGATCTCTACCGCCGCGCAATCTACAGCCCCCGCCCCCCTGCCGCCGTAGACGCACGCATCGCCAGCGACCTGTGGCGCAGTGCCTTTGGAGAATGGATCAGGTTGTGGGTGAAAGAAAAGTGGAGAGGACTTAAGTCCGGTTAAAATCCCACGCGATGGCAATGGGGATGAGCGCGGCAACCATAATGAGGAGCCCGGCCAACATCCCCAAGACGGCCAGCGGCGCCAGGACAGGAACCAGCGCGCCCAGGCCGCCGGCGATCAGACCGAGGATGGAGAGCAGTACGCCGATGAGGAAGTAAATCAGGCTGGCTTGCCGGGCGCGCTGCATCGAGGAGCGACGCCGGCCGGCGGCGCGCCCGGTCTGCCCGTGTAAAAGCACGGCCTGGGGCTGACCGCGATCATCCAGGTAGTAGGTGGTGTAAGCGGGCAGCAGCAGAAGCGTCCAATTGAGCGAGTCAAACGAGGCCGTCCAGCGGAAATGGCGCAGGTGGTCGGCGGCGCAGGCTTTCTGCACCTCACCGGCGGCCCAACGCTGGAAGCCAGCGGTGGCGTCGCTCCAGGCGTCTACTGTAGAGCGATCGGGCAAACGCACCCAGGCGCGCGCCACACAGCGGGGATCGTAGCGCCGCGCCGGCGCGAGATCAAATTCTCCCAACTGCTCCCGGAGCGCGCGGGCTTCTTCGAGGGCTGGCGCCGAGACGTTCTGACACGACCGCCGGATGGTCCCCAGACGCGGCTCCCAGCGGATGCGCGGCTCGCGCACTTCGCGGGTCTGCCAGGCGTGCGCGACATCGGCGTAATATTCCTGGTGGCTGACGACCTCATAGTTAAACCCGGCCTCGGCCTGCCATTGGGCCTGCACGGCGGCATCCACCAACCACATCGGCAGGTAGATGGGCGTCAGCCGCGCCCGCATGGCGGCGTAGGTGAGGTCTTTAGGCGCGTAAGGGATACCCCGCGCAAACTGCCGGACGGACTCTTGAAGCGCCTGTTCAGAAAGGGTAAAAGGGACCACCAGTTCAGGCGGGTAAGGGTGGGGCATTTCGCTCAGCGGATCGCCGATCAGCGCCAGCGGGGCCTGGAAGCAGCGCGGGCAGAGCGGAGGTTTTGGCCCGGCGGCCAGCGCCTGCGGCAGCAGGTAGCGCCAGTTACAGCGCTCGCAGACGGCGGCCTGGAGCGGCGCGCCCCACGCCGCCAACGCATCGGTGCGGGTGGAAGGCAGGGTTTCAGTCACGCTCCATCTCCTGGGCTTTCAAGAAGATCACAAATGCAATCACCAGGCCGACCACCAACAAAAAGAGGCCAACTGCGCCGATCACCACGCCGACCTGCAAAAGCATTGTGACCAGCCCAACCAAGCCCAACAACGCGCCGGGGGCCAGCAGTGCGCCGATCACCAGCCACACCTTTTGCCAGTCCACCGGGCGCGGGCCAGCGATTTTGCCGGTCTGGCCGTTGATGAGGATCTGGAAGTTTTTCCCCCCGTAGCTGTAGACGCTGGTGTACACCGGAACCAGGATATAGCGCCAGGTCTCATCGCTAAAATCCAGCGCCATGCTGAAGTTGCGCACATGCCCGCTGGAGGCGCGGTCATAACAGGCCTGGCGGGTGCGGTCGCGCATCACCTGGCGGCCGGCGTCCCAGGCCTGTTCGAGGGAAATGTCAAAAGCCTGGGCCTGCATTCCCGCCAGGAAGCGCGGTTCGTACAGCACCAGGTCGGTGATGACGTAGCTATCAATTTTGCCGAGGGTACTCAGGTTCACCCTGCTGGTTCCGGGAACCAGCAGATCATTGAAGACCCGCTCCACAAACCCCGATTCCCACCGCCACTCGATGCGGGTGCGCTCGCGGCGCTCGCCGTTTTCAAAGTAAGTTTCGCGCACCTCTCTGCCTACCTGGGCTTTCCAGCGCGCCTTGCAGACGGCGGAAAACGTCCAATAGGGCAGGTAAAGAGGCGAATATTTTTCTACGCGGGCGGCGTCGCGCAGACGGGCGGGCGTCATCCAGCTAGAGCCTAACCACTGGCGAGTGATGTCGCGGCAGTCCTGCGGGCTGATTTCAAAGGGGATCAGAAAGCGAGGGCGCAGAATATCTTGCAAGGCCGCACGGTAGATCACCTTGTTAGAGCCGCAGAACGGGCAGGCGTAAGCCAGCGTATCCGGCGGGACGGAGACGAGCGCGCCGCAGCGCTGGCATTCCATATCCCGGCGTTCCACGCCCCAGCCCTGCTGAGCGCGTTCCACCGTTTCTACTTTGAACTCAAATTTCTCGGCGGCGCGCCCCAGACGCATGGCCTGGGCTTCTTCGCTGTAACCGCAGTGTTCGCAAACCAGCTTTTGCGCTTCCACTGAGAAAGAAGTCGTGGCTCCACAGCGTGGGCATTTAAAATCCACCACCTCTGGGCGCGGTTCTTCATGAGGCGCGGGGGCAAAGACTTCGATCCCCTCTACTTGAGAGGCTACCTGCACAAAACCAGGGGGTGGAAAGGTCTCACTCACGTTACAACCAGCCTCGCAGACGATAGACAAACAGCCCAAAATACTCTTTGAGCGCGTTGGTAGTCAACCCCAGGCTGCTGGCGTTGGGCATCAGGTTGACTAACAGGGTTTGCGGCTCCAGCGAGGCCAAATTATCCAGCCCGGCCTGGGTGACGGTATAATCGGTCGGCGCGGGGATGGCGTCAATACCCAGGTGACGGAACAGGGCCATCGAGCGGGGCATGTGAATGGCCGATGTTACCAGCAGTACGCGGGTAATGCCCTTCTCTTTGAGCATTTGGGCGCTAAACTGAGCATCTTCCTGGGTGTTGGCAGAGGCGGGCTGTAACCACAGCGCCTCTGGGGGGACGCCCAACAGTTCCATGATCTCAGCCATTTCAACAGCCGGGGTGGTGGTGCGTCCGCCCAGCCAGGCGATATTGCCACCGCTGAGCAAGATCACCGGGGCTTTGCCCTGCTTATACAGGCGGGCGGCATACAACACCCGGTCTCCGGCGCCGTTGACCTCGGTCGTCGGGCGTGGGAACTGCCCCGATTCCGTCCCCCCGCCCAGCACGACAATGGCTTCGGCCTGGGGAACCTCAGCGGCGGGTAAATACTGCCATTCGAGCGAACGCGCCAGGCCGTAGGACACCCAGCGGTTACTGCCCAAGACCAGCACCAGCAGGGCCGCCAGCAGCAGGCCGGTTTGCAGCCGCCGCCAGCGGCGCAAAATCAGCGCGCCGGCAAGCAGAAAAATCCCCATTCCCAGCGGGTAGACAAACAGCGGTAAGAACTTAGAAAGAAACACAAACATGATTGTGGATATCCCCAGAAAAGAAAGGCTCGCTTCATTTTACCATCGTTAGCGCCGTGCTATAATGGCAACAAACGCGCCGCCCGTGGTGTTGAGGGAGAGAGCTGATGAAACGATCTGAAATTAACGAGATTATGCGTTCAGCCGATGCATTTATTCGAGAACGCGGCTTCTACCTGCCACCCTTTGCGTACTGGTCGCCGGAGACCTGGCGGAGAAAGGGGCCAGAAGCTGCAGAAATCGTCAATAACCGCCTGGGGTGGGATATCACCGATTTTGGTCAGGGCGATTACGAAAAAATCGGGCTGTTCATGTTCACCATCCGCAACGGCCATCCCAACAACTGGAAAACCATGCAGGGCAAATTGTATGCCGAAAAAATTCTGATCGTTGGCAAAGATCAGGTGACGCCCCTGCACTTCCACTGGAGTAAAATGGAAGACATTATCAACCGGGGCGGCGGGACGATGTATATTCAGGTGTATAATGCCACTCCCGATGAAGACTTGGACCGCGAGAACGACGTGCGGCTTTCGCTAGACGGCGTAGAGTGCGTGGTGCGGGCCGGCGACATTGTTACCCTACGGGCCGGCGAGAGCATCACCCTGGTGCAGCGCTGTTATCACAAATTCTGGGCCGACGCGCGCACCCTGGTAGGCGAAGTGTCACTGGTGAACGACGACAACCGCGACAACCGCTTTTACGAACCGGTGGGGCGCTTCCCGGCGATTGAAGAAGATGAAGAACCCCTGTATCTGCTGGTCAACGACTACGCCCGCTATTACCCTTATTTTAAAGAATAATGACGCCTGCAACGACCTCTGCCGGAAAACTTTGTGCGGTTGTGGCGGGGCACATCTGCCTGGATGTGATCCCCAATATGGATCACCTGCCGGAAGGGCAGTTTACCAGCCTGTTTCTGCCGGGCCACCTCATCTCTGTTGGCCCGGCGGCCTTTTCTACCGGGGGGCCGGTGTCGAACACCGGGCTGGCGCTCTACCGCCTGGGGGTTTCAACCACGCTGGCGGCCAAAGTAGGCACAGATATGTTCGGCCAGATCGTGACGCGCCTGGTAGAGAGCTTTCACCCGGCCCTGGCGCGCGGGCTGGTAGCCAGCCCTGATGCGCCCACCTCATACAGCATCATCATTAATCCACCTGGAACGGACCGCATTTTTTTGCACTGTCCTGGGGCTAACGACACCTTTGGCGCAGAAGATATAGACCCGGCCCTGCTCGAACAGGCCGCCCTGTTCGAGTTCGGCTACCCGCCCCTGATGCGGCGCATGTACGCCGATGGCGGCCTGGAACTGCGCGAAGTGATGCGCCGGGCCAAAGCCGCCGGCGCAACCACTGCTCTGGATATGGCCTTCCCCGACCCCTCGTCTGAGGCAGGCCGGGCCGACTGGCGCGCGATTTTAAAGCTGGCGCTGCCGCACGTGGATATCTTTTTGCCCAGCGTAGAAGAGATCCTGTTTATGCTGCGGCGCACAACCTACGAGCGGCTGGAGCGCGAGGCGGCGGGTGGGCAGGTAGTAGCGGGGGTCGGGCCGGAACTGCTCTCGGACCTGGCCTGCGAGTTGATGGACCTGGGGGCGCGCGTCGTGGTTCTCAAACTGGGGGACCGAGGGATGTACCTGCGGACGGGGAGCGCCGCGGCCCTGCGCGGCATGGGTCGGGCCGCCCCCGCTGACGTTGACGCCTGGGCCAACCAGGAGCTGTGGGCCCCTTGTTTTAAAGTTCACGTGGCCGGTACCACCGGCTCTGGCGATGCCACCATTGCCGGATTTCTCAGCGCCTTGCTGCGCGATTTTTCTCCGCGCCGGGCGGCGACGGCAGCCGTGGCAGTGGGGGCCTGTAATGTAGAGGCGCTCGACGCTCTGAGCGGCCTGCGTTCTTGGGAGGAAACCCTGGCGCGAATTGCCGCCGGTTGGGAGCGCCTGCCCGTCAACCTCCACGCGCCCGGGTGGCAGTGGAATGAAGAAGACGGCATTTGGGTTGGCCCTGCCAGCCGCTAAAGCCGGCCGGCGGCCAGCGGGCTGTGCAGGGGTGGTGGAAGACAAGATGAAAAACTTTTTCGATAGTTCCAAGAAAGCCTGAAGCTGCGCTGGGCAAGGTGCGCGGTAATCAGCCGCCGCGTACCCCAACCCTGGCAGAAGCTGTTTTCGCTTGGAGGGGAATATGGCGAACCTATGGGGCCGGGCTTACAGCCGCGTTGATCTGCTGCGGCGGGTGGGCGATATGCGCCAGGTGGCGCAGGTGGAACCATTTGAACTGGTAGAAGGCGGCGAGCGCGGCACGCGGGCCGTGCGCTTGTACAACGCCTCTGGCCTGGAGCTGGTGGTGGTCCCCGACCGGGGCATGGCGCTGACCCAGGTGTATTTTCAGGGCGCGCCGCTGGCATTTCTGACGTCGGTAGGCATTGTCCACCCCGCTTACAGCGAGCCAACCGGCCTGGGCTGGCTGCGAACCTGGCCGGGTGGGTTCCTCACGCCCTGCGGGCTGACGCAGGTGGGTTCGCCAGTCAACGATAGGGGCGAAGAATTGGGCCTGCACGGGCGCGCGGCCGGAACCCCGGCCCGCGAAGTCCGCTGGGGCGCAAGCTGGAAAGAAGATGAATATCTGTTGTGGGTAGAGGGCCTGGTAATGCAAACAGCTTTCTTTGGCGAGAAGATCTCGCTGCGCCGCCGCCTGTGGACCTGGCTGGGCGAAACCCGGTTTTGGATCGAAGACACCGTTGAAAACCACGACTTTCAACCCGTCCCTCTGATGCTTTTGCAGCACTTCAACCTGGGCTTCCCTTTGGTTGACGCTGGCGCGCGCCTGGACCTGCCGGTCCACAAGACCCGCCCGCGCGACGAGGCTGCGCGCCTGGGTCTGGATAGCTGCTGCCGGGTAGATGCGCCCACCCCTGGCTACCAGGAGCAGGTCTTTTTCCACGAACTTCAGGCCGAGGCCAATGGGCAGGTAGAAGTGCGCCTGGCAAACCCCAACTTCGATCAAGGCCACGGTCTGGGCGTCTACTGGCGCTATGCCCTTAAGGATTACCCTAACCTGGTGGAATGGAAAATGATGGGTGAAGGCGCTTATGTCATCGGCATTGAGCCGGCCAACTGTCACGTTGGCGGGCGGGTGCAGGAACGCGAGCAAGGCACGCTGCAATATTTGCAACCTTTTGAGGTGCGGCAGTTCAAAATGGAGATCGGGTTTTTCCGGTAGGGGAATATAAAAAATATATGGAATCAGACTCACCCGCTACAACTGTATTGAAAAGCGCGTTATTTGTAGACTTCGACAACATCTATATCGGCCTGAGCAAGACCGACCCGCTGGCGGCAGAACGCTTTGCGTCTGACCCGGCGCGCTGGCTGACGTGGCTCGAAAAGGGCCTGCCAGGAACGCCTACCGCCGCGGGAGAACCGGCGGAAGGAACTCCGCCCAGGCGGCGCTCCATCCTTATCCGACGTTGTTACCCTAACCCAGACGCCGGGTTTCGCCGCTACCGCTCTTTTTTCACCAGCGCGGCTTTCAGCGTGATTGACTGCCCCAGCCTGACGCGCACCGGCAAGAACAGTTCGGACATTTATATGGTGATGGATATCCTCGATACCCTCAACCATAAAACTCATTTTGATGAATTCATCATTTTCTCCGGCGACTCCGATTTTATGCCGGTGCTGCTGCGGCTGCGCGCTCACGACCGGCGCACCACGACTCTGGCTATTGATTTTATGCCCCCGGCTTTTAAAGCGGCCTGCGACCTGGTGATCAGCGAGGAGGAGTTTATCGAAGAGGCGCTGGGGGTCACGCAAGAAGGCAGCGGCGGCATCCTGCGGGCCCGGCTGGAACTGCCGGTCTTGAAAGACATGGCTCAGCGCGTTTTAGAAGCCGTCCGCCAGGCTGGAGAAGTAGCCGGGGCCGAACTGCCGGACATTCTTAAGGATTTTCGCGAGTTTCGCGAAAGCAGTAACTGGTTGGGGTTTGGCACTTCACAGCGGCTGGCCGAAGCTCTGACGCACCAAGAACCGCGCCTGAACCTGATCCGCGTTAACCCAATGCAGTATAAACTGGCGGCGAGAGCGGCGGCGCCCGATCCGGCGCGGGCCCCGGCCTCTGAAAGCACCGAAAGCCCGCCCGCCGGAGCAGAATCGCAAGATGCGATCCTGCGGCGGCAGATCGCGGCGGCGGTGCAGGAAGTGGTGCGCTCATCTGATCATGCGGTGCTGCTGGCGCGCGCTTCACAGTACGTGGTCAATCGGGTCGGCCCGCGCGTGCTTGATTCGCAGTGGGTGGGTACGGGTTCCTTCAAAAAGCTACTGCTCAGCATGGATGATCTGGGATTGGAGATCACCAGCCAGCCGGAACCTGGGTATATTTTTGACCCCCGGCGGCACGCTCACCCGGCGCAGCGCGGGGCGCGGCGATCCTCGGCCCAAGATCGAGCGAGCGCCCCCGGCGGCCCATTCCCGGTACGCCCGGAGTATGCCGATCACGCCTATTCGCCGGAGGAACCGGAAGCGGTGGAAGAACCCCTGCCCAGCCTCGAAGAGTTTGCGCGGCGCGTCAGTCAGGTGACGGGCGCGCCCCTGCTCTCCAGCGAGCAGTACGCCCTGGTGTTCCGGGGGGTTTACGAAGAAATGCAGAAAATCGCTGAGGGCGGCAAAACCTACAACACCTACCAGTCGGCCAAAGCGGTCAGCGATTGGTGCACCGAACAGGGCTGTCCAATTGCGCACAGCGATATTGCCGTGATCTTTAAAGGGATTATTTTTCAAGACGGCGTGCGCTTTGGCAAGCAGCCGGGCAGTTATTCCCCGCTGGATATTGCCCGCGTGATCCGCGACAACATTCTGGCGCTGTGCCAGCGTTCCAGAATGGAACTCTCGGAGCATGAGTGCTGTATGTTGGATGAGTGGATTATGGGCGGGTTAGAGCCCGACGCCGGAGATCCAGCGTGAGCGACGACATCGTAACCCACCTGTTTGAAGACATCCCCTTTGAGCTGAATGTGCCCGCCCTGCTGAAGCGCGCCCGCGTCAAGGAAGGCAGTTCTAATGCGGAAGATTTGCAGCGTCTGGCCGTACAAGGCGCCGCCCTGGCCCGGCCCAAAGGGTTTTACATGACGGCCTACATCACCGGGCGCGGGGCTGATTGGATCGAGATCGAAGGCCGGCGCTTCGACAGCCGCATCCTGGCAGTGAACCTGGAACGGCCTTTCCGGGTCTTCCCTTACCTGGCGACCTGCGGGCAAGAACTGCAACTTTGGGCCGAAGGGATCGAAGACCTGGCCGAGCGCTTTTGGGCCGAGTGCGTGAAGGAACAGGCCCTGGCGGCGGCGCTGAGCTACCTGCAAGAGCATCTGGATCGGCAGTACCAACCCGGCCCCACATCTTCGATGAACCCGGGCTCGCTGGCCGATTGGCCCATCCAACAGCAGCAGGCATTGTTTGCCCTGTTTGGCGCGCGCGCCGCTCGTATTGGCGTCCGCCTGACCGAGAGCCTGCTGATGGTTCCTACCAAGACCGTTTCGGGGATTCGCTTCTCCACCAGCGAGCATTTTGAAAGCTGTCAGCTCTGCCCGCGCGATCACTGCCCTGGCCGGCGCGCCCCCTATGACGCCGGGCTGTTTGAATCGCGCTACCAACTGGATCAATCGGGGGACAGATGAAGCGATGAGCGCACCAACTGCCGGATTACCCTGTCAGGGAAGGAGCGCGCCACCGGTGCGGCTGGCGCGCCCGTGTTTGCGCTACGCCGGGTCTTTTCGCGAGATGGCCGAAGAATTTCAGGCCAGGGGGGAGCTGTGCTACAGCCGCTCTCTCCCCCTGATCCGCGCTGATTTTCCTGCCTACCTGAAGGAGATCGAACGGATGGAGGGCCCGCGCGGCCTGCCGCCTGGGCGCGTGCCGCAGACGGAGTTCTGGCTGATTGACGAAACCCGCCGGGTGGTGTTGGGAACAATCCGCTTCCGCCACGCGCTGACCCCCGCGCTGGAAAACTGCGGCGGGCAGATTGGGTATGCCATCCGCCCCACGGAACGCGGCAAGGGCTACGGCAAGCGGATGCTGGCGCTGCTGTTGGATTGTTTAAAAGAAATGGGCTGGCGGCGTGTGCTGGTGACGTGTGACGCCGGTAATGCCGCCTCGGCCTGCATCATCACCGCCAACGGCGGCGTTCTGGAAGACCAGCGCCGAGATGAAAGCAGCGGGCGGCTGATCAACCGCTATTGGATCAATTTACGTGACAGCGACGCCGGGCTTTGACCCCTCTTCTCTGGCCGCCAACCTGGTTTGCGGCGCGGATGGTATCTGGCGGCCGGACGCCCGCGACCCGGTGAGCAGCAGCGCGCGCCTTTCTTACCCGGAGGAAGGCAACCTGAACTGCCTGGCACTGGAGGAAGACTCGTTCTGGTTTGAACACCGCAGTGCCTGTATTCTGACGATGGTGCGCAGATTTCCGCCGCCCGGCGCGTTATTGGACGTAGGCGGGGGCAACGGCTATGTGGCCCTGGGACTGCAAAAGGCCGGAGTCGCGGTGGGACTGTTGGAACCCGGCGAGCAAGGCGCGCGCAACGCCTACCGGCGCGGCGTCCGCCCGGTGATCTGCGCTACGCTGCAAGAGGCCGGTTTTGCCCCCAACGCGCTGGCGGGGGTGGGTTTGTTTGACGTGCTGGAGCATATTGAGGACGATGCCGGGTTTTTAGCAACCATTGCCCACCTGCTGACGCCCGGCGGAAGAGTCTATCTCACCGTACCAGCATACCCGCTGTTATGGTCGGCGGATGACGATTACGCGGGGCATTACCGGCGCTATACCCTGGCGGGACTGCGCCGCCTGCTGGCCGGGGCCGGCCTGGCAGTGGATTTTGCTAGCTACTTTTTCTGGATGCTGCCCTTGCCCATCCTGCTGATGCGTGCCGTTCCTACCCGCCTGGGGCTGCGCAAGCCCAACGCCTGGGCCAGCTACCGCCAGGAGCACCGCAGCCGGCCCGGCCTGGCTGGCAAACTGCTGAATGCACTGCTCCGCCTGGAACTGCGCCGCTTGCAGCGCAAAAGCGGCCTGCCCTGCGGCGGGAGCTGTTTGGTAGTGGCGCGCAAACGGTAGGGTTTCTCATTATGGGTGGCTGGCGTTCAGGTAAACGGTGAACGTGCTGCCCCTGCCGACTTCACTCTGCACCTGGATATACCCGCAATGCTGTTTGATCACCTGGCGCGCAATGGGCAGACCGATGCCAATGCCATGAAACAGGTGTCGGCCCATGCGCTCAGTATGGTAGAAGCGCTGGAAGATGCGCGGCAGTACTTCGGGGGGAATCCCAACGCCGTGATCGGTAAAAGAGATGATGATGTGATGTTCGTCGCGGGTGGCGTTGATGATCACTTCGCCGCCTTCCGGGCTGAATTTAATGGCATTGTCCAGCAGGGCGGCAAAGGCACGCTGTAAACTTTTGGCGTGACCCTGTACGACCGCCACCGTCGGCGCAATCGCCAGCCGGATGCCCACCTGGTTCTTCTCGGCGTGGTCGCGCAGTTGATCAACGATGGCCGTCAGCAGTGAGGCAATGTTGACCGGCTGGAACTCCGGCATAATCATATCCATCTCTTGCAGGAACAAGATATCGTTGGTGAGGGTGATAATCTCTTGCACGTTGCGAGACACAACGTCAATGGCGGCGTTCAGGGCCTCACCCTGCAACATGCCCATGCGGATGGCTTGCAAAAACCCGTTGGCAGCGGTAAGCGGGGTGCGCAGTGCGTGGGCAACAGTTGAGAGAAACTGGCTGCGGGCATATTCTTCTTCCGCCAACTGCTGGTAGGCGTCGGCCAGCTCTTTCGCCTTCATCCGCAGGTCTTCGGTTGTCATCCGGTCGTTGTAGCGCATCCGCTCGGTAACGGCTCGCACAATGGCTAACAACGTGGCGTTGTTCGATTGGATGAGTCCGGTAAATGCCTCTTTATGGATCTCCAGCAGGGTGGCCGGCGTCACCGTCCGCACCGTAGCCACACGGGGGGCATTGCCAATAATAGCCATCTCACCGAAAAACTCACCTGCTTTCAGGTCATTGAGACGGCGTTCCTCGGCGGCGCCGTCCTGTCTGACCACCACCGCTTCTCCCTCTAAGAGAATGTAAAAGGCTTGTCCGTACTCCCCTTCCCGGCAGATAGCAGTTCCCGGCGGCGCTGTAAAAACCCTGCCGCAAGCGATAATTTTGGCGGCGTCTGGTTCTGTTATTCCAGGAAATGACTGCATTAAGACAGCAACCGGCGCAACCTTCCCCTCCCCTTCCACGTCCACCTCCCCTACATGAATGATTGGTCATTTTCTGGCATTTGCGCTGCCCGCACAAAAACCCCCAAACGTAATTGGGCTGTCGGATAAACAGAACCAGTATACAATTGGTTTTAAGAACCTGCAATAAAGATTGCATAGAAAAAAGATTAAAAAGGAGCGGCATGAACCATAAAGGATCACGCAAGCCACTGCGGATTATCAACAGCGTGGCTCCCATTCGCATCTGCGACAACGGCGGTTGGACCGATACCTGGTTTGCTGGTCATGGCGTTATTTTTAACATTGGCGTTTACCCCTATGCGGAAGCTCAGATCGAGGTATTTCCTTATGAAGGCCAGGAAGACCGGGTGGTAATTCACGCTGAAAATTACGGAGAACGCTACGCGGTCAACACCCAACAGGGCGGGTGGACGAAACACCCGTTGTTAGAAGCGGCTATTGAGTATATGAAGATTCCGCAAGACCTGGCATTTGAAGTGACTATTTTTTCTGAAGCGCCAGGAGGGGCATCCACCGGCACATCCGCCGCGGTGACGGTGGCGCTGATCGGCGCGCTGGATCGGCTCTCGCCTGGGCATATGACTCCGCACGAAGTGGCTTACGCCGCGCAGTATATTGAAACCAACCTGCTTCACCAGCAGTGCGGCATTCAAGATCAGTTGTGTTCGGCCTATGGGGGGATCAATTACATTGAGATGTTCCAATACCCATACGCCTCGGTCTCGCAAATCCAGGTTTCCAACGCCATCTGGTGGGAACTGGAACGCCGCCTGGCGTTGATCTTTTTGGGAAAGTCGCACCAATCTTCGGGCGTACATGAGATGGTCATTCGCGGGCTGGAAAATGCCGGGCCAGACTGCCGGCAGTTGGAAGATTTACGCAAAACGGCCAGCAAATCGCGCGATGCCGTTTACAGCGGCGATTTCGCGGCGCTGGGCCGGGCGATGATTGAAAATACGGAGGCTCAGGGCCGCCTGCACCCCGCCCTGATCAGCGAAGACGCCCACCGGGTGATCGAAGTGGCGCGGGCGCACGGGGCGCTGGGCTGGAAGGTGAACGGGGCCGGGGGTGAAGGGGGGTCGCTGACCCTGTTATGCGGCGAATCTTCCTACGCCAAACGCGCCATGATCCGCGCTATTGAGCAAGAGAACAGCCTCTACCGGAATATTCCGATCTATCTGAGCCGTTATGGCCTGAGAACCTGGGAGCGTGAGTTATGCAACCCTGATGCGACCTAGCTGGACTGCACCGGGCTGCGGCATTGGGAATAACGCTGGAAGGAGTAGTACCGATGGCTGAATTTACCCGTTACGAAATGTACATGATCCTGAATCAACCGAAGCCGCTTTGGCTCAGCCACATTGACCTGAGTGGAATGGACCTGCGCGGCGTAGATTTAGCCCACGCCACGCTGTATGGAGCCAATCTGCAGGGTGTTGATCTGCGCGGCGCGGCGATGACAGAAGCGAACCTGGGCGGCGCGAACCTGGAAGGCGCAATCTTAATTGGCGCCGACCTGCGCCGCGCCAAGATGCGCGGGGTGAACCTGCGCAACGCCGACCTGCGCGAAGCGAACCTGGCAGAAGCCGATTTGCTCGAAGCCAACCTGGAAGGAAGCAACCTGATGGACGCCAACCTGGGCGGCGCGGACCTCGGCTCGGTCAACCTGACGGACGCCAATCTGTCTGGCGCACAGGTGCCGGATTATAAAATCCTGCGGGCCCGCAGCTTGAAGGGGACGATTATGCCGGATGGCACGGTTCACGAATAATCGCTCGCATGCACGCTGGCAGGCCGCCTTCAGGAACGTTTGAGGATCGCATGCGTGCAAATTTTTATTTCGAGATCCAGGCGGGTTTTTACCCTGTAGTAGCGTTTTAACTCGGCGATGCGGTACTGCACCCATCGGCGTGACCGGCCCAAGCGCAGCGCCATTTGTTTATCGCTCATGCCTCGCCTCATCATGTCTATAATTCGTTTGTGCGTATCCTTTAAAGCCTGATACATCTGGACGCTGACCAGGTGGGCATTGGTAATGCTGAGGAACATATAGGCCCAATCGCCGGCTGGGTCGCGGATAATGGCGCTGATGCTGTACTTTACTTCACAGTCTGGAGGAATGACGAAGCCGGTCAGCAGGTTGGGGGGTGGTTTCCACTCATGAATTACATAGTGAGTGAAATCAAATGAGGTTTTGAAATCAGGAAAGGTTAGATGGGGGAGGAAATAAACCGTTTGAGTTTTACCGAAGATCAGGTACGGGCGGACAATCATCGGCGGGCATCCTTTCGCGGCAAGATCATCACTTAATCTTATTATAGATCAAATGTTCTAAATTTTAAATTAAAAAATGCACAAATTTTGGTCGGAATAGATACACTGAGATCCAAAATCTCTGTAATTTTTACCCGAAATATGTATAATGAAATGGAAAAGCAGTGAGGGGGACGGTTCGTGCTTTTTACGCTTTTTGCATGGTGTGGGGGGATTTTCACTTATTAAAAAGAGGTCGCCGATGCAGAAAAATGACGATCGTTGGAATGTTCTTCTGATTGATGATGACGAAGAAGATTTTATGTTGATTCGGAATATGCTAGGCCAGGCCCGGCAAAAAAAGTTCCATCTGGAATGGGCTCGTTCCTACGCGGTTGGAATGGAAATGCTCTTTGCCGCCTCTTACGACATCGTCTTGGTTGATTACGACCTGGGAGCCAGCAGCGGCGTGAACCTGATCCGCGCGGCGGCTGCCGGCGGCGTGCATGCCCCTTTCTTGCTCGTCACCGGGCAGGGAAATTTTGACGTAGATCTCGAAGCCATGCAGGCCGGCGCGCTCGATTACCTGGTAAAAAGCACTCTCAATCCCGACATTCTTGAGCGTTCCATCCGCTATGCCATTGACCGCAAGCGCATTGAAAGCGAACTGGCGGCTGCCAACCAAAAGCTCCTGGAAGCCAATCATGAACTAAACCAGGAGCGGATACGCCTGCGCACCCTGATTGATTATGCTCCCTCTGGCATCTTGCTGACGAATGGACAGGGGAAGATCTTGTTCGTCAACCCGGCCGCCGAAAAGCTCTTGAACGGCCAGGTTTTGGGAAACGGCTTTTTGCCAGAAGGCAGTTTTACGCTGCACCGCCTGGATGGATCGGCATTTCCGGCAGAAGAACTGCCGCTAACCCGCGCCATCTTGCAGGGAGCCATCACCGATCATGTGACGTTAGTGGCCCGGCATCAGACCGGTAAGGAAGTGGTGATCTTAAAAAACAGCGCCCCCATCCGCGATGAAGATGGGCGCATTACCGGAGCTGTGGCCGTGATGCAGGATATTACCGAGTCTTACTGGGCCGAGCAGAACATCCGCCTGATGGCCGATTTAGGAGAAAAACTGCTGACGCTCGAAGACCCCATTGCCATGCTGGATTGTGCCGTGGGGGCCATCGCCCAGCGCCTGAACGTGGACCGCTGTATCGTTGATGAGGTCAACTGCGAAAACCGGACGATCACGATTTTGAGCGAATCTTACCGACAGCCGCCGTGTTTTGCCGAGACGTATCCACTCCAATGGCGGCACGAGGAAATCGAAAAAGGCATCGCAGAGGGAGACGCCGTTGTGGTTAACGACGCGGCAGTTGACCCACTGCTGAGAAACGTTTACGAAGACGTTTTTAAAGCCATTGGGGTGCGCAGCCTGGTGTGCATTCCTCTGCGAAAAGAGGGGCGCTGGATGGGAACTCTCAGCGTGGTTGACAGCCGCCCGCACAACTGGCGCGCCGATGAAATTGCCTTGCTCAAGCAGGCCGGCGACCTGGTCTGGCTGGCGGTTGAAAAAGCCCGCCTGCTCGACCGCCTTAAAACGGCTCAGGATCGTTTTGAGGTGGCTCTGAAAAATACAGAAATTACGGTGTATACCACCGACCTGGAGCGCCGGTATACCTGGGTCCACAGCGACCGATTGGGGCTGCGCGACACAGAAATCCTCGGCCGGCGCGATGAAGAGATTTTCCCCATCGAAGCCGTCGCCGAGATTATTGACCTCAAACAGACCGTGCTGAACAGCGGTCAAGGCATCCGCAGGGACGTGAGCCTGGTCATGGGCGATCAGGTGTATGACCTGGACATGACCATCGAACCCCTGCGCGACGCAGACGATGAAATGGTTGGCCTGATCGTGGCCGCTCAAGATACCACGCGCCGCCGTCAGATGGAAGCCCAGGTGCGCGAGACGGCCAATCACCTTGCCATTCAGCGGAAAATCTTTAAACACCGCGAGGAAGAACGCCAGCAGATCGCCCGCAACCTGCATGATGGGCCGATCCAGGATTTGATCTCTTTGTTATTTACCATCCAGGCGGCTATGGCGATCACCCACGAGAGCGAAGTCATCGAGGCGCTCAGCAGTGTACGCGAGGAAGCCCAAAAATTGATCGGCGAGCTGCGGGGCGTGTGTAACGAACTGCGCCCACCCACGCTGGTGCAGTTCGGATTGGCAAAGGCCATCCGCTCACACATCGAAGAATTTCACGAGAAGCACAATCATCTGCGCTTTACCCTGGACCTGGTGGAAGATGGCCGCAGTCTGCCCGATGACGTGCGCCTGGTGCTGTACCGCGTCTATCAGGAAAGCCTCAACAATATCGTGCGGCATGCGCACGCTACCCGCGTTTCCATTTACCTTGGGATAGAAGGCGAAACGGTAAAGATGGTGATTCAGGATAACGGCGTGGGGTTTGAGGCCCCGGAGGACTGGATCAACCTGGCTCGTCAGGGTCACCTGGGCCTGGTGGGCATGAAAGAGCGGGTGGAAGCCGTGCAGGGCAAACTCACGCTTTCATCGTTCCCTGGCCGGGGAACCAGCATTGCGATCACCATTCCATTCACCCGCGTACCCGATCCGATAAGCGCCCTCGAAAGATGGCAGCCCGGCATGAACCCGGCTTAATCAAGATCTCAACCTATTGTCTGGCGCGTCAAGCACCAGAGGTGAGCAGTGAGGGGTTCCCCCAAGATACATTCACTTCAGTGCCTTGCCCTGGAGTAGAGCGAATTTGTAACTGCGCGCCGATGATTTGGGCGCGCTCGTACATAATTGCCAGGCCGAAATGTTTGTTCAATAACAGATAGTTCAAATCCAGCAAGCCGTTGGCTGCGAAGCCGGGGCCATCGTCGCGGATGGTGATCTCGACCTGCCCATGCACGTAGCGGATGGTCACATGGATGTGGCAATCGGGCGATCCATAGCGCAAGGCATTGCGGCAGGCTTCCTGGACGATGCGGAAAAGGTGGGTCTCGACATCGCGCGGAAGGCGTTGAAGGGTGTTTTCTTCCGTAGGACCTTCCAGGGTAATGGTAGCCATGGGAGCCTGTTCCGATAGTTCATCCATCAGGCTGCGCAACGCAAACGCCAGGCCGTATTCGATCAGCGGCGGGCGCAGGCCGTTGATGAGGCCGCGCACGTGATCAATCACTTTCTGATATTCCCGGCTGAGGCTTTCGGGAAGCTCGCTGTTTTCAACGCTCATTGAAATCAGCACCATTCGGTTCAAGACATCGTCGTGCAGTTCGCGCGCCAAGGCCGCCTGTTCCTGTTCGTAACGCTGAATATTGGCATGGTGAAAAGCGCGCAGACGCCGGGTCTGTTCGATATTATACAGCGCCAGGGCAATCTGGTCAGCTATGGAGCGAAACAGGGGCAGTTCTTCGGCGGAATAGAAATCGTCCGGGTCGCGCCGTCCCAGCAGGCAAGCCCCAATCGTGCGGCCAGCGACGCGCAAAGGGAGCACCAGGCGCACCTAGGGGGCGGGCAGGGCCTGGCCCTCCGTAGGGATCGGACGGTAGCACCCGCTTTCCTGGAGCAGGCTTTTTAATTCGGCGGCAGAGGGCAGATCGTCCGCGCTCAGGCCGTGAAACGTCAGCGGTCGAATGGTCTCATTTTCATCCATATACAGCAAGGCGCCCTGGCGAATCATCAGTGACGGCATCAGTTGGGTCGCGCACAAATCGGCCAGGCGTTTCTCATCCAGGCTGGTCGCAATGCTGCTGACCAGGTGGTGGATCAATTCATCACCTGGTAGAGGGATGCGCAGTAACCGGCGCAAGACCCAGGCGCGAAAGCGGCCATATGAGAAGGCGAAGAGCAGATAACCCGCAATGGTCAGCAGGGGATCGGCAACTGCGCGGACGCTCTGATCGAGCGCCGGGTGTTCTAACAGGAGGTGGGAGGCAATCGTGACAAAGACAATCAGAAGGGCAAAGAGGGTTCCGACAACGGTTTGGTTGGCGCGCATTTCCAGGCCGGGCAGGCGCTTGCGCGCTACAGGTAAGATCAACGCTATGGCCAACAGCGGCAGGAGAAAATATGCCGTGATCCTCAGCAGAACACTATCGCCCAACATTCCAGAGACTGCCAAGACAACAATGAGCAGTAACAGCAGGCTAATCCAGATAATAGCCACGGTCCTCCAGGATTTGGTTGAATGAAACTATTTTTTTGTTCGTTGGGGGCAGTCCCCCCAGAGGCTATTCACATTTTTTACAGATAAGTTAAGACACCGTTAGAAAACAGAGCGAGTGACAGGCTCTTTGCGCGTGAAGTGCAGGCCAAACAGGCCCAGGCTTGCCAGGAACGTAGCGGCTAAAGCCATTAGATAAATATTTCTGGGAACCCAATTAAAGAGATGCGCCAGGCCCAACAGCCCGGCCGCCAGGTAGCCCCCAATGACCACCCGGTTCGAAAGAACGCCCAAGGGGTAAGGATACACCCACATCAGGTGCAGCAGCGCCAGCATCCACACCCAGATGGAAAAGCGGTAGAGCGCGCCGGCAAGCGGCAGGTTTAAAGCGCTGCTGATTCCACTGGTTGACAGCCACAACGCCGCCAGGCTGAGGACCACCAGGAGCAGGCGGCGTGTGAGGTTTTTAGGGCGCATGAACAACTGGACCACCAGAGCCGCGGCCAGGCAGAGGACCGCTGGGGCAAGCTGCACCAGGCGGGCTATAACTTCTTCAGGCGTTATAGGAAATACCGGCCAGTTGACAACCAGGTGCTGTCCACTGCGTTCCAAATACAGGATGAGGGTGTTTTGCGGGGTGAGCAGTGTCCACGAAGCCGGGCCAGTAGGTTTAAGGTAATCCGCCATGCTAACCCCATCCATTTGGATGATCTTATCGCCCACTTGCAAACCAGGGGCGGGCTGCGGGTGATCGGGGTCAACCCAGATCACCCGATGGGTATACCTGTTCCAGAGGAAGTCGAGGTCGGGCGCGACGAACAGGTTCATCATCAGGTAGATCAACAGGGTCGCCCCAACCAGGGGTGCCAGATAACGTTCCAGCAGCGCTGTCCAGGTGGTCTTCACATGCGGTTTCCTGAGAGCTTGTTAGCTTTATTTTATAACTACTCAGCCGAGGGGTAAATTTCCAGCAGTCTGAGCAGCTACCTTATATTTTTCCGCACCACCAATTATAGTAGGAAGAGCATCGTATGCTGCAACGTTTTCCCCGCTATTTTCATTGCATTTACATTACAAAACCTCCCCCCCTTTGCTTCCCTGAATATATTCCCAGGCATAGCGAACCGCCGCGCGAACGTCTTCCCA
Source organism: Anaerolineaceae bacterium (assembly GCA_034434155.1). Taxonomy (GTDB): domain Bacteria; phylum Chloroflexota; class Anaerolineae; order Anaerolineales; family Anaerolineaceae; genus DSYU01. The sequence continues at coordinate 32,350 of DAOUAC010000040.1, forward strand.
CGCTCCGGCCATGCTCTGACGTTCCCATTCCTGGCGGGCTGCGGGTTCGACCTGCTCCCAGGAAGCGTTCCGATACTGTTCCAAGCGCGGGGCGCTGTAGAAATCCTGCCCAAAACGGTAGGCCAGTTGATAATCGGCGTAGAAATGCCGGCCGTCATTGAGACGGGCGTGAAAATGCTCGCGCCAGACGTGATCTAACGGGCGGCGGGCGCTCTCGGTAGGATAATCAGCCTGATCAAAGGGGCCCTCTTTGACAAAGGGGTTATCCTGCGCCGCGCCGGTCAGTGGGATGGTGGTGTGATCGGGTTCGGTCACGTCGCTGCTGCGATCAATGCGTGGGTCGCCGGTGGGCGGCACATCGGCCGCCTCGCGGTCGAAGAACGATTCGCCGGCTGGCCCAACTCCCTTTTCTTCGACGCGCAGCCGGTCTACAAGATGGCGGTGCTGGTGTAGGTCTTCATCCAGGTCGCCGTAATCCAGGGCTGCTTCGCCGGCGGTAGGCCATGGAGTGGCCGCCTCTACGTCCGCCTGGTCAACGCCAGCCTCGGCGCGCCACTGAGCCGCCTGACGATTTACGTCCACCGGGTTATGGCGATTCATGATTAGGGCGGCCAGCTCGGCCTTGCGGTTATCGGCGTTCACGACGACGAGTGCGCCGCCGCGGCGGATGCCTTCAGCGTACAGGCGGGCGTGCCGATCTGGGACGCCCAGGTCAACCAAAGCGCCCACCAGTCCACCGGCCAGCGCGCCGATGCTGGCTCCGGCCAGAGCCGCAACCAATGGCCCGGCGGCCAGCACCAGGCCAACGCCGGGCAGGGCAATGACTCCCATGCCTAACAGCACCCCACCCAAACCACCCAACACAGCGCCGACTCCCGCACCGGCGGCAGTTCCACCAGTAACGCCCTCGTACTTGCCTTCCAGAAAGCGCGCGTACGCTCCGCTCTCATCGCGGGCGATCAGGCTGATATCTGCGCCGCGAAAGCCCCCCTCATCCAATTCGCGCACTACTTGTTGAGCATCTTCAATCCGGTCAAACAGACCGATTATGGTTTTCATCGCTTCCACTCTCCTCGCAACCGCTTCCCCTCTAAAAACGCATAAAAAACAGGCCGCATGGGGGCGGCTGTTTTTAATTTACGAGGTCCGCCCGTACGGAACAATTGGGGAAATTCCTTTAGCAAGGGTCAGAAGATCACCGATCAAAAGGTAGGGGTTACAGGCGGCGCAGTTATCGCCTGGAGACGATGAAGCGGCGCAACCGGATGCATGGTAGAATTTGAACAGTCACATCAGCAAGCTAACCAACTGGCGCGTCAGGCGGCGCGCTTACCGTCTGCCTGAGCGACTCAATACCTTTTTGGGAGGGCCGGATGGGCAAACAAGAAGTTTTAGAGCAACTGGTAGGCATGTCGTGCAACCTGGGCCTGCCAGAACGCGACTGCGTGATCTTGGGCGAAGGGAATACCTCAGCGCGGGTGGACGAAAAAACCTACTTTGTGAAGGCCAGCGGGTTCCAACTGAACGGCATCCGCGCAGATGGGTTCGTGGAACTGTGTTTTGAACCGGTGCTGGCTATGCTCGACCAGCACGGCCTGGACGATGCCGAGATCAACCGCCGGCTGGCCGCCGCCAAAGTGGACCCGAATGTTAAAATCCGGCCCTCGATTGAATCGACCATGCACGCGGTGATCTACGCTTTGTGTGGCGCGGAATTTATCGGCCACACCCACCCCACGATGGTAAATGCGATCTTGTGTTCGCAAAATGGCCCTGAACTGTTGAAGGGGCGGCTGTTCCCAGATCACATCGTCTTTTGCGGGGCCGTTCCCATGTATATCCCGTATGTCGAGCCAGGGCTGCCGCTGGCGCGGATGGTGAAGCGCGCCCTCGAAGAACATTTAGACGCCTATGGCGAAGCACCTAAGACGATTTTTATGCAGAATCACGGCCTGATCGCGGTAGGGCGCACGGCGGCGGAAGTAGAAAGCATTACGGCGATGTGCGTCAAGTCGTGTAGAGTGCTATTGGGGACGGCGGCGCTGGGCGGGCCGCATTTTATGTCTGAAGAAGACGTGCGCGTGATCTACAAGCACCCTGGTGAACTGTACCGCCGCAAACAGGCAGGGCTGAATGACTGAAATCGTCTTTGGCGTTGATGTAGGTACGCAAGGCGTGCGCGTGTTAGCCGTGGATACAGCCGGTCAGGTGATCGCCGCATCGCAAACGGCTTTCGACCTGGCCGCTTTTAATCGCGGCGCCCAGACCCTGCCGCCGGGGTGGTTCGAACAGCACCCGCGCCTCTGGTGGGAAGCAACCGCCGGTTGTTTGCGGGAGGCCATGGTGCAACTGCCCGCCGGGACGAAAGTGGCGGGGATTTGCGTTGATTCGACCTCTGGCACAATTCTGGCGGTGGATGCAGACGGCGAGCCGCTGCACCCGGCCCTGATGTATAACGACCAGCGCAGTGAGGCCCAGGCGGCGGCAGTGCAGGCCGCGGCGCGGGCCCATCAGGAACGTTTTGGGTACGTCTTCGGCTCTTCTTATGGCTTACCCAAGATCGTCTGGTTCCGCCAGGCGCGCCCGGAGATTTTTGCCCGCGCCCGCTGGTTTTTGCACGCCGCAGATTTTATCAACGGGCGGCTGACGGGCGAGTATGGCCGCAGTGATACCAGCAACGCGCTTAAGACCGGCTACGACCTGATCAACCTGTGCTGGCCGGACTTCATCGAGCGCGATCTGGGCATTCCCATTAACCGACTGCCGGATGTGGTGCTGCCGGGGCAGGCGCTTGGCCGGGTGACGGCCCGCGCAGCCCATGCAACCGGACTGCCCGCCGGAACACCTGTATGGGCCGGAGCTACCGACGGAACCGCCGCGCAGGTCGCCTCTGGCGCGGCCCGGCCCGGTGAGTGGAACTCTACCCTGGGGACTACCCTGGTGCTTAAAGGCGTCAGCCACGAACTAAGACGCGACCCTCTGGGCCGCGTCTATTCACACCGACACCCCGAAGGCTGGTGGATGCCCGGCGGCGCCAGCAACACCGGGGCCGAATGGATTACGAAAGATCACCCCGGAGCGAACCTGGACGAAATCAACCACCAGGCCGAAGCGGTGACGCCCACCGCCCTGCTGCGTTACCCCCTTACCAAAAAGGGCGAACGCTTCCCATTCCTGCACCCCCAGGCTCAGGGCTTTGTGCTGGGCGAGGCGCGCTCGCCCTTGGAGCGTTACGCCGCCGGGTTAGAGGGCGTGGCGCTGTTGGAACGCCTGGCCTACGCCACGCTGGCGGAAATCGGGTTTGAGGTGGGCGACCGGGTGTATATCACGGGGGGTGGGTCGAAATCGCGGCTGTGGTCACGGATTCGCGCCAGCGTGCTGGGTAAGTGCCTGGCAAAGCCCGCCGTCACCGAAACGGCTTTTGGGGCGGCAGTGCTGGCGGCCTCGGGCTGTTGGTATGCCACCCTGAGCGAAGCCACCGCCCGCATGGTGCGCATCGTGGAGACAATTGACCCCGAGCCAGTCTGGCGAGCGGTCTACGCCGAGCGTTACGCTGCCTTTGTTGCGGCCCTGACGGAACGCGGCTACCTGGAAGCCCGACCATGAGGGAGTATTTCAAACTGTCTGTAAATTGGGGGCTACGCTCGCAATTCACAGACAACAATTCACTAAACCACTACCATGAGCATCTACAAGGCCTGTGATATTCGTGGGCGCTTCGGCGAAGACCTGCACGCCGTCCACGCCGCGCGCCTGGGAGCCGCCGTTGCCGCACTGCGAGACCGTCCAGACGTGCTGGTGTGCGGCGATGGGCGCATCTCGACTCCGGTGTTAAAATCCGCCCTGATTGACAGCCTGGTGAGCGCCGGATGCCGGGTGGTGGACCTGGGAACCGGCCCAACGCCGTTGTTTTATTTTGCCCGCGCCCACCTGGGATTAGACACCGGCGTAATGGTAACGGCTTCGCACAACCCTGCTCACGACAACGGTTTTAAGATCACCCTGGGCCGCCTGCCGATTCGCGAGGTGGAGATGCAAGAGCTGGCAACCTGGATGGAATCGGGCGCGCCCCCGCCGGTTGGGTCGGGCGAGTACGTTCACGTCAACCTGCTGCCCGATTACCTGGCTTTCCTGGCCGGGCTGGCTCCGGCGCTGAACGGCATGAAAGTGGTGGTAGACTGCGCCAACGGCATGGCCGCGCTGGCGGCCCGCCGCGCCTGGGAACAAACTGGGGCCGAGGTAACTTACCTGTTAGATGAGGTAGATGGGCGCTTCGCGGCACACGCGCCCAACCCGGCAGAGGCGAAAAACCTGGCGCTGCTGCAAGAGGCCGTCTGCCGGGCGGGCGCGGACCTGGGCGCGGCCTACGACGGAGACGCCGACCGGGTGGTGTTCGTGGACGAGCAGGGGGGCGCGGTGACAGGCGATCAGGCGATTGTGCTGTTTGCCCGCGACGCCCTGCGCGCCGGCCCGCAAACCATCATCTATGACCAGAAATGCTCGCGCGTCGTCCCAGAGACCATCCGGGCGCTGGGCGGGCGGGCGATCATGGAACGGTCCGGGCATACCTACATCAAGCGGGCCTTTATCGAAACGGAAGCCGTCTACGCTGGCGAAATGAGCGGGCATCATTTCTTCCGCGCCATTGGGGGAGATGACGGCCTGGCGGCCTCGTTGTTCTTCGCCCGTCTGTTAAAAGAAAGCGGCCTGGCACTCTCCGCACTGCGCCAGACGGTTCCGGCCTATCCGGTTACGCCGGATATTCGCATCCCCATGGACGCGGCGGCGGCCGAGGCAACCCTGGCGGCGCTGAAGACAGCCCTGGCGGGCGAGGCATCCATTCAAGAGACCGATGGGCTGCGTCTTGAGTTCTCCGACGGCTGGGGGCTGGCGCGCCGCTCGGTGACCGAACCCGTGCTGACTTTGCGCTTTGAAGGGGACAATGAACAGGCCCTGGCGCGCATTGTGCGCCGGGTGGAAGAAGCCTGTCCTCTACTGCACGGCAAGCTGGCGAGCGAAAGCGAATAATTTTACTGCGGCATTTCCGGGTGGTTGGGGCCAAAGTGCTTGAGGATCACCATGGGTTCCCAACGTGAATGGTTGGTGATGGTCACGCCAGCGCGGGCGGCAGGCTCGCCGACAAAGTATTCATCGGCGCTGAGCTGGCCGAAGCGCAGCATGATGGCGGCCTCGGCGTCGAAGCCGCCGAAGCGTCCGTGTCCCTGCACCAGAATACAGCCGTAGGCCGCCGGATCTACAATCGTGGCCGTCTGGCCGGGGAAGATGGTCAGTTCTTTCGCGCCAAAGTAGGGGTTGGCGTAAGTGATCCACTTTTCTACGAAGCCGTCGCCGGCCTGGGCCAGTAAGGGCGGGCGGAAGTAGTGCTTCTTGTAGTGGGGGTCTACGCATTTCTCCCAATCTACCAGGCTCATAATGTAATCAATGTCGCGGCGGCGGTCCGGCGGGCAGTTTTCGACCAAAAAGTCGTAAGGATATACTTCGCCGGCGGTGATATTCTCATGCACCGAGTTCACATCGCTGTTCCACTGCGGTTCATAAGTCAACACCGACCCCGGCGCATGCACCACGCCAGGGGGTGTGTACCAGCCCGTTCCCAGCTCGATGCGGTAGGCACGCGACAGCTCGGTGATACGGTTATCGCCCGATTCGTAGCGCAGCAGGCGCTCTTTGACCATTTCGGGGGTCACATCGGGATCATAACCAAAGTACGTGACCGGAAAATCACCCAGGTGATTGTTGAGTTGGGGCGGGAAGTAGTAAGCTTCGGGCTTACCGATGCGCCCTACGCGCGCGGCGGCTGTATCGGTAAGGTGCAGGTGATGGAAGAGCGGAGCCTGATAGTCGAAAAACTTGGAATACATGGGCCAGGTTCCGTATTTTTCCAGCAGTTCCTGGCCAATCAGCTCCGCGCCCAGCTCGTCTACTGCATCTTTGAACAGGAATTTATCGGCGGGGTCATCGGTAGGGGCTACGTAGCTCATGCCCTCGTCGGGTGGGGCAAGAGGGCCATTCATAGCGGCGATTACCGAAGAAAACCAGCGTTCTTTGATCGAACCCCGGGCCGTTCCCAGGGCGTAATAATCATCTGGGTGCAGCCGCAGCCGCCGCCCGGCGGTGCTAAAGCGGCGCGGTACAAATACGGGCGCCAGCCGCAAGATGCAGCCGCCCTTTTCATACGTTTCGCGGATGGTTTTAGAGGATGTCATGAGACCTCCAGGGAAGCAGTAAATCTCTAGCCCGGTTGAGCAACGAGAGCGGGCCGGCGGCCCAGGACGGCCAGCACCACCAGGGCGACCAGCATATCGGCCAGCAGCACGACCGCCAGACTGCGCGGGCCAACGCTTTCAAAGAACTGGCCGATGATCCAGGGCAGTAACATGGCCCCGGCACTGTTGCCGATGGAAAACAACCCCGCCACCCGGCCGCTGATGACCATCATCTGGCCGGAAAGTGACATGGTGGTGGGATAGATGGACGCCAGGGCAAAGCCCAATCCCGCCGAGGCGACCAGTACGGCCAGCGGCGAGCGCGGCCAAAGAAACAGGACGAGCAGGCTGAAGAACGCACCTACGTAATCGGCGCGCAGGATGACCTGCGGCTTAAAACGCATCGCCAGCGGGATCGCCGCCAGCCGCCCCAGAGTGAGCGCGCCCCAAAAGACCGAGGTGAGATAGGCAGCGTTGGTGGCGTTGGCGAGGCCCATCTCCAGCGCGTAAGTATAAATCCAGCCGCCGTAAGAGAGCGACGCGCCCGAATAGCAGCCAAACACCAGAGCGATCAGCACAATCAGCAGTGGGTCAGCGCGCCCGCCGGGCTGTTTGAGATCTACAGCCGGCGGCCGGGGACTGGGCAGCAGACCCACCACCGCCGTCGGCAAGATGAGCACGGCCAGCAGCAGGTACGTCCACAGCAGGCCGTTGGGGCGGTCCACAAACTGAGCCACAATCACAGGGGTGATAAATGTTCCCACACCAAAGCAGAAGTGCAGGGCGTTCATAAACGGTCCCACATCGCGGCCATGCACCCATACCAGCAGAGCATTGCCGCCGATGTTTAAAAACCCCTGCACCGCCCCGGTGATAAACAACACGCCCGCCAACAGCCACAACAGCGGAACCAAAGGCGTAAGGGCCGTCAGCACGGCCAGTGCCACAACCATTACGGCCATGACGCGGTGGCCGGGAGCGCGGTCATAGATGCGCCCACCGCCCACCGAGCCAGCCAGGCTGCCCAGCGAGCGGGCCGTGAACAGGATGCTGATGGCGCTCAGACTGGCGCGGGTGTTCTCGGCCAGGCCCGGCAGGGTGGGGCCCAGCGAGGCCATCGAAAACCCCATGGCAATGAACGTGGCGCAGTAGGCGGCGGTGATCTGCAGCGGACGAGATTTTAACAAGGCCATGCCGTTAACTATACCCTATTCCGAGCGGAACGGCGACGGCCGTCCCACCCTGCTCACCGGCAGCCAGGAACGGTAAAGCGTGCCAGCAGCGCCGGCGCTGGCGAAGTCGCACAGGTAGACGGGCTGATTCTGGTCTGTCGCGGCTCGCAGCAGCAGCAGGGGCGGATGCCAGTCTTTCCATTCCAGAGGCGTATCTTCCAACCGGGCGGCGTTGATCACCGGCACGGGGAGATGATCGCGCGACACTTTAAAGCAGTCATCTGGGATCGGGCCGAGGGGTGATTCGGCGGCCAGATGGGGGTTGTAGCGTTGATCGTAGGCCAGCAGAAGCGGCCCGCGGTAAAGGGACGTCAACCCGGCGCATTCACGCTCGCCTGCCCAAAAGTGCGGGCGAAAATCGAGCGCAATTTCCAGGCAGTCGCCCGGCTGCCAGGCGCGGCGCAGTTCTAAATAACTGCCGGGCCGCGCGCCAGCCTGGGGCCGCCCGTTCAGGTGAATGTGGGGCTCTTGTGACCAAACCGGCACGCGCAGCCGCAGTGCAAACGCCAGGGGCCCGTCTGGATTCACGCGCAGACGGATGCGACCGGAAATGGGGTAATCCGTCTCTTGAACCAGTTCCACGCGGCCCGCTGTCAGCGCCGCGCGGACTGCGCCGGGGCCATAGTAGTTGAGGGTCAGCGTGTCTTCCGCCGCCTGCACAGCCCACTCACTGAGCAGACCCAAGCCGCGCGGGCTGTTGACACTGCAGCAGTTCAACTCTGGGCTGCCGGAGCGTGCCTGAAAGACAATGGCGTGGGCGCTGGCAAAGCGCGCGCCATCCATCGGCGTGGTAAAAGTAGACCAACGCCCGCTGGCCGAGTGCATTCCCAACACGGAGTTGAGGGTGGTCAGTTCGATCTCGTCCGCCACGGTGGAATCGCCCGTCAGCTTCAACATCTCCGCCGAAAGCGCCAGCCATGCAATGGTACAGCAGGTTTCGATCGTTCCGTAATCGTAGGGGCTGCCGGTGGCCTGCTCGCCGGAAGAAAATCCGCCGTTGTTGTGACGATCATGCCGGACGATGCCCTGCCAGATTGACTCGAAGGCGCGGCGATAACGTTCTTCGCCGGTGATGGCATACAGTTCCACCAACCCCAGGATGGGATGCAGGCTTTCCCAGCGCGGGCGGGGCATTTCATAAAGGGCTTTGCCGGCCAGCGCCAGGTTAAAGTAATCACCAGCCAGCGGATTCCCTGAGGCGTCGCGCGCGGCGAACTCGTCCAGGATTTGGAGGGCCATTTGCAGGTAGCGTTCCTCGCCGGTCAGGCGGTGAAGCTTTGCCAGGGCGTGGATGGGGGCCAGATTCATCTCGGTTGAGCCGGTTTCCACCAGACGCACCGGCGGATTCCCTAAATATTTCTGGCAGATCAGGTCTGCGGCGCGGCGGGCACAGACGAGAGCGGCCGCGTCGCCGGTCGTCTCGTACCAGAGCAGCAGGCCGGTGATCACGTGGTAGTGGCCCCAGGTATCCCAGGTGAACATACCGTTCTGGCCGTGGTGCGGCGAAAAGTTGGTCAGGCGGCTGTCCGCCGGCCAGGGGCCCAGATAGCCATCGGCGGCTTGCAGGCTGACCAGGCGCGCCACAAACGCGCGCAGGAAGTCGAGCAGGCGCTCGTCATGGGTGACGCGGTAGACCTGCACCGCGGACGTCAGGTATTTACCGGCGAACTCGCCGGCCCAGGGCATCATGTTGCGGTAGGGGGGAGAGTCGCGCCCGGCAAAGATTTCAAGCATGGCCGGGTTGGCGAGCGGGGCCGTTACCAGCCAGTGATCGGTGACGGCCTTCAGGGCGCGGCCCAGGGGGCCTTCCAGAGCCAACGGAGCATCCGAATCGTCCATGCCACCTTCCTTGATCGGAACATGACCAGCCAGAACTTCTTTATTATTCTAGCGGATAACGCGTTCTTTCAGGTATTGCAGATGGCAGGGCCTTCTCAAAGTCCCCCCACCCCTGGCCCCGCCCCCCTCGAGGGGGGCGGGGAACCAAAGATTCGTGGGGTTTGGCGGCGCGAATGCGCCGCCAAACCCCACACCCTTCCTACAAGACGAGTGATTTCCAAAAAGTCAAGCGACTTTGAGAAAGCCCTGGAGCAGATGGAGCCTGCGCATGAAATCGAGCCTGTTAATCGTGCTATACTTCTTAAAATTTCACCTTTAAGGATGCTTCGTCCATGCTTGCCCGCGTATTTTCGTGCGCCGTCATCGGATTGGAAGGCGTGATCGTTGAGGTCGAGGTTGATACCGGCCAGGGACTGCCCGGCGTAGATATTGTGGGTCTGCCCGACACCGCCGTGCAGGAGAGCCGCCAGCGCGTGCAGGCGGCGATTAAGAACGCCAACCTGCCCTACCCGCGCAAGCGCCTGGTGGTGAACCTGGCTCCGGCCACCGTGCGCAAAGAAGGCCCTACCTACGATCTGCCTATTGCGGTGGGCGTGCTGGTGATGAACGAAGTCATCCCGCAGTCGGCGGTGGATGGGGCGCTGGTGGTGGGCGAGCTGTCTTTGGATGGCACGGTGCGCCACGCGCGTGGGGTCCTGCCAATGGCCGCCACAGCCCGCGCCCAGGGCTACAAGCGCCTGTTCGTGCCGGTGTCTGACGCTGCCGAGGCGGCCCTGATCCCTGACCTGGAAGTGATCCCGGTCAGTTCGCTGGCGGAGTTATACGCCCACCTGGCAGGCGAAGCCCGCATTCAGCCGCACCCACCCATTTGCATTGACGACCTGGAAATCAGCGTTGGCACAGACTTCGCAGAGATCAAAGGGCAGGAGCACGTCAAACGCGCCTTAGAGGTCGCGGCGGCGGGCGGCCATAACATTCTGCTGGTCGGGCCGCCGGGTGGAGGAAAAACGCTGTTGGCGCGGGCGCTGCCGGCCATCCTGCCGCGCATGACGGTTGACGAGGCCCTGGATGTGACCCGCATCTACTCCGTCGCTGACCAGCTTCCGCCAGGCATCCCGCTCATCCGCAACCGCCCGTTCCGAGCCCCGCATCACACCATTTCCTTCGCCGGCCTGGTAGGCGGCGGCAACAACCCGCACCCCGGCGAAATCAGCCTGGCGCATAGAGGGGTGCTGTTTCTGGACGAGCTGGCCGAGTTCGGCCCGCGCGTGCTGGAAGTTCTGCGCCAGCCGATGGAAGACAAGACCGTCACCATCTCGCGGGCGCAGGGTTCGCTGACCTTCCCGGCCAATTTTCAACTGGTGGCCGCCTCGAACCCCTGCCCATGCGGCTACTACGGCGACCCGGTGAAGCCCTGTACCTGTTCATCCTCTACCGTTACCAAATACCAAAAGCGCGTATCGGGGCCGCTGTTGGACCGCATTGACATCCACCTGCAAGTGCCGCGCGTGGAGTACGAAAAACTGAGCGACAACCGGGTCGGCGAGCCTTCCGACAGGATCCGCGCGCGGGTGGAAGCCGCCCGCGACCGCCAGCGGGTCAGATTTGCCAGCCTGGAGGGGGTGGCGAGCAACGCCGACATGCGCCCGGCGGAGGTGCGCAAGTTCTGCGAGTTAGACTCCGCCTGCTCTGCCCTGATGAAGACTGCCATGACTCAACTCCAGCTTTCGGCCAGGGCTTATCACCGCGTGCTGAAGCTGGCAAGAACGATTGCAGACCTGGCGGGCAGTGAGAAAATTGCGGCGAATCATCTGGCTGAAGCACTCCAGTACCGGCCAAGGATGGATGCATAATCAAGATCAAGGAGTTATGGCATGGCACAAAAAACTCCCAAGATTTTGGTACCAGAAAAAGAACTTACTGAGTTTTGCCAACTCAACTCACCGGGATTGATCCAGTGAGAGCTGAGACATGATGAAAGCAAAGATGTCAAATCCGCTCCATTCGCTCCCGGTCCATTCTGATGGGCGGCCCATTGGGGAAAACCCGAGATTGACAAAATTCAACAAATGACTTATCATCTTTTGTAGAATTCAACAACAATTCGCCAATCTTTTTAGCAAAACCAGGTAAATTTGACAACATTCGAAAGAAGATACCGCCTACTCAATATCCTGCGCGAACAGCCGGGCATTCGCGTGCCAGACCTGGCGCGCCTGCTGTCGGTCTCGGAAGGGACGATCCGCAACGATCTCAAAGCTCTCTCCGATTCAGGCCAACTGACGCGGGTTTGGGGCGGCGGCGTGCCGTTGGAAGCTGAGCGCGCTTCTTCGCCTGCTTATGAGGCCCGCGCGCGCATGAACCAGCCTGCTAAGACGGCCATTGCCCGCATGGCCGCTGCCCTGGTCGCGGACGGCGATTCGGTCTTGCTGGACGCTTCCACCACCGTCTTTCACATGGCCGCTTTCCTGCAGGAGCGCCGGGGATTAACGATCATCACCAACGGCATTGAAGTGGGGCGCGAGCTGGCCCGCAACCCGGCCAATACCGTTATGCTGTTGGGCGGCATACTGCGCTCGGATGGCACCGCCGTCACCCGCCCGGTTTACGGCGACGTACTCAAGGATCTGTACATCAAAACCGCCTTTATCTCTTCCAGCGGCTTTTCCATCGAAACCGGGCTGACCGAGGTGGACCTCAATGAGGCCCATTTTAAGCGCGCCATGATCGCATCTGCCGGACGGCTGGTAGCTCTGATCGATTCCAGTAAGTTCGGCAAGGTAGACCTAACCTCTTGCGCGCGCGTCGAGCAGATCAGCCACCTTTTTACCGACGCCGGCCTGGCGCCCCAATGGATCGAGAAATTGACCCAGGCAGGCGTGCCGTTCACGTTGTGCGGCGAAACCGTCGAAGCGTCCAACGCTTAACCGTTTTGTTCTGATCCCTTCCGCTTTCCCCCCCGGAAAACGGAAAATTTATCCTAAACCGTGGATAGGCATTGATGAGCAATATTCACCTTTACCTTGGCGACAGTGCCGTTGATCACCTGGTGCAGTACTGCCAGAAGCAGAGATACGACCGTTTTTTATTGGTGGCCGACCACAATACCTACGCCGCCCTCGGCCAGCGCGTCGAAGAATCCTTAAAGGACTGCGGCTGGGACGTTAAAAGCGTGGTTTTTCAAGAGAAAGAGGTTGTCCCAGACGAAGATTTTATCTTCCAGGTACTGCTGCAAGCCGGGGCCGATGAGCGCGCTTATCTGGCCGTTGGTTCGGGCACCCTGACGGACATTGCCCGCTTTGCCAGTCACCGCACCCGCCGGCCGTTCATCTCTATCCCTACCGCCCCCTCGGTGGATGGCTTCACCTCGCCCAGCGCTTCGCTGGTAGTGCGCAACATCAAAGTAACCGTGATCGCCCACCCACCTTCCGCCGTAATTGCCGACCTGCCCACCCTGGCCGCCGCGCCCCAGCCCATGATCGCCGCCGGTTTTGGCGATATTCTGGGCAAGGCCATCGCCCTGGCCGACTGGAAATTAGGACATCTATTGTGGGACGAGCCCTACAGCGCCGAGATCGCCGCGCGCGTGCGCCAGACGCTCGACCGGTGCATCGCCGCCGCGCCAGAAATCGGCCAGGCTTCGCCCGCTGGTGTAGAAAAGCTGATGGATAGCCTGATCGACTCGGGTTTGTGCATGTTAGACTTTGGCAACTCGCGTCCTGCCGCCGGAGCTGAACATTATATGTCGCACTTCCTCGAAATGAAGCTGCTGCGCGAAGGCCGACCGGCGGTTTTGCACGGAGCTAAGGTGGCGCTGTGTTCCATCCTGACAGCCGGCCTGTACCAGCAGCTTCGCCAGGTTAGTCGTAAGGAAGCCGAGCGCCGCTTGCAGGCCAGCACCCTGCCCGACCGCGCCGCCGACATTGCCGATATTCACACCGCTTTCGGTCCGATCGCCGATAAACTCGTCGTTGAACAGGCCCCCTTCCTCAACATGACTCCCGCCGCCTATGAACAGTTGAAGGGGCGCGTTCTGGCTCATTGGGATGCGCTGCAAGAGTTAGCCGCGCTCGTCCCCTCGCCCGACAAAATGGCTGACCTGCTGCGGCAGGCCGGGGGCGTCACTACGGCGGCAGGACTGGGACTGTCGGATGAGGAAGTGGATCAGGCGCTGCGCTATTCGCACCTCTTCCGCAACCGCTTTACCATCTGCAAATTGGGGAGAATTTTAGGCTTAGAGCCTTACGGGAATTCGTTATCGTAAAAGGAACCGCCACCCATGACTTTCTTATCCCACTACGCCCGGCAAGTCGAAATGTTCGTCAAAGCCTGTCACCGGCTGGCGCACAACATGTACGTCACCGGCTACGGCGGCAACCTGGCCTGGAAGCTGCAAGACGATCTTCTGCTCATCACCCCCACCCAAATGAACAAGGGCAATATCCAGCCCGAAGACGTGGTGTTTATTAATCTAAAGGGGCAGACGGTCGAAGGCACGCGCCGCCCTACCGGTGAAACCGCCATGTATCTGAAATTTTTCAACGAGCGCCCCGATATTGTCTCGGTGATTCACTGTCACCCCCCGGCGGTATGCGGCCTGGCGATTTCAACCGGCAAAAACTGGCTGATGCGCCCGCTCTTTCCCGAAACCACTACCGAAATCGGCCCTGTGCCGGTTGTGCCGTATGGCGAGCCGCTCACCGAAGACCTGGCAAATAAGTTCACCCCCTACCTGCAAAAATACAACAGCTTTATCATGGAAAATCACGGGCTTGTCACCCTAAGCCGGGGCGATATTGAGTGGACGCTTCTGAACGTCGAAGTGCTGGAATCCACCGCCCGTTCGGTCATCTACGCCATTCAGTCTGGCGGAGTGAAAGAACTGGATTACGAAGCCGTCTGCCGGCTGGGGAACGTGATGCGCACGCGCGGCCTGCCGTTGTTTGGCGCGCCGGGCGTAAACCGGAGCCTCGAAGAACTCTATTTTAACTGTCAGGACGCCTGAAAACCTGTGAACTACACTCGCGTGAACCTCAACATGCAATCCCCTTCACCCTCTATCGAAGAACTGGAAGCCAAACTGAACAGTTTTGCTCCAGACGAGCGCGCGCAATCTCTGAATGTCCTGCTGGGCAAGGCACGTCAGGGTGCTGTGACCGTTCTACCGGAACGGGATGCGGCGAATATGCACTGCCACACCTTTTACTCTTTCAATGCGTATGGCTATTCTCCCACCGGGCTGGCCTGGATGGCAAAACGGCAGGGCATTCCCCTGCTGGGGATCGTTGATTTTGACGTTCTCGATGGCGTGGATGAGTTCCTCGACGCCGCCTTTGCCGCCGGGGTGCGCGCCAGCGCCGCTCTCGAAACGCGGGTTTATATCCCCGAATTTGCCACGCGCGAAATCAACTCGCCGGGCGAACCGGGCGTGTATTACTACATGGGCATTGGCTTTACCTCCAGCCGCGCGCCAGAAGCCGCCGCTCCCATCCTGGCAGATATGCGCGCCCGCGCGGCGCAGCGCAACCGCGCCATGATCGAGCGCATCAATGCGTATCTGGCCCCGGTGTGCATTGATTACGAGCGCGACGTACTGCCCCTCACCCCCGCCGGGAACGCCACCGAACGTCACATGCTCGAAGCCTACACCCGCGCCGCCGCGGCGGCCTTCAGCGACCCTGTTCCCTTCTGGGCGGAAAAGCTCAAGATGGATCCCGCTCAGGTGGCCGCCCAGATGCAGAATATGCCGGGCTTCCAGAACACCGTGCGCGCCCGGCTGATGAAGCGCGGCGGCGTCGGCTACACCCAGCCCGGCCCCGATACCTTCCCTACCATTGACGTGGTCACCCGCATGATTACCGCCTGCCAGGCCCTGCCCTGCGCCACCTGGTTAGACGGCACTTCACCGGGCGAGCAAGCTATCGAAGAACTGCTGGAACTGCTCATCGCCCAGGGCGTGGTGGCGCTCAATATCATCCCTGACCGCAACTGGAACATCCCGGACCCCGAAACCCGCAAGGTGAAGGTAGGGCATCTCTACCGGGTAGTAGACCTGGCCCGCCGCCTGGACCTGCCCCTTAACATCGGCACGGAGATGAACACCTACGGGCAAAAACTGGTGGATGACTTCCACGCCCCCGAACTGGCCCCCGTGCGCCAGGTATTTTTACAGGGCGCATATTTCATCTACGGGCATACCATCTTACAGCGCACCCTCGGCCTGGGCTACCAGAGTGATTGGGCCAAAGCGCACCTGCCTACCCGGCGCGAGCGCAATGACTTTTACACCCGCATTGGCCTGCAGACGCCCCCCACGGCCGAGGCCCTGGCGCGTCTCCAACGCATCCGCCCAGATGCCGAACCCGCCGAATTCTTTAGAAGTTAACCGCCTTCAGATGCAAGACGCTCTTCTTGCTGATCCCTTTTTACCGTCAACCGTTTTGGGAGGAAGATATGACTGATAAACTCGAACAATACCGCCAGGTTTCTGCGCCGCTGCCTAAAACCTACAAGCTCTGGCCGCTGTACGGCGCTGGGCTGGAAAACCTGGGTAAAGATGGGCAGCCCATCGAAGTGCCGATGCCCAGTTATGGCCCCGATGAACTTCTCATCCGCCACGATGCCTGCGGGTTATGCTTTTCTGATATCAAAGTAATTACCCAGGGCCAGAACCACCCACGCATTTACAAGGACATGCAGAAAGACCCGGTGGTGCTGGGTCACGAGGTAGCCATGACAGTGGTAGGCGTGGGCGAGAACCTGCGCGACCGCTATAAGGTGGGCGACCGCCTTTCGATGGAGCCAGAAATCTTCGTTAACGGGCGCTCGCTGGCCTACGGTTACTGGTTCCAGGGCGGCCTGTCACAGTATTCGGTGCTTGGCCCTGAATTTTACAACAACGATCACGGCAACAACCTGATTAAAGTCAACCCCGAACGCGGCTACGCCGAAATTGGCCTGGCAGAGCCCTGGGCCTGCGTGGTGGCGGCTTACACCCTCAAGTACCGCACCGCCATCAAGCCCGGTGGGACGCTGTGGATCATTGGGGCCGGCGACAACCGCCCCTTCACCATTTCCAGTGGGTTCGACGCGCAGTCGCACCCAGCCCGCCTGCTGTTGAGCAACGTCCCTGAACCATTTTGCGGCTGGCTGAAGGCCCGCGCCGCTGAATTGGGCGTAGAAGTCACCGAGGTTCTCGATTTGGCGGCCCCGCCGGTGGAATTTGCCGATGATATCGTCGTGCTTGGACCCAACCCCGACGTGATCGAGCAGGTCAGCCCGCACCTGGAGCAGTTCGGCATCCTGGCGATCATGGCGCAGGCTCCCATGCCGCGCAAGACCAACGTAGACGTTGGGCGCATCCACTACCATCGCTGGGTGTACGTCGGCAGTACCGGCCTGGATGTAGCCGCCGCTTACCGCGACGTACCCGTGCGCTCGGCACTGCGGCCCGGCGGCAAAGCCTGGTTCGTAGGCGCGGGCGGGCCGATGGGCCGCATGCATGTCCAGCGCGCCATCGAATTCCACAACCCCCCCGCAACTATCGTCTGTACGGATGTGAGCGACATGCGCCTGGGCGAACTATGCGAATCCTTCGCCGACCAGGCCAAAGAAAAGGGCATTGAATTTATCTGCCTGAATCCCATGAACAAAGAAAGCTATGCCGAGGGCATGGCTCCCTTCAAGCAGAGCGGATTCGATGATATTATTGTTTTGGCCCCCATTCCCCCGGTCATCTCAGACGCCGCCACCTACCTGGCCCCCAAGGGCGTAATGAACGTGTTCGCGGGCGTGGCGCGCGGCACGATGACGGCCATTGATCTTTCAGATGCCTACCTCAAAGATACGCGCGTTATCGGCCATTCGGCTTCGGCGATGGAAGATATGCTGTTAGTGCTGGACAAGACCTACAGCGGCGAGCTTTCTCCCAACCGCTCGGTTGCGGCGGTGGGGTCGCTCTCAGCGGCCAAAGACGGCCTTAAAGCCGTCAAAGATGCTACCCTGGCCGGCAAAGTGGTAATCTACCCCAACATTAAAGAACTGCCCCTCACACCGCTCTCCGAGCTAAAAGAGAAGATGCCCAGCGTGTACGCCTTACTCAACGAGCGCGGCGAGTGGACCAACGAAGCCGAAGCCGAGTTCCTGCGGCTGATGCTTCCTTAACTGCAACAAAGATCGCGGTTCCAGGCCGGCCTGCGCGCCGGCGTGGAACCCTCAAACCAACCAGGGAATGACAACTATGGAGAAATCACTACAAGATCGGGTGGCTGTGGTGACGGGCGGCGCGCAAGGGCTGGGTCAGGCCATCTGCTTCCGGCTGGCCCAGGAAGGCTGCCACGTCGTCGTAGCCGACCTCAATGAAGAAAAAGCCATTCAGACCGCCGCGGCTATCACCGACCGGCGCGCCCTTGCCATGAAGGTGGATGTGACCGACGAAGCTCAGGTCGCCGCCATGATTGACCGCACCGTGCAGGAATTTGGCCGTCTGGACATCCTGGTCGCCAACGCTGGGATTCTGATCTCTGGTGAAGTCACCGAATTCCCCGCCGAGAAGTGGCTGGCAGTGATTAAAGTCAATCTCTACGGCTACTTCTTATGCGCCAAGCACGCCGCCCGCGTGATGAAAGCCCAGAAAAGCGGCGTCATCATCGAGATCAATTCCAAGTCTGGCAAGAAAGGCAGTTACAAAAATTCGGCTTACGCCTCTTCTAAGTTTGGCGGGATCGGTCTGACACAAAGCCTGGCTCTCGAACTGGCCGAACACAATGTACGCGTCAACGCCATTTGCCCTGGCAACCTGCTCGATTCGCCGCTGTGGAACGAAGGCCCCAATGCACTCTTCAAGCAGTACGCCCGCAACCAGGGGATTACGGAGGAAGAGGTCCGTAAGAAATATATTGACCAGGTTCCCATGAAGCGCGGCTGTACCTACGAGGATGTGTGCAATGTGCTGGTATTTATGGCTTCGGATCAGTCCAGTTATATGACCGGGCAGGCGATTAACGTCACCGGTGGGCAGGAAATGCGCTGATGGCTTCAGAAGCGGTGATCTTCGGAGCGGGCAACGTAGGGCGTGGGTTTATCGGCCAGTTATTCGCCGAAGCGGGCTACGCCGTGACCTTCGTTGACGTGGACGACCGGCTGATCGCCGCCCTGCAAGAACGCGGGTGGTACAGGATTGAACTGGTGGATAACGAGCGCATTGAGCAGGTGCAGGTGGGGCCGGTGCGGGCACTGCACTCGGCCCGCCAGCCAGAGCAGGCCGCCGCGGCATTGGCGCGCGCCAGCCTGGCGGCGACGGCCGTGGGGGCGCGCGTTCTGCCGCTGATCGCGCCGCTGGTGGCTGAGGGCATCGAGCGGCGCCGCGCCGCTGGCGAAGACGCCCCGCTGAACCTGATCGTCTGCGAAAACCTCAAAGACGCCGCCGCTACCTTCCGCGCGATGGTCGAAACCCATCTGAGCGAAGCCGGGCGCGCCTACGCCAGAGCGCGCATTGGCTTTGTTGATACCGTCATTGGCCGCATGGTCCCGCCGCCCACCCCTGAAATGCTGGCGGAAGACCCCAGCCGCATCCTGGTAGAGCCTTACCGCGAACTGCCCATTGACCGCCAGGCGTTTATCGGCCCCATTCCGCCGATCCAGGGGTTAGAAGCCTGCGATAACTTCCCCGCCTACACTGCCCGTAAGCTGTACATCCACAACTGTGGTCACGCGGTGCTGGCCTACCTGGGGTACCTGCGCGGCTACACCTATGGCTACGAAGCCCTGGAAGACCCGCGCATCCGCCCCGTGCTGGAGCAGGCGCTGGTTGAAGCGCGTCAGGGAATCGTGGCCGGGTACGGCGTCTCCGCTGACTGGCTGGACGCCCACGCCCGCGACCTGCTGCGCCGTTTCGCCAACCGCGCCCTGGGCGATACCATCTTCCGCCTGGGCCGCGACCCTATCCGCAAGCTGGCCCCCACCGACCGCCTGGTCGGGGCCGCTCGCCTGGCCGAAAAGGCCGGAACGCGCCCAGAGGCGCTGGCCCTGGGCATTGCCGCTGCTCTGCGCTTTGACCCGCCCGCCGATCCCATTGCGGTAGAGCTTCAGGCCCGCCTGCAATCTGAGGGGTTCGACGCCGTTCTGGCCGGCATCAGCGCCATCCATCCCGGCGAGCCGCTCGCCGACCTCGTGAAAGAAAAGTACCAGTTTCTTTCTTCTTTCTGACTACCCATCACAGATCACTTTTTATTGTGAACTGCCAATCAATCTCAGGAGTAACCCACGCATGATTACCGAAGCGAAGCCTTCTCAACCGCAATTGTCTCGCATGGAATATGTTTCTGCCATGATCGAAGAACAGGGGCTGACCAAAGAGCAGCTCCTCAACTATCTGCGCCAGATGATGGAAATTCGCGCGCTGGAAAACAACATCGCCAACCTGCTCAGCAAAGCCGTCCTCAAAGGGGCTTCGCACCTCTACGCCGGGCAAGAGGCCGTGGCGGTGGGCGCGGTGGCCGCTTTGCGCGAGGACGATCTGATCACCAGCACCCATCGCGGTCACGGCCATGCCCACGCGCACGGCGACTCGGTCGCCAAAACGCCCGAAGCCAAACAGGCCCACTACAATAAGATGATGGCCGAAGTGCTGGGCAAATCGGGCGGGTACTGCAAGGGCAAGGGCGGCTCGATGCACATTGCCGACGTTGAACACGGCAACCTGGGCGCGACCGGCATCGTCGGCGGCAATATCCCTGTAGCAGTGGGCGCGGCCCTGGCTCAAAAACTGCAAGGGACCGACCGCGTGGTCGTGTGCTTCTTTGGCGACGGCGCCTCGAACACCGGCAACTTCCACGAATCGCTCAATATGGCAAGCCTGTGGAACCTGCCGGTCGTGTTCGTATGCGAAAATAACCTTTACGCCATGTCTGTTCCGTGGAAGAAAGCCTCTAAACTGCCCGATGTCGCCAGCCGCGCCTGCGCCTATGGCATCCCCGGCGAGGTGGTAGATGGGATGGACGCGCTGGCCGTGCGCGGCGCGGTTGAAAAAGCCGTGGCGCGCGCCCGCAGTGGGCAAGGCCCCACGCTCATCGAGGCCAAAACCTACCGCTGGTATGGGCACTCGCATTCTGACCCGCGCGCCTACCGCACCCGCGAAGAAGAGGCCGAATGGAAGAAGCGCGACCCCATTATCGTGATGAAAGAAAACCTCGAAGCCGTCAAAATGCTGACGGAGCCAGAGTTTGAGCAAATGGAAAGCGCCGTCGAAGCCAAGTTAGACGCCGCCATGCAGTACTCTGAAGCCTCGCCCGAACCAAAACCCAGCGAAGTAGATACCGACGTATACGCCCCCCCTAAATTCACCCCAGCGGATTATGAAAAAGACCGCCAACTGCGCGAGCGCATCCGCCGCGAAGGGGCCTCCATGCGCCAGATCGCCTATGCCCAGGCTCTGCAAGAAGCCCTGCGCGAAGAAATGCTAAAGGACCCGCGCGTCTTCATCATGGGCGAAGATGTGGGTCTGTACGGCGGCGCTTACGGTGCAACCCGCGACCTCTACAAAGAGTTCGGCGAGTGGCGCGTGATTGACACGCCCATCTCTGAAGCCACGATTGGCGGCGCGGCGGTCGGCGCGGCCATGGCCGGCATGCGCCCCGTGACCGAAATCATGTACGTAGACTTCACCCCTCTGGCGATGGATCAGATTGCCAACCAGGGGGCCAAGAACCGCTATATGTTCGGCGGTAAAACCACTGTACCAATGGTCGTCCGCACCGAAGGCGGGGCCGGGCGCGCTATCGCCGCGCATCACTCGCAGAGCCTCGAATCGCTGTGGACGCATTTCCCCGGCATCTACGTGGTCATGCCGGCCACCCCTTACGACGCCAAGGGCCTGCTCAAAGCCGCCATTCAGGATGACAATCCGGTCATGTTCATCGAACATAAGATGCTTTATAAGGAAAAAGGCCCCGTCCCTGAAGAAGATTACATCATCCCCTTTGGCGTGGCGGACGTTAAGCGCGAAGGCAAAGATGTGACCATCGTCACCTACTCGCGCATGGTGCTGCGCGCCCTCGAAGCCGCCGAAAAGCTGGCCCAGGAAGGCATTGATGTGGAAGTAGTGGATTTGCGCACCCTCAAACCGCTCGACATAGACACGGTTGTCGCCTCGGTCAAAAAGACCGGGCGGCTGGTGGGCGTGACCGAAGCCTATGAGAACACCAGCTTTATTAACGAAGTGATGGCTCAGGTGAACGAGCGGGCCTTCGACTACCTCGACGCCCCTATGGTGCGTGTGGCTTCGGCCAATGTCCCCGTTCCGCGCGCCGAAGTCCTCGAAGACGAGGCAATTCCGAACGTCAACCGCATTATGGCTGCCTGCCGGAAGGTCGTTAGCTGATATGGCTACGGAATTTTTTATCCCTAAACTGGGGCAAACCGTAGAGGAAGTGACCCTGGTAAAGTGGCTGGTGCCGGATGGTTCAAAAGTCAACCAGGGCCAGGAAGTGATGGAAGTGGAGACGGATAAGGCCGTCTTCCCAGTCGAGGCCAACGCCAAAGGCTACATCCATTTTGGGCCGTACAAAGAAGGCCAGGTGCTGCCGGTGCTGACGGTTGTGGCGATCATCGGCAAAGAGGATGACCGATTCCCAACCGGCGAGGTTGGGACCGCGTCAGTGGAAGCCCCCACCGGCCAGGCCCCAACCGAGGCCGCGCCCACTGCCGAGAGCAGTCCGGTCCCCGCCGGGACCCTTCCAGAAGGCGGCAGGGTTTTTGCCTCGCCGCGCGCCCGCAAGCTGGCCGCCGCCAAACAGGTGGATCTCACCCAGGTGACGCCTACCGGCGGCGGCGGGGTGCGCGTGGCCGAGCGCGACGTGATCGCTTTCCTTAACGCCGCGCCTAAAGTCACCCCGGTGGCACAGCGCATGGCCGCCGATACGGGCGTGGATCTGCGCACGCTCACCGGAAGCGGCCCCGGCGGGCGGATCGTCAAGAAGGACGTAGAACAGGCCACCGCCGCCAAAGCGCCGGTTGCGCCGGCGGCGACCACCCCGGCGGCTGTTCCAACCCCCGCTCCACTGCCTGCCGCTGAAGTCAGCGAGCGCGTGCCGCTCAAGGGGGTGCGCGCCATCATTGCGGAGCGCATGGCCGCCAGCGTGCATACCTCGGCACGCGTCACTCTGTTCATGGAAGTAGATGCCACCGAATTTGTGGCCGCCCGCGAGCGCATTAAGGCCAAAGTCTCAGAAGAGTGGGGCTACACGCCCGGCTATAACGACCTGCTGGCGAAGATCGTGGCCCAGGCCCTGCGCAAATTCCCCTATATGAACGCCCGCCTCGCCCCCGATGCCATTGAAATCCTGTCGCACGTCAACATCGGCATGGCGGTAGATACCGAACGCGGCCTGCTCGTCCCCGTCATCCGCGACGCCGACCAGAAAAGCCTGCGCGAATTTGGGGCCGAGTTCCGCAAACTGGTAGACCGCGCCCGCGCCGGGCGCGCCCTGCCCGACGACCTGAGCGGCGGCACGTTTACCATCACCAACCTGGGCATGTACGAGGTAGACGCCTTTACCCCGGTCATCAATTTGCCCGAGGCGGCCATCCTGGGCGTGGGACGCATTGCGCCCAAAGTCGTCCCCTACAACGGCGCGCCTGCCATCCGTCAGATGTGGACGCTCTGCCTGGTCTTCGATCACCGCCTGGTGGATGGCGCGCCCGCCGCCCGCTTCTTGCAGTACATTAAACACGTCATCGAAGAGCCTTACCTGATGATTGCAGAGTAAAGGACAGCGGGCAGCGTTCGGCAGATAACCTTCAGCGGTCAGCCTTAAACCGGCTGGCCGCTGATGATTTTCTCGCCTTCTTAAGCAAATCTTTTTGTGATCTTAAGCGGTTTGAGGGTGTGCAGCGTCCTGGAAACCCTATAATATTTTTAGGGCATTCAGGAGGTGAGTATGAATTATCATAATCAAGTCGAGGAAGGCGCGGTGCGCAACTTACCGCGCGCGCATGAGTGGGAAGTCGTGTCGAGCTTTGCTATGGCAATGCCCAAAGATCGAGCTGATCATCAGGACTGCCTGCTGGAACCGGCTGTCCAGTCGCTTAAAACTTTTGGGCTGGAAGAGCCGCTCATGCGCGAAATGTGCGCCGCCGTAGAGCGCGCAGGCGAAGAACTGCGCCAGAACTGCCTGGGGGGTGAAGTGGGCTACGTCAGCGTACGGATATTGGTGGCGGCTCAGGCCATGCGCCCCAATGCGCGCGGCGAGTGGCGCTACTACGTCATCAAGCAGATGGCCTCCAGCGAGTCTGACAGCCTGGATGGCGTCAACGACCCGCGCTGTTTTATTGACCTGCACGTCTACCGCGAAATCTAAAAGGCCATACCGGCAAGCAGCCGGCGGGCGGTAGTGCCGCTCACCGGCTGCTGTTTTTTTAGAGAAAGCATTCGATAACTCGCTCTGTTACCCATCCCCCCTGCCCCCCTTCCCAGTGGGAAGAGGGCACAAGCAAATTGGCAGGATTGGGCGGCGGAGCCGCCCAATCCTGCCAATTCCTTCTTTCTCCGTGGGGGGGTTTCAACTATTAGAAGAGACTGCGCAGCGTCACCATAAAGCCAAAGATCGCCAGGGGAATGCCGACGATGGCGCCAACGACTGTCAGGCTGAGGAGAACGCCGGCGATCATCAGCACCAGGCCCACAATCGCCCCCACCAGCCGGCCGGTCAGCGCGACAATGCCAATAACCAGCCGCCAGATCAGCCAAAAGGGCCACAGCAATACCGGTACATGCCGCCCGTGATGGCGGTGATGGTGATGGACATGAGGAAAATCTCCGCTCATTGTATACCTCCATGAAGATATACGCAGGAAAGCCGTAAAAGTTGCGGCGATTCCCTCTACATTTTATGAGTATGCCACAGCTCACGCAAGCGGTGCGCCGCCAGCTTGGGCCGCCGGTCACGGGTGAACACGCCTTTATAGTTCATCGAATTCGCGCGGATGACCCCCTGCGAGGTTTTAAAATCACACAGATTCCAGACGTGTTCGCCGATCACAAACGGCTTGCTGCGCATCACCGCGATACTTTGCAAGATCAGTTCAGCCTGATACTCTTCGCTGAACATCTCCGGCGGCGTAGCATGATGCCCAGGCAGGGCATCTGCGCCGAACTCACTGACTAGAATAGGTTTGCCAAAGCGCGCGTACAGCGCGTCCAGGTCTTGTGAGAGCGCCGCCGCGCCTTCCTCAATGCGCCCAGAGTGGATATACCAGCCAAAATAGCGGTTGATGCAAACCAGGTCACAAAATTCAAACGCCTCTTCCTGCACACCCGCCATGCTGACCAGCGTCACCGGACGGCTGGCATCCAGCGACTTCGCCAGGTCCACCAATTCTTTAAAAAACGCAGTGGCAGACGCCCCGCCGGTATGTGGTTCGTTTGCCAGACTCCAGCCGATGACGCAGGGATGGTTATAGTCGCGCTCGATCAACTCTCGGGTGAACTGCTTGCACAGCTCCAACCGCCGCGGCTGGCCCTCGTCCTCAAAAAACAACCCAACGGCTGAGGTTTCATCAATCACCAGGAATCCTAATTCGTCCGCCAGGTCCATCATCAGCTCAGAATAGGGGTAATGGCTGGTGCGGAAGGAATTGGCCCCTACCCACTTCATCAATTCATAGTCGCGCACGATCACCGCCGGCAGGAGGCCCCGCCCCACCACCGGAAAGTCTTCGTGGCGGCCAAAACCGGTCAGGTAGATGGGTTCTCCGTTCAGCAGTAGTTGACCGCCCTGCACCGCAATGGTGCGAATGCCCACCCGCAGATCCACAGTGTCGCTTACCTGGCCGCCGTCTACCAGTTCAACCCGCAAATCATACAGGTTAGGATGCCCCGGTCCCCACAGCGCCGCATCCGGCACGCGCAGTACGGCCTCGGCTTCGCCGGCTCCCAGCGGCGCTTCGCCAACCTGTTGCGCGCCCGCCCGCGCCAGAGTCAATCTTATCAAGCCGCTCGCGGCATTATGCTTAACGCGCACCTTCACAATGCCGTCTTGGCCCTCAATGGCCGTATTCACGCGCACATCGAGGATCGCCGCCGGTGGAATGGCATAGAGCAGTACCGGACGGTGAATTCCGGTGAATGGGAAGAAATCATAATTGGTATTCGGATAGTTGCTTCTGAAGGCACTCATCCCACCTCCGCGCGGCAGGTTGCCGGGTGGAACGCGGTCTGGAGCCAGGCCGCCATCCACCCGCACGACCAGCACGTTCTCATCGGCCCGCAATTTCCCGGTCACCTCGAACTCAAAGGCCATATTCCCGCCTTCGTGTTCGCCCAGGCGCTCGCCGTTCAGCCAAACTTCGGCCAGATAATTCACAGCCCCGAAGCGCAAAAAAACGCGCCGTTCTGCGAATCCCCAGGGGCGCGCGAAGCGCGTCTGGTACCAGGCCGGCCCCAGTTCGTCGCGTTCCAGCATCAACTGGTCGTTCCAACTGGCCGGAACCGCCAGCGGCGTGCCATCTTGAAAGCCCTGCGTGCGGTCGGCTGCATCGCCCGGTGCGGGCAGGCAGAAATCCCACATGCCCGCCAGATCTACCACCTGACGGTAAGCATTGCTCTTTGGATATAACATCGGTCGCCTCCTGGGTATTGAAATACGAAAGCTGGTAAAGGAATTATAGCAAACTCAAGGTTATCAACCATATTAACCCGGCCTATATACTTGACAAAAAAATCAAATATTATTAAAATTTAATATGATTATTCATTTTAATTTCAATTTGGAATTCGTTGCCTGAAATGACACCTGGGCCTGAACGCCAATCGGTCAACGCAACCATTGCTGCCGATCATTTAAGGTGGCTATGTGAACTGGCCTCTTGACAGTCCTTGCTGATGGGCAAAGGCATGGAGGAAACAACGCCCACTCGGTATTGGCAAGCGGCGCACCGGGTATCCGCAACGGCCCCCTAAACAAGCGTAACGTGCGGCCTCACAAGCTGTATAAAAGGAAAATGGCAATGAAACAGTCATCTTTTCAAACGCCCTCTGACGAACATGAGGATCCTCAGATTTTTTCCATCCATCAAGACAAAGACGGTTCGTGGCATTTATCGCGCCGCGATTTCTTGTATTTAGGCCTCGTCGCTGGAGGAGCGGCGTTGGTAAAGGGGATATGTCCCCGCTTTGGCGCAGAGAGCGGAGGCGTTCCACCGGCTCAGGCGGGGATCGGCGCATCTTTTCAGGCACCCTTACGTGTCCGGCCCAGTCAGGACGCGGGCATCCTCGACAGGCTTAGCCCCAATGAGTATGTTTTGCTCCAAAGCGACCACCCCGAACTGGGCTGGGTGGAAGTAGTGACAGAAGCAGGACAGCGAGGATGGCTGCCACGCTCGTTTGTGGACTTTTCACGCACCGTGATGCGCAGATCCTCAGAAATGGATGCGCAAGTTCTATCCGCACTGGCAGCTACTCCAAACCCCGAGGGCGCGGATGCAAATCAATACGTGTTTCTGCCGGTCATCGTAAATCAATCTCCAACCAATACCCCCACGTTCATACCATCAGCGACGCCCTGCCCTTCCTATGTAAATCCTTGTCCGGCGGACGTGCCAACCCTCACCGCCACACCCTGTCCGTGTAATGCCTTCCCCTGCACCTGCAACGTCGCGCCATGCGTCTGTAACGCCTTTCCCTGTGCCTGTAACGTTACACCATGCATCTGTAATATTGCACCCTGCACCTGCAACGCCTACCCTTGTGCCTGTAACGCTACACCGTGCATCTGCAACGCTTTCCCCTGTACCTGCAACGCCTATCCCTGCACCTGCAACGCCTACCCCTGCGCCTGTAACACCTACCGCCCCTGCACTTGCAATGCCTTCCCCTGCGCAATTACGTAACCATGGAACTATATACCATTCCCATCGCCAACGCCGACCAGGATGACGCATTTATCCTATACCGTCCGTTGATTGGCCTGGCTTTCATCGGCAACCGGTCCATGGTAAAGGTGGCACAATCTTTGGCGCAAGATCCCTCTCTACCGGTACGTGAAGATATTGGTGCTTTTCTTGAGCAGGTTGGTTTTTTCACTCCCGACCCGCCTGTACCCATGCCGCCTCCCGCGGGAGCGTTTAACCCCCAAAGCCTGGCACTGCTGTTGACCAACCAATGCCAGTTGCGCTGTATTTACTGCTACGCCGCAGCCGGCGAGTTCCCAACGCAACATCTGCCCCTCGAAGCCGGTTTTGCCGCTATCGATTACGTCTATGAAAGTCTAAAGAGAAGCGGCTTCCCTAGGTTTTCTATCTCACTACACGGCGGCGGCGAGCCCACTTTTGTGTGGAAGACCCTTAAGGCCCTGGTGGAATATGCCAAACAAAAGTCGATCCCGTGTGACTTTAACCTGACTTCCAACGGCATCTGGTCGAAACAACAAACCGAATGGATTATGAAGAATATTTCGGCGGTAGGGATCTCGATGGACGGCAGCCCATCTACCCAAGATGCCCAACGGCCTATCGTTTCTGGGAACGGCTCCAGCCGGCTGGTGATGCGCACTTTGCGGCAAATGGACGAGAGCGGATTCTCCTACGGCCTCCGGCTCACCGCTGTCCCCCCGTTTGACCGTCTGATTGACGACATTCGCTATCTCTGCGAAAACACTCTCTGCCAGGAAATGCAGGTTGAAGCGGCATTTAATACGCGCCGGGGTGAAGAAAACGAGCCCAACATGGAAGAGGGCCTGGCGTTTCTGAAAGCCTTTTTTGCGGCTCAGCGAGAAGCAGAGCGCTATGGCCGCAGACTGCGCTGCGCCGGTTCAGACGTTAACAAGATCACTACCATTGCATGCAGTTCGCCGTTTAACACCCTGGTGGTGACCCCTCAGAGCAATATCGTGGCCTGTTTTGAGATCGTCAATGATCGTCACCCATTGGCTGGCATGGGCACAATTGGAAGGATTAACGAAGGAAGAGTACAGATTGACGAAGAAGCGCGCGCCAGGCTGTGGCAGAAAATCGAGGCGCGTCGCGCTTCCTGCCGCGAATGCTTCTGTTATTGGTCATGCGCTGGCGACTGCCTGATCCGATGGTTCACGCCCCAGCCAAACAGCCACCTGCATCACGGCGTTCGCTGTGAACTGAACCGGGTGCTGCTGCGTGAGATGTTGATGAAACAGGTCGCCGCGGGCCAGGGTGTTTGGAAGCGCACAACTCATTAAGCCGTACCCCAGCCCTATAGCTATTTAGTCTCGTTTTTGAGGCAGGGGCTTTGTACTGTCAATGCCCTCACGTATTTCATTTTCCTGGATGCACTGTACAAGCAAGCTCGTCCTTAGACGGAAACACACATGAGACACGCTGTATTACAGCTTGACAGCGGCCCGCTCTTTTGCTATGATTGCCGAAACTTTCCATTTGGAGACTGCATGCTGCCCAAACTCTCTCGGGGAACCCTAGCCGAGCAAGTTACTGATAACCTGCTTGCTTATATTGAAGCCCAACATCTTAAGCCGGGCGATCTGCTCCCTTCTGAGACGTCTCTGGCGACCAGCTTTGGGGTCAGCCGCCCCGTCATCCGTGAAGCGCTCAAAAACCTCGAAGGCAAGGGCATCATCGAGATCGTCAACGGCAAAGGCGCGCTCGTCAAACCGATTGACAGCGACCCTCTACGGCTGTTCTTCCAACGCGCCATGCAGATCGAGCGCAGCGCCATCCTCGAACTCATGGAAGTGCGCAAAGGGCTAGAGGTCGAAGCCGCCATTCTGGCCGCCGCGCGCCGGCAGCCCAAAGATATTGAGGCCATCGAAAGAACCGTTCAGGCTATGCGCCAGTCTTTACGCGACCAGGAAGAATATACCCGCCTGGATGTGGAATTCCACCTGCTCGTTGCCAAAGCCTCGCACAATGACATGATCGTCTATCTGGTTGAATCCATCCGTGAAGCTCTGCGCAACGCCATCAGCGCCGGCCTGCGCAGCCGCAGCGACCTGGCGCAGATCGAGGGGCTGCAAGCTACCCACGAAAAACTGCTCGAAACACTGCGCCAGGGCGATGTCGAAGAGGCCCGCCGCATTATGACCCTGCACTTCGATGAAGCCATCGCGGCGATGCGCGCGCAAGACCCACAAATCCCTTAATCAATACTGCAGCCAGAAAAACTGATACGGCTCCAGAGTGATGCTCAATTGGCCCTCTGGCCCGGCCTGGAACTTCCGACCCGTTAACAGGTCGGTCAGTTCGGCATTCACAAGCTGAGGTAGTTCGATCCGCGCCGTTTTTTCCACACCCGCTAAATTTTGCACTACCAGAATGCGGTCCACGTCATAGATGCGGTTATAAGCAGCGACAGCGTCATTCTGGGCATCCACCCACGAAAAACTGCCCTCGCCAAAGGCCATGTGATCTTTCGTTACGCGGATCAGGCGGACGATGAAATTCAGCAGTGAGTTGGGATCCTGCATCTGGCTGGCGACGTTCACGCGGGCCGGGCCATAGCGTTCATCACTGATCACCGGCGAATAGAGTTTTTCGGGGGGCGCGCTGGAAAAGCCGCCGTTGGGCCGGTCATTCCACTGCATGGGCGTGCGCACTCCATCGCGGTCTTTCAACCAGATGTTATCGCCCATGCCGATCTCATCACCGTAATAAATGATCGGCGTCCCCGGCATGGTAAACAGCAGTGAATTTGCCAGTTCGATCTTGCGGCGGTCGTTATCTAACAGCGGGGCCAGGCGGCGGCGGATGCCCAGGTTCAGGCGCATGCGCGGCTCGGGGGCATACTCGTTCCACATCCATTCGCGCTCTTCGGGCGTCACCATTTCTAAGGTCAGTTCGTCGTGGTTGCGTAAGAAGATGCACCACTGGCTGGTAGGGGTGATGGGCGGCGTGCGCGACATAATCCACACCAGCGGGGTGCGGTCTCCGCGGCGCAGTGACATGAAGATGCGCGGCATGATCGGGAAATGAAACCCCATATGGAATTCGTCGCCTTCGCCAATGTACGGAAAAACGTCTTCCGGCCACTGGTTGGCCTCGCACAGCAGTATCCGCCCTGGGTAATGCTCATCCATATATCGGCGGATCTTTTTCAGGAAAGCGTGCGTTTCGGGCAGGTTTTCGCAGTTCGTCCCTTCGCGCTCGAACAGGTAAGGCACGGCATCGGCCCGAAAGCCATCTACGCCCATATCGAGCCAAAAGCTCATCACCCGCAGCATTTCTTCCTGAACCTTGGGGTTATCGTAATTAAGGTCGGGCTGTGAGGAATAAAAGCGGTGCCAGTAATATTGCCCGGCCTGCTCATCCCACGTCCAGTTCGATTTTTCGGTATCAATGAAGATAATGCGAGCGTCCTTATATTTTTGGTCCGTATCACTCCAGACGTAATAGTCGCGGTAGGGTGAATCGGGGCTGGAACGCGCCGACTGGAACCAGGGGTGCTGGTCGGAAGTGTGATTCAGCACCAGGTCGAGGATCACGCGGATACCGCGCGCGTGGGCGGCATCGAGAAAGGCCCGAAAATCTTCCAGCGTGCCGTACTGCGGATGGATATTGTAATAATCTGAGATGTCGTAGCCGTCATCCTTCAACGGCGAAGGGTAAATGGGCAACAGCCAGACGCAGTCCACCCCCAGGTACTTAAGATAATCCAGCTTTTCGGTTGCGCCGCGCAGGTCTCCATGCCCGTCTCCATTGCTGTCATAGAAAGCCCGCACATACAGTTCATAAAAGATTGCCTTGCGATACCAGAGCCTTGCATTTTCGGTCATGTAATCCTCCAGGTTTGACTGCTCCGCTACCCATTGAATGAGAGACGCGCCGCGCCGCAGGATTTCCGCACGACCAGGTGCGTTTCGAGGATCACCTGGCGCTGGGGCGGGGTAACGGCGTTTACCAATTGAATTAACATCTGACTGGCATGGTGAGCCAGATCATCCACCGGCAGGTGAACAGAAGTGAGCGGCGGATCAACAAAACGCGCCAGGGGAACGTCGTCGAACCCTACCATTGCCACATCCTCCGGGATGCGCATTCCAGCCTCACGCAGCGCCATCATTGCGCCAAAAGCAACCACATCGCTGGCGGCAAACACCGCGCTAAACTCATTCTGTTCTTCTATCAGGTTCTTCATCTGTTCGTAACCGCTTTCACTGTTAAAGTGACCGTAACGCACCAGGGACCGGTCAAAGGGGATGCCGGCTTCCTGCAAAACGTCTTGATAGCCTTGCAGGCGAGCCTGAGAGGCCGCGTAACTGGGCGGCGCATTGGTGATACAGGCAATCCGCCGGTGACCCAACCTTACCAGATGAGCCACCGCCTGACGAGCCGCAGCCCGGTTATCAATATCTACGCAGTAGTATGGGGAATCGGGCAGAGCGCCCATTAAGACAGTCGGAACGCCCTGTTCGACCATGGCCTGTAAGGCGGCGTCGTTAAAGCGCGGGCCAGAATACAATACCCCATCAATGCTGTTCGAACGCACCAGCTTCAGATACGATTCGCTGTTCTCATAATCTTCCGAAACCTCCAGCAGCAGGCGCATCCCACAGCAGGCGACTTCGCGCAGGAGCGTTTCTATGATTTGCAGCAGGAACATATCCGAGCCGATCAGGCGCGAGCGGCGCGCCAGCAGCAGGCCGATCGTCATCGAGCGGCCGCTGGCAAGGGCCTGGGCAGCGGCGTCTGGAACATAGCCGAGTTCGTTAGCCGCCTCCAGCACCCGCCGGCGCGTTTCCGCGCTGATCTGCATTCCTGCTACATTGTTTAAAACAAAAGAAACGGTTGTCCGCGAGACACCCGCCCGCCGGGCGACATCTTGACTGGTTACCCGTTTCGCGGCCACGCCCACCCTCCTGACGCTCACAGCCGAGCGCAAACCCCACACCTACCGGCAGTATTTGAGGAAGAAAGAATGTGACTGGTTAGTAACTAACGCGCGTTATCAGTATAGCAAACGGCGTCTTTTTCGTCAACAATTGGAGAGGTGTTCTCAAAATACCCGCGGTTGTGTTACGATTCGCTATGTGGAGTGAGAACTATGGTCATTACCGGCCGGTGGAATAATCAATCCATCAGTATCAGCCTCAAGCCCAATGCGCTGACGATCAGCTTGCAGCGCAAGGGCGCGCCCGATTCACAGGTCTACAGCTTCGATGGGCTGGGCCGGTTATGGACGGCCATGCGCGCGGGGGTTTCTTACCGGCGCGGGCTGAATGGGCGCACCGTCGCCAAATGGCTGGCCGGCCCGCCTGGAATGGATGCGCTCCGCGAGCGGCGCTGGCTGGAAGATCGAGAAGCCGCCCAACTCGAAGATGATGCCCGCCAGATGGCCGCCGAATTCTACCAGGCGATTGTGACCGGCCAGGCCGCCCTTTCCGAACCGCTGCCGCCCGAAGGCCGCCGCTTCTTGGAGCAAATCGCCGCCTTTGACCGTGACCGCTACCAGGAAGATGTGAACGCCTATCACCAGGTGTATCAACCCGTCGGCATCCTGCCGCCCGACCAGTACATGGCCGTCGTCTTACAGGCTACCGAGGGCTGTTCCTTTAACACCTGCACCTTCTGCAATTTTTACCGCGGCCGGCGGTTCCGCATCAAATCCAAAGCCGAGTTCCGCGAACATGCCCTGGCCGCGCGCGACTTTTTAGGCCCTGGCCTATCTCTGCGGCGCACCATTTTCCTGGGCGACGCCAATGCCCTGGTCGTTCCCATGCCGCGCCTGGTGGAACTGCTGGAAGTGACCCATGAGATCTTCGACGTAGAAGCCCTCGGCGGCATCTATGCCTTTTTAGATGGCTTTAGCGGCGAGAAAAAGTCGGTGGATGATTACCGCCGCCTGCGCGAACTGGGAGTGCGGCGCATTTACGTGGGCCTGGAAAGCGGCAATGCCGACCTGCTGCGGCTGCTTAAAAAGCCAGGCCGCCCCGAAGACGCCATCCAGGCGGTCCAGGCTATCCACGCCGGGGGGATTGCTGTGGGGGTCATCGTCTTGCTGGGGGCCGGAGGGCGCGCCTACGCCCGCGCGCACGTCCGCGATACGATTACGGCCCTTAACGCCATGAACCTGGGCATTGACGATCTCGTTTATTTCTCCGAACTCGTCGAAAGCGAGGGCCTCGAATACACCCGCGACGCCTACCAGCAGCAGCTTGGGCCGCTGACCCCAACCCAGCGCCTCGCCCAGGGCGCGGCCATCGAAAAACGCCTGAATTTCAGCGCCGCCAGCGGCGCGCCGCACATCAGCCGCTACGATATCCGGGAGTTCGTCTACTAAATGAAAATGGCCTGATCTTGCAGAGCGAATCAGGCCAAAGACCATGCGCGCAGTGGACGCAGACCGGC
>DAOUAC010000041.1:0-18938 GCA_034434155.1 Anaerolineaceae bacterium
GGAATCCGGTTGAATCAGAAGAATGATCTTGAATAGTCCTTTGAATTACCTCTGCTATTCTTTCTGGTAAAGGCTCTTTCCTAATCCGTTTTACTTCTTCTAAAATCTGTTTCCTATGGGCTTGACCACCAAGGTTTTTCAAGGCCTGAACAATATCTTCAACCCATGTTGCCATGTACTCACCCCTTTGCTTGTTGGAAGATGATATCGGTCTCCCGGCATTTCCGCTTGGTCTGATCGATTTCACTCAATTCATACTTCGATTCAGGCTTTTGAAAGATGTCCAAACCCCGACCCGGAAAAATACACCAGCCATTATCCAACCGTATACTCCGGTCATGGATCACTGGATCAAATTCAAAGGTAAAAAGTATCCCATGTTGCGCCAAACTTGCGCTGATCTCTTTAAACTTCTGTTCTTGGATCTTTTCCTGGTAGGCATCTTCGGCTGAAGTGGTGAGTTTCAATTCCACCTGGCCGTCTGTGGTCTCGATGATCCCAGCAAATGCGATGAAATTCCGGATTTGGTATTCCAATCGGACATAGGGATCAGTCACATAGATTTTTTTTGCGCCTTTGAGGTAAGGCCCAAACAAATTCTGGTAGCTGTAACCAGTCTCACCCTCCCGTATGTGAAGGGTTTTTGCAGTTAATTCTGACCCATTTTCTGGCTTAGGCGCCGGCTCCTCAGTGGCGCCGAAATATCGTAAAATCTCTGCTTCCTCTTCATCCGCAGCAAGAGGGGGTTGCTCTGGCACAGGCTGAAATACAGTAGGGACCGGTATCGTGCTTGGATCGGAATAATTAACAAGCCTGTGCCCTCGTTGAAAATCATCTGGAATTTTCGAGGTAAACGTCACGGGAACGTATTCTCGGTCCAGTTTGCATAATTCATCTCTAACTCTTTGGCGCAATTCTAGCGCTGGATTAACGCAATAAAGGTAGAACTCTTCTTCCGTGGGGTCTTGATCCGGGAAGAGGATTTTCAACAGTCCCGTGGCTCCTGCTTCAACCGCCTTACTGTCGCGCATATCGTCACAGTTTTGCAGTTCCATATTTGTTTTGACGTAATCACGATAACTGATGTCGCTGCGCAAAGAATGCAAGATTTCACCAAAGATATCTCCCTTAAGTCCGATCGTCCTGGAGGGAGTATCCTTGCTAATCCTGGGCAAATCCCATCCAGGCAGCAGCCCTGAGAAACGGTCAATAAACGCGGTTTCACGCAAGAAATTCGGGAAGACGCGGAATAGCCCAACTTGTTCATTCAAGGGCCGTTTATTTTGGTCCAGGTCAATATTCGCCAGCATCACCAGGCCGGCTTCGGCATTGATGGAACTGGCGCTTCCACGAGCGAAACGGCCGGCTTCAAGATAAGATTTCAGCAGGGCGGTCAGTTCGCCGGAGGTATCCGCTTTGACTTTTTGAGCTTCATCGAGCACAACACAATCATAGCGTGTGATAAGTCCGGGGGTCTTGCGGGCGTCATTAAAGAACAAAACTGGCGCTGAAATTGCTCCTGAGCGAACGGCTACATATCGTGACATATTTTCAAAGACGAAACTCTTTCCGGTCCCTTTCGGGGCCAGTTCCACCAGGTTGTAACGCGGCTCAACCATTGGGATCAGCCGGCAAATCAACAAGATCTTTTGCCTTTGGGTATAGAGCTTGTAATTGAAACCCATGGAAGAGATCAGAAAATCAATCCATTCCTGTGTGCTGAAGCTCTTTCGGCATTCACGGAAATATTCCAGATCCATGTTGGCCAGTTGAAAGGGCCGGAATTCGCGCATCCAGATTTGTCCGCGCGGGTTATCGTCATTTTTTGGAACGTAGTAAAGCTTGCCAACCCCCCACAGACCGCTGCTTAACAACATTTCATTATCTTGAATGATTTGCGGGATTGCAAACGCAGCGCTTTCATCTAGAAATGGAATGTTGAGATACCGATCACCTTTTTCCAAGTTAACGTAAACCGAGAAATTATCAAGAAATTGGACTTCCATTTGCTCAAAAAGTTGGTTCTTGATCGTTTCTTTTTGGCTTTTATCGGGCACATATTTCTGAACAAAAGCGGCGATTTTCTGGCGCGCAGCTTCCGTTAATTCAGTGCTGTCGTCCAGGTAATGTGAGATGATCCATTCCCGCACGTAGGTGGGGATTGCCCGGCTGCCAAAACCGGCTTGATGCACAAAAGACTTGTTGATGACAATTTCACTAAAAACGTCTAATGCCTTTTGTTCAAATGTTTCCATCACTCACTCCTTGGACAAGTTCTTCACCAATTGCTGATCAAGGCTTGATGTCAATCATCAAATACGCTTGTACTTTTCTCTTCAACCATCTTTTTCATGATGATCTTGGGCTGAACATCGAAGGTATGCTGCTCGCCGTGGGCGTGGAACCGAACTCGAATGTGCAGGTTGTTCTGCTCGTCAAGGATGCTGGTCACTTTGAAACGTGCTTTGATCTGGACCGCCATATTTTTCTTGCCATTCAACAAGGCGATCCGGACGGGTTCACTTTCCACATTCCCATTCAATAGATTGACCTGAATTTGCTCAACAGCGGAATCATTCGGGTTGCCGATTTCCAGTTCAACCGTTTCCATGCGGTATCGGAATTCATTTTTCTTGAGCAGAATCGTTAAGTCCTGCGTTGAGACGGCGGCTGGTTCAAAAACCAGATACGGAACGATGACCTCTTCGGGCAGCAGACCGCCGTGAACGTAAAAATCTTTATCGGTGGGAATAAAACGGTTGCCGCGCCTGGCGCACAGCACATTTTCCGGGTTCATAAAATCATGGGCAGGCAGGAAAAAGCAATCCAGTTTCAAATTATCAGCCAGCCCCGAAAAGCGTTCGCTGCTGACGGTCACGTAGCGGTGAGAACGGGCCTCGAAACCGTTTGTTTTGAAGAAAGCCGGATCCAAGTCGTTCTGCACGGCGGCAGGAATCCGGGTAGAGCCGTGATCAGAGACGATATGAATACGAATGTTTTCCTGCAAGCCGTGCTTCTCAATAAACGAGAGCGTATTCTCAACCAGCTTTTCCAGCAGGTGATGAATATGATCCCGGTGAGGCATGCCGATTTCATCCGCAGATTTATGCAGCGCTTTATCCACCGCCAGGTAATTGACCACATACGTTGCGGCATCAATGGTATTCACTGCGCTCAAGCTGCCAATATCGCTGATATAGCGAAAGGCGTTATCGTTGAAATAGGGCACCCACCCCTTTTCGATCATGCTTTTATAGGTCTTATCGTCAATCGCCTGATACCCCACCGCGCCGGCCAGCAGACATTTTTTGGAAATTTCCGTTTCACTGGGGAGCATCGCAAGGTAAGGCTCAGCGCCGGCCAGAAAATAGCCGCGTTCCTGGAACAGATCGCGCAGCATTTCGGAGAAGGCCCAACCCAGGTTGTCAATCACCAAAACCAGGTTGACCCCTCCAGCGCGTTTTAAATCCACCGCTTTA
The DNA here is from genome assembly GCA_034434155.1 of Anaerolineaceae bacterium. Taxonomy (GTDB): domain Bacteria; phylum Chloroflexota; class Anaerolineae; order Anaerolineales; family Anaerolineaceae; genus DSYU01. Next base: position 3,480 of record DAOUAC010000041.1, read on the forward strand.
TTGGGCAGGATATTGAAAACCATCCGTTTGGAATTGGCATGGATGGCATCCCAATTTTGCATCAGCCACTCGGAAAAATGGTCTCCGATGACATACAGGTCAGGGTCAAACTGTTCTTGCCGGTTACACCAGGCCTGGTAGGGCAGGTAGGATTCGGTCGCCCAGGAAAGCATGGCGTCCACATCCCAGTTAAGATCGGGCATTTTGGGCTTGGGTGGACGGATTAACCCGCGCAAGGCGGCGAGTTTTCGTGCATACCGGCGAGACAGAGCGCCGAATTTGCCCTCGATCTGATCCATCAGCTCCGGCGTGATCCAATCGGGATGGCCGCGCAGGTGTTTTTCGATGGTGTCGAACTCCACCGACAACAATCCGCTCATCCGATCCAGCAGGGCGGCCAGGTCTTCCGCGTTCTCAGGCTGCGCATTATTCAGGAAATAGGTTACCTGAAGGATGGTCTCTGGTATTTTCGATTCTTCAACCTTAAGATCTTCCAATTGCAGTTTGAGCGTCCGAAGGAGATCAAAGGTATCCCCTAATAACGCTTCGCCCAGCTCTGGGTACCTTTGCAGCACGCGGTAGCGCATAAGTTGAAGTCTTAAAGCAGATGGGTCGGCTGCAAACAGCTCCACCAACTGGCGTTGTTCGCTCGTCCTGGCTTTGCTCTTCCATTCCTCTAAACGGGCGTGGAATGTACGCGCCAGCAAAGGAATGCCAAGGTTGGCTTTCCATTGCTGCGGATCGACAGCTTCCAACAAGGAGGATAATTGAGTGAAGGGAAAAGTCTTCGAAGTTAAGATGGGGGCGTAATAATGAGCCAGCAAGGTGTCTTCAAAGCGAAAGCCTGGCTGGGGGTGCAGATCGAGCGAAAGCAGCCCGGCCTGGAGGATCTCCTCGTTGCTGACGCTGGCGGGGATCTCCAGCCCCCAACGCTGAGCTAATACGCCGCGGGCGTCCACGGTCTCAAAGATGAAAGTGCCTTGAGGATAACGAGACGACATATTTTTCAACCATTGAATGACCACCGGCTGCGAAACGACCAGGGCATACTCCTGATGATTTTCGTAGGCTTGCTGGATATCTTTCACCCGCTGGGGAAATTCCGCGATGGAATTCATCCGTTCCGCGGCAACGCCAAACCCCAAATTATTCGGATCCTGCACAATCTTAACCATGATTTTCCACCCCCGGATTCTGCCGTGCAAGCTGCTGGGCATCCACATGGGTTTGCATCCTCGCTCTCACAGTGTCAACAAATTCTTTCTGCGTGCACCTCGAAGCGAGGTCATACAGATGCTTTCCTGTGCTGTCCCACTGCCCGTGGTGCGCCTTTTGAGCCTGATATCTGGTCAAACGATCAAAGATAAAAGCCAGGATTTCATTCCACACCAGCTGCACCGCGGCAGGAAGGATTGCGTCATTTACTCTATCGCCCACAGCGAATAATCTCACCCGATAGATGTCATCCTGATACCTGCCTTCTTCATAGAGTGCCTGGGCGACCTCTACCACCCGGGACAAATCAAACGCGCCGACAGCGTACAGGACGCGCTGCATGTTTTCGTCCGCTGGATGGGTCCAGGGTCCGTTCAGGCGGCACAGGCCGTGTTTGACTTCTGCGAAGATGATATCAATCCTCCCGTCGGAATTAAAAACCGGATGATCCGGCATGGGATCGCCAGAAGTCAACAACTCCGCGCGGTGCGGGAAACGCACCGCCAGCACATCCACATCGGTGCGCTGCGAACCGCGACGGTCTGGGTGAACAACAAAGTTTGGAATGGTGCTACAGCCATTCAAGCGAAAAAACCAATAAGCTACGGTTTCAGGATTTAGGGTAAGCGGCAGGTTAATCATTATCCAAACCTCTGAATCGTCTATCAAAGCCCAGAATAAACGCTGTTTCTTGATTCGTGAAGCCATAATGCTCAGAAAAAAACGAGTCGATCATGTCAATAGTATGCTTACTTTTTGCAGGAAAGAATTGTTTTTGTTGGTTGCCACCACGTCCACCTACATAAATCGCATTCGTTTCATATTCACCCATGAGTTCCTTTGTTAACTCATCTATCCTTGAAATTGAGTCGCTTGAAAACTCAAAACAGTTGATAGGGAAATTTAATACATCACCTTTTACTACGTGATAACAATCTGAAAAAATAATCCAATACCAATAAAAGAGATTAGTGTTTAACAAGCCCAATATTACAGGATGGAACTTCTGCATAATGTTTATCGGTTTATATTCAGTTGACAGTCTTTCAAGAATAGCTTTTCTCCAATATCGTCCTCCCGAATGATAGTAAACTGTTTTCCCATACTTTTCGTCAACAAAGTTACGGACAGTGGTCATTTTTGACTTCATCTTCTTAAGTATCTCAACTTCGATTTTGTCTCCTAGTTTCGGAATTCTTCCAGGAACGACAAAATTAGTACAATCAACATAAGATAATCGATTAAATAATTCTGGCCTTTCGTGAGGAAACCAACGTGTATAAGATGTTGACAATATTCTTTTCTTATCAGATTCATCTTTCTTACATGTGACAATCGTAATATTCATATCAACATTATCGAATAAAGTAGCAGGCCTAACAGCAAAATTAGAGAAGGTTGATTGTGAACTTTCGCTTAAGAGAAGACTCTGTAGATCGCTCATTCTTTCAGTAGATACAATAGATATAGGAACAACCATACTAAAGCTACTATTACAAGCACTTAATTTTGTCGCTAATTCAAGAAATAGAGCAAATAAATTACCACATTGTTTCATCTTATAATTGACGATTGGGTATTCTAATGTGGAGTTTTCTACATAAGGCGGATTTCCTATTATGCAATCAAATCCTTTTTGATTTAACAACACCATTGGGAATTCTAGCTCCCAATGGAAGAAATAATCTTCGCTTTGGAGACTAAAAGCCAATTGAAAATCTTTATTTTTCACTAACAAGGTGTATTGATTCTCATCAATCCCATCAGAATTAAAGAATAATCCCGTATGGACATTACAGATAGCCTTATATCCTGATAAAGCCTGTTCTATTTGATCGAGCCAGGCTTTCTTTTCTTCTACTTCGTAGCGTGCGGTAGAGCCGTGAGAGGCGATCAATTGGGATTTGGAAACAGCTTCTTCAACTGCTGAGCGGAAATCCGGGTCTCTTTCAAATAAAGAGAGCTGGCGAGCGTCTTTTTTTGTCGTTGAGAAAGGATAATTTCCAATATCATCAAGCGTTGCCCCCACCAAACTATTGCCGCATTTCAGGTGATGTTTCAGGAAAGAAAGGGGTTGATTTTTTGCCATGGAAAGAATCCACAGCGAAAGCTTTGCAAGTTCTACCGCCAATGGATTAATATCCACGCCATAAATACAGTTTTCCACTACCCAGCGCCGCCAGTAACCGGTGCCGCTTTCCAAATCACCCATAATGCCAAGTTCGTTAAGAGTTTCGGTGACAAAGTTTGAGACAAGATTCGTTGCGTTGACCAAAAAATGGCCGCTACCCATGGCAGGATCGAGAATCGAAATAGATAATACTTTTTCACGAACAAAGGAAAGAGCGTTTTCTTCCAAGAGCATCGTCAGTGAATAGCGCTCGTCTTCATCCACTGCTTGTTGATACGCCTGCCGCGTGGATTGTTGTTCTGCCAGGAAATTGGTTTTTAATTCTTTGAGTTTCTCACCGACAGTATTCCGAACAATGTAATTAACCACATCTTCTGGTGTGAAATAAGAACCGGATGATTTCCGCTCACTGGGATCGCCTGCGAAATAGACTTCACCCGCCTTGATCGTATGCCCCACCATCAGCTTGCCGCCCTGCGAAGCCGGAATGAATTGGATTTTTCCTTTGGTAACTTTTACTTCTGTATCTTCTCTGGCAATGAACAGCTTATGCTCCAACAGCCCTTCATAAAGCGTCCCTAGGTGGCGCACGCTCATGTCGCGGTAGCTGATGGGTTTTTCCTGGCCGTTCTTCTCTCGGTAGGTGGTCAGGTTGAAAATGACATTGACCAGGTAGGCATCCCCAATGCGGGTGTCAGAAAGAAAGCGGGTAAACTCGCTTTCCTGCGGGCTGAACAGGCCGCCGTTGTAGGTCTGGTCAATATCCACGAAAATGTGTTCCAAACTGTCCCAAATGGGAAAATTTAGATCGCTCGAAGCATTCCCATCATGGCGCGTGCGGCATTCGCTTTCCACTTTTGTCAACAAATCGTGGTTTTCATCGCTCAGCAGCCGGCGCGCATCCGCATAAAACAAAAAGAGCAGCCGGAACATGTACAGCATAGCCCCGTGATAGATCTTCTTGCGCAGCTCCTCATCGTCCAGGTTGCCTTCCTTGCGGCGGCGCAGTTCTTCCACATAGCCCATGCAGAGATCGGAAAGCACGCCCTTTCCGCCCTCTTCGCGCTGTTTGAGGGCATTGGCTAGCTCTTTTTCGATGTAATCAATCTTGTCTTGGGATTCTTTCTTGAAGCGGTCAAACTGGCACTTGCCATCTTCGTGAACGACAAAATTCTCCGCTTTCATGAATTTGTAGAAGATCTGATAAGCCTCTTTGGCTTTATCCGCCAGGATGGCTTCGAGATCAACTTCCAGGTAGGTTTCGTAGGGTGTGGGCTCCTCTTGATGATAAATGCGCCACTGCTTGCCGTTGGTCAGCAAGCCCCACTGCAGGTTATGCTGGCGCAGGGCGCGGATAATCTTCTCCGCCCAGTTTCTCCCGATGGTCGTGTTATCCAGGTTTTCTTCCGGCAAAAGAACATAGCACAACGAAAGGGGTTTCTCCGTGCCGGCGCTCCCCATCGGAAACAGATAGGTGATGGGGTCACGCTCGAAACCGCCGCCCGATGAAGGCGTGGGGGACGATTGGGCGAAAAATCCCAACGCTGACAGCACCTCGTGCACATAGGACTCTTTCCAGGATTGTAGGTTGTGGGTATCGGCATATTCCCGGTATTCTCCCAAAACCTTCAAGGATGCCAGGACGTCAGCGTTCTCGGTCTGGCGGGTAATTTCTTCGAGGTAAATTTCAGAGAAGAGCATTTCGTTGTGGTAATACATGGGCATGATGTTTTATCCTCATTGACCGCTATTCGACCAGGACATCGCTTATTTTTCAATCTCGTCTAAAGCGTGAAGAACAGCCTGGCGCAATTCGTTATCAGCATAGAGTCCCGATTCTGCCAATTCCGAAAGCAAAGACAGCATGGTAATTCTGGCTGCTTCTTTATTCTTCGGAAAAACGAAGGTGATCGTTTCGTCGAAGGCAGTTTTCTGCGCTGGCCGCACGATCTTATGTTTCTCCAGTTCGTCAATTGCTTCAACTGTCTTCACTGCGGTGTAATTCCCTTTTTCATCCGCAACCACCAGCTTGACTTTACGGTTGCCCTTGATCGTCAAAGTGTCTCCAGGGGTCAATTTTTGCCGCTGCTTGCTGGTTGTGGGATCGGAGCCATCTTCTGTGTAATAAATAATTCCCTGGCCGTCCTCGGTGTCGGCGTGCAGTAGGAGTTCACCCTGATAGGTGACCTGGTTGCCGTGTTGGGATAGGTCGTTTGTAAACTCCACTTTCAGCTGGCTGATTTGCGGCGCATTGGTTTCGATATGGTTTTTTCCACTTTGAATGCGCTGAACCAACGTCAAAACGAAATTAGACATCCAGGTATCCACTCTCCCCAGCGAATACGCTTCCGGTAACGTCTTAAACAAAAGCTCGCGGATGTTGGCATACGCGGTAAACTTCACTAACGGCTTGCTGTCATTGTTGTGGTACGTACCGAGCGGGTCTTTTTGCGTGCTGCTCAATCCGTTGTACCAATTTTTAAACGCCTCCTGGATATCAACGTCAAGGTGGGAAGGCGCTCCAAAGATATCCGCTACCTGGGCTAATATCTGGTCTTCAACACTGGCTTGAATGGCTTCCGCAGTCGCCTTGAAAGCTTTCAGGTAAACCTCGATGTGAGTGATTTTTGCCGGCGTTAGGGTTTCACCTGGCACTTGACCAAGCATTTCCATCAAATCATACTTGATGAAACGGAAGGGATCTTTGGTTTTTGCCTGGCTGAATATCTCTGCCAGGGATTTCTCATCTCCTGAGTAAAAACCGAGGGAACGGGCAATAATCGGAAGGTTATCCCACCAATTGACTGCTGCTTGATAGGCTTCCCCAATCGTGTAAACCTTACCTGCTGGTGCGGGTTGATTGGTGAAAATTTGCGTGATTTTCGCAAAATAGGTCTGATCCTCGGCGCTGACTGGTTCAAAAATAATCACCGTGGAGGGATATTGCCCCTGAACCAGGGCAAGCATGTCGTCGGTACTGGTAAATTGAATATCTGTCAGGTTATTGGGCTCGCGTTTAAATCGCAAGCTGTCGCCATAATACCGTCGGGCTAATAACAGGAACAAAGTAACTGCAATTTCACCTTGACCGTAATCCTCAAACAACGGCTGGAGGAATTGCAGTAGATTTGCCGGTCCTTTTCCTTCCAGCGCCGCTAAATCTTCCAGAAGTTTGGCGTATGCTGGTAGAGCGGTCCGGAATTTATTAATATCTTTTTCAGCCTCTAAATAGCGGGTATCTCCTTCAATGGTTAATACACGCAGAGCCTGGTGATCTACAAAGCATTTGCGTAGATACTTCGTCCCACCGCGGTTATCTGGCCAGGACCAATTCACCCGGATGGGCTGCGAGAAATCGCAAAGAATATCCCCGGCTTCCTTGAATATGGCACGAACTTGACCGGATAAGTTGATATGTGCCTTATTAAACTCGTTATGGCCAAATGTATTGCGTTTACTCCCATAAAGCTCCTGGATCATCCTATTCGCGGCATCATGGCGTTTGCTTTCCTGGACAGGAATTTCCACACCATTAATTCCAAACCAATACATTTTGGCATTGGAAAAATAGCCTGCTTTTGCTTCGGTTAGAACCTTGATTGCCTCATCGCGGATCTTCTTCTCCTCCGCTTTTTCATATGGGCTGAAGTTCTGAGATTGTTTCTTAAACCAGTCGCTGTCAAGTGCATTGAGAGTAAAAATCGCATCGTAAACGCTCATTGGATTACGGGGTATTGCAACGCAAACACGCGGCTGATTATTCTGAGCAACAGCTTTTTTCGCAACGTCGATGTCGTTTTCGTTTTCACAGAAAACATAGACAGCGACCCCTTCATAACCGTTCGTTACCCCGGCTGTTTGCAGGCGTTCATGCTCCAGAGCTGTGAAGAAAGATACAGGATTGCCGTTCACGTTTTTTTTCTCTGTGAGCATCGCTGGGGTGACAAATTGAACTTTTAACCGTTTATCCTCACTGAATGAAGCATTGTAATCTTTTGCTTCGAGGTAAACTTCATCTCCTCGGAGTGGACTCAACTCCAAAAAATTTTGAAGCAGGTTGGTCGGGCGGTTATCTGGATTGGCTTTAAATTGATCCACAAGCCGTTGCACATCTTTCCGGTCGCCACGAACTAATTCATACACCCCGTGGTTGTTGAATAAAATTCCGGCATCACATAATAACTTCAGGCGATCTTCGACCTGGGTCTTCTCATTAGGGGCAACATAATCCAAAGCAAACTCAATATTTTGAATAGTATTTGCAATGGGGACATCTTGGGTACTGGCGATCTCGTTAACGAGCAACACTTTAATGATGCGGAGCATCAGTTCATCCGCTTCTTCAAATAACTGCTGTTGCGATTTTCGGGCTAAGTATGTATTTAATTCACGCAGGGTCGCTTCGTAATTGATGACGGCATTCTTTACACGGTCAACCAGACGGCTGTTGCTTGCCTTAAGACTATCTTTGAAATAATCCACAAGAAGGTCTGCGGTGTAGAGAATCGGTTTTCCTTGTTCAATAACATCGTGATTCTCTATGAACCATGGGTAGGAATATGGTTGAACGTTGACCCATCCTCCCTCGCCAGTGTCAAACTCTGGCGCAAAGAATTTAAACACCGAGCGGTTATCTGACCCCGCCTCTCCAGCTAGCCGAAGCAGGGCAAAGGTAGCCAGCGGGTGCATGGGGTAAATGTTCTGTATGATATTGTTCTTGATCTTTGGCGCTGGCAGCCAATTGAACAAATGCAGCCGATTACATTCACTGGAGAACCAGGTGAATTTTCCGGACTGAGATTGGATTTGCTGTATCCATTCAGGGGAATCTTTCTTGGGTTGAACAATCGCGGCAATAATTTCTTCCATCCCTTGCGTTTGCAGACCAATTTCAGTAACGCGAGCTTCTAGAGTCTCTGCGTTGAGATCTCCGATTTGTCCGTGATTACGAAAAGCTTTGTGCCCGGTTCCAATAAAAATAACTGTCCCACCTTTTTCAAGGGTGGAATTCGCGCAGTATTGAGCGAAATCAAGCAAAGTCGTGTAATTCACAAGGTTTGCATCAATCGCAGCGCCAAATTCGTCATAAAGAAAAACGATCCCTTTATAACGTTCCTTGAATTCTGGGTTTTTTAAGAAATCCGAAATAATGTCACGAAGATTATCCTTCTTATATGTGAACTCTGAATCGGTGACTGACTGGAAGCAGCTCTTAAATGCTATTAGAGCTTGTTCATCATATTTTTCCAGCCCGTCGATCAGATCATTGACAGTCCAATCTGGGAATAATCGGCTGATTGCCGCTTCAAGATCTGAGTAAAAGCGCGTCTCGTTGCGGCGGGATTGCCAATCTTTGATCCTTCGTAAGGCTTCTCGATAGTGATTATCCAGCAACAGGGTTGATTCATCTCTTTGCAAAGCGTCTTCCAGCGCCCGTAAGAGAGCGCCTTCAAAGTCCAGGTTCAGGCTATAGCGGCAAAGGGCGACCAGAAAGCGTCCTGATTTACGGGCTTCTTTTAGTGAAACAGCTTTTCTTTCTTTGAGGGCTTCTCCTGGCTTTAATAGGACTTCACTCTGGGCTGTTTCATAATTCCTGAAAAATGCTTCAATTTCAGGGAGATCGCTTGGACTGGCAAAGTAATTTGCCATCATTAACAATAAATGTGATTTACCCGTGCCATAGCTGCCAGATAGAAAATAAAACCGACGGTCTAAAGGGTTGAGTGCGTTCGCAATTTTTTCAAAGACCTGCCGGTGAGCTGCGATGGGTTTGTATCGTTCCATCCTTCCGCGATTTTTTACAACATCGTAGTACTCTTCATATAGATCGACATAGCTTGTATAACCGCTGTTAATTTGGACGATGTCTCGAATTTTTGTCATAGCAAAGGTACTCCCTTATCCAATGTCGTTGAAATCATTCAACCGGAATATGCGGCTTTGGCCTTGCGAATCAAGTATTTTTAACGACTCAATTTCTTGCGATGTTTGCAGCACAACTATGAGTTTGGCTTTCATTCCATCTTTGTAGCTGTCCCATTGATCTTTAATGAACCTGAAAAAGTCCTGCCGTTCTGATTTACGCCAGGTATCCAGAAGAAAGTCAACGCGATCAATCACAAGGAATGATTGGCCTTTACTTTTTCCTATTAACAGTCCTCTTAATTTTTCTGGACTGAAACTGTCAATATTCTCGCTAAGATTTGGAGACTGGATAAAAAATTCCAATAAATCCAAATATTTCCCATTAGTTTGTTTACAAACCTTTTGGCAAAATTGGGTCAAAGATGGGCTTTTTTCTGGGATGTCATGTAAAATAATCGCCCGGTAGCGTTCTTGTTCAAGACGGATTAAGGCGTCAAATACACTAATTGGCATCATTCCCCCCATAAATCCGTTCTAAAACAGATTCTTGCGTCATCGAATCAGATAAACGCACTTGATCGAGATTAGCTAATTGTTCTAACCGGACCAATCCCGCATTGTGTAAATTACCCAATATTGTTCTAACTTGGTATTCCGGTAAATTAAGGACCCTACCCGGACTGTATTCTGCCAGGCAAGCATCTTCTGTATTGATAGCTGAAGATCCTGGCGAATATTTATCTCGATAATAAAGTAAACAGAAAAGAAATACCAGGTCTGGGACTTCAACTGGATTGGATTTTTTAAAATTGCCAGTACCTTCTGCTTCAAGAATTCCCAAATGAAATAGCTCACTTCGTGAATAAGCAGCGAATACCGCCCCAACCTCTTTAGGTAATTTTTCGGAAACCGTCCTCTCTGAAAAATGAATGGCAAGATCTGAAAAGTATTGTGAGCTTACTTGATCCACTTCAAAGCGATCCTGAACAGGTAAAACCGAATTGATTATCCTATACCACACAACCCATTCTGGATTACTGGACACAATATAGTGAATAATCCATAGGGTTTCGAGTTTATCGAAATACGGATCGGATTGTATGACTGCTTTTCCAAAGTTAGTAAGAAGGCTAACTCTTGGGCGAACTAATCCAAAACCTGTCATCATGCTGGTTAAATTTTCAATTTGCTTATCAGGGATACCTAAAGCTGAAATTATCTCCTGGCGGGATACCTTTTTTTGCCCTTCTTTTGTTAGCAGGAATTGCATTATCCGAGATATTTGGTCAAAACGAGGGCGGTAACCATTTGTAAATTGAAGTTTCATAAATTTTCCTTTAGGAGGATTATTTCAGCTATTGCATTTCCTAAAATCAATCCATCTGCGGATATAGAATCATCATTTTTCGAAATTCGAAACCTGGGTTTGGCTTCAAGATGTAAAGCAGCGATTTCCCTTTTTCCTGCTTCTATTAAGGAGGTGGTCTCTAATGCCGGAAGCACCAGAGTAGTATCAATTTCCATATCTTTTGAGATACTTTTAGCTTTATTCGAGCCTGCCTCAATTTGAGCAGATAAGGGATATTGATAATTCAGCTTTGTAGCCAATTGACGACCAAAATCTAATGCGTTGCCTAGCGAATTGTTCCCCGCTGAAATTTCGATATCTTGCTTTCGTTTATCGCCCGCACCGTGACATTCTAAGAGCAAGTATGTTTTCTCCGATAACACTTCCTTGCAATAAGGACTGTTCACATCTTTATTAGGGTCATGATCCGTTGAATGAGCAGCGATGACTAATTTACAAGGTATTTTTTGATCACACAACTTTGAGAAAACAGCTAATGCATATGAAGCGGCGTTTTCATCAGAGTCGCGTCCGTTCCTTCCACTTGGCTTGGTCCAATTTTCAGCAATTCTTGTCACTCCAACAGCAGTTTGATGCGGAACGCCAATCACAATATGAAAAGGTGGTTCTCCATTTTTAAGAATAACCAAAGTATCCTTAGATTCTAGCAAACCTAAAAGCTCAGGCGAATATACCCGTGAAGAGCGTTGTTCCCAGATTTGGCCAGCATAAATCTTGATTTCCATATGATTGGTTTTTGGGCATCCTTTACTTTTCATTCGCTGGATCGTTTTTAACTTCTTGTTCTTTGATCCATTTTTCGAAGGAATCTTTACGAAACCGCCAGTGTTTTCCAACTTTAAAACCAGGTAACCGCTTGTCTTGCACTAATTTATAAACAGTCGATAGTGGGAGCCGTAAATATTCAGCTACTTCCTCTGCCGTTAGGAATTCGGAGTCCATCAGAGCCTCCCAAGTATTTTGTTTGAACACAGTTGCTTGAGATTATTATAGCATCGCAAGGAAAAAGAGAAATGAAAAAACGCCCTTTAGTTTGTTTTTGAGCGTTTTGTCGTTTAATGAAACTTACTTAAGATGTAATTACTTGTTTAATCCGTATTTTTCAAACACATTCTTTATTAATTCTGTTGTCTCTGGAGAACTGGTTGAAATGTTACCTTCCTTTAGAAGTCTTTCAACCTCGAAAATGGCTAACACTAACCTGGAGCGATCCTGTCCTTGTAAGTGTGAAAATTGCTTGTATAGTTTCAGTAACTCAGGCTCAGGTTTCGGACGATCTAATACTCTGTAAACATCAATTCCGAGTGTCCCCGCAATGCTCAGAATTTCTGGCCCTTCAGGTAAAAACTCACCGTGCAGCCAACCTAATACCTTGGAAGGAGAATAGCCTAATAGATCGCAAAAGGCTATGAAATCTTCCTCTCCCGCCTGGGATCGGCTCCATCGTTTATACGCTCTGTTAAACCAGGCCGGAAAGTTGGACATGTGGCTTTACTTTTCAAGGATTGCGATGTGGAATATGAAAAATATGTTCGCCTCTAATCATATAATATTTTCTTTAATCTGACAACGAATCCCCCACAACGAATCCCCCTTCATTTTATCAGATCACCTTGACCGTGCCTGATCCTCCTGTTGATCATAGACTTGGCTTGTTTCAAAAGGATCGCACAATCCTAATTGACCAGCCATCGCCATCATCTGGTCACGGCTATCTGTGCCAAATTTCTTTTTCAAAGCACTGATGTGTAATCGAATTGTCGCTTCGGTCAACCCAAGTTTTAGCGCAATTTGATCTGGTGTATATGCTCTCGCCAGTAGTTGTAAAACACTCATTTGCCGCTCGGATAATGCCGGCGCTTTTCTTTTCGGTTTAGGTGGCTGACCTGCAAGAACAATCAAACCATTTACGCGCACTTCAGGGCAACCCTCTACCGCGTAACCAGGCACATTTCTGCCATCCCGGATGATCTTTACCAAATCCTGAACGTCTTCGACCACATTTTGGTAAAGAACAGACCCTTCATCATTGAAAACCACGATGGATGGCATCGAAGGAATCCTCCCCTATGTTGACCTGAAAAAATGACACAAAATACATCGATCCCCCCTGAACACGCATCCATCTATCCAGAGAGGACCTTGTAGTTGATTGTATAAGAGGGAGTTGGTCATTCTAGAGTCGTATGCGCAAGGGAGGTAACAATAGAAAATTTGATAGTCTATTTTAGAACAAGTGTTCAGTGAAATTATAGGCTAGATTATCTTATTGTGCAAGTAGAAGAAAGAAAAATCTATCTATCAATTTCGATAGGTATCAGGGTGATAACCCTATCGAAATTAATAGATTGAGGTAGCTCAGCCTGGGTGTTATCCTACTCGTAAATTCGTAGTGAAAGGTGTCTCATGATTTGTAAATCTAAATGTTCATTTTCAAAAACATTCTCGCAAATTGACAGTGTTCAGGAAGATTTTGTTCGTCTTTCCGGTTATGCCTCTCAATTATCTGATATTGAGCCATCAATATTATGCCAACCAAAGGCAGTGAAAAGGATCAAGGATATTCAACGGTTTTTGCTTGATATTGAGAATCAATTTCTTGAACTCCGTTCGATGCTTGATATGGATGGCGATCTTGATTCAGAAATGGTTGAAACTGATGAAAACATCTTTAATCTGATCAGTGGTTCTTCTACGAACAAGAATGACGCTAAAGAGCAAATGCTTACCTTAGAATTAACGGATTCAATCCTAAAAATCCTTACAGGCAAGGGTAACAATCAGAAAAATCCAGATCTTATTTCCAGAATGATCATGTTACGACAGCTTATTGACCAGAGCATGCAAAAAGTAACGATGGAATTAGATCATCGTATTGGCTAAAGCCAAATTCAATTAGGAGTATCGTTGGATGGAAGAAAGAGTTCACCGGACTAAATTACCTCATAACGTCATCATCAAAGCACCAGGGTTATTGCCGATGTTGTATACCCCGCGCGAAATTTGTGAAGAACTGGATATTGCTGAAAGCACATTGCGGGATTGGTTACAAATAGATGTTCCCCACCAAAGAGACAATCGCAATCGGATCTGGATTAATGGGGAAGAGTTCGCCAGATGGGTCAACAATCAACGCAAAACCAAAAAACTGAATAGATTAAATGAAGATGAAGCCTTTTGTTTACGTTGTAACCAGGTATCCAAATTACTTTCTCCTCAGGTTCAACCAATCAAGGGAAACCTTGTCCTAATCAAAGGCACCTGTGCAAACTGTGGAGCCGTTATCAATCGTGGAGCCCATCGTGATCGAACGCCAGAACTATCTTAAAGTCAAAGAACATCTCAAGTACCTCGAGGAAGTTCTACAGTTGAACCAGGCCTCCGTTGAACGCTACCGCTTTTATTTGCGTCATTTGCTGCTTTGGGCGGATGATCAGAATTTCCGCCAGGTGCAGACGATTCGCCCGACCCTCCCATCCTATCTGGCTTCATTACCAGGTAAGGAAGGAAAAGGAACCCTGGCCAGTGCATCCCAAAAGAAGATCATTGACTCAAGCAAACGCTTTTTTCGTTGGGCGAAGGTTACATATCCCCGCGAAATGAACAACCTTCCTATTTCATGGATTGATACTCTACGGAGACCACGCCTCCCACAAACTTCTTCAGACCATGTTTTTGTTTCTCTGGATGAAATCCAGAAATTAATCACTACCCCTGTTCCCGAAGATAGCCTGGCCTTACTCCGTGATAAAGCAGCTGCTGCCATGCTCTTCCTATCCGGTATGCGTGCCAGTGCATTTACCACATTACCTATCGAGGCTGTTGATCTTGAAAACTTGAGACTTCGACAATGGCCAGAACTGGGTGTTCATACCAAGAATGGAAAGAAGGCAACTACTTTCCTGTTGAACATTCCCGAAGTTCTTGCGCCGGTCCGCCAGTGGGATACTTTTGTTCGAAAGTCACTTCCGGGCTCAAGTCCCTGGTACGCACCGATTGCACATTCATGGGGAGATCAGTTTCTTTCGCAGGATGAACCTGGAAAAACGCGTTCTCAAGCGCTGCAGAAGCGCCTGGAGTTGCTGTTTTCCATGGCCAACCTTGAATTTAAATCCCCTCACAAATTCCGGCATGGACACGCCGTCTATGGGTTACTTCATGCTCAGACTATGGCAGATTACAAAGCGGTTTCCATGAACCTGATGCACGAGAGTATCGAGATCACTGACAGCACTTACGCTCCCATGCTTTCTTCTGATGTTCAAGAGCGTATTGCCGGGCTGTCTGGGAAGGCGATGTCCACGCCGGGTGATGAGCTTGAGGTCTTCCTTAATAAACTTGATCGAGAAAGCCAGAAAAAGGCATTGATGTTTATCGCAGGAAAGTTGGCTCAATGAAGATTTCTTGGTTACAGACGCATGTTATCAGCTGGACTGGCTTTGCGATGCGCTTGCTCCACATCCACTTCGGCTATCTGGGCATAATGGCGAACCATATCAAGCGATCCATGACCCAGAAGCGATTGGAGGGTAAAAACATCTCCTCCGGAACGCAGGTAGGTAATGGCAAAAGTATGCCTGAATTTATGCGGATAAGCCTTCTTGATTTCTGCCCGGTCTCCCAACCGATTGATCAAGACTCGCAAACTGTCTTTGTTGAAAGCTCGATCCGCATGGCTGATGAAGAGGGGGGCGTCGGGATCGTCCCCATCTTCTCGGCTGGCAAGATAACGCCAGACCGATTTTCGAGCGACTTTGCCCAGGTAAACGGTACGACCTTTGCCACCTTTCGCGCCACCAGCCACTCCGTGGCGAATGGTGACCTTTCCAGTCTTAAGATCGACATCGTTGATGATCAACGAACACAACTCAGTCGCGCG
>DAOUAC010000042.1:0-9362 GCA_034434155.1 Anaerolineaceae bacterium
CGGATCACCTCTGGCGTTGCCATAAATGTGGTGACAATGCCCGTCACTTCGGCTTCGGGGTCGCCGGTGATGAGCTGATCGCACGTGTGAGAGATGCGCTCGATGGCGCAGGCGTCTAGAATGGCGTTAATGATCTCTTTGACCTTCATGGGAATTTCATCCTTATAGATTGGTCGAATCCGAATATCCGAGCGGACCCCTTCACCACGCCCGGATTTTCTCTGGCGTGAGGCGCAGGGCGACGGAATAGCTGTCGGAAAAGGATTGGGGGGTCATTTGAATATCTCGAATGCCCTCGCGGTACTTTTCGAGGTAGGCAGGGTTTTGGACGGCCCGCGGCTCATCTTGGGCCACCACCAGCCGGCCAGAAAAGACGGCCACACTGCCGCCCCACTCGTCACAGTTGAGGTGCAGGGCGGCGCGGGGGTTGTGCGCCAGGTTGCGTAGTTTGGCCGACCCCGGCTGTGTGTAGATTAGAAAGCTCTCGCCGTCCCACAAGAACCACACCGGCGTAGGCTGAGGCGCGCCGTCTGGCGTTACCGTCGTCAGCCAGATGACCAGTTCTTTTTGCAGCCGCTCGGCCAGTTTTTGGCCTGCTTCACTGTTCCAGTCCATGTCAACCTCCAACAGGTGCGTTTAGCGGTGTTCAGGGGTGATTGGTTTCGTCTCTGCCGTCTAAAAATGCCAGGTCCGGCGCGTCCAGGCGCGTGCCGGCGGCGGCGAGCGTGTCGCGCAGGTGTTCCAGGGTGTGACAGCCCACAATTGGGAAGGTCGGGAAAGGCTGTGAAAGCAGGTAGCCCAGGATGATCTGCGTGACCGTCAGCCCAGAGCGCGCCTGGAACTGCGCCAGGCGGGCGGCGCGGGCGCGGTTTTCGTCCGTCAGGTACATGCGCCGCTGGAAGGGAGAGAGCTGTTCCACCCGCCCCGCCAGCAGTTTGTGAAAGAAACCGTTGGCCTGGGCCGAATAGGGGACGCACGCCAGGCCCGTCTCGTGGTGCAGTGCCCACATAGGGCCGTCCATCACCGCCAGGGTGGGGTCGGCCACGTTGGCCGCGTCAATGCGGGCGAAGTTCCACAAGGGCTGATTGGCGCAGAACCCGGCGTACCCCTGCGCGGCGGCATAGCTCTGCGCCGCGCGGATGCGCTCTGGACGCCAGTTAGAACAACCATAGGCGCGGATTTTACCGGCCCGCGCCTGGGCTTCCAGCGTCTCGATGATCTCTGCCACCGGGCGGGCCGGATCGTCACGGTGCAGGTAGTAGAGGTCAATGGTTTCTACCCCCAGGTGGCGCAGGGAGGCTTCGAGGTCGGCGGTGATCTCGGCGGGCGACAGGCGCGGGATGTGCATGCTGTTCAGTTCGGGGTGCGCGCCCTTCGTGGCAATGATCACCGCCGCGCGGCAGCGGCGCTCTTTCAGCCATGCCCCAATGGTCTTTTCAGAGCGTGATTTCTCGCCCGGCAGCCAGTCAGAGTAGACTTTAGCCGTGTCAATGAACGTCCCACCGGCCTCGTGGAAGGCGTCTAACAGGGCAAAGGCCGCCGGGCGGTCAATCGAGCCGCCCAGGTCGCCCGCGCCGAGGCACAGCACCGAGGGGGTTAGATCTGTATGGGGAATGGGCCGAGTCTGCATAACGTCCTTCCGGGTGGCAGGTGAGGATTGATTTCATTATACTCCGCGCCCAAGATTGTGTTTCTATATTATTTTCTGGGGTTCTCCCCTTTTCACTGCGCATGCTAGAAGCATCGTGGAAGTATTTGGGCAAGAGTGTGTAGAGGGTAGAAATGGATCATTCAGATCAAAAAACGAGCAAGCCAGATCCCGACCACGGCGACGGCCAGCAAGGAACTATCCAGCCCTAGCAGGGCAATCGCATATCCATGAAATGATAGATAGGGCGTGAGAAACACAGAGGAGGAGATGGCCGCATTGGGCTTCCCAGCGCGAATGGCGTGAAACAACAGTGCGGCGCCAACGGGCAGCACTGTAGGAAACAGGCTCATATTATAAGGGTCGCTCAGCCGCTCACCAACCAGTTTGTTTGGCCAGAATCCGTAAACGATAAATGAAATGATCCACGCGACCGTCACCGGGCCAAACGTGAGAATAGTATGCCGGACCCCTTTGCGCAAGGATTCGATCAGGCGAAAGATCAGCAGCCCAATAGTCAGTTGAGGTTTAATCGTCAGGAAGAACAACCCTACCGGGACCGGCAAGATGAAACCCAGGGCGACCAACCAGTCAGTATTGCCGTTGACAAACGCACAGAATGTATATGGATTGATCAGAAATAAGAGGATGGCCCACCACTTCAATGAAAGCCGGTAGGCGATAAAGGCGTAAACAAAAAAGCCGGTTACAAACATCACTGCTGCGCCGAGGGCCGGTGGGAAAAGGGCAATCGGGATCAGTGGCAAGATCACCCAGGGCGGATTTTGGAGATTGTAGTCATAGGGATTTTTACCATGCAGAAAAGCCTGCACTGCCGGGCGGTAGGTACCCTTCCAATCCACGCCGATTGAGAACACGCCGGGCTGCCATTCAACATGCACCGGCAGGCGCCAATAAACTACCATAATCATAGTGACAAACACTAACAATAGTAGCGCAACAATCAACCATCCAGGGAGCGTTTTCCCAGATTCTTTCATCCTCTCATCTCCAATAAAGGAAGATATATTGGGGTTTATGGCCTATTTGTACAATCTATTATATTCGGAGAAGAATAACTGGTGGCCTCTCCGGCCCATATCTTGCAACGCTCTGATCCGACTCGCCTGGCGGACTGGCGGGTGAGCGGAAAGGAGTGGACAAAGAATCCAATTCCCCTGTTCGTTTTTACATATTTTTTATATAATAAAGCCAGCGGCATAGTCCGTTGGATGGAGCAGATAGATAGAATTTAGTCTGGCATCGCTGCTTGAGGATGTTATAATGAAATCACATCATCCATTGGGGGAGATATCCAACTAAACTTCTGCATTTTTTTGCTGCTTCCAATTTTGCGCCAGTCCGCAGCCGGGCGAGCCATTCGTCCATCGTAAGTCCGTTGGTTGCCAAAAAGGATAGACCCATGAAACGACCTGCACTGCTTTTGATCGCCCTCATCCTTGCCTTTTCGGCGGCGCTGACCGCCCCACTGCCGGCGCAAGCCGATCCGCTCTTCGTCACCGCCTGGGTAGACCTGCCCGTCGTCACGCGGATGGATACCCAGACCCTGCACTTCAACAGTGATGGCTTCATCCTCATTTCTGCCCTGAACGGCGAGCCTGTCTACGACGGCCAGCAGATTAACATGTTCTGGCGCAGTCTGGGAACTTACACCCTGGTGGTGACGGCTATCCATAACGGCGAGGTCGCTACGGCTACCGCCACCTTTGAGATGATCGCCACGCTCGAAAGTCTTAAAGGCAGTCTGGCGCAGTTCTGCCAGCAGAGCTATATCAACAAGCCCTCCGTCTGCCGTTCCTTCCAGAAAAAGCTCGACGTTATGATCCGCCTTGAACAGCAGGGGAACAAGCGCATGGTGCGCGGGCTTCTGCGCGGGCTGGCGAATGAAATCACCGTATTGTCCACCAAAGGCCGCGTCCCGGTGATCTTCCCGCCGGTTGCGCAGATTCTGCTCGGCGACATCAACTACATCATGGCCCACTAAGCTGGGCGCGCCGCAAAACCCCTCGAATCTTTAATTCCCCGCCCCCTCGAAAGGGGGCGGGGCCAGGGGTGACTCAACTTGTTACTGATCCTCTAAGGAAAACCCGCACCGGTTGAAGGGGTCTCAACAAGCACTGACGTTGGACCAAAAACTGATCGAAAACACTTAACGCCGGGTGGTTTTGGGGCTGGTAAGATTGAAGTTACTATGAAAAAACAGAGTCAATTCATCCCTGCGCTCCGCTTTCAGTGGCTTACTCCACTGTATGACCCTATTCTACGCTGGGTGATGCATGAGGATCAGTTTAAGAAGGAATTGATCCGGCAAGCGGAAATATCTCCAGGGCAGAAAGTGCTCGATTTAGGTTGTGGTACAGCGACACTGACGATCATGGTCAAGGAAGCGCATCCAGGTACTGAGGTCGTTGGGTTAGACGCGGATCCAAACGTTTTATCGCTTGGACGGTTGAAAGCATTGAAAGCAGGCGTTTCCGTCACGCTGGATCACGGTATGTCTTATGCTTTGCCTTATGCGGAAAATGCTTTTGATCGCGTACTTTCAAGCCTGATGTTTCATCACCTGACATCGCAAAAGAAACAACAGACACTCAAAGAGGTGTATCGGGTACTCAAACGAGATGGCTGGCTGTGGATCGCCGATTTTGGATCTCCGGTCGGAATGTGGGCACGAATGATTTCACCTTTGATGGCGCGCCTGGAAGAGGTAGGGGATCACCATAAGGGGTTGATTCCTGTCATGATGCAGGATGCGGGTTTTCGAGACGCCGTGACGCGGTGCCGTTTTACGACCGTTTTTGGAACGCTCAACCTGTATGGCGGCCGGAAGTAGCATAGGCATCATCGGGTGATGAGAGCAGGGTGAACGCATTAAAACACCTCGCAAAGAACAGGCACCACTTTCCATAGAGACTATGTATTCATACGTTCGCCCTGGTCTGTCAAACCCTATCCCTTTGACCCATACGTCCCTCTATGATATGATATCCAGCGTAAACGCACTCAGGAGAGGCGCTTCATGTCTATTCTTGCCAGGGAGCGGCGCAACCGCATCCGGTCGCTGTTAGTGTTTCTCATTGTCTCTACCGTCCCATGCTACTGCCTGGGATTGGTGATGCTGCAAGTTGCCCCCTGGGCGAATCAGCCGACGCGCACCCCGCCCAATACCTATACCGTCACCCTCACCTTCACGCCCGCGCCGCCAACCTTTACCCCGGCCCCGCCCACCGGCACGATCACCACGACCGCGTCGGCCACGCCTTCCTTTACCCCTTCGCTCACCTTTACCCCATTCCTTACCCCCACCGGCACGGTGACGCTCACCGCCACCCCGACCCCCTCGGCCACGCCCGTGCCGCCTACGCTCACCCTTACCCCCGTACCGCCGACCCTCACGCCGACGGATACGCCCACTTTAACCCCCGTCCCCCCCACCGAGACGCCTACCGAGACGCCTACCGAAACGCCCACCGAAACCCTCACCCCGGCGGCGTAACTTTTGCACCCTGGAACCCTGCATGATTGAACTCAAACCCTTTCTCAAGCAACTGATCTCTCTACCCGGTCTGTCGGGCCATGAAGGCCCTGCCCGCGAGGCCATCGCCGCCGCGTGGAAGCCCCTGGTAGATGATCTGTCGGTCTCGCCGCTGGGCAGTCTGCACGCGCTCAAGCGCGGCAGCGGCCCCGGCGAGAGGCCGCGCATCCTGCTGGCCGCCCATATGGACGCTATCGGCCTGATCGTCACCAATATCACCCCCGAAGGACTGTTGGGCATCACCGAAATTGGCGGGGTGGACCCGCGCATCCTGCCGGCCATGCCGGTCATGGTGCATACCCGCTCCGGTGACCTGCCCGGCGTAGTAGCTCAACCGCCCGACCGCCTGCTGCCGCCCAATGCGCGCAGTAAGCCGGTTCAGTTAGAGCATCTTCTCGTTGATACCGGCCTGCCGCCCGATGAGGTTCACCGCCGCGTGCGTGCGGGCGATCTGGTTTCCTTCGGCACCGAGCCGCTGGAACTGGCCGGTGATACCCTGGTGGGCCACTCGCTCGATGACCGCGCCGCGGTGGCGGCCGTCACCGTGTGCCTGGATGAACTGAGCCGCCGCGCCCACGTCTGGGACGTGTGGGCCGCCGCTACCGTGCAGGAAGAAGAAACGCTCGGCGGAGCCTTTACCTCGCCCTACGCCATCCGCCCGCAGATTGCCGTCGCCATTGACGTTACCCATGCCAAAGGCCCCGGCGCTTCAGACTGGCGCACCGCCCCGCTGGGCAAGGGCTTTACCCTCGATTGGGGCCCCAATACGCACCCGGCCCTCTTTAATGCCTTTAAAGAGACCGCCGAGCGCGCCGAACTGCCCTACACCGTCACCGTCTACCCTTCTGGTTCGGGAACGGACGCCATGGGCATGCAGATCGTCAACGAGGGCATCCCCACCATGGTGGTGAGCATCCCGCTGCGTTACATGCACACCCCGGTTGAGCTGATCTCGTTGAAAGACATCGCCCGTACCGGGCGTCTGCTGGCCGAGTTCATCGCCGGGCTGGAGCTGGACTTTGTGGAAAAGAAACTCAGGTGGGAAGAGGAAGCATGACCGAACAACCACACACTACCCCCCCTGCGGTGGGGGCTGAACAACTGGCTCTGCTTGAGCGCCTGTGCAATGCCAGCGGCGTCTCGGGCGATGAGGGCGAAGTGCGCAAGATCGTTTTAGAGCAGGTGCGCCCTCTGGCCGATGAAGTGCAGATAGACGCGCTCGGCTCGGTGCTGGCGGTGCGCCACGCCAGAGGGGTAGAAGCCCCCCTGCGCGTGATGCTCGACGCCCACATGGATGAGGTCGGGCTGTTGATCGTCTCGGATGAAGAGAACGGCCTGTACCGCTTTGTGAAGGTGGGCGGCATGGATGACCGCGCCCTGCCCGGCAAAACCGTGCTGGTCGGCAAAGACCATATCCCCGGCGTGATCGGGGCCAAGGCCATTCACCTGACGGAACCCGGCGAGACGGAGAACAAAATCTCGCTGGATACGCTGCGCATTGACGTTGGCCCCAACGGCGGCAAGATCAAGCCCGGTGACCGCGCCACCTTTGCCACGCGCTTCCGCCAGGTAGGGCCGTCCATCTTCTGCAAGGCCTTCGATAACCGCGTCGGCTGCGCCATTCTGATCGAAACGCTGCGGGCCGCCGCTCAGAGCGGCGCGCTCGATCACCTCGAACTGCTGGTGGCCTTTACCGTGC
The DNA here is from genome assembly GCA_034434155.1 of Anaerolineaceae bacterium. Lineage (GTDB taxonomy): Bacteria > Chloroflexota > Anaerolineae > Anaerolineales > Anaerolineaceae > DSYU01. Next base: position 6,904 of record DAOUAC010000042.1, read on the forward strand.
AGGAAGAGATTGGGGCCAGGGGCGCGCGCGCCGCCGCCTACCGCTTCGACCCCGAAGCGGCCTTTGCCATCGACTCTACCCCCGCTTCAGACCTGCCGCGCTACGACGCCCGCGAGGATGGGGCCATTGAAGACGCCGGCTACAACGTCCGCCTCGATCACGGCCCGGCCATCTACCTGGTGGATTCTGGGACTCTTTCGGACCCGCGCCTGGCCCGTCATCTGATGGACACCGCCGGGCGTCATGGCATCCCCTACCAGGTGCGCCAGCCCGGCGCAGGCGGAACCGACGCCGGGAGCATCCACCGCGTGCGCGCGGGCGTGCCGTCTATTTCAATCTCCGTCCCGGCGCGTTACCTGCACACGGCCGCCGCCGTGGCCCGCCGCGCCGACTGGGAGCATACCCAGGCCCTGCTCTGGCAGGCGCTGGTGGAGTTAGACCGGGGAATTTTGGCCCAACCACGCTGATTTGAATTTTTATGGAGACTCAATGAAACAACTCATTCAACGCCTTACCGAAGTGACCGGCCCCTCTGGCTACGAAAGCGCCGTGCGCGACCTGGTGCGCGCTGAAATCGAAGGGCTGGCCGATGACATCCGCGTGGATGCGCTGGGCAACCTGATCGCCCGCAAGGGTCAGAAGGGCGCGGGCGGGGTGCGCCTGATGCTCTCGGCCCATATGGATGAGATCGGCCTGGCCGTCACCCATATTGACGAGCGGGGCTTTGTGCGCTTCACCGCCATTGGTGGGGTGCGCCCTCATACCTGCATCGGCGGGCGGGTGCGCTTTATGAACGGCGCGCGCGGTCTGATCTTTATGGAACGTCCGGAAGCGCCCGACCGCCTGCCCGGCCTGGATGGGCTGTATATTGACGTAGGGGCCACCTCGCGCGAGGACTGCCCTGTGCGCGTGGGCGACATTGGCGCGTTCGAGCGGCCCTTCCTCGAAGTCGGCTCGCGCCTGGTCTCTAAGGCGATGGACGACCGCGTTTCGGTGGCGGTGCTGATCGAAACACTGCGCCAGGTGCAGGCCTACAGCGGCCCCAACGAACTTTACTTTGTATTCAGCACGCAAGAAGAAGTAGGCCTGCGCGGGGCCACCACTGCCGCCTACGGCGTAGACCCCGAAGTGGGCCTCTCGGTGGATGTGACCGGAACCGGCGACACCCCGCGCGGCGCGCGCATGGCCGTGGCCCTGGGCAAAGGGCCGGCCATTAAAGTGCGCGATGGCGGAATGCTCTCAGACCCGCGCGTGGTGCGCTGGATGGAGCGCGTCGCCGAGGAGCGCGGCATCCCCTACCAGTTAGAGGTCCTCGAAGGCGGCACAACCGACGCGCGCGCCATTCAACTCACCCGCGCGGGCGTGCCGGTGGGCTGTCTGTCCATCCCCACCCGCTACATCCACAGCCCATCCGAGATGGTAGACATTCAGGATGTCGAGCAGTCGGTTGCACTGCTGGCCGCGCTGGTGACGTCAAAAGTGGAGCTGGATTGAGGTTCGTTACCTGGTTCCTGCTTCTCGCTCTGGCCGGCTGTTCGCTCTTCCCCGGCCAGGGTGGGGCCGCGCCCACCACCGCGCCCCAGCCGGGCGCGGAAGGGCCCACGCCTACCCCCTCGGAGGCAAGCGGCGGCCTTACCCCCACGTCAGATTCGTCCGAACCGCTGGCCGCCGACCCTACCGCCGCCCCACCCGGGCTAACGGTCTGGGTCCCCCCGGCCTTCGACCCCTCTGGCCCCACCCCTGCCGCCGCCCTGCTGCGCGAGCGCATCCGTCAGTTTGAGGTTGAAAATGGTCTGCACGTGCAGGTGCGCGTTAAAGATGTGAATGGTCCCGGCGGCCTGCTCGAAGCCCTCACCGCCGCCGGCGCCGCCGCTCCCCTGGCGATGCCCTCGCTCATTGCCCTGCCGCGTCCCGACCTCGAAGTCGCCGCTCTTAAGGGGTTAATCGTGCCGCTGGACGGCCTCAGCACTCTCATTGACGGCCCCGATTGGTACGCTTATGCCCGCGACCTGGCAATGGTGCAGGGAGCCACCTTCGCCCTGCCCTTTGCCGGAGATGCCCTCGTCCTCGTTTACCGGCCAGAGGCCGTGGTTGGCCCCCCCGATAGTTGGGAGGCCGCCTTCCGCCTCGGCCAGCCGCTGGCCTTCGCCGCCGGCGACCCTCAGGCCCTGCTGCCGCTGGTCCTCTACCGCTCGCTGGGCGGGCAGATTGAAGACGCTCAGCGCCGCCCGGTGCTGGACCCCGCCGCCCTCACCCCGGTGCTGCAACTGCTGGCCGATGGCGAAGAGCGCGGGCTGTTCCCCTTCTGGCTCTCGCAGTTTGAGACTTACGAGCAGGTCTGGCAGGCGTATCTTGACCGGCGCGTCAACGCCGCCGTGGTGTGGGCTTCGTACTACCTCCAAACGCTCCCCGCCGATTCTGCCGCCCTGCCCCTGCCCGCCCTGGCGGGCTCATCTCAG
>DAOUAC010000043.1:0-38786 GCA_034434155.1 Anaerolineaceae bacterium
CCCCGAGCGCGCCATCCGCCCCATAGATACCCAGTTAGAGGGCGAGAACGCCATTTTTGTCCAGCGCACCCTGCGCTCTGGCTATAAAGTGGCGCACAAGGGGCATATTATCGTTTTGGGAGATGTCAACCCCGGCGCCGAGGTCATCGCCGGGGGCAGTGTGGTGGTATGGGGGCGGCTTAAGGGCCTGGTCCACGCCGGGGCCGACGGCGACGAGAGCGCCATCGTCTGCGCCCTCGACCTGGAGCCGATGCAGTTGCGCATCGCCGGGCTGGTAGCCGTGGCCCCCCGCCGGCGCGGCAAGGCCGAGCCGGAAATGGCGCGGATTTTAAATGGTCAAGTCGTGGCCGAGCCCTGGAAGCCGGCCAGAGGGAAGTAATATTCAATAGAAAGTAGAGGGAATGCATGGGAGCGACGGTAGCGACGATCACTTCAGGCAAAGGGGGCGTGGGCAAAACCACCACTACCGCCAACCTGGCGGTCGCCTTGGCGATGGGCGGCAAAAAGGTGGTGTGCGTAGATGGCGACATCGGCCTGCGCAACCTGGATGTGGTGTTAGGTTTAGAAAACCGCATCGTCTACGACCTGGTGGACGTGGTTGAAGGCCGCTGCCGCTTGCGTCAGGCCATGATCCGCGATAAGCGCCTGCCCGAACTGTACCTCATCCCCGCCGCCCAAACGCGCGATAAATCCGCCGTTTCTCCATCCGACATGGTGCGCCTGTGCGATGAACTGCGCCCCGAGGTGGATTGGATCCTGATCGACTCGCCCGCCGGCATTGAACGCGGCTTTCGCAACGCCGTAGCCCCCGCCGACCTCGTCGTCGTCGTCACCAACCCCGAAGTCTCCGCCGTACGCGATGCCGACCGCATCATCGGGCTGATCGAAGCCGAAGAAAAAGGCCCCGCCCGGCTGATTATCAACCGCCTCAACCCCGCCCTTGTCCGCCGCGGCGACATGCTCACCGCCGATGACGTGCTGGAACTGCTGGCGATTGAGCTGATCGGCATTGTGCCAGAGGACGAACACGTCATCACCAGCTCCAACCGCGGCCAGCCGGTCGCGCTGGACGGTAAATCGCGCGCGGGCGAGGCCTTTCACAACATCGCCAGGCGCATGAACGGCGAAAAAGTGCCTTTTATGAACCTGGAGCAAAAAGACGGCTTTTTCAATCGTCTTTCGCGCCTGATGCGACCGGGAGGAAACTAATATGGCGAACTGGCTGGATTGGCTGACGGGTCAGAAGAACAAGAGCGCCAACCAGGCCAAAGAACGCCTGAAACTGGTGCTGATTAACGACCGCACCGACCTTTCTCCGGCAGAACTGGAACTGCTCAAAAACGAACTTCTCGAGGTCATCTCGCGCCATATCGAGATTGACCCCGCCGCAGTTCAGATTACCATGGCGCAGGAAGGGCGCGAACAGCGCCTGCTGGCGGATATCCCCCTCAAGCCCCAAATGCGCAGGAGGAACAGGTAAGATTAACGGTAACAGCTTTCAGCCGCGCCAGAGCTGGCGGCATTTTGATTTTCTATTGTTCGGCGCAGTCATCGTTTTGTGCATCTTCGGCGTGGGCATGATCCGCTCAGCCGTGGCTGGCAATGCCATTTTGCTCGAATCGGTCAACCGCCAGATCATCTTTATCTTCATCAGCCTGGCCGTCATTTTGCTCACCGCCGCCATAGACTACCACTACTGGTATTCGCTGGCGCGCACCATGTATGTCTTCGCCGTCGTTTCACTGCTGGTGCTGTTCGCCTACGGTACGGTGCGCTTTGGCTCGGCCCGCTGGGTAGATACCGGCCTTATCCTCATCCAACCTTCCGAACTCGCCAAGATTATCATGATCCTGGTGCTGGCCGCTTTCTTTTCGGGGACGCGCGAATGGCCCCGCGACCTGCGTTGGGTGATCCAGAGCTTTGCCCTCACCGGCGGCGTGGTGGTGTGGATTTTGCTTCAGCCCAACCTCAGCACTTCCATCGTGATCTTCGTCATCTGGTTTTCGATGCTGTGGGTCAGCGGTCTGCCGGTGAAGTACCTGGCGCTGTTCGCCGGGCTGGCCGTCTTGGGCCTGGCGGCCTTCCTTTTGCTGGTCTACACCGGCCTGATGGAGCATATTCCCATCATCCAGCCTTACCAGGTACAGCGCGTCTTGAATTTCTTAGTGCCAGACCCTAACGCCCGTCACGGCGACTCTTACAACGTGGAGCAGGCCCTCATCACCATTGGGTCGGGCGGCTGGTTTGGCATGGGCTACGGCCAGGGAACCCAGGTGCAGTTGCGCTTCCTCAAGGTGCGCCACACCGACTTTATCTTTTCGGCCATGGCCGAAGAGTTCGGCTTCGTGGGGACGGTCCTGGTCGTCGCCCTGATCGTCTTTGTCATCCTGCGCTGTTTCCGTGCCGCCAGCAAAGCCTCGGACCTCTTCGGCTCGCTCATCGCCTACGGATTTGGCGTTTTGATTTTTTTCCAAACTGCGGTTAATATTGGGGTGAATCTCAAAGTCATCCCCGTCACCGGGCTGACACTGCCGTTCATCAGCTACGGCGGCAGTTCTTTGCTCTCGCTGGCCCTCGGCATTGGCCTGGTGGAGAGCGTTATCATGCGGCATAAGCCGCTGGAATTCTAACAATGGAGCGTGCAATGACAGAGAAGTTGCCCCCCGTGCGCGTGCGCTTTGCCCCCTCGCCAACCGGTCATACTCACCTGGGCAGTGGGCGCACCGCCCTTTATGATTACCTCATCGCCCGCCAGACCGGCGGCCAGTTCATCCTGCGCATCGAAGATACCGACCGCAAGCGCTACGTGGAAGGCGCTGAGCAAGAATTGATGGACAGCCTGCGCTGGCTGGGCCTGGAGTGGGATGAAGGCCCCGATGTGGGCGGCCCCTACGGCCCCTACCGCCAATCGGAGCGCAAAGAAATCTACCGGGAATATGCCAACCGCCTGGTAGCCGCCGGTCACGCTTACCCCTGCTTTTGCACGCCCGAAGAGCTGGAAAAGGCCCGTCAGGAAGCCCAAAAGGCCAAGCGCACCTACCTGTACCCCGGCACGTGCCGCGCCCTGGACCCCGACGAGGCCGCCCGGCGCGTCGCGGCGGGCGAAAAGCACGTCATCCGCTTTAAAGTCCCGCGCGAAGGCTCCATCACCTTCCACGATCTACTGCGCGGCGAGATCACCGTCGAAAACAGCATGATTGACGATGCCGTGTTGATTAAATCCGACGGGTTCGCCGTCTACCACCTGGCCGCTATGGTGGATGACCACCTGATGAAGATCACCCACGTACTGCGCAGTTCCGAATGGCTGCCCTCTCTGCCCCTGCATGCGCACATCATCCGCGCCTTTGGCTGGCAAGAGCCGGTCTGGGTGCATCTTTCGGTGTTCCTCAAGCCCTCCGGCAAGGGCAAGATGAGCAAGCGCGAGTCGGCAGACCTGATGAAGGACGGCTATTCGATCTTTATCAAAGACCTCGCCGACCTGGGCTATATTCCAGAAGGCGTGGTGAACTGGATCGCCCTGATGGGCTGGAGCTACGACGGCCATACCGAGGTCTTCACCCTGCCCGATCTGATCGAAAAGTTCAGCCTGGAGAAGCTCAACCCCGCTCCGGCGGCGATCAACTTCTCCAAGCTCGACTATTTCAACGGCGTGCATATCCGCGCCCTGGCCGCGGAAGACCTGGCCGCCCGCCTGCGCCCCTACTTTGAGCGGGCCGGTTACACCGTAGACCCCGACTTGCTTCTGCGCATGATCCCCCTCATCCGCGAGCGGCTGACGGTGCTGACCGATGCGCCCGAAGTGGCCGGCTTTTTCTTCCAGGCAGACGTCACCCCCGCCGACCCATCCGACCTGATCCCCAAAGGGCTGACGGCTGGGCAGGCCGCCGAGGCGGCGCGGCGCAGTTACCAGGTCTTAGCCGCCCTGCCCGACCTGCGCCCCGAGACTGCCGAGCCGCCCATGCGCGCCCTGGTGGACGAGCTGGGCCTGAACGCCGGGCAGGTGTTTGGCATCCTGCGCGTCGCCGTCACCGGGCAGAAAGTCAGCCCGCCCCTGTTCGAGAGCATGGAACTGATCGGGCGCGAGAAGGTCTTAGCGCGCATCCACCGCGCCATTCACCTGCTGGAAAACGTGACGTAGCGATCCAACGCCTGAGCTTAGGGCATCATCAAAGGTTAGCCGTTTTAAGGAGAAGTCCTTTATCCTTCTCCTTAAAACGGCTAACCTTTTTTACATCTTGCGAATCATCCTATGTGCAACTTTTTCATTGTTGATTTTTTGTTTTAGAATTTAATATTTGACAAATACGAAAAATGCTGTACTATAAGTATACTGAATTCCTTGCAGGAGAATCAAAATGAATAGGAAGCATTCCAGGTGGCTTGTCATGCTCGTATTAATTCTTAGTTATGCAGCCTTACCTGCTTCTAGCATGGTATCGCAAGCAAGCACAAGCACCAGTTCTAACCTTTCCTTATATTCTCTTCCTTCAATCACAGTGGATAATGCCAATACCTCAGCCATCAGTTATGGGGGAGCGTGGACAAGCGCCGGTTACTCGAATGCCATGTTCAATACTCTGCACTTATCCGGCTCGTCTGGCAACTACGCACAGTTTAGTTTTTCAGGCAGGGCAATCACGTACTGGTATTCCATGGCTTACAACCGGGGCAGCGCCAGAATATACCTGGATGGTAACTACATCGAAACCATCAGCGCATACGCTCCCGAAATCAGAAGGCAGGTTGGCAGAACGTGGATGCTGCCCACCGAGGGAAGCCACACGATCAAAGTCGAGGTTGTTGGGGACGGCTTTATTGACGTAGATGCGTTCACCTCGAACATCCAGTATGTCGATAGCGCCGCTCAATATGATGACAGCGACCCGCAGACTATTATCCGCTATTTCCCCGATGCGAATTGGTATCGTGCCACAGGTGTCAGTGGAGCCTACAACAACACCCTGCGTTGGAGCGGCGTGGCTACTGAGCTACTCCGCTTTACGTTTGTCGGCAACTCGATCACGTACATGTTTTCCAAAGCCAATAATCGCGGTATTGCCGCCATCACCATCGACGGTGAAGACAAAGGCTACATGGATTTGTATTCCTACGGTCTGATGAGGCACCTGGGGGTGACGTACACCGGGTTGGCTGAAAACATTCCCCACGTCATCAACATCACAGTGACCAATACCCTTAACCCAAGCTCCAGCAATACCTTTGTCGATATCGACAATTTTGTCCTCAACAAACCGCTGACGGAAATATACGATCGGGATAAAGCAGTAACCTATGCGGACGAATGGGCCAGGGGCAGAAACACGAACAACTTTCCTACCTATCAGTGGGATTGTGTCAGCTATTTATCTCAAATGCTCATCACCGGCGGCATCCCCATGATTGGCGTTACGACCCAGGCTGACACCAATTGGGATTGGTGGTATCGCTGCCAGTCGGCGGGTAACTGTTCAGGTTCGATCACCTGGCAGCAGGTTCTCAGCATGAACAGTCACGCCAGTGCCTATGCCGGCCAGCGGTTTGCCTACCGGTACAATGGCACAGACTTGACCAAAGGCGATTTCTTTTTTATGGATGCTGATCCGTATGATGGCAAGACAGAGTATACCCATGCGAGAGTGATTGTAGGGTGGGGAAATGTTGAGGAAGGCGCTTATGCAGGCCAATGGCATTTATTAGCTAACTCTCACTCTAATGATCGACGTCACATTAAGTGGGATTGGTTGGTAGAGGGCCCAAATTATGCAAAAGCGTTTTGGCATCTGATTTACTAAGCTTGGAGGATAAACATGAAAAACAAGATTCTTTTTGGCACCCTTGTGGGTACTGGAATAATCCTTTTGCTCTTGGTTGTTGCCAACAAAAGTTCAGTAGACGCCGGCATGAGCTATCGAGGAAGTGGACTGCCAGAAGAGGAAAAGAAGATCGAGAAGGTAATCGAAAACTGGTATGAGATTCAGACTACTGCACGCGCGGGAGGAGGTGACGTTAGTCGCTACCCGGAAGTGCTGGTCGATACCGGAGACTACCCCATTGACGAAGAACAACGTGCTTTGATCGAAGAAGTATATGGAAAGGAACGTGCCCGGACGGCTGGTTTCCTGACCATGATGCAGGTTCAAGATATGCTGGTAGGCCAGGGATCGGAGATGTTGAAAGATGCCATTAAAAAGGCCAGAGAGGAAAATCGAGAACTGACGAAAAAGGATTTGGACGAACTGCAAGCAAAAAATCATGGTCAGATATTGGGGATTGTAGACAAATCTACTCATAAAACAGAACTGGCTTTCGAGGCCATCGAGATTGCGAATGGTAAAACGACGGCACGAGTGTATGACGGCGGCGGTCTGCGCGAGTTTATTTTGGTGCAGATCGATGGGCAGTGGTTTATCTCTAGCGGAAAAACCTTAAGAATTGACGTGTAGTTCCAGCCTGCCCCTGGCTTTTGACCTCCCTAGGGTAAACGCATGTTAGGTCTAGACAAGTTCAGAGAGGTTGGCAAAGCCAGCGAGTACCTTTTCACGGTAATCGGTCTTCCATGCAGCTTGCAGGCGCTTGCCCTTGATCGAGCGTCTGGAGGTTTTCTCGGCTTGGAGCAAGTTGAGCGCAATGTGACGCAGCACCGCGAAATTCTGCGGACCTTGATCCTTGCGGACCCGGCAATCGTCTTCACGAAAGGCGATATCGAGGACCCAGTGCAGGTTGTTTTCGACCCCCCAATGGGAGCGAACGGAGCCTAAGAGTTGTCTGGCTTGGCCTTTCAGACTGGCGAGGAAAAAGCGATCTTCGCATTTCTGCCCGCTGCCATCCTGGTAGGTACACCGTACCCGGACGACACAACCCAAGTTCGGCCAGCGCTCGGCACCGCGTAACTGCTGGAGGATTTGGGGATCGGCGATGGTCCAGCACTGTCGTTTCTCAGCACGCCCATGGGTGTTGTCAAAACTGTCGGCATAATCATAGGCGTAGGCCTGGGATTGGGAGCTTTCCAGGTCTGCAAACAGCAGTTTAACATCCTGATACAAATTTCCCTGGTTTTCTTTGAGCGCTAACACATAATCGGCTTGCTGATCCACGCAGGTTTGGGCGACCTCCACCTGGCAGCCCATCGCATCGGTCGTAATAATACAGCCCGTAATCACCAGCATCCGCAGCAGTTCGGGAATAGCCGTGATTTCATTCGACTTATCATCCACCTTGATCTGCCCTAACACCCGTTGGTTCTCGGTCGCCCACGCACTGACCATGTCAATCGCTCCTTTGCCGATGCCCTTGTCTTGCGATCCGCGTGGTTTCTTGCCATCCACCGCAATCACCTGGCCCTGGGTTAGGCGGCTAACGGCCTGCACCCAACTGATAAAGCTCTTTTGAAAGGCGACCGCATCGATCAGTCCAAACACCCGCCGAAAGGTATCATGCGAGGGGATCCCATTCGCTAAGGGCAGGATCGTTCGCAACCATTCTTTTTGATCGTTTCCAAAGGCGGCGATATCTTCCCAACTCTCCGCCCCACACATGATCGCACAGATCGCGATCAACAAAATTTCTGGCAGCTCATACAGCCGCGTTCGCTCTACCCGTGGCTCGGGGATCGTCCCAAAGTGTTTCTCAATCGTCTCGCTGATTTTGTTTTCCATCTTGCCTCCTGTTGTAGGCAAGATACTGGTTTTTCTTCTACTTGTCTAGACCTAAGATGCGTTTGCCCTATTGACCTCCCTAGGGTAAACGCATCAAAACGCCCGTTCTATCAATTGTCATTGCGTGGAGGCATCGGGAAGGTATATTACCTCTGGAAAGCGGCACTACCACCGGGCCGATGAAGCAATCACCGTGCCTGACCATCGGATTGCTTCACTCCTTGCCAAAGGGAAGCACATTTTAGGTAGACTGCCCTGTTCCCGGCCCTCCGTTCGCAATGACAAACACCTCTTTCCATAGAACCTATGTTTTGATGCGTTCACCCTATTGACCTCCCCCAAAACCCTAGACAATCTCTCCCCACGGTGGTACAATAGCCACCGTTGAACCCCACTGGGGGCTCGTCTAACGGCAGGACAGCAGACTCTGGATCTGTTTGTAGAGGTTCGAATCCTTTGCCCCCAGCCTGAAGAAAACCCACCCCAACCCGCTGCTCCTCTCCGCGAGGAGCGGTTTTATTTTCCGTAGGGGGAACCACCTATGCCCACCCAAGCAGAAATCTACCGCCAGGTTGCCGCCATCGTGCGCCCCTACCTGCGCGCCGGCGTTACGCTGGCCGAACTGCCCCCCGCCGCCGACATCCGCGATTACGGCATCGATTCGATTGCCGCGCTCGAAATCTTCGCCGAAATCGAGCGCGAATTGGGCGTGCGCCTGGGCGAAGACCTCGATTTCTCCATCCTCAACACCCTCGAAGCCATCACCGCCCTGATTGTCAAAAAAATGCCCTGACGTTTAGACTGCCGGGCTTTTGAATCCACCTGGCGCTTTCCTTCCGCTCCGAACCCCTGCCTGCTACGGCCCGCTGACGGTCGGCAGACCCTGCCTCTGCCAGTCGTTCATGCCCCCGGCCATGCTCGTCACCTGTTTAAACCCGGCGTTGAGCAAAATATCGCGTCCGGTGGCACTGCGGTTGCCAGAGCGGCACACCACCACCACTTCCTGGTCGCGGGGAACTTCGTTCAGGCGCGTTTCCAGTTGATCCAGCGGGATGAGCGTGGCCCCCGGGATGTGAACGGCCTCCCACTCGTCCGGCTGGCGCACGTCCAGCAGAAAAGCGCCCGCCTCGCGCTTCTGCGCCGCCTCGACTGCCGAAATTTCTTTGGGCAGGGTCGTCTCGGTGCCGGCTGGCGTTTTGCCCTGCTGGAAAAAGATCACCGCCCCAATCACCGCGGCCACCACCGCAATGGGAATGATCCACGCCCAGGGCGATAGTTTGGATCGGGATCGCTGTTGTCGTTTTTTCGCAGACATATTTATTCCTCCAATGGGTAGATGCGCTTACCCACCCAAAGGTGACGCTCTTTTTTCGGTTAAGGCCGCTTCTGAATGTAAAAGAACTTAAACGCCTCCACCGCGAAGAACACAATCACGCTGAACGCCAGGCTGATCGCCAGTTCCGCCAGCGAAAGGGGCGTCGTCTCAAACACCTGGTTCATAAAGGGCAGGTACACCACCCCCATTTGCAGTACAAACGTGAGCAGAATAGACCCCAACATAGCCCGGTTCGAGAACAGCCCAATCTGGAAGATCGTATCGCGTTCCGAACGGGTCGCCAGGGCGTTGCCCATCTGCGCCAGCGTCAGCGTCGTAAAGGCCATCGTCTGCCAGGCGGGCGCGTCCAGCGTCCAGAACCAATATCCCACCCCCAGCGCAACCAGTCCCATCAGCAGGCCGATCCAGAGGATATCGCGGGCCATGCCGCGCGCGAAGATGTTCTGGTTGGGCGGGTAGGGCGGGCGGCGCATGGTGTTGCGCTCGGCTGGCTCAATCGTCAGCGCCAGACCGGGCAGTCCATCGGTGACCAGGTTCACCCACAAGATTTGCAGCGGCGTCAGCGGCAGGGGCATCCCCAAGAAGGGGGCCAACAGCATCACCCAGATCTCGCCGGCGTTCGAGGTCATCGTGTACTTGACGAACTTGCGAATGTTATCGTAGATGCGGCGGCCTTCTTCCACCGCGGCCACAATCGTCGCAAAGTTATCGTCCAGCAGAATCATGTCCGACGCTTCTTTGGATACATCCGTGCCGGTAATGCCCATTGCCACGCCAATATCGGCCTTCTTCAAGGCGGGCGCGTCGTTCACCCCGTCGCCGGTCATGGCGACGATGTGGCCCTTCTCTTGCAAAGCCTGGACGATCTTGAGCTTATGCTCCGGCGAGACACGCGCGTATACCGGCGTCTCTTCCACCACCTCTTCGAGCTGAACAACGTCCATCTCGGCCAGGTCTTTGCCGGTCAGCACATGCCCGCCGCGGGCGGCGGCCCCGTCTTTCTCCGCGATGCCCAACTCGCGGGCGATGTACAGCGCCGTCAGCGGGTGATCGCCCGTAATCATCACCGGGCGGATGCCCGCCTGCTGCGCCACGGCCACGGCCTCTTTGACCTCTGGACGCGCGGGGTCAATCATCCCCACCATCCCGACGAAAATCAGGTCTCGCTCAAATGGAAAATCTTTGTCTTCCAGCACATCCGCCGGATGCAGGTTAAAGGCTACCCCCAACACGCGCATTCCGTTGGCGGCCAGTTCGTTGTTGGCTTCTAGAATGCGCTCGCGCCAGTGCTGAGTCAGCGGTTCGGGCCGGCCCGCCACCCAGACCCGGCTGGAGACTTCTAACAGGCCGTCCACCGCCCCCTTGGTAAAGGTGATGACCTGATCGCCCTTCAGCAGGTCGGGGTGGCGGACGAGGTAAGATTCCAGCACCGGCGGCAGGTCGGCGGGCCGGATGCGGTGGGCGGTGGTCATGCGCTTGCGCTCTGAGTCAAACGGCTGTTCGGCGGCGCGCGGAAAGGCCCTTTCCAGCTCGTCCTTCCACAGCCCGGCGCGGGCGGCGGCGATCACCAGCGCCCCTTCGGTGGGGTCGCCGATGGATGAAAAGATGCCCGGTTCGCCGGCTACCGGCTCCAGCGCGGCATCATTGCACAGCGCCCCGCCGGTCAGCGTCAGCACCACCGAGGGGTCGGCCAGCAGTACTTCTTCGGCCCCTTCGTTGCGGTTCACCGTTGGGCTAAAACTGCGCAGGCGCTGTTGTAAATTCAGCTTATGACCGGCCACGTCCACAATCGTCACCGTCATCCGGTTCTGCGTTAACGTGCCGGTTTTATCCGAGCAGATCACCGTTACCGATCCCAGGGTTTCCACCGCCGGCAGTTTGCGGATGAGGGCGTTGCGCTTTAACATGCGCTGAGCCCCCAGCGCCAGGGCAATCGTCACCACGGCCGGCAGGCCTTCTGGCACGGCGGCTACTGCCATGCTGATGGCCGTCTGGAACATCAGCCGCAGATCTTCGCCGCGCAAGAGGCCCAGGGCAAACACCACTGCCACAATTGCCAGCGCGGCCGCCGCCAGCCCGCGCCCCAACTGTTCCAAACGGCGCTGGAGCGGCGTCTTTTCGATCCCAACCGCCTGGATCATCTCGGCAATCTTGCCCAACTGCGTTGCCATGCCTATGTCCGTCACCACTGCACTGCCCCGCCCATAAGTGGCGGCGGTTCCCATATAGAGCATATTCACCCGGTCGCCCAGCGCGGTGTGTTCGCCCGCCATGGCTTCAGCGGTCTTCTCCACCGCTTCCGACTCGCCCGTCAGCACCGCTTCCTGCACCCGCAGGTTGACGCTCTCCAATACGCGCGCATCCGCGGGGATAGCACTGCCGGCTTCGATCAGGATGATGTCGCCCGGCACAAGCTCGCGGGCCGGCACTTCTTGCAGATGTCCCGCCCGGCGCACGTGTACCCGCGGCACGGCCATGCGCTTCAGCGCGGCCATGGCCTGCTCGGCGCGGTATTCCTGGATGAACCCCAACAGCGCGTTGAGTATCACGATGACCAAAATCACGATCGCATCGGTGAATTCGCCCAAGATGATCGAGATCACCGCCGAAACGATCAGGATCACCACCATAATGCCGGTGAGCTGTTCCCACAAAATCGCCCAGGGGCTTTTAACCCCCCGGTCAATCAGCTCGTTGGGGCCGTACTGTTCCTGGCGGCGGGTTACCTCTTCCAGGCTCAGGCCCTGCTGTGGGTCGGTATTTAGTTCGCGCACCGTTTCTTCGACGGAAAGCCGGTACCAGTCGGTCATTTCGGGTTCCCTCCTAAATCATTTGTTTGATTGTAGTATAAAAAGGGCCAATCTGAGATATGATTAGGGCTTCCCGCGCTCCCTCAGCCCGGCTTTGGGCGGCGCGTTGATGAACCATACGGAGCATCAGGTTGAACATTTTCGTCACCGGAGCAACCGGTTTCATTGGCCGGCGGCTGGTTCAGCGCCTGCTGGCAGAGGGCTGCCGCGTGCGCTGTCTGGCCCGCCATCCAGAGCGTGCCGCCGCCTGGTTGGGCGGTCAGGTGGAGATCATCCCCGGCAGTGTCCATGATGGCGCGGCGCTGGCCGCGGCCATGCGCGGGTGCGGCGGCCTCTTTCACCTGGCGAACCTCTATTCGATGTGGGAGCGCCGCCCCGGCGATTTTTACCGCGTCAACGTGGAAGGCACGCAGACCGTGCTGGCAAGCGCCCGTCAGGCCGGGGTGGGGCGGGTGGTGTATATCAGCACGGCGGTGGTGTATGGCAGACCGGCGGCCTGTCCCTTCACCGAGGATGACCCGCCCGGCCCCCGCCTCTTCAGCGCCTACGCCCGCACCAAAGCCGCCGCCGAGCGCCTCGCTTGGGACTTTCACCACCGCTTTGGCCTGCCTCTGGTGGTGCTGTACCCGGGCATTGTCTTAGGCGCAGGCGATGACAAGCCCAGCGGCCATTACATCCAAGACCTCGTCCGCCGCCGCCTGCCCAGCACCATTTTTCATCACTCGCCGGCCACCTACGTTTACGTTGGCGATGTAGTGGAGGCGCTCATCCAGGCCATGACGCGCCCCCAGGCCGTCGGGCAGAAATATCTGTTAGGCGCAGAGGTCCTCACCGGGCGTGAATTCACCCAACTGGTCAGCGCCGTTTCGGCTGTGCCTCTGCCCCCCCTGCGCCTGCCAGACCCGCTGGTGCTGGCCGCGGCCGGTCTGTTCAGCGCCGCGGCGGCCCTCACCGGGCGCCCGCCCCTGTGGGGATTATCTCTAGACGCCGCCCGCACGCTCTGGCACGGCTTTTGCTTCGACGGCTCGAAAGCCCAGCGCGAGCTGGGCATCGTCTACACCCCCATCCGCGCCGCCCTCGCCGAAGCCATCGCCTCGTACCTTAAGAAGGGGAACACAGATCAACCCGGATAAACCCGGAGGTTTGTTTCTGCTGTCTGGGCTTACTTCTGATCCTGTACAAAAAAGTGAAAAGCCAGCGTTGCCAGCAGGCCGGCCCCTGCCGCCACCATGAACGTGATCGCATACCCCCCTGTATCGGCCAGCCAGCCCCCCAGCAGGGGCGCAACAATGGTAGCCGGGGCCACAAATGTGTTTGCCATGCCCACGTAGGTAGGCCGGTCTTCCTCTTTGCCGAACTGCAAGGCCACGGCCATCACCACCGTCCAAAAAGCTGTGTTCGCCAGCGCCGCCAGCACCATGGCCGGGTAGAGCCACTCCACCGAGGGGGCCAGCCAGGCCAGCAGGGCGCTGAAGAAAATCGCCAGCGCGCCGAGTTCCAGCGTTCCCTTGCGGCTCCAGCGGTCGGCCAGCCAGCCCAGCAGGGGGTTGGCGATCACCTGGGCGATCATCAGCACGCTGGTCAGCACCCCCACCGCCGCTTCACTGGCCCCCAACCGCTTGACGGCATAGACGGTGTAGAAACCAAATGCCATCGTGCCAAACTGGACGATCCAGCGGCCCACCAGGAACCAGACGAAGGTGCGGTCTTCGCGTAGAATGCGCCGGATGGCATGCCCCAGCGGAACCTGCTCCGCTTTGGTGATGACCTTCTGGCTGGCCGGCTCGCGCGTAAAGGCCAGGGCGATGTACGACAGCACCAGCATCCCCGAACAGAGCAAAAAGCAGACTGCGAAGTTGATCGGGAAGGGTTGGCGCTCTAAGATCAGCCCGGCGGCCACTGCCGCCCCGCTCGCCAGCAAATTGGCGGCGGAAGACTGTAACCCAAAGAACGTCGCCAGGTAATCGGGTGGAATTACCTTGCCGATCATATTCTGCCAGGGGTTGGCGGTAAAGCCGGCCCCAAAGCCCTGCCAGGCGATCATCAGAAAGGTTAAAATCACCGCGGCAGTAGGGCCAAGCCGCTCATAGCCCAGGGCGATCAACGCCAGGCCCACAAACGGCACGCGCTCGTGGATCGTCATCCACATTACCATCGGCTTAAAGCGTTCCATCCGCGCTACGCGGTTGGCGACCAAAAGCTGTGGAATCTGCCAGCCCACCACGTGCAGGGCCGAGATCAGGCCGATCAGCATGGCCGAATCGGTCATCGTGGCGACAAACAGCGGCAGAACGGTGGCGAAAGAGGCAAAGCCGATCCCGCCGCCAAAGAAAGCCCCGTCCAGCAGTCCGGCGGCGTAATTAATGCGCAGCGTTTTTACTTCATCGCGGAGCATAACGATACAACCCTTTTCACCAAAAACCCCGGAAGGGCGCTTCCGGGGCCTGGTTCAGAACGTCAGGATGGGCGGGTGTCAGACGCTGTCTTCTTCTTCGTCTACCCAGGGTTCATCTTCATCCTCGAGTTCTTCATCCTCGAGTTCTTCCCATTCTTCCAGTTCTTCTTCTTCATCCCAATCATCCCCGGCGGCGGCTTCTGCGTTAGGACTGTAGGTGTTACAGCCGGTGTCAGGGTCAATCTCCACCTGGGCCGCGCTGCAGTAGCCTTCATCGAGGAATACGCAATCGAGATAATGACACCGAATTCGAGGCATTGTGTTCTCCTCCTGCCTTGGGCTTAAAGATTTAACCAGAAATGCGCGCCGCACTCCTGATCGCCGTGCTGCGGATCATCCCACAGGGCCTGCGAGCCGCTTGCGGTAACGCATCCATGAACTTTGAAGGGCAGGTTCCCAGTCCAGCAATACTATACAGAAGAGCGGCTTACTTTTCAATGGTTTAGCGAGAGCAAAACTGGAAATTTGTTCAGAAAGTATCAAAAAACCAGACTTCTACCTCTGAACCTGCCGGGAGCGATTTTACACCAGAGGGAACAATCAGTAAAGCATTTGCCTGTACCAAAGAATAGAGATTCCCCGAACCCTGATGCCCCGTGAGTGACGCTACCAGCCGGCCCGCTTCTGGGTGGACGATGGCGCGCAGGTAGCTCTCGCGCCCGTCCGATTCGATGGGGTGAGCCAGTTGGGCCGTAAAGCGCAGTTCGCCGCCCGGCGCGGCCCCGCTCAACCGCCGGATGACCGGAATGACAAACACCCGACAGCCCACAAACGCCGAGACCGGGTTGCCGGGCAGGCCGATCAGGGGGATGCCCTCGAAAGAGCCAAACGCCAGCGGCTTGCCGGGCCGCATGTTGACGCGCCACAAGCTGAGCTGGCCGTGTTCTTCGATCACATGGCGGACGTAATCAAACGCGCCCACGCTGACCCCCGCTGAGGTGACGATCAGGTCTACGTGCAGTTCCAGGCCGCGCCTTAGCAGTGCCTCCACCTGGCGCGGGTCATCGCGGGCGATGCCCAAAGGAAAGACCTCCGCCCCGGCGCGCTCCAGCAGGGCGGCCAGCGTGTAGCGGTTGGCGTCATAAATCTGCCCTGGCCCCAGGGGTTGGCCGGGGGGGACCAGCTCGTCGCCCGAAGAGAGCAGGGCCGCGCGGGGCCGCCGGTAGACCTTCACCCGCTCGCGCCCAATCGAGGCCAGCAGGCCGGCGTCTTGCGGCTTCAACAGCCGCCCGCGCGGAAGCAGTAATTGCCCCTGGCGGATGTCTTGCCCGCGCGGACGCACGTACTGCCCGGCGCGCACCGCCGCGTACACCACCACCCGGCCCGGCGCGCCGTTGCGCGTCCTATCGGTATCTTCTACCGGAACGACCGCGTCGGCCCCGGCCGGCAGCGGCGCGCCCGTCATAATCCGCGCCGCCTGGCCCGCCTCTAACCGGAAGCCCGGCACGCTCCCCGCCGGAATATCTCCGATGACTTCCAGCGTCACCCCGGCTTCGGGGGCGGCGGCGCTCACGTCGGCGGCCCGCACCGCAAAGCCATCCATGCTGGAATTATCAAAAGCTGGCAGGTCTGCCGCCGCGCGAATCTCTTCCCCCAGCACCCGCCCGGTACAGGCGGTGACCGCCGCTTCTTCGGTTTCGACGGCCTGAAAAGCCGCCAATATATGCGCCTGAGCTTCTTGAACGGATAACAGGTTGTTGGTCAAAGTTTTTTCCTATAAGAGCGTGTGATGCCGTGAACGCTGGCAGGTTGGGGGGCTTATCCGCCGCCTTTTAGCCGGGCCGCACGCGGTGAGCCTCGGTGACGTTGGGCAGGTTTTCGATGCGCGTCAGCACCCGGCTGAGCTGGGCAATATCTCCCACTTCCAGCACCAGGTTCAGCGCCGCCAGATGATGGCTGACCTTCAGGTTCACGTCAATGATGTTGATGCCTTCCTCATTTAACACATTCGAAATGTCGCCCATCAGGCCCTGCCGGTCGTAAGCGCGAATTTCCACCGGAACCGGGTAGGTTTTGGGGGCCTGCCCCCAATTCACCTTGATGATGCGCTCTTTATCCGTCTTTTGCAGGATGTTCGGGCAGTCCTGCCGGTGAATGGTCACGCCGCGCCCGCGCGTGATGTACCCCACGATGTCATCCCCCGGCACCGGCTTACAACAGCGCGCGAAGGTAGTCAGCATCCCCTTTAACCCCAGCACCGAAACACTGCCGTCGTTTTCTTTCGGTTCGGGCGCGTTGGGAACCAGCAGGGGGTCCTGCTTTTCTCTGCCCAGGTCGCCCAGCTTGTTCACAATTTTACTGACCGAAACATCGCCACAGCCGATGCCCACGTATAAATCTTCGGGCGTGCGGTAGTCGAGCGAATGCGCCAGCAGTTCCAGATCCACGTCTGTCAGCCCCAGGCGCTTGATCTCATGCTCCAAAATCTCTTTGCCCTGTTCTAAATTCTGCTCGCGGTCCTGCTGTTTGAACCAGGCGCGGATCTTCGAGCGGGCCCGCTGGGTGTTGACCAGCTTGAGGTTGGCGTTCAGCCAGTCGCGGCTGGGGCCGCCGTGCTTGGCCGTGAGGATTTCTACCACGTCGCCCGTCTGGAGCTGGTAATCCAGCGTGACGAGCTTGCCGTTGACTTTCGCGCCCCGGCAGCGGTGGCCGATTTCCGTGTGGACGTGATAGGCAAAATCAATCGGCGTGGAATTCACCGGCAGGTCAATGATGTCGCGGCGCGGCGTAAACACGTAAACGCGGTCTTTAAAGACGTCCGTCTTCATCCCGTCCATAAATTCCTGGGCCGAGAGGACGTCTTGCCGCCAGTCCATCAGGCGGCGCAGCATATTGACGCGCTGTTCATAGGTATCGTCGCGCTGTTTGTTCTTCTCTTTATAGCGCCAGTGGGCCGCAATGCCGAATTCGGCGTTTTCGTGCATCTCGCGCGTGCGAATCTGCACCTCTAACGGCTTGCCGTCGTCATAAATCACTGCGGTATGCAGGGATTGGTACATGTTTTCTTTGGGCGCGGCGATATAGTCGTCAAACTCATGCGGGATCGGCCGCCAATGGGTATGGATGATGCCCAGCGCGGCGTAGCAGTCTTGCTTATCCGGCACGATCAGGCGGACGCCGCGCAGGTCCATCAGCATATCAAACGGCTTCGACTTTTCCTGCATCTTTTTGTAGATCGAATAGATATGCTTGGGCCGCCCGGTGATCTCTGCTTCGATGCCCTCTTTCTCTAAGATGCTTTTCAGCCGCGCGATGATCTCGCGCACCTGCGTTTCGCGGTCGGTGCGCCGCTGTGCCAGCAGATCGGCGATTTCTTTGAATTTTTCGGGGTTGACGTGGCGGAAGGCCAGGTCTTCCAGTTCCCATTTAAACTGCCAGATGCCCAGCCGGTTCGCCAGCGGCGCGAAAATATCCAGCGTTTCCTGCGCAATGCGCCGGCGGCGCTCTTCAGGGATGTACCCCAACGTGCGCATGTTGTGAAGCCGGTCCGCCAGCTTAATAATCACCACGCGGATGTCTTCGCCCATTGCCAGGAAGGTCTTGCGCAGGGTTTCTTGCGTCAGGGCGCGCTTGCGGGCATCCTCTTCTTCGGGCGGCAGAGAGTCCGCATCGTCCGCGTCGTCCTCTTCCCCTTCGCGCATGTCTCCGCGCGAGACGCGCGGCAGGTTGGTCAGCTTGGTGACGCTGTCTACCATTTGGGCAACGTCCTCGCCGAATTCGCCGCGGATGTCGTTGAGGGTCACGTCGGTATCTTCCACCGTATCGTGTAACAGCCCCGCGATAATCATCGCCGGCGAGACGTTCAGCTCGCTCAGGATGTGCGCCACAGCCAGGCAGTGAGTGATGTACGGCTCGCCCGAAGCCCGTTTTTGCCCTTCGTGGGCCTTTTCGGCAAAGCGGTACGCGCGCAGAATCATCTCACGGTCCACTGCCGAGAAATGTTCGGGCAGTGAATCGAGCAAATTTTCAATCCCTATCACCTCTGATTTGACCATGACCGATCCTGCTTTCGAATGCCATCTACTTCCAATGCCTGCCGCACTTAATATACCCTGTACCGCATAGAGATTTCAAGGGTAAGTGCAAAATGCGGTGTGGTTCAGATTTTTTTCAGCATTAAATCAAACCCAGAGCTGTCAACGGATGCTCGCCCATTCCGATGGGCCGCCCATTCCGATGGGTCACCCATTCCGATGGGCCGCCCATTCCAATGGGTCAGGAACAAATGAAACGGATTGACATCCAACACGGCTCATCCGCTCAATCTGTTCCCAAAAATCCGCTGACAGCTCTGTGTCTTACAAAAATCTGAACCGCCGACAGCGACCCGCTTAAGTGGCTGACCGCTAATTGCCAAAAAATACCGGACGGTATTCTTCCATCCCCAACTCGTCCAGGATGACTTTCACGTCCTTCAACAAATTCGGCACGATGGGAACTCCCTCCCGCCGGATGCGGATTTCATTCTCGTACTCTTTTTCTCCGGCGGTGTAGATGCGCTCACAGCCGGGCTGGCGGGTGGCGGCGCGCAGTTCGCGCAGGATACTGCCGGTGGTCTTTTTGAAATCTTCCAGGTCACAGAAGGCTTCGATGCTCATCGCCATAAAGAAATGGCCCAGGCGGTTGGGGACGTTGCGGCCCTGTTCATCCAGGCCGATCAGGCCGTAGAGAAACGCGCCGGTCTGAAGCGAGGCGCTGAGGATTTCCACCATCGTCGCCAGGCCGTAGCCCTTATGCCCGCCCAGGGTTTCGCCCAGGCCGCCCAGCGGCAGAAGCGCCGCACTGCCCTTCCCAAACCCCTGCAGGCAGGCCGCCGGGTCTACCAGGAACTGCCCCTGCTGGTCAATCACCCAGCCCTGAGGGGCCAGCTTTTCCAGGCGCGCCAGCACTTCTAACTTCCCCCGCTGAGTGATGGACGTGGCCGCGTCGAAGAGGAAGGGGCAGTCCTCGTCGGTCGGGCAGCCAAAGGCAATCGGGTTCGTCCCCAGCATGGGTTTCACCCCAAAGGTCGGGGCAATCGAGGGCCGGGCGTTGGTGAAGGCCATGCCGATCATCCCGGCTTTGATCGCCATCAGCGGGTAATAACCGGCAATGCCAAAATGCGCCGAGTTGCGCACCGCCACCGCGCCCATCCCGTAGGCCCGCGCCTTTTGGATTGCCATCTGCATCGAGCGGTAGCCGATCACCTGCCCCATGCCGTGATGTCCGTCAATCACGGCGGTGGTGGGCGATTCGCGCACCACTTCCATCTGCGTCACCGGCATTTGCACGCCCTGACGGATGCGGTCATAATACATCTTCAGGCGGCCAATCCCATGCGATTCGATCCCCCGCAGGTCCGAAGCGATGAGAATTTCCGCGCAGATGCGCGCGTCATCTTCTGGCACGCCCAACCGGATAAACACGTCCCGCATAAAGGCTTCTAACACCCCCGCAGGCACAACACAGGCTGTTTTTTCGAGCATGGCAGTATTCTCCTCTAGATAGATCGTGGCTTCCAACGGTAAGAGAGATTGCAGCCTCTATTGTATGTGATTTTTGTTACAACTGCGGGGGTGATTCGCAAAAGAAAATGAATCGGGCGGGCCGCCGCAGGCCCGCCCGGCAGGCAGGTTGAGTCTTATTCCGCCGCCGCTTCGCGCGGGTTCCTCAGGTACGCCTCGATAAAACTGTCAATCTCTCCATCCAGCACCGCCGTGGTATTGCCTACCTCGTGTTCGGTGCGGTGATCTTTGACCATCTGATACGGGTGCAGTACGTACGAGCGGATCTGACTGCCCCACTCGGCTTTGATGTAGGCTCCGCGCAGTTCGGCCAGTTGTTTTTCCTGCTCTTCGCGCTTCATCTCCATCAGGCGGGCGCGCAGTACGCGCATGGCGTTCTCGCGGTTCTGCATCTGCGAGCGTTCGTTCTGACACGAGACGACCAGCCCCGTTGGCAGGTGGGTGATGCGCACGGCGGTGGCGTTTTTCTGCACGTTCTGGCCGCCGGCGCTCGATGAGCGGTAAATATCAATGCGCAGGTCGTCGGGGTTGATCTCCACCGTCAAATCATCGTCCGATACTTCGGGCAGTACTTCAACCTGGGCAAAAGAGGTGTGGCGGCGGTGCGCGGCGTCAAAGGGCGAGAGGCGCACCAGCCGGTGCACGCCCTTTTCGGCGCGCAGGTAGCCGTAGGCGTAGCGCCCGGTCACCGCTATCGTCACGCTCTTAATCCCGGCCTCTTCGCCTTCGGTGCGGTCGAGGATTTCTACTTGATAGCCCCGGCGCTCGGCCCACCGCAGGTACATGCGTTCCAGCATCGCCGCCCAATCCTGCGAGTCTGTCCCCCCGGCCCCGGCGTTGATCGTCAGCAGGGCGTTGCCCTTATCATAAGGGCCAGACAGCAGCGCGCCGACCTCGCGGCGGGCCGTTTCGGCTTCGAGGGCGTTTACCTCGGCTTCCAGTTCGGCGCGCAGGCTTTCGTCATCCAGCTCCACCAGTTCCAGCGTTTCTTGGGCGCGGCGGCGCAGTTCATGGATCGGTTCGATTTCCTCGCGCAGTTCGGCGATCTTTTTCATCAGCGCCTGGGCCTGCGCGGCGTCGTTCCACAGCTCAGGGTCTTCAGATTTTGCCTGTAAGGCGGTTAGTTCGGCTTCTTTTTTCGCCAGGTCAAAGATGCACCTGTAACTGCTCAATCGTGTCGAGCAGGGTCTTCAGGCGGTCCACTAAGTCTTGCATAGCCAGTTATGCTCCTTAAGAATTTTTTGCCCCCATCAGCCCAGATCACAATGAGAGATGGGTGTACGGTTGTTCCTGCTAACGGGCGGCCTCGCGCTGGGTGAGGATGCCATCTACAAAGGCTTCGCGGTCGAAGACCTGCAGATCTTCGGGTTTTTCGCCCAACCCGGCGTAGAGGATCGGCAGGCCCAATTCGCGCTGGATGGCAAACGCCATGCCGCCGCGCGCGGATGAATCCAGCTTGGCGAGGATCACTCCGGTAACTTTGACGGCGTCTTTAAAGGCGCGCGCCTGAAGGATGGCGTTTTGCCCGGTTGTGGCGTCTAACACCAGCCAGACGGCGTGGGGCGCGCCCGGCAGGGCCTTGCCAACCACGCGGTGAACCTTCTTGAGTTCTTCCATCAGGTTAAAGCGGGTGTGCAGGCGTCCGGCAGTATCCACCAGCACCACGTCCACCTTGCGCGCTATCCCCGCCTGAACCGCGTCGTAGGCCACCGCGCCGGGGTCGGCGTTGGGCGCTCCGGCGATGACGGGCAGGTTCAGGCGCTCGCCCCACACTTGCAGTTGGTCCACAGCGGCGGCGCGGAAGGTGTCGGCGGCGGCCAGCAGTACCTGCTGGCCCTGCTGGCTGAACTGCTTGCCCAGTTTGGCGGCGGTGGTGGTCTTGCCAGAGCCGTTCACGCCCACCAGCAGTACCACCGCCGGGCGGTGCGCCGAGAGGTTCACCGGCGGGGGAGGGTCCAGCCGGTTAATCAGCTCGGCGCGCAGAGCTTTTTGCAGGTCGGCGGTCGTCACCAGCCCCTCATCGGCCACGCGCTTGCGCAGGGCGGCCATCACGCTCTCGGTGGTCTCAATGCCCATATCCGCCTGCACCAGAATGCTCTCTAATTCATCCCAGGTGTCTTCGGTGATGTGCGTTGCGCCAAACAGGGTTGCCAGCCGGCCGAAAGCGGCTCTACTGGTGCGCTCTAACCCTTTTTTCCATTTACTAAAGAAATTTTCTTCCATAGGCGAGGATTATATCAAAGTTACGCCGGCTGGCGCGAGGCAAGCTGGCCGCAGCCAGCCTGAATGTCAATGCCGCGCCGGATGCGAATGGTGCAGGGGATGCCGGCCTGGTTGAGAACGTCGGCAAAGGCCTGGGCACGCTCGCGCGTGGTGGCCTGGCCGGGGTACTTCTGCGTGGGGTTCAGCGGGATGACGTTGACATGGCACAGCAGGCCCTTCAGCAGTTGGGCCAGCCGGCGGGCTTCTTCGGGTGAATCGTTGACGTCGCGGATCAGCGCCCACTCAAAGGTGATGCGCCGCCCGGTCTGCTCCACGTATTCGCGGCAGGCCGCCAGCAGTTCTGCAAGGTTGTATTTGCGGTTCACCGGCATCATGGCCGAGCGCCGCTCGTCTTCGGTGGCGTGCAGGCTGACGGCCAGGTTTACCTGGCGCTTTTCGGCGGCAAACCGGCGGATCATCGGCACCAGCCCCACGGTGGAGATGGTAAAACGGCGCGCCCCCAGGTTCATCCCGCGCTCATCGTTGAGCCGGTCAATGGCCTTCAGGGTGGCCTCGTAGTTATGGAACGGCTCGCCCATGCCCATCAGCACCACGTTGGTCACCTGCTCGCCGCGCTCGCGCAGTTGGCGGGCGTAATACAGCACCTGGGCCACGATTTCGCCGCTGGTCAGGTGGCGCTGAAAGCCCATCTGCCCGGTGGCGCAGAAAACACAGCCCATCGCGCACCCCGCCTGAGATGAGATGCACAGCGTGCGGCGCTCATCGTAGCGCATCAGCACGGCTTCAATGGCGCGCCGGTCCGGCAGGCGGAAGAGCGTTTTCACCGTCTCGCCGTCCTGCGACTGCACGGTCACGTCTGGCGTCAGGGCTTCCCAGCGCAGTTCGGCGGCCAGTGTTTCGCGCAGTTTTTTCGGCAGGTTGGTGAACTGCTCCGGCGCGTCCCACAACTGCCGGTACACCCCCTGCCAGATTTGCCCGGCGCGGTATGCCGGTTCGCCCCACGACTGCACCAGGGCTTGTAGTTCTTCATAATCCAGGTCGTAAATCAGTGGCTGCGTCATACGTGCTTTATCTTGCTCTTTCTTGGGGTTTGCCCGTATCCGGCCCCTGCTTCACCCGCATTTGCGCCAGGTAAGGCAGAAGGTCTGCCAGGTTGGGCAGAATCAGGTCGGGCGGGGGCTGCCAGGCGGCGGCCTGTTCAGCAGTGGTGACGCCCGTCAGCACCAGCAGGGTGGGGCATCCGGTGCGCTGTCCGCCCAGAATATCCGTTTCCAGGCGGTCGCCCACTGCCAGGGTTGCGGCGGGCGGCGTGCCCAGCCGCTCCAGAGCGAACTCGTACAGGTACGGCTCGGGTTTGCCGATCACAATCGGAGAGACGGACGTAGCCGCTTCGAGCAGGGCCAGCAGAGCGCCCGCTCCAGGCACTAACCCGCGCGGCGAGGGGAACGTTACGTCAATATTCGTGCCGATAAAGGGAACCCCCGCGCGGATCAGCAGGGCCGCGCGGGCCATTTTTTCGTAATTAAAGGCCCGGTCCATCCCGGCCACCACCGCGATGCACGCTTTGGCCGCGGCCTCGCTGTGACGGTCGTCAATGATCTCAAAGCCTTTGGCTTGCAGGGCCTGCTGAACGCCTGCTTCGGCCACCACGTACACCGGCCCGCCCTGCGGGAAGCGCTGGCTCAGGTAGGCGGCCGTAGCAAGCGCCGAGGTGACGATCTGCCAGGGCTGAGCCTGCACGCCAAACCCCGCCAGCTTTTCCAGGTACATTTCTACACTGCGCGTGCCGTTGTTGGTGGCAAACACCACCTTAATTCCCAACTCATCCACCCCGGCGAAGAAGGCCGGCATATCCAGCATGGGCTGGCTGTCGCGCCACAATACGCCGTCCATGTCGAGAATTAACCCTTGAATTGGTTCCGGTAAACTCATCACTGTCAACCTTTACGCTGTTCCATTCAAAAAACGAGGCCGGACTTGGTTTTCCCCAAGGGAAAGCCGCGGCCCGGCCCCGCATTCCTCCGTCGCTTGCCCTTACTTCTTGGGCGGCTCCAGCACCTTATCCACCAGGCCGTATTCCACCGCCTGGTAAGCGTCGAGGTAGAAATCGCGCTCGGTGTCGCGCTCGATCACTTCCAGCGATTGGTTGGTCGCATCCGCCAGGATTTTGTTCAGGCGGGCCTTCAGACGCAGAATTTCGCGCGCCTGAATTTCAATGTCCGAAGCCTGACCCTGCGCGCCGCCCAAAGGCTGGTGCATGTGGATGGTGGCGTGAGGCAGGGCGTAGCGGTTGCCCTTGGTGCCGGCGGCCAGCAGAACTGTGCCAAACGAAGCCGTCACCCCGACCGCTACCGTGCTGATGCGGTTGGGGATCATCTGCATCGTGTCGTAAATTGCCATCCCGGCATAGATCACGCCGCCGGGCGAGTTGATGTACATCTGGATATCTTTTTCGGGGTCTTCACGGCTCAGAAAGAGCAGTTGAGCCACCACCAGGTTAGCGATCTGATCGTCAATGGGTGTTCCTAAGAAGACGATGCGCTCCTTAAGCAGCAGCGAGAAGATGTCGTAGGCGCGCTCCCCACGGGCCGATGTTTCGATCACCATGGGTATAACGGATTTGTAATCAAGGATAGACATGGTTTTCCTCCTTCGTTCCTATCCTATCAACGGATAAACGCGATCACTTCACGGATACTGCGCGGCGGCCCAACCCCTCTGGCTTACTCCGGGTCCTGCCGGGCGGCGTCCGTCTCGGCGGGGGCCGGTTCGCTCTCGCCTGAAGTTTCGGCGGGGGCCGGCGCGGCTTCGCTGGCCGGCTCAACCGGGGCCTCCGCGCTCGCCTCGCCGCTCAGGCTGACCGTTTCATCCACCACAGCCGGGGTTTCTTCCTCATCGGCTTTGCCGGTGGCAATCGCCTTCAGGCGGGCCATGAGGCGCTGGTTAAAGATGTTGTTGATTGTGCTAGAGGCAATCGAATTCGCCATATCCTGGGCCGTGCGCTTGACGCGCGTCTGGTACTTGCGCATCTCTGGGCTTTGCATCTGCTGAAGCGCGGTAAAGTAAATGGAGCGGATTTCCTCTTCCTTCACCTGCACGTTTTCCTGGCGGGCCACTTCCGACAGCACCAGCGAGCGTTCCAGGCGGCGGGCGGCGGCGGGCTTCACTTCCGTTTCGATGAAGGTCTCGCGGTCCAGGTCGCGCAGTTTGAGGTACGTTTCGAGGTCCAGCCGCTGGTTTTCCAGGTCATGTTCCACGTTGTGCAAGAAATCTTCAATTTCTTCTTCCAGCATATGCGGCGGGTACTGCACCGTCGCCTGCGCAACGATCTGGTCAATGACGTCGTTGTAGAACTTGCTGTCATACTGCTGTTGATAATTTTCCTCTAACTGGGCGCGGATGGCCTTGCGCAGGGCGTCCATGTTTTCAAACTGGCCGACCATCTGCGCGAATTCGTCATCCAGTTCGGGCAGGTGCAGTTCTTTCACGCTCTGCACTTCCACCGTAAACTCGGCTTCTTTGCCCCGCAGGTCTTCAAAGACGGTTTCTTCGTCAAACGTGTGCGTCCAGGTCTTCGTCTCACCGGCCGAGAGGCCCACCAGTTCCTGGCTGAAGCCCCGGTAGGGCCAGTTGCCGTTCTCTTCGTCTTCCGGCTCGCCGGCAACCATCTGCTGGTTGGGCGAGTCGAGCAGCGTGGCAGACTGGTCTTCTTCGGGGTTGAGCCGCCGGGCGCTCAGCTTAAAGGCAACCAGGTCGCCGGTCTGCGCGGGGCGCTCCACCGGCTCAGCCGTCCCATACGAGCGGCGCAGGCGGAGAAGGGCCTTCTCTACCTGTTCATCCGTCACCGGCTCAGGGGCATACTCTTTGCGGATGCTCAGATAATCGCCAAGCTGAATTTCGGGCTTCAGCGGGACCACAAACGCAAAGCGGGGCGGGTCCATGCTGATAATTTCTTCCAGTTTGCCGGGGCCAGAGGCTTCCACCTGGGCTTCGCGCAGAATCTGCGGGTAAACCTCATCGAGCATAATTTCCACGGCTTCTTGCTGTAGGGCCTCATCGCCGTAAATGCGGCGGACGACCTCATACGGCGCTTTGCCAGGACGAAAGCCAGGGATACGCGCCTTCTCTGAAATTTTGCGAGCGGCGCGGCGCATATACTGCCCAAACACCTCAGGATCGAGTTCGGCGATGATCTTGGTCTGACGATTCTCTAGAGCTTGCGTTTCGATTTTCAAAGTGGCCTTCCCTATCAAGTGAAAGTGGTATCTCAACTTCTGTCCAATGGCAGGCCCACCCGCCATTGGACAGAAATGTGTATCTGCAAAAACTGCTCACATGGGGAAGAGGGGACTTGAACCCCTACGCCTTGCGGCACATGATCCTAAGGAAGGACAAAGGCGCAAACCCAAAAACCGCTATATGTGGCGGTTCTCTGTTTCTTCAACCCGTATATATGGCGGTTGTTTGTGCCACCCGCCGCCGCAAAAAATGGCTGGTTATGTGCCGCTGAAGCCCTTTTTTGCGGTTGATTTTTTAAGGTTGGGTGTAAACAACCCGTTGACGCTAACACAATTATAACGGGTTATCACCTTGTGACAAGGGCAGTTTTCAGGTGTTCATGAAATGTTCAGGTTTTGGGCGGGGGTTGCTCAGTATGGAGGGGGGGCCGGCATACTGAGCAAGTAGAACGCCTGTACCCGCCACAGGTGGTTGATGAATTGCGATAAACCGGCACATTCGGGAAATTTTAAGATTTCTCATCTGTTTGTATATCATTTTTTCTGCTATACTGAAATTAAGGCGCAATAGATAGTCTGCCGTAAGACTTTGGTTACGGCGTCGGGATGTCGGTGTGGCTGAAATAATTGCCACTGTCTCGGTAGGCTTACAGGCGCCGGGTAAGCAATCCGTAAGGCAAACCGCCGGCCGGATTCGTGGAAAGCACGCGAATCAGGCTGGCGGTTTTGTTATTAAGGAGTTTTACGAAATGAAATCGAAGAAGGAAAAATCATTTTTGGTTAGGTTGACGAAAGACGACCATGAAAGACTACGGAAAAAGTCTGAAGAATATAGAGTATCCAGATCGGAGCTCATTAGAAGAATTATCAGAAATCTATCTTAAAAAGAACCCGCCGGGCGGACGGCGGGCGGAGCGGGAACGGAGACTACCAAACGGGAAGTAATCTCATGACTATTTTACCATGCTATTCAAAAAATTCAATTCAGGGGGTGCGCCATGTCTGCCCGTGATCTATGGCTTCGCGAGATCCGCACCCTTGCAGATGCCCTTCAGCCGCAGCCGCCAACGGTTTATGTGGTGGATGGGTTGTTTTCTCTGCCGTCCTTGAGCATTGTTTACGGCGCGCCAGGCTGTATGAAATCTCTGCTTCTGGCTGACCTGGTAATCTGCGTTGCCGCTGGGCGTGGATGGCTTCCACCCTTGCCGCACGACAAAAGCGGGGTAATCCAACCGATCAAGACGACCGCTTGCCCTGTCCTATGGTTGGATTTTGACAACGGGGCACGGCGCACAGGCAACCGCCTTGCGGCATTTGCGCGGGCATACCAGGCGGAAACCGCGCCGCTGTACTATCTGGCGATGCCGTCCGCGCCGTTCGATGCGACCAGGACAAACGCGGTCATTGAAATGGTTGATTACGTAAAAGACTTAGGCGCGAAATTCATCATAATTGACAACCTTTTGACTATATCAGGTGGAAAGGACGAAAACGCGCCGGAAATTGCGCAGGCAATGCTCAATCTGCGGGTGTTATCTGAACGAACCGGCGCGGCGGTGGTGGTGATTCACCATTCCAGAAAACAAAATGGCATTCGCGGCGGATTGGGTGACGACCTGCGCGGGCATTCCAGCATTCGCGGGGCGATTGATTTGGCGCTACTGGTGGAGCGTGAAGAGGGCGCGGATTCGGTGACCGTGAAATCCACAAAAACGCGCGATGTGGACGTTGAGCCGTTCGGCGCGCTGTTCACCTACACCCACCAGCCCGGAACGTTTGACCTGGAAACGGCGGCATTCTTCGGGCAGAAGGTGATGGGTATTGAGACGATGAAGGACATCCAGCAGGCAATCATTACCGCATTGACCAGAGCCGGAAAGCCACTTAATCAGGGCGAACTTGTCAAAGCCGTTCAGAGCGATGGCATAAAGGCAGGACGTGACCGGATAAGGGCAATCGCCGACAAAATGGCAAACAATTTGACTATCAAAGCGACAACGGGCGCAAGGGGGGCGGTGCTTTATGGCATTTGACTTTTCCAGTTTTCCACAGCATTTTCAGTTTTCCAGAAAACTGAGCCACCCTGACCTTTCCAGCTTTCCGGCTATTTTAAATAGCCGGAAACTGGAAAGGTAGAAAGGTCAGAAAAGTGGCTTGCTCAGTATGACTGGGGCGCACCCTTCCATACTGAGCAACCGGAGAACGGAGGTAGCAAATGACCACATGGAAAAACGTTGAACAGGCAATCGCCAAACGGTTGAACGGTAAGCGATTAGGTGCGACCGGGCAGGCGACCGCTGACGTGGTGAGCGATTGGCTGAGCGTTGAGGTGAAGCACAGAAAAGAACTGCCCGGCTGGCTGAAGGATGCACTTAGCCAGGCGCGGCATGGGGCAGGTGAGCGGTTGCCGATTGTTATTCTTCATGAGAGCGGACAACGGCACGATAACGATCTGGTTTTGCTGAGCCTGGCTGATTTTCAGAATTGGTTTGGAGTGGTGAACGATGGATACATTGACTGAATCAATCCGGTGGTTTGGCTTAGGTGTTTCGGTTGTGCCGGTGCGGTCCCGGTCAAAGGTGGCGGCGGTGCGGTGGACGAAATACACGCGGCAGCTGCCGGCGCCTGAAGAACTCATCCGCTGGTTTGGCCGTCCGCTGTTTGCAAATTACGGGATTATGTGCGGTAAGCGTCACGGCCAGCCGGGCTACCTGGTGGTGATTGACTTTGACGATCTGGATGCAGGGGTATCGTGGTTGCTCAGTATGGGGCGGCAGACTTACGCGGTGGCAACGGCACGGGGGCTTCATGCTTACTTCACCGTAGAAAAACCGGCGGAAACCGTCCACTTCGAGGGTGGAGATGTAAAGGCTTCTGGGTATGTGCTGGGCGCGGGGAGCGTTCACCCGTCCGGTGCGGTGTACCAGGTGCTGAGTGATGCGCCGATCCTGAACATTCGTTCTATCTGTGAGGTGATGCCCGACTTGCCAGAGCCGGTGAAGTGCGAGCCTAAACCCGCGCCCATACTGAGCAAGCCAGAACCAAAGGACGCATGGCAATCGGCAGAGTGGCAAAGTCCGAACCTGGTTGAGACCATAAAAGCGCGGTTTTTGATTACGGATTTCCTTTCAGACTTACAACGGTCAAGTAAAGATGGGCATTTTGGGGCTACCCGTTGCCCATTGCACGATGACAAAACGCCGTCAATGTGGGTTGACCCTGAGCGGGGTTTGTGCGGTTGTTTTGCCGGATGTAATAACCGGCGCCCGATGGATGTTATCAACCTGGCGGCGCAATTGTGGAACTGTTCAAACGCTGAAGCCATTGAACGGCTTCGGCAGATGCTTTGAAATTCTTCAAATGGAGTGGGAGCGATGACCGACATAACCTTTCGCCAATGGTTGAAATTGCAAAGATGGCGCGATGACCTTGTAGGCGACCTGGCGCGCGACCTGCTGGATGATCCTTGTGCAAAAGGCTTGCGCACGGTGGGCAGTATTCGGCAGCATATTTTATATGCTCATACCCCTTGCGCTGGGGCGATTGAAGCACTGGATACCGCGATAGCTGAATATCTGGCGCGGGACGTTTTCGAGGTGAGCGGTGAAAACTGCTTCTGACCTTGTCTTTCGCCTGGCTGGGGTGCGGGACCCGTTTACTGCGGATGATTCTTACCTGGCGGCGTTCATGGCGCTGGAGATACCCGACCGCAAGCGGATTGCCCGGCAGGTGGTTTTACTGTGCGCCACAATTGAAGGGCTTGACCCGCTGGGCGCACTGGAACTTCTGGCGGCTGTTAGTCCATATGTGGAGGTGAAACGCTCATGATGCCCGGCTGGCAACTGGTAATATTGGCAATGCTGAAGATAACAGTAATTATCGAAAGCAAACCGTTTTAATCCGATTACCAATTTTTACCTATTTTGGAGGTGTTTCAATGACTGCTCAACCCGTTTACTTTACTCCCGCTGAACTGGCGGACATTGCCCGGCGGTATCTGCCGCGTGAGGTGATGAACGGCTTCGCTACTCTGCGCATTCAATCCGGCGGAAGCACGGAAGACCCGATTGCCCAATTGCGCCAGGTTCACGAACCGATTGCCGAACTGGTGCGCCTGACCTTCGCCGGTGTGCGCCAGATGCGCAAGGCCGGGCTGGATCCGTCCGTTGCCGGTGCGAGTGTCAATCTGATTGTTGATGAAGCCGTCCAGGTGCTTCACTTGTGGAATGAGCGCATTCAGCAAATGGGGAAACAGGCTTTCGCCGAACTTCAGGAAGAACGCACGGCGGAGAACCCGCAAGATGAAGCGATTTATCAGGCTTACGCACTGCGCCGGTGGGTGCAATTTGAAGCACTGCTGAATGCCGGGCGCGCGTTGCCGGAAATTCTGATGACCCTGACCGACCGGAAGGATTGCCGCGTATTGCGTGAGGGGTATCCTGCCTGGTATCAGGCAAAGTTTGGGCTGAAGGGCTTTGATAATGCCGTTGCGGAAATGCACAAACAGATTGACCAGGCAGAAGAACGCTTCATGACCGACCGGGAAAAGAAAATTGCCGCCACCTGGCGGGAAGTTGAGATCGGGCTTCAGCGGATGCAAACCGCCTTCAGCCAGGCTTTGACGGCTGTTACCAATTGTCGTGACTATGAGCCTTCACGAACGCCAATCCCGTTGTGGATGCCTGCGCCGGAAGGTGAAAACGTTGTTTGGGTGCAATGAACTATCGTGAATTGCCGCTGGACGACCTGATAGCCGGCCTGCCGCCGGAAGTGCGGCGAGACTTCAACCTTGCCCGCTTCCGGCTGGCGCTGGAAGGCGCAACCGATGAGGAACTTACGGCGGCACTGGTGACGTTCGGCTACCTGGTGCAAGTGCTTACCGGTAAAATACCGTTTGACCGCTGGGAACTGCGGCAGTATGTCAATCTGGGTGAGGCGCAGGATGGAACAGAACGGCGCAAAAATCACGGCACGACAACGGCGGCTGATTGAAGCCCTGCTCACGGGGAAGACTATCAGCCAGGCTTGCCAGGTGGCAGGGGTGGGGCGGCGCACTTATTACCGCTGGCTGAAGCAAGCCCACTTCACGGAAGCCCTTCAGCAGGCAGAAGCTGACCTGCTTACGGCTTCCATGCGCCGGTTGCTCAGTATGCAGGGGGGGGCGGTGGATGGACTTCAAGCCTTGCTGAATGATCCGGCTCTGCGACCGTCCGACCGCCTGCGCGCCGTTCAGATGGTGCTGGATAGCGTCTTGCGCTTGCGGAACGCGGTTGAACTGGAAGCCCGCCTGATGGAACTTGAAAAGCAGGTGAAACAGGTTGCCAGCCAGAGCGAACCACCACAAACCAACTGACGGGGACCGGTCCCGTTGACGCGAGCGGTGCGCCTATCAGGGGGAAACACGGCGCACCCATACGGAGCAACGGTTTTTCTATAGGGTGGGTAGTTCCCTTACTACAAAGAATGTTTGTGCCTGACCCTGTTTATTTGTCTTTTTAGTCTGGTGGCTTCTCTTCTAATCCAATTATGAGTAACCGCTTGGCCGTACCCTTCAGAATTCCATAGGGCAGAAAGCAGAGTATAGCCCAGAAGGGATGATACCAATTCTGCTTCTTCTTTGGGTAGAACCTGTTTCAGTAATTCCTCACCTTCTCGCAGATATTTTTCTAAGCGAGAATGATAATGTTCAATCTGGATGAAGTCATTCACCGCATTCACTATCTCACTCATTTTTTATCTCCTTTTGAGATTTTCCACAGGACTGAATCGCTGATGGGCTTGCTGTAAATCGCCTTCGGTTTGTGCCAGGTATCGGCGCAGGACGGTTAGATCACTGTGACCCATGAGCCGCTGAAGGGTGAACACGTCACAACCCAGCCGGAGCATGTTTAAAGCGAAAGCCCGGCGGAAGTCATGCGCACTGGGTGGATTGGCAATACCCGCTTGTTTGGCGCGCAGGCGCAGGGTTTTATCCAGCCCGTACCTGGTGAAGCGTTCGCCTTGTTCGTTGACCCACAGGGCGGGGTTGTCATCCTTGCGGGCTTTGAGGTAAGCGGTGAGGGCGCGGCGGGTGTTCTTGCCAAAGTACACCATGCGCGACTTGTTCCCTTTGCCTTTGCGAATGAATACGCCGCCGGCGGGGAAGTTGACATCGGCAAGGGCAACGTCAAGGGCTTCACTGGCACGCGCGCCGGTGTCCAGCAGGAAGAGCAATAGCGCTTTATCGCGTAATTCGGTAAAGCGGTTGCCCTTGCAGGCTTCGATCATGCGCTGAACGTCATCCAGGTTGACGCCTTCGATAATGTCTTTGGGTAGTTTTGGGGCTTTGACCTTGCGGATTGGGGCGCGGTAGGTGTCTTCTCCCGCTTCGGTTTCCAGCCAGTACAGGAAAGCCCGCAAACTTCGATAGCGCGCATGGCGACCGCTGGGGTTGTGTCCTTGCTGTTCCAGCCACAGAAGAAAGGCGCGGATGGTGTCCGGTGTGATCTGGTCAATCCTGGTGATTGCCTGACTTTCACAGAACTGAGTAAACCGCTTCAGGCTGTATCGGTGAAATTCGATGGTGTTGGGAGAAAGTCCGCTGGATTGTCTATCTACCAGGAAGGCTTCAATAGCGGTGGTGAGGTGATCCAGCCCAAAGGTCACAAGAGCGGGGGTAATGTGCCGTAAATTCGGGGACGACATAAGCCACCCTCAAAAAATGCCGTATATGTGGGGGTGGCTTTGCCTGATACCGCCATATGTATGGGGAAGAGGGGACTTGAACCCCTACGCCTTGCGGCACATGATCCTAAGTCATGCCTGTCTGCCAGTTCCAGCACTTCCCCGGCCTGATGGCCTTATTTGCCCCGCATTATACCATACCTTCCTATTCTTACAGAACGGCTGTCGAAGGGATGGGGAAAATCATACAAAAGATTAATGGAGCGCATCCGTTGCCGCCAGGCGGATCGGCCTCTATAATAACAACACCAATGCGCGGTGGATTCCCTGGCCGCCCTACAGGTTAAGCCCATGAACGAAATCCGCGAAGTCTTCGTCAAGCTGGTTTTTTTTGCCTTACAGGCCGCCTTTGTTCCCATCCTGGCCTTGTTTATCGCGGCTCTGTTTATCGAGCGGGTGCGGCGCGCCCTGCTTTGGATCATGGTGGTGATTTTTGTCGTCACCATGTTCCTGGCCTATGCCGTCGTCACTCATGAGGGCGTCCGCTATGACGGTTTTGAAGACCTCTGGCCGGTCCTGCTCGATTCGCTCATCAAGATCGCTCCCCTGCTGGTGGTACTGTTGGTCGTTGGGATCGCCGCGTGGGTTGCCAGCCCCTATCTGATCCAAGCCATGTACGGCCTGGCGCGCCGCCAGTACCTGACGCAGGCGCTGGCTTACAGCCAGGCGCGCGCGGCGGGCTTTCTGGCCCTCGAAAGCCGCGCCGGGGCCGCACAGCCCCTCAAAAACCGCCGCCTGGTGACGGGCGAAAGCGGCGCGGGTAAAACCATGCTTCTCCATCATCTGGCCGCCGCGCTCGCGCAGGACGCGCTGGACGGCGGCGGTCCTCTGCCCGTTTGGGTGGAGTTCGACCGCCTGCTGGCCCAGCAGTTCAACCTCGACGTGCCCCCCGCCTCCCTGGCGCCGCTCCAGCCCATCCGCGCGCCCTTCCTCGAGCGCATCTTGCGCCGCGCCGCCGAACAGGGACTGCTCTGCTTCTTCGTGGACTGCTCCGCCAGCACCTTTACCCTGTCAAACCCTTATGAAGCCCGCAAAAAGCTGTTACGCCTGATGCAGTTCGCCGCGCCCAACGCGGTGGTCGTCAGCCTGCCATCGGCCTACGCCGCCGCCGACATCCTGCACCAGTTCGACGAGGTCATCGCCCTGCGCCCGCTGGAAGATGCCGAGGTAGTCAAAGTACTGCGCTCTCAGGGGGTGAAGGGCGGCGCTACCGGGCAGTTGCGCGCCGCCGGGAGCGCCTGGCGCGGCCTGGCAAGACGGCCCTTCATCCTATCCCTGCTGGCGCGCAGTGCCTCGGCCGATGGCCGACTGCCGGCGGACCTGCGCGAGCTGTTTCAACGGGCCATCTACCCGCCGCGCTTCTCCCCCGCTCAGGTGGAAGCCGGCCTGACCCGCCTGGCGGATGAAGTCGTGCGCACCGGGCAGTACTGGCTGCCCGCCCGGCGCGTAGCGCAGTTGACCGGTGCGCGCGGACTGCCGGCGGCCTGCGGTCAGAACGGCCTGCTGGTGGACCTGCCCGGCCAGGCGGGCGCCTGGCTGACCGGATTCGGCCATCCACTGTATTTGGCTTACTTTATCGCCATCGGCTGGTACCAGACCGGACAAATCAGCGCAGACCTCCAAACCTTGCAGGCTAACCCCCTGCTGGCAGATGCGCTCGTGTTTTTCAACCATCTAGACGCCGACGCCCGGCGCTTCTCTGGTCAACTGCTCGCCATTGCCCGCCAGGCTGACCCCGGCGCGCTTGAACTGGTGGCGCAGTGTCTGACGGCCATGCCCCTGGAGGCCCGCCCCCCAGAGGTGATCGAGCAGGTCTGCGTGACTCTGCTCCGCTCTGAGGCGTTCGCCGCCGGCGGCGAGGTCCGCGAGACGGCCTGGACGGTGTTAAGAGACCTGACGCCCCCGGAACGCGCCGCGCTCTATGCAAAGGCGCTGGCCGGCCTGGCGGAAGATCATCAGGTGAGGGTGTTAGAGCAGTTAGCCGTCCTCTCGCGCGGCGCCGCAAGCCGCGCCGGTGATCTGCCCGCCATTCTGACCGTCAGCGGGCGTGAGCTGGGCCTGGCGGCGGTCAAAGCCTGGGGCGCGGTTTATCCCAACCCGACTTTGGATGAGGTCTGCGCTTTATACCAGCAGGGGATGGCGGAACAGCAGGCTTTAGCGTTGGAACTGCTGGGGGGCTTGCCTCACGAAGCCGCCGAAGCCGCTCTGCGCGACGCTCTAACGACGGAAACCCGGCCAGAAATGCGCGTCCAGATTTTGCAGTCCCTCGCCAACCATGCCCCCAAGGGGCTGTTTGCCCTGCTTCTGGGCGTGGTGATGAACGCCGCCGAGCCGGAGGTCGTGCGGGCTGAGGCGGCCCGCCTTCTGCATTTTTCAGACCTGCCTGAACCACCCGATGAGATTGCCCCCCTGCGCGACCTGGTGCGCGCCGCGCGCATGCCCCTGCCTCCCGCCGCTCAGGGGCCCATCCGCGAGCTGGTGGAGCAGATGCGCCGCCGCTTTGGCGATCAGGTGACGGCTTTCGAAAGCCTGGCAAACCCGTTTTTCACCAACCGCCCGGTGACCGACCCGGCCATGTTCTTTGGCCGCCGCGCCCTGCTGCACGCCCTGCTCTCGGCTGTCGAAAACGGCGGCCATGTGTGGGTGCATGGCGAGCGCCGCATTGGAAAGTCTTCGCTCCTGCGCCAGCTTGAGATCGGCGTGCGCGACGCCGCCCGCAAAGGACTGCCCTGGCGCTGTTTGTATCTCCCCATTGATGATTTTGACGCCCAAGAGTTCTTCTATTCCTTAATGGCCTCCATTCTGGCGGCCCTCGATGACCCCCGCCTGCCGCCAGAACCCGGCCCGGCCCTGCCCTACAACGCCGCCGCCTTTCAACAAGACCTGGCGCTCCCAATCCAGCAGATCCGGGCCAGCAAAGGGTCGGGCGCGCGCCTGGTTCTGCTGCTCGACGGGGCCGACCGTCTGCTCACCTTCCCACCCGCGCTGACCGAGGCTTTCCGGCGGGTCATCAACAGCGATGCGCTGGCCCCCACCCTGGTGGTGATGCTGGCCGCCGGCCGCAGTCTGCCCGCCGATCATCCTCTCAGCAGTGCCTTCACGGCCTACCCGGTTCCCCGGCTGGAACCCGCCGAAGCGGAAGAATTAATCACCCACCCGTTAGAGGGCCTGCTCGCCATTGACCCCGCCGCCGTGACGCTGATCCAACAGTCTGCCCAGGGCCATCCCCAGGCCATCCAGGCCCTTTGCCAGAAGCTGGTCAACCAGGTGCAGGCGCGCGGCGCGGAGCGCATTACCGCCGCAGAGGTGCGCCTGCTGATCGAGGCCGAGGGTGGGGCCGCCGCCCCACGCGCCGCTCTGATCGAACAGGTTAACAGCCTGTTGGGCGATCTGATGGACTGGGTCGAAGCCAACCCCAACGCCCCCAACCCCCTGCTCGAAGCGCAGATGAAGCGCGCTTTCGACGGCCTGCGCGAGGCCATGATCCGCCAGGTCGTGCGCCTGCGCAAAGCCAAACCTTAAAGCGCTTTATCTGTGGCGAAAAATCATCCCCGCGTGGACTGGCTCCTTTTCAGAGTCGGTATATACTAGCAGAAAGGAGCGTGCACGTGGATAAGCCCTTGTCTTGCAACCCACCTTCTCATGCTCTGCCGATTGACCCCCAGGAACTCGCCGATGCCTTTACGCTCATCTCCAGGGTATTCTCCGGCGAGGATAATTTCGATCCGACCCGCTACCGCATGAATGTGCTGGACGAAAGCGGCGAGATCGTGCAAAAATCGTTTGGCGATAACCTGCTCAACCGCATTCTGCTGGCCCTGCAAGAGTGGTGCCGCGAAGAGCCAGCCGAGAAATACCTGAGCCTGTGCTGGCGGCTGTTCGCCCTGAACGAATTGATCCACCAGGGCGTATTGGGCGAATGGGTGCGGCAGGATGCCCGCCCCGGCTACCTCTCCATTCCTGGCGCGATCATTCAGGTCGCCTCAACCCAGCCGCTCGAAAGGGGCAAGGGCTTCGATCCGCGCGCCTTTGTCGAGGCCGTCCACCGACTGCTGTATTAAC
Organism: Anaerolineaceae bacterium; assembly: GCA_034434155.1. Lineage (GTDB taxonomy): Bacteria > Chloroflexota > Anaerolineae > Anaerolineales > Anaerolineaceae > DSYU01. Next base: position 37,010 of record DAOUAC010000043.1, read on the forward strand.
CCCCCATTTCGAATTATAATTCGCCGCATGCAGGATCATTACCAGGAGGTAGGATTTTGAGCCGCGTCATTAACCCCGAAGGGGCCGGCAGAGAGCGCAACCAGTTGGTTAAAGCCGTTGTCTTAGCCATCCGCGAGCTGATGCGCCAGACCGAGCCAAACGAACACAGCCGCGACCTCGCGGCTTTTATTGCGCTGGCCCTGCTTCAGATTTCAGAAACTGTCGAAAGCTCTGTAGCCGCGTGGGAAAAGAAAGGCTATTGGGTCAAGGCCGACCGCTTCCGCATGGAGTGGGCCTGGGCAGAGCGCCTCGGCAAGCAGATGCGCCAGGCCGTTTTGGAAGACGATTGGGCCGCCGTGGCCCGGGTGGCCGCTCAGGTCGGAGAGAAGCTCAGCGGCGTGGACGTTCCCGTGCGCCACCGCCTGGGCCAGCCCTGGGTGGGGGCCTGGCAACAGCTTCGCCAGTAATTTTTGTCCATCCTGTAAAACAGCTACCCCCTGCGGAGTCTCTCTTCGACCCGCAGGGGGTAGCGCATTCAGAGCAGGGGGTTCTCATCTTCAGCCCGCAGGGGCTTCCACGTCCTGAGCAGGGGCTTCAGCCCCGGCGTCCGTTGGCCCCGCGCGGGATCGCCCCGCGTCCGTTCGTTATTTCTTCTTCAAAATAATGCGGGCGTCCACCACCTTCACGCCCTTGCCCTCTTCGTACACCAGCACCGGATTGGCGTCAGATTCGGCGATCTCGTCCTTCAGGTCCAGGATCATGGACGAATAAGTGCAGATCGTCTCGGCCAGCACGGCTTTGTCGCGCGGAGCTTCGCCGCGCACGCCCGCCAGAATGGGCGCGCCGCGAATTTCGCCCAACATGCGCATGGCCTGGCTGGTCGTCACCGGCGAGACGCGGAAAGTCACGTCCTTAAGAACTTCTACAAAGATGCCGCCCAGGCCGAACATCATCGTGGGGCCAAAGGTCGGGTCATTGACCGAGCCGAGGATCACTTCAGTTCCCCAGGGGGCCATCTCTTGCACGGCCACGCCGTGAATGCGCGCGCTGGCCTTGTAATTGCGGGCATTGTCAACAATGGTACGGTAGGCTTCGCGCACGGCCTGATCATCGCGGATGTTCACTTTCACCCCGCCGGCATCGGATTTGTGCAGGATGTCGGGCGAGACGATCTTTAAGACCAGCGGATAGCCGATCTTGTGCGCCAGTTCTACCGCCTCATCTTCCGATTTGGCGAGCATGGTGCGGGCAATCGGCAGGCCGTAGGCGCTGAAGATCTGCTTGGCCTCAATTTCGGTCAGCGCGTCGCGCCCATCAAAGCGCGCCTGTTCGATGATCTTAAGAGCCAGTTCGCGGTTGAGCTGGCCGCAGGGCGCGAGCGGCTCTGAAACGATCTCGCGCATGCGGGCGTATTCGCGCAGTGACGCCATCGCGTTAATCGCCACATCGGGCGCGCCGTAGGCCGGAATGCCGTTTTCCACCAGCCACTGCATGGCCGCCTCACAGCGTTCGCCGCCCACGAAGGAAACGCACACCGGCTTATCTTTGATGCCGGTCTCGTCAATAGCCCGCTTAATCCCTTGGGCAATCTCCAGCGGCTCTGAAACGGCCGTCTCGCAGTAGAGAATCACCAGCCCATCCACCCAGGGGAAGGGGAAGGCGTGCAGGGTGGATTGATAGTACCAGTCGGTGCCAGCCATGCCGGTGAGGTCAATGGGGTTTTTGGTAGAGCCGAACTCTGGCATGTAATTCTTCATCTCCTCCTGCACTTCCTTGG
>DAOUAC010000044.1:0-4804 GCA_034434155.1 Anaerolineaceae bacterium
CGCAGCCGCCATGCCCGACAACTACTACTTTTACCTGCCGCGCATCTGCAACCACTGCTCCAAGCCCGCCTGCGTGGCGGCCTGCCAGCGCCAGGCGGTCTATAAACGCCCCGAAGACGGCATTGTCCTCATTGACCAGAGCCGCTGTAAGGGCTGGCGCTACTGCGTGAAAGCCTGCCCCTACAAGAAAATCTACTTCAACCCCGGCGACTCGCCCACCAGCGGCCGGAAGTCGCAGAAGTGCATTTTCTGCTACCCGCGCCTCGAAGACCCCAAGGGCTTTGGCACCGGCCGCCACAGTTTTTGCTTCACCCAATGCGTGGGGCGCGTGCGCTACGTTGGCTATTTCTTCCCCGACCGCGACCCGCTGGACCCGCTCAACCAGCAGTACAACGTCAACAAGCTGATCTACAAGCACGGCGTTGCTCTGCAACTGCACCCCGAATTTGGGACGGAGCCGAACCTGTACTACATCCCGCCGCTCAGCACGCCCACTCTTGTAGGAGGCGCGCCCACCACGGCGCGGCGCATCCCGCCGGCCTATCTGGCGCGGTTGTTCGGCGATAACCCCACCCAAACGCTCGCCGAACGCGAAGCGCGCATCGCCTGGATTCTCGATCAGCTCGAGGCCGCGCGCTTCGCCCCCGATGGCTCAGATGGAGCCGAACTCCGGCAGATCCTCACCGCCCGCTCGGAGAGCGACCGGCTCCAGCTCGATCTGCCCATTCCCTAGCGCCGCTGTGGAGGGTGTTCTCATGACCGCTTTCGACGCTTCTACCACCCAATTGAGCGACCCGACGGTGCGCAGTCACGCTTACCGTCTCTTCGCGCGGGGCTTCACCTACCCCACTCGCGCGGCGTTCGAGCTGTACCGGAGCGGGCAGTGGATCAATGAGATTCTGGCGAACTGCGCCGCGCTGCCGCACCTGGCGGAACTGGCCGCCAGCGAAGCCGGCCTGGCCGCCGCCGTTCAGGCCGAACTGCGCGCCCTGCCCTGGGAAGAATTTGAAAGCGCCTACGTCGCGGCCTTCGACGTGGGCTTCCCAGAGCCACCCTGCCCGCCCTACGAAGGCCTGTATCACGAGGGAATGCCGCGCACCGAGGTCATGCTGGAAGTAGCCGCTTTCTACGCGCATTTTGGCCTGGCGATGAACCAGGCCGAGGGCCGGCGCGAACTGCCCGACTACCTCTGCGCTGAACTGGAGTTCCTGCACTTTCTGACCTTCAAAGAAGCGCAGGCCGGCTCTGCGGGTCAGTCTGAGTTCGCCGCTGGCTACCGGCGCGCCCAGCATGACTTCCTCGAGCGCCACCTGGCCGCCTGGCTGCCAGCGTTTACCGCGCGGGTGCAGGCCGTGCCCAACCTGGCCTTCTACCCCCACCTCGCGCGGCTTCTCGGCCAGTTCGTTCAGTGCGAATTCGCTCTGTTGGGGGCAGCTATCCCCTAAGGAGGATGCTTTATGCTATCCATTAACCGGATCATCCAGCTCTCTGCCATCACGTTGATTGCCCTGGTTGCAGTGCTGGCGGCCGCCATGCTGATACCCGGCGTGCAACTGGCCCCCGTGCGCCCGGCGGCGGCCCAGGTGAGCGGGTGCGATACCTGCCACGACTCGTGGATGCAGCCCCCACCCGGACGCGCCTGCGGCGACTGCCACGCGGCCCAATCCACCGCCCGCCTGCTGACCAACGCCGCCCATACCCAGGTGAAATGCGCCTCGTGCCATGAGGGGGCCGACGCGCATCAATTCGCCGGCGACCCCGCCGCCATACTGCCCCGCACCCACTTCGATCAGGAAGTGTGCGAGGGCTGTCATCAGGATCAATACAACACGTTCGAGATCGTGGCGCGCGGCAAGACCTTCTTCGGCGGCTCTGATGGCGGCCCCAACCCGCCCAAGGGCTGGTCAAAGACCGCCGACCTGCCCTACTGGAACGTCCTGATTGACGGCCACCCCTTTGTCCTGGAGACTTACGAAGACAGCCCGATGGCCGTTAACCAGATTGAGCATCAAGAGACCATCCGCCCCGGCTCGGAAGCCTGCATGGAATGCCACGGCACGCGGGCGGCCTTTATGATGGGCATCGAATACCAGGATAAAAACGGCGTCATCCGCTCCATCCCGGCAACGAAGACGACCATCACCCTGCCCAATGGCACGGTGATAGACATCCCCGCCAGGGAATACACGGTGAAATCCACCCCCGCCAACCGCTCCGACGGCCACCTGATCTACGACGGCGTGGCCTACCAGGATCAGGCTACAGGGGCCTGGCTCGAAGCCGTGAATGACATCCTCATCCCGGTGGGAACTAAAGTGTGGACGTACACCGACGGCGTGAACGCGGCGGGCGGAACGTATCCCCAAAAATATCAGGTGAAGACCCTCGTCACCCTGCCGGGGCCTGTTACGGTGGATGTCAAAGACCCCACCGGCGCGGTCGTCGGCCAGGTGACCTTTACCACCATCGCCAGCTTCCCAGAGGCCGGGGCCGATATCAACGGCATGACCGGCTTTAGCCCCCCGGCCGCCGCCGACCCCAATGTTGCAGTCGTGGCCCGCAACTGGATTTACTCGGCCCTCGAAGCCCTGGCCTTTGACGGACTGGATTATGCCTTCGATGACCCCAACGGCGAGACCCACTTCAGCGGCGGCGGCTATAACTGGCCTTCCGTCGAATCGGGCGAGCTGTGCAATCAGTGCCACGACCCCCACAGTAACCAACTGCGCATCGTCAAAAAGTCGCTCATCGCCGCCATCGCCGCGCGCGGCATTAACCCCTACTCGCCCACCGGGCAGAACATCCTGTCCTTTGAGCAGGCTTCGCGCCAGGATCAGATCATCGCGGTATGCGGCCAGTGTCACAGCGAGTACGTAGGCGGCTACAGTGCCATCACCAAACTAGACCAGGATTACTTCCCCTGGGCCAAGCCCGCCGACCTGGAAGTGCTGTACGAAAACCTGTTCGGCAACCTGCAAGACTGGCGGCACGGCGGGCCGGTGGCCCCCTGGCAGTCGGTGGAACCGAACGCGCGCGGATTCTTCCCCTACAACCAGCGCTACCCCATTGACGCGCCGCTGATTAAAGTACAGCACCCCGAAGCTGAGACCTTCCTCAACAGCTCCATGTACATGGCCGGGGCCACCTGCACCGACTGCCACAGCGCGCGCATCACCCGCCCCGACGGCACGGTTTACACCACGCACCAATACACCTCGCCGATTAAGCTGATGGACGGCTTCATCGGCGCGACGCAAACCGAAATGCCCGCCGTCTTCGCCCCTTATAACCCATGCGCCAAATGCCACACCACCGATACCATCGCCCAATCGAAGCAGAAGATCCGAGACGTACAAACCAACTTTAACTTCCTGCAAGAGCGCACCCAGGTGGCGCTGGTGAACGCGCTGAAGTTCATCGCCGCCCAACCGGCCGGGGCCGCCCGCGACGCCAACATCGCTACCTTCCGGCGCGCCGCTATGCGCTGGGAGTATTACGCCCAGGCCGAAAATAGCATGGGCTTCCACAATAACCTCGAAGCCACCACGGAGGTCGCCAATGCCCGCATCTGGGTGGATGCCTTCATCCCCTGGCCGCTGACGCCGGTGAACGTGCGCGTCACCTCTGCGGGGCAAGACAGCCTGACCCTGACCTTCTACGACCAGGCCAGCAACGAGACGGGCTTTATCATTGAGCGCGGGCCGGCCCTGGAAGGCCCCTACGCCGAAGTTGCCCGCATCCCCACCCCCAACGGAGCTAACCTGGGCGATGTCAGCTTTACAGACGTGGGCTTAGGCTCTGGAACCACCTACTTCTACCGGGTGGCGGCTTACCACAATACCACTGGCACATCCGTTTACAGTTTGTGGACGCAGGGCGTCACCACCGGCGTACTGGTGGCCGCGCCGACCAACCTGCAAGCCGCGGCTGTCTCTGGCAGTCAGATTAACCTGACCTGGACGGACAACGCCGATAACGAGACGGCTTACCGCATCCAGCGGGCTAAAGATGCCGCCTTCACCGTGGAACTGATCACCCTGAATGCCCCGGCCAATGCCCAGGCTTTCAGTGACACCGGCCTGACCCCTCTGACCACCTACTACTACCGCATCTTTGCCGTAGGGCAGAACGGCGTGTCGGCAGTTTCCTCAACGGCCTCGGCGACCACCCTGGCGGCCCCGCCCGCGGCCCCCACCAACCTGCTGGTCAAAACCATTGGCCAGACCAACATGACCATCCAGTGGAAGGATAATGCCAGCAACGAAACCGGCTTCTACGTGGAACGCAGTACCAACGGAACGACCTGGACGCGCATCGCCACCCTGCCGGCCAACACCATCACCTACAACGACACCGGCCTGACCCGCCGCAGAACGTACTGGTATCGGGTGCAGGCGTACAACGCCGCCGGGCCCTCGGCCTACTCTAACACCGTGAGCGCCAAGACGAAGTAGGGCCGCTCGCAGGCCCCCTCATCCACCTACGCGCCGCCCTGAACCCGACATTTCCTCGTGACCAACGGGGCGTCGGGTTCAGGGCGCGGCGGGGATCGGCGGGGGGGCGATCCCTTCGCAGGGCTGTAGGGGTTGGGTCTCCCAACCCGCGCCTGTAATGGGCCCAGACCTGCGCGGGCGGAGATCGGCGGGGGTTGAAACCCCCGCCTCAGTACATGGAAACCCCTCACGGGGTTCTCATCCTCAGCCCCGCAGGGGCTTTCATGTTCTGAGCAGGGGCTTCAGCCCCGCGTTTTCGCCCCAACCTGCGCGGGCGGGGATTGGCGGGGGTTGAAACCCCCGCCTCAGTA
>DAOUAC010000045.1:0-7938 GCA_034434155.1 Anaerolineaceae bacterium
GATGCGGTTCTGGCCCAGGGTAAATTCGCCTTTCAGACGTGAGAGGTCGGTGTGCTTCAGGCTGGGGCCGTTGCCGATGATAAAACAGCGCTGTCCCCGATGCTTATCCTTCAATTCAGCCAGCCGGCGGATGCTGTCGCGCCGCCAGGGGTGGAAGGTGGCCGAGGGCCACTGTGCGGCGCGCACGAGGGCATCGCGGCTTTCGCGGATCACATGAACCAGCGGGGCCGGCAGACGGGTCTTGAGAGTTTCTCGAAACGTGCTCATTCGGTGCTTAAACGCGCGGTCGCGCCTCCATCTACAATCAAAGCCTGGCCGGTCATAAACGAGGATTGGGTATGGTCGGCCAGGAAGTAAATGCACCGGGCGATCTCTTCGGGTTGCCCCACCCGCCCGTTGACGGTCTTGCGCGCCAGGTTTTCCAGGCGGTCCAGCACCGAGCCGCCCTCCAGACTGCCCCGGTTCATGCTGGCGCGCAGCATGGGCGTATCCACCGCGCCCGGCAGAATGGCGTTAACACGGATGTTGTCGGGGGCAAATTCAATCGCCATGGCGCGCGTGAGCGCCAGCAGACCGCCTTTGCTGGCCGCATAGGCCGCAATATTGGCCGAGGTTGCCACCGCGTGAACCGAAGACACGTTCACAATCGCTCCACCTCCGGCGGCTTTCAGCAGTGGATACGCCAGCTTCGCGCCCAAGAAAACCGAGCGCAGGTTGTGGGCCATGACCTCATCCCACTCTTCCGCGCTGGTCTCCAACAGCGGCTTAGAGACCTGAATGGCCGCGTTATTGATCACTGCGTCCAGCACCGGGCTGAAGGCCCGCGCCTGCTCGAACACGCTCGCCAGGTTTTCAGAACGCGAGATGTCAGAGCGGATAAACACGCCGTTGCCGGCAATCGGCCCGCCAAAGTCGCGGCGGTCTACGCCGATCACGCGCCAGCCACAGCTCGCAAAGACGCTCACGGTGGCCCGGCCAATGCCGCCGCCGGCCCCGGTAATTAAAACAACGCGCTGTCGCTCGGTGGTCATGCTTTCAACCCTCCATTTTGATATTTCTGCACGTCTGCCGCATCGAACCCTAACCCTTCTATCAGGTTGCGGATCGTGTTCCAGTGAACGCGCTCCCAGGCCATGGGGCTGGAATTGGCGTTGTGCGGGGCCAACAAGACCTGCTCCATCTGGCGCAGGGGCGAGTTCGGCGGCAGTGGTTCGCGCTCGTACACATCCAGCGCCGCGCCCGCGATCTGCCCGCTTTGCAGTGCGGCGATGAGAGCGGTTTCGTCCACAATTGGGCCGCGCGCCGTGTTAATCAGCACGGCAACAGGCCGGCACCAGCTCAGGCTCTCCGCGTTGATCAGGTGATAACTGGTTGGGTTCAGGTCGCAGTTGACGCTGATAAAATCGGCCCGCTCCATCAGGCCGCGCAGTGAGGTCATCTCCACGCCGTTTTCCAGCACAAAGTCCGGCGCGACCGGGGCAATATCGTTGCCCAAAATTTTCATCCCAAAGGCCCGCGCCCTGCGGATGACGGCCTTGCCGATGTTGCCAACGCCGATGACCCCTAACACGCATTCGCTCAATGACCGCCCTGGGATCTTTTCCCACACGCCCGCCTTGACGGCCCGATCCATCCACGGCTGGCGGCGCGCAAACGCCAACAGGTAACCCAACACAGTATCGGCCACCGGCAGGGTAAACGCATTGGGGGTATTGCGCACCTGCACGCCCAGGCGTGCCGCCGCTTCGCGGTCAATCGAATCGATGCCTGTTCCCCATTTCGAGATGACTTTCAGGCGGGGCGCGAAACAGGCCAGCACCCGCGCCGAATAGCGGTCGTCCCCGCAGATCGCCCCGTCTACCTGACCGGCATACGGCAGTAGTTCTTCCTCTTCCATCCGCTCGTGAACTTCTGGCACGATCCACTCGATGCCGTAGTGATCGAACACCGGCTTAAAGCGATCCAGAAAAGGCAGCATGTATGGAGCAGACAGCAGTATTTTCGGCATGAAACCTCCTTATCCCGATCCCTCACGATGCCACGTTTCTACCAGCATGCTGACGATCTTGAAATCCAGTTCTTCGTCAATATCCCACGCTTCAGACGCCGGGATTTCAAACAGATAGGGCCGTTCGCCCAGGCGGTTGCGGCGCTGTTCCAGGGTCTGGCGGGTGAAGATGTAAATGCAGGAATTTTCTTCATAGATTGGCGGCAAATCCTGCGTGCGCAGCAGGATGGCCGGGTTGTGATTCACCGGACGGCCCAATTGATCCCACAGGCGCGTCTGCACCCGCGTGACCGAAAACAGCGAATCATACGCCGGGTAGTTGCTCACCAGCGTTTGAATGGCCCGCGAGATCGTCTCGGCGCGCAGCAGAGGGTTGGTGCTGTGCGTTTGCAGGTACAGGTCGGCCTGTACCTGGGCGGTATCGTGCAGCAGTACCTCGTTCATTGACATCGTATCGGCCCGCAGGTGTTCGGGCCGCTCAATCCACGTCACCTGGGGGTAATCTTTGCACAACCCCTCAATAATCACCGGGCTGTCGGTATCCACCACGACCTGATGGATCTCTGGGCAGGTCAGCAGGGTGTCGAGGATGTGCCGGTAGAGGGGCTTACCGGCCAGCGGGCGGTAATTCTTGCCGGGAACCCGCTCTGAGTGATGGCGCATGGGAACCAGAGCAACGATTTTCATACGTCTCCTGAAAAAATTACGCTTCGAGCAAAAATTCCTTCCCTTTCAAAATGCCATCCGCCACTACGCGCAACGTTGGATGATTTTGGGGATCAAAAGCGCGGTAATCGAGTTTCTTCAAGCGCACGTACCCTTTCCAGATGCCATCCTCTTCGATAAAGTCATCGAAAGGCAGCGACGAGCGGTACAACTGGTAATATAAAAAGCGCCTGGCGTTGAGCTGAAATTCCGCCGGTACGGTGATCTCGCCTGGCTCCAAAAAGCGTTCAGCCTGCTGGCGGTAAGCTTCCTGCGAAGCGGGGAAGAACACCGTGGGCAACTGCGTAAAACGCGCCTTGCCCGCGCACAGCACAGGCGCGCCCATCACTGCGGCTTCCAGCCCGATCGTCGAGTTATACACCATTACAAAGCGGGCGCGCTGAATCAGTTCATAGGAACTGATATATTCCTGGGGCGGCACAAAGATGACGTTGGGGCGTTCCGCTATGCGCCGCGCGGCCACCCATTCGGCCACGCTCTCGCGGCTTTCTTTGCCGGGGCGGGCCTCATCGGGGTGGGCACGGATCACAAAGAGCGTATCGGGGTGCGCGGCGGTCAGGTCGGCCACGCTGTCGAGCCAGGCGAACATGTGGGGAAAAACCACATTCGAATGCGGCTGGCTGGTGTCGAATATCACGTTGGTAAACACCGGCACCATCTGCCGAAAGCGCGCGGCCCGCTCTAAAAAGGCCGCATCCAGCCCGCGCATCTGCGGCCAGAAACGCACGCCTGCCATGCTGAAATTCCCCTGCATCCGCTGGCTGAGATAAGCGTCCAGCTTTGCGTTCTGCGCCTCGGTCAGTTGAAACGAATCGGGGATGTGAATGGGGTAAGCAGTGGCGTCTCCGGTGGTAAAAAAGGCCGTATACGGCTGTAAGCCCACTTCGTGCGAGATCACCCGCAGCCCACGCTGCCAGGCCGTCCAGCGGGCGGTCGCTTCGGGATAGAACATACCGTTAAACACCACTACCGCCTGCGGGCGCGCCTCATCCAGCAAGGCCTTAAACTCCTGGTGGATGCGCCACGCCGACAAAATATACTGGCGGTACAAAAAGCAGGTCGCCTCATCGTCCTTCAGATGGTGGCGGCGCAGGACCCAGCGCATTGAGGGCAGTGCGAGGCTGCCCAGCGGAACCCCCTGCCACGCAAAATTCATCAGGCCGTCCAGGGTCTGCCCCTGTAGGGCCGCCGTGAGCGCGTCATCCGCGCGATAGACAAACCAGTGCGCGCTGTCAGAGCGGTACAGCACGCGCGACTGAGCAATACAGCCGTGACAGGGCGGCAGATTCGCCGGCTGGTCGCGGTCGGTTCCTAATACGCAGCGCGTCATCCCGGCCTGACAGGCAAACTGCACCACCGGCACGCCGTCCAGCCGCACCGCCCACGAGGCGATGAGATGATAGGCGGCGTTCAGGCTTAGACCTTGCAGGCGCGTGGAAGCGTTAAAGAATACTACCGGCGCGGTCCCAACCTCAACCCGCGCGTGATCGGCAATCTGCCGGTTCAGACGCTCGATCTGCCCGTTATTTTGGGCATGGCTCCACCGCCGCTTCAAAGAACGCGACGCGCGTCGGATCAAATTACTCATACCCTGCTTACTGTACCCGCCGCAGCCGGCGCATGGACGATCGTTCGCTGTCGTAGACGCGCTTGACCCCGTCACCCAGGGCCTGTTCCGTCACCCGGACGTACTTCACCAGGCGCTCAAAGCCCTGCGGCTCCACCGAGGCGGCCTGGTCCGACCCCCACATGGCGCGATCCAGGGTGATGTGCCGCTCCACCAGGCAGGCCCCCAGCGCCACCGCCACCACTGAAGTAATCAACCCTACTTCATGCCCGGAATAGCCAATAGGACAGGGGAACGTCTCGCGCAGCGTTTCAATGACGTGCAGGTTGAGTTCAGAGGGATCACATGGATACGTGCTGGTGGCGTGGGTGATCACCAGGTTGTTGATATCCAGCTCCTGGACTGCCGCTTTAATCTGCTCCATCGTGGACATGCCGGTTGAAAGGATCACCGGACGGCCCGTAGCGCGCAGGCAGCGCAGCAGGGAGTGGTCCGTTAACGCAGCGGAAGGCACTTTGTAGCAGATGGGGTTGTAAGTCTCCATGAACTCTACTGAGGGTTCATCCCACACCGAAGCAAACCACTCGATCCCCAGTTCTTTGCAGTAGCGGTCAATCTCGGCGTACTCTTCGTGGTTGAATTCCATCTTGCGGCGGTATTCGATATAGCTGATATAGCCCCAGGGCGTCTCGCGCATGATCTCCCACTGGTCGCGGGGAACACACAGTTCAGGCGTGCGTTTTTGGAACTTCACCGCGTCTACACCGTTGCGGTGGGCTTCATAAATCAACTTTTTGGCGATCTCCACCGAGCCGTTGTGATTGACGCCAATCTCCGCCACCAGGTAAGCCGGATGCCCATCTCCTACCCAGCGGTTACCGATCTTAACTTCCCTTGCCATTCACGTTCTCCTTTTTGCTTAATAACACTTCTGACGCTGCACGATCAGGTCGCACAACTCGCGCACTGCGCCGTGACCACCGTTACGCCGCAGCACCATATCGGCCTGACGCGCCGCCGCCGGCTGTGCGTCAGCCGTCACCACGGCGCACCCCACCAGCGGAAAGCAGGGCAGGTCATTGATGTCGTTACCCAAATACACCACGTTGGCCGGGTTCACCCCGCGTTCCTGTAGAATCTTTTGCAGCGCCGCGGCCTTATCTTCCTGCCCCTGCACTACGGGGATGTTCAGCTTGCGGCAGCGGGCGCTTACCACCGGGTTGATCTCTGTGGACAAGACCATCACCTCCACGCCGGCGGCGCGCAAGCTTTTCAGGCCGATGCTATCACTGCGGTAGGCCGCCACGCTCTCGCGCCCGGTTTCATCCACCCACACGCGGTTATCAGTCATCACGCCGTCAAAGTCAAAAATCACCATTTCTACCCGCTCTGGCAGCGGCCTGCGCCGCCGGCCAGGGGTGACGATCTCCAGATCGCTGTTATACACCAGCCACTCGTAGCGCACCCAATCGCGCGGGGTGTCAATATCTACGGTGTAGTCGGGGTTAATCATCACCGGCAAGATCACCTCGCCGCTCATTGACCCGCGCAAAATCACCTCTGGGCGGATGGCGTCGATGTGCCCGGTTTGCCAGTAGACGGGCGGCAGTACCTGGCGCGGCGCGTTGTACGGCTCAGGGATGCCTTCCACCGTGAGCAAGGGCTTCATCCGCCCGCTTTCCGGGTCAATGCGCCACATCTTATGCGGGTTCTGCCCCGCCGGAACCACCCCACGCACCGAGTGGGCTTCGGGATGCGCCAGCAGCAGGCAGACGGCCTCATCCACCAGGCCCGGCGGGCGCAGCGGCGAAGTAGGGCGCAACTGGACGACCACATCGGGCCGGTATCCTTCATTCTCCGCCAGCCAGGTTAACGCGTGCTGGAAAACCGGCAGGTCTAACGTCTGATCCTGAGCCAGTTCCGCCGGACGCAGAAAGGGCGTTTCGGCCCCCCAGCGCCGCGCCACCGCCGCGATTTCCTCGTCATCCGTCGAGAGGATCACCCGTGTGACGGTTTTGGCTTGCAAACCGGCCTCGATGCTGTACGCAATCAGCGGATAGCCGGCAAAATCGCGGATGTTTTTGCGCGGGATGCCCTTCGAGCCGCCCCGCGCCGGGATCACCGCCAGGACCTGCGGACGGGGGTTGGCCTCGCTTACCATGCCGTCCAGCCCCCATCCACCACCAGGTTCGAGCCGGTCATGTACGAAGAGGCGTCCGAAGCCAAAAACAGCACAGCCCCATTCATCTCATCTCGGCGCGCCATGCGGCCCAACACGGTGCGAGCTGAGTAATTGGCGGTAAACAACTCATCATGGTCGTTATACACGCCGCCCGGGGTCAGGGCATTACAGCGCACATTCTTGCCGGCAAAATACGTCGCCAGGTAGCGCGTCAGTCCCAGCACTCCGGCTTTGGTGACGGAATAATACACCGGTTTATAGCGGGGCGGCTGGCCGGGGCGCTCGTAGATGCGCTGATCCGGGCCGACCAGGCCGTAGGTGGAGCAAATATTAATGATCGAGCCAGAATTCTGCGCCAGCATGGGCCGCGCCGCCGCCTGGCAGCACAGGAACATGCCCGTCAGGTTTACGTCCAGGGCCTGCCGCCAGGCATCCACTGGATAATCTTCAAACGAATTGCTGTGCTGGTTGACCTGACTGCTGTCGAACTTAGGGTCCATGGCGGCGCTGTTCACCAGCACATCCACCCGGCCCGATTCGCCCAGCGCCGCGTCCACCATCGCCCGCACCGAATCGGGCTGGGTCACGTCTACGCCGACTGCGCAGGCGCGCAATCCTTCTCCAACCAGCCCGGCGGCCACCTGTCCGGCGGCCGCCGCGTTCAGGTCGGCTACGATCACCAGCGCGCCGGCCTGGGCCAGCGTCCGGCAGAATTCCTTGCCTAACAGGCCCGCGCCGCCCGTCACAATGGCGGTACGGCCGTTTAAATGAAACTTCTCAAAAATATCACTCATGATCATTGTCCCTTCGGCCTACCGGGTATCGCCAACTTGCCTTCTCGTGGAATCGTAGACGCCCATTATAAGCCCATTTAACGCGGGTAAAAATAAATGGCCCCGTCCTCGCCCTGAAAATACACCACCAGCCCCTGCGTCAAGACCGCCAGCCGTTCATCAACCCGGTCGCCGTACATGCCAAAGTCTTCGCGCAGGGTGTCATAAAACAGCACCAGCGCCCCGCCCTCTTCGCGGAACACCCGCTGTGACTCATCCTCGCCCTGCCCATAGACGGTGAAGGTCTTCTGCGGGCGCTGTTGGAAAATCTCTTGCAGGGTATAAGCCGGGCGGTCGGCCAGATACATCAGCGCAGTGACATCGTTCGAGATCAGCGGAACCTCTGGGGGCAGTGCGCGCGCCGCCGCCAGAACGTCCGATGTTTGCCAGGCCGGGGCGGTATAGCCAATCCCCGTGCGGTGGTATTCGCGCGCCACGAGAAAGCCGCGCAGCGCATAACTGCCCGCCAGCCCCAGGGCCGCAGCATAGATTATCACCATCACACCCAACCGCCTCAACCGTTCCAGGCGGGCCTCCAAACGGGCTGGTTCTTCTGCGATGCGCTCCAATACCAGGCTCCCCAGCGCAAACAGCCCTACCACCACCGCCAGATGCACCGGCG
>DAOUAC010000046.1:0-14066 GCA_034434155.1 Anaerolineaceae bacterium
TTCGGATGTGTATATCTTACAGGGCTGTGCTTATACCTTAGGCCGTGATTACCGCGTGAAGCTCGCCCCCGATGGCCCCGACCCTACCGCCGCGCTTCTGTCGGCCATTGACGCCGATACCGCCGTGGTAACGCTTTCGCTGGTGACCTTTAAAAGCGGCTATCTCTACGATGCCCCGGCCATCACCCGGCGCGCCCACGAGGCCGGGGCGCTGGTGGTGTGGGACCTTTCGCACGCCGCCGGAGCCGTAGAAGTACACTTAGACGCCTGGGAAGCCGATTTTGCCACCGGCTGTACCTACAAGTACCTCAACGGCGGCCCCGGCGCGCCGGCTTTCCTCTATGTGCGCCGCGAGCTCCAGACGCAGGCCCTTCCGCCGGTGTGGGGCTGGTTCGGCGAGGCCGCGCCCTTTGATTTTGACCTGGAGTATCACCCCGCCGAGGGGGTGGGGCGCTTTCTGACCGGCACGCCGCCGGTGCTTTCGACCCTGGCGATGGAAGCAGGCATAGACCTGCTCTTAGCGGCCGGCATGGATCGGGTGCGCCGGAAATCGCTCCGGCAGACAGAATTTCTCATCCGCCATTTCGACCTTACCCTGGCCCCCCTCGGCTTTGGCCTGGCTTCGCCGCGCGACCCGGCCCGGCGCGGCAGTCATATCAGCTTACAGCACCCCCACGCTTACCGCATTGACCGCGCCCTGATCGCCGAGATGGACGTACTGCCCGACTTCCGCGAGCCAGACCTGATCCGCCTGGGGGTGGCCCCGCTGTACACTACCTACAGCGAGCTGTGGGAGGGGGTACAGCGCATCGCGGCGGTGGTGCGCGAGGGCCGCTGCGAAAAATATTCCAACCGCCGCGCCGCAGTGACGTAGCCGGCCGCCCGGCAGAGGTAGTATTTCAAATTGTGTGTAAATTGCGGGACGCGTCCCGCAATTTACACACAATTCAGTAAACGACCCCGGCAGACGGGTTTGGCAGGGCTATGCGGTTAAATCTTGCTTCAGCAGGCGCGTGACGGCGTCGGGCGGGAGGGGCCGGGCGAAGTAATGGCCCTGGAGCAGATCACAGCGCAGGCGGCAGTAAAAATCTACCTGTTCCTGCGTTTCGACCCCTTCTGCCACTACCTGCATGCCCAGGTCTTTCGCCATGCCGAGGATGCCCTTGACGATGGCCGCTTCGCGCTCTTTGGTAATGCTGGCGGTGAGGGAGCGGTCAATCTTGATTTCATCGAAGGGGATCTGCGTCAGGCAGGAAAGGGTGGAGTAGCCGGTTCCGAAATCGTCCAGCGCGAGCATGACGCCCAGGGCTTTGACCTGCTCCAACACCACGTCCAGTTCTTTATCCTTGTAGTTCTGGAAGAAGATATTTTCGGTCAATTCCAGGGTGAGCAGGTTGGGGGGCAGGCCGGTTTCTTCCAGCACGCGCGCCACCAGGGCGACAAAATTAGGGTGTTTGAGCTGGCGCTCGGCAATGTTCACGCTGACGGGCAGGGGGTGGCCTTCATCCAGCCAGGGCGGGCCTGGGCGCAGGCGGTGCGCAAAATCCACTCGCCGATGGGTAAAATCAGGCCGGTTTCATTCGCCAGGGCAATAAACTGCTCTGGGGCAATCTCACCCAGGCGCGGGTTTTTCCAGCGGGCCAGGGCTTCGCATTTGGCCGGCCGGTGCTCGGCGGCGCTGTAAATAGGTTGGTACACCAGGCGGAGTTCTTGCAGTTCGAGGGCGTGGTGCAGGTGGGCCGAAAGCAGGTGGCGTTCTTGGGCCTGGGTTTGCAGTTCCAGATGGAAGAACTGGTAGGTATTTTTGCCCTCGCGCTTGGCGCTGTACATGGCGGTATCGGCGTTTTGGATCAGACTGTCGGGTTCTGTGCCATCCACAGGGAAAAAGCTGATGCCAATGCTGGCGGAGATGTAAACCTGGGCGTTTTGCAGTTGAATGGGCAGGTTGAAGCGCGCCAGGATCTTCTCGCTCAGCGCGGCGGCGTCGCGGGCGTAGCGCATTTCGGGCAGGAGGATGCCGAACTCGTCGCCGCCGAGACGGCCTACAAAGGCCGAGGGCGGGGCGGCTTCGATCAGCAGGTCGGCTACCACGCGTAGAATATGGTCGCCTTTCTGGTGGCCGAAGGCATCGTTGATGGTTTTAAAGTTATCGAGGTCCACAAACAGCAGGGCAAAGTTTTCCTGGCGGGGGGCGGCCCGCTCGATGGTCTCGGCCAGGCGTTTTTGAAAGAGGGGGCGGTTGGGCAGGCGGGTAAGGTAGTCGTGCGAGGCCATATAGGCCAATTCCTGCTCGCGCGCCGCCACCGCCTGGCTCATCCGGGTGAAATTGCTCACCAGGGTATCAAGCTCGTGGAACGTGACCGGGATGGTTGTAACGTCGTGGGCGTTTTTATCGTATTCGCCTGAAGCAATACTGCTGCTGAGCTTGCTCAGTTGGGTGATGGGCAGAAGCAGGCGGCGGTTGAACTGTTGAATGAGGCGGCGGGAGAACAGCGCCAGCGTGACGACGTACACCAGCACCAGAAGCAGAGCGGCGATGTAATACGGGCCATAAATTTCGGTAAAGAGCGTCTGGGTGACGATAATCCACCCGTCGGGCTGAATGCGGCTGGCGCGGCCCACGTAGAAGCGGCCGTCTTCGAAGTACATGCGGGTTACGCCGTCGTCATCCACCTGACGGATGATCTCCATGCGGCCCACGTTTTCCTGCTGAGCCACGCGCCGGAAGTCGGGGTGAGCCAACAGTGCGCCGTAGGGGTCTGTTACAAATACGGTAGACTGCCAGGGCAGGTTGGGGTTGGTGGAGATGATGGTCTGAAGTTCGCTCAGGCTCAGCTCGCCCACTAACACGCCCTGCCGCTCTACGCGAATGGCTAAGAACACCGCCGGGTAGCCGGTGCGCAGAGACATAAACGGCGGCGAGGTGTAGACCCGGTCGGAATGCAGTGCCTCTTGAAAGTACCGCTGGCCCGAAAGGTCCAGGCGGTTGTAGCGTTCGTCCCTTGGAAAGGTTACGCGCACCCGCCCGGATGAGTCCAACAAGAACAGGGTATCAAAATTCTGATAGCCCTTCTGCTGCATTTCGAGCGCCAGGCTGAAGTCTTCGAGGCTCGAACTGGCCCCATAGGCGGCCAGACTTTCCAGCATCCGCTTGGTGGAATCAAGGTAGTTGGTAACGTTGTACGCCATGGCGGCGTTGAGGCGGGTCTGCTGATCTTCAAAGGCCTGGCCGCCCAGGTAGCCGGTGGCGCCGATGGCAAGGATGGTTAACACCAGGATGGGCAGGAGAAACCATGTCCAGAATAAGCGCAGAAAAACCTGACTGAGCGGATGTGGGTTCATAACGATCACGGAACCGGCTCAATGGTCTGGTGGATCACAAACGACCCGCCCTGCACTTCCACCAGATACAGGTTTCTTTGAACGTCGCCGTACTCATCCAGCAAAACGCGGTCGCACAGGCCGGCGAACTCGCGCGGGCGGCTGAGTTCTTCGCGGAGCTGATCTGCCTGCCCATCTGCCGCCGCCAGCCCCTCGGCCAGCACCTGGATGGTCTCATAAGCTAACAGCGAAACAAACGAAGGCCCCTGCCCATAGGCTTCTTCGTAGCGGCGCTTAAAATCGAGATAAGCAGGGGTGGAGCAGTCTTGGTTAAAGTGCGAAGAGAGAAGCAGTCCTTCAACGGCGCGGCCCCCGTTGCTCAGCAGTTCCGGGGTGTAGGCCCAGTTAGAGGCTAACAGGGGGATATTCCAATCTTGCAGGCGGGTTTGTTGGGCGATGAGGGCGGCATCGAAAGAGGACGCCACGATGAGCAGTCCGTCAGAGCGCGCGGCGCGGACTTCGGCCACGAGATCGGCAAAATCTGCGTTCAGATGCGTGGAAGAAAACCCGATCCGAGGCTCAGCCGAGCCGCCCAGACTGCCGAAAAAGCGCGCGAAGCCTTCGGCGAAAGTTTCGGCAAAGGCGCGGTTGTCGGCGTCATACAGCACGGCCACGCGCCGCAGGCCCAGCGTCTGATAGGCGTACTGCGCCAGAGCCGCCGACTGTGCATCGTGGACGGGGATGAGACGAAAGAAAAGATCCGCCTGACCGCTCAGGTCTGGGGTGGAGGTGGTGGGGCTGAACAAAATGGTACGGGTTTCGGTGATCAGCGGATAGGCGGCGGTGGCTTCCCAACTGGTCATGTGGCCCGATAAAACGATCACCCCGGCGTCAATCAGCTCGCGGTCGGCGGCGAGGAGCCGCTCGGGACTGCCGGCGTCGTCGCGGACGAGCAATTCCAGCGGCCTGCCGCGCACCCCGCCCTGGGCGTTGATCGTTTCGACGGCCAGGAGCGCGCCGTTGCGCCCCTGTACGCCCAATGAGGCGTTATGTCCGGTCAATTCAGCGGTAAATCCAATTTTTAACGGCGGTTTAAAGGTGCATCCGTGCAGAAGTAAAACGCATAAACAGTAAATCAAAGCCCATGTATAGGTTCTGGGCATACAACACTCCCAATCACTAACATCCGATAAGATATACTATACCATAATTTGATACAACCGGCAGGGATCTGCCGCAGGTTGCACCAGGGCGGCCCTGCCCTTACTGGTTAACAACAATGAAAGGATGAAGATGGACAACCCCACGATCCAGGTTCTGCTGAACCGCCGTTCGGTGCGCCGCTTTAAACCCGATCTGCCCGGCGATGAGGTCATCCAAACGATTGTGCGCGCCGGACAGCAGGCCCCGTTTGCCTCGCAGTTGTACAGCGTACTGCTCTCGCGCAAACAGCGGGCGCGCTTTGGCGCTCCACTGCTGTTTACCATCTGCGTTGATTTGCACAAGCTGGAACGCCTGATGGCCCTGCGCGGCTGGAAGGTGGTGACCAACGACCTCTCACTCCTGCTGTTTGGCATCCAAGACGCGGCCTATATGGCCGAAAATATGGTCATCGCCGCCGCCAGCCTGGGGTTGGGGTCGTGCTTTTTAGGGGCGGCGCCCTTCCGCGCCCGGCAGATCGCCCGGCGCTACCGGCTCCCTAAACGGGTGTTCCCGATCGTCCAGCTTGTCATGGGCTACCCTGACCCCGCCGAAGAGTTCCCCCCGCGCCCGCGTTACCCGCTCTCTTTTACCCTGTTTGAAGACCAATACCCCGACCTGAGCAATGATCAGGCGGCCGAGGCCATGCGGGCTATGGATGAGGGCTATCTGCGGCAGGGCTATTACCGCAAGCAGGGCATCCGTATTGAACTGGCGGACGGCCGCGCCGACCCCTTTACTGACGAAACGTATTCGTGGACGGAACACATCGCGCGCAAATGGGGCCAGTGGTACCCCTCGCCAGAAGAGCTGTTACAGCAGTTACGCGAGCAGGGGTTTGAGATCAACGCATAGCCGCCGGGGCCGTGCCGGGGTCTGTGGGCTTGGAGAATCCACGCGTGAAGGCCAGAAAGTGACGCAGAGGATGATTTTGCGGACCCCCCCTCTTAAAATCGCTGTTTTGGGGCTGTTTTGGAGGGGGGGTCCGCGAAAATTTTCCAACCTGGGAAGGGGAGAGGAAAGCGGGATAGAAATGGGGAAAACAGGAAAAAAGAACTTGCCTAAACAGGCAAAAAGGTTGTATAATGAGAGCGCAGGTTGGGAAACTTCCCCACCACCGGGTGAGCAGTCAGAATCACCCGCTACCCGTTAGGGTATTAAGACCATGAGGGGTGGGGCTGGATGCACTACGGGATGATGTCAGAATCACCCGCTACCCGTTAGGGTATTAAGACTAACCCTCTCGGATCTCGATCTCGTGCTGTTTCGCTTTTTCGTCAGAATCACCCGCTACCCGTTAGGGTATTAAGACCCGCCAAGCGGCCAGCGCCACTACCGCCAACACCTTGGGTCAGAATCACCCGCTACCCGTTAGGGTATTAAGACCTACTCTCTCAGGAGGTCCTGAAGGGATTTCTATCTGGCTAGGTCAGAATCACCCGCTACCCGTTAGGGTATTAAGACGCATAGATCAGCGCCGCCGCAATTCCGGCTTCTAGGTCAGAATCACCCGCTACCCGTTAGGGTATTAAGACGAATTCTACATTCATGGCAACAGTCTCCGCGGTTTGTGTCAGAATCACCCGCTACCCGTTAGGGTATTAAGACCGTTCCGATGGTAGTAAGCTTCTGTAGTCATTTCATCTGTCAGAATCACCCGCTACCCGTTAGGGTATTAAGACCGACTACAAACTCATCCATTTTAGCTCCTTTGCCAGTTTGTCAGAATCACCCGCTACCCGTTAGGGTATTAAGACGATGCGCCCACTCTTGTAGTTGCGCAGGAGCTCAGTCAGAATCACCCGCTACCCGTTAGGGTATTAAGACTGATCACCCCGTAGTGCATCCAGCCGTAACAAGAGTCGTCAGAATCACCCGCTACCCGTTAGGGTATTAAGACGCAAAGCACCGCCTTGGCATCCCTCTTCTAGGGACTGGTCAGAATCACCCGCTACCCGTTAGGGTATTAAGACCAAGTCTCTATGTCAACAATTCTCAAGCGTTCTGGAAGGTCAGAATCACCCGCTACCCGTTAGGGTAAAACAGCATGGAGCAAACAGCGGTCAGCTTTAAGAGGCTGGCCGCTGTTTTTTTGGGGGGGAGGGCTGTCAACGGATTAAGCCCATTCTGATGGGCCGGGAACGGATTGAACGGATTATGGCCGTAGGGGCGGGGTTTCCCCGCCCGCGCGGACGGGGGGGGAGAAGAGCTGTCAACGGATTTCGGGAACGGATTGAACGGATTGCAGAGCGGATTGCGGTCGGACGTAGGGGCAGGGTTTCCCCGCCCGCGCAGACGGGGGGCGAAAACGCGGGGCTGAAGCCCCTGCTCAGGACGTGGAAGCCCCTGCGGGGCTGAAGATGAGAACCCCGTCAGGGGTTTGCAGGCGCTGAGGCGGGGGTTTCAACCCCCGCCGATCCCCGCCCGCGCGGACGGGGGGCGAAAACGCGGGGCTGAAGCCCCTGCTCAGGACGTGGAAGCCCCTGCGGGGCTGAAGATGAGAACCCCGTCAAGGGTTTGCAGGCGCTGAGGCGGGGGTTTCAACCCCCGCCGATCCCCGCCCGCGCGGACGGGGGCGATAACGCGGGGCTGAAGCCCCTGCTCAGGACGTGGAAGCCCCTGCGGGGCTGAAGATGAGAACCCCGTCAAGGGTTTTCAGGTACTGAGGCGGGGGTTTCAACCCCCGCCGGACACCGAACCCGACCTGCAAGAAATCCGTTCAATCCGTTCCCGAAATCCGTTGACAGCTCTCCCCCCCCACCCCGCGCGGACGGGCGAACGCGGGGCTGAAGCCCCCGCGCGGACGGGGAAACCCCGCCCCTACGGCCAATTGCAATCCGCTCTGTAATCCGTTCAATCCGTTCCCGGCCCATCAGAATGGGCTTAATCCGTTGACAGCTCTCCCCCCTCCCCTGCGCGGGCGGGGCTACAGCGCCGTTAAGAGCAGTACCAGGGCCATGACCGAGAGGATCAGGATGACGCCCGCGCCCACCGACAGGATCAGCAGGACGCGCAGGATGTCTTCGCGGCGCGTGGAGCGGGCGAGAGCGTTCAGGCGGGCTTTCCAGCCGGTTGACTGGGCGGCCCGGGGCTGGGTAGGGAGGGCGGCGCTGGCCGCTTGCTGAGACGGCGGCGGTTTCGGCGGTTCAAGGGGGGTAACAGGGCGGGGGCGGGTGCGCAGGTTGGCCGAAGCCAGCGGGCGGCCAGGCACTTCATCGGAAAAGATCGGAACCCAACGCGCCGGGGGTGAGGGCGGGCCGCCTTCTTCGGCCTGCTCAAACAAGGCGCGCAGTTCTTCCTCGTCCGGCAGGAACGGGGGCGGGCGCACGCGCACCGGCTGGGTTGGCTCGGTGGCGGGAATGGGCGTTGGTTCGAGGGGTGGGGCCGGCGGCTGAAGGGCGGCCAGCATCTGGTGTTCGGCGATTTCAATCTCCACCGGCGAGACCTCGTCCGGCGAGACGGTAAAGGGCGGCGCCGCCGGCGGCCCCTCCGGCAGGTCATCCAGTTTGAACGAAAACAAATCCGAAGATTCCCGGCGCGCCCGGTCTTCCGCCAGGGGGACCGTCTCTCCCCCCACTTCGATGCTCATCCGGCGCTTGCGCAGTAAATCTAACACGCGGCGGGCCCGGGTGCTGGTTGGAATCAGGCGCAGGCATTCTTCGAGGGCGCGGATGCGGTCTTCGTCCTTCGTGAGGCAGTCCACATACCACAACCAGGCCGGCTCGTGCCTGGGGTTCCACTCTAATACGCGTTTGAGAACTGCGCGGGCTTCGTCCTTGCGCCCTTTACGCGCCAACCCCACCGCGCGTTCAAACAGTTCATTGCGCATACCTACATGGTAGCGAATTTTAGACGGTTTGACTGTAAAAATCAGCAAAAAACCTTACGACCCCGTCCACTCATCCACCAGGCGGGCGTAAAACTGCGCCATGCGCGGCAGAGCCTCTACCGCGATGCGCTCGTTGTTCCCATGCACCGTGCGGATGGCCTCTAAATTGAGCAGGTAGGGCGAAAAGCGGTAAACGCATTCGCTCAGGCGGGTGTAATGGCGCGCGTCCGTCGCGCCCGTCACCACGAAAGGCGCGGCCACTGCCTCTGGGAAGATTTCGCGGATGGTCTTGGAGAGGTCCTGGTACACCGGCGACTGGACGGGCGAGACGGGCGAAGGCTCCCAGCAGGTGAAATCGGGCAGGTGGATCTGCACGGCGTCATCAGCGATGACTCTGCGGGCGTGGGCCATCACATCGGCCACGCGGTCGCCGGGGAGGATGCGAAAGTTGACGTGCGCTTCGGCCTGGGCCGGCAGAAGGTTATCTTTGACGCCGCCGTGAATGACTGTGACCGCCGTAGTGGTGCGGATGAGCGCGTTGGTGATGGGCGAAGCCGCCAACTGCCTGCTCAGCAGGCCGCCAAACAGCCAGGCGTTCGCCAGGGCCAGGCGCGCCTTAAAGGGCAGGAAGATGCCGACCTCGTCCAGCATCCGGCGGATCATGGTCAGGCGGGCGGGCATGGGGTGACTCTCTAAGCGGGCAATGGCGCGGGCCAGCACCCCAATAGCGGTGTGCGGCGGCGGCGTGGAAGAATGCCCCCCCCGCCCCTCCACCAGCAGTTGCAAAGTGGCATGACCTTTTTCCGCCACGCCCACCAGCGCCACCGGAACCGCCAGGCCGGGCAGGGCCTCTTGAAAGACCGCCCCGCCTTCATCCAGCACGGCCATCAGGCGCACGCCGCGTTCTTCTAACAGGGCGGCAATGGCCGCCGCCCCCTGGTTGCCCCCAATTTCTTCATCGTGCCCAAAGGCCAGGTAGAGGGTGCGCTCTGGCCGGTAGCCGGCCCGCAGCAGGCCTTCGATGGCCTCAAAAATGGCGATCACGGTGGATTTCATATCCAGCGCGCCCCGGCCCCACACGTAGCCGTCGGCGATTTCTCCGCCGAAGGGGGGGCGCACCCATTCCTGGCGGGTGACGGGGTCTACCGGCACTACGTCGAGGTGGCCCATCAGCAAAACCGGCTCCAGGTCGAGGTTGCGGCCCATCCAGGTATACAGCAGGCTGTACTCGTTGACCTTTTCGCGCTTCAGGCTGTCGTGCACGCGCGGGTAAAGGCGCTCTAACAGGTGGTGGAACTCTTCGAAGGGCTGGGGGTTGATCTTCGTCCGGTCCTGTTCCGAGACGGTGGGCAGTTGCAGGGCCGCCGATAGGCGGCTGGCCGCGCCCTGGGCGTCCATCTCGATCAGGCTTTCTTCCAGGGGGGCCACATCCTCTGGCACGCGCCCGTACAGCATGGCGCGGAAGATCAACAGCGCCGCCAAAAACAGCAGAATGACCACTACAACGATCAGGATGCTGGGAATAAGAGGCATCATGCGGCTCCTCCGGTGATTTTAGGGTTACTTTCCGTTCTGATAAACCTTCTCGAACTCTTCCAGGTAGCGGGCGGCCAGCGCGGGGCTGTGGATGATGAGCAGGTTTTCATCGTTGCTGCGCTCGGCGCTGGCGCTGAAATTGTACGACCCCGTGATGACCGTCTCGCCGTCAATGATGAAGACTTTGTGGTGTAACAAGCCAGAGATGCCGTCTACCTTCACATCCAGGCCGGCTTTTTGCAGAGGTTCGAACTCGGTGCCGGTGTTCGACTCGCGCTGGCTCTCATCGAACACCCCGCGCACCTGTACCCCCGCCGCGGCGCGCTCCAGAATAACCTGGGCGATCTCGTCGCTGGTGAAGGAATAGACCATAAAGTCTATGCTCGTTTGGGCCGTGCTGAGCGCGGCGACGACCTTCTCGGCCACGTTGTCATCCGGCGAGAAGTACACTTCCAGCGCAGTTCCATCCACCGTTACTTTGGGGTAGGGGGTGTTGGCGCGCTTGGCGGGGCCAAACAGGCCCTCCACGAACATCTCGTTGAAATTCACGGTGTAATCTTGGGCCAGCCGCTGTGAGCGCACCCGGATGAGGTTGTTGAAGTCGTTGTAAGCGGCACTGCGCGCCAGGTTAAGCGAGCCGCTCCACACTTCGCGCCCGTCAATGATGACGAATTTGTTGTGCATCAGGCCTTCGCGGTTATCCCCCTGGATGGGAATGCCCGCGCGGGCCAGTTGGCGGGGGATGTCTTTCTCCATGGCCTCGCTTTCCATCACCAGGCGCACAATCACCCCCCGGTTGTGCGCTTCGATGAGGGCATCGCCGACGGGTTCGAGGGTGAGGTTGTAGATTGCCATGTCAATCGTCTTTTGCGCCCCGTTGATGGCGTCAATCAGGTGAGTTTCGGGGCCGGGCCGGCTGGGGTTGAGCGGGTCGGTAAACCAGACGGCGATGGCCTCACTGCCGGCTGGCTCATCCTGCGGCGGCGGGTTGTCAACTTCCGGCGCGGGTGCGGTGATGCTCACCTCTGGCAGTTGCAGTTCGCCAGACTGGTATTGTTGGAATACGTAAATGGCCGCAACGATGATTAAGAAAATCACGGCCACCGGGCCGCGCAGTTGGTCGCCGCTGCTGCGGCGGCGGGAAGAAGTTCTTCGGCGGTTCTGAGACATGCAGGATCCTTATGAGGTTGGATGCCCTCTCGCCCAGGCCGGGCCGGAGAGGGAGAGGCAGATTATGGCAAAACCCACAGTTCGGGGGGGGTCAACTGCACGGTAAAGTGGACGGTCTTGAGCGCGTCGCGGCGGTCGGCCTCGACTGCCAGCACAATAAACTCTGCCAGCGGCGGCATATCTTCTGGCGGGGTGGTGACGGGCAAAAAAGGGGCGCTGTTTTGCGCCGTTGGCCGCGTGTTCACCCCCTGGCGGAGCAGTTTTACACCGGCGGCGATGACCTCATCGAGCGCCGCCGCGTAGGCCGGAATGAAAAACCGGCGCGGCGCGGCCCAAAACTCGGCGGCGGCGCGCGCTTCGTTGCCCCGGAAGGTCTCACGCTGGCGGATCGTCACCTGCCCTTCGGCCACCCAGAAGGGCCGCCCTTTGGCCCCAGAGGGGATTTCTGGCGCGTACAGGATCGGCAGAGGGGTCACCTGCCCGCTGCTGGTCAGCAGACTGCCGCCGCCGCAGGTGGAACAGGCCCAGGCCACTTCGCCGGGCTGGGCGGGGATGGGCGCTTTGCATTGGGCGCACACCAGAGGGATGAGATAAATGGGTGGGGCGGCCATCAGCGTTTCTCCACGGAACGGGCCAGTTGTTCGATCGCCCCGCGCAGTTCGCCGGCCTCGGCTGGCAGGTTGGCGAGCATGCTCAGGCCGCCGCTCTGACCCTTTTTGGGCGCTTTGTAGCGGTGATATTCGTAATGCTCGGCGTAGCGGTAGGTGCGGAAGGCCCACCCCATTAACCCTAACCCAACGACAAAGGCCGCCAGCGCCGCCACCGCCAGCCCTTCCGAATCATCTGAAGAAGAGCGGGCCATCAGCGCCAGCAGTAGAGCGGGAACATCCACGGCGGTGACGGCCCCTGCCGCCATGCCGCCTACCAGCACCGCCGAGCGGTAAAACACACTGCCGGGGGCCTTGCCGTACAGCACCTGCCCATCCACCCCGTCTATCACCACCTGGAAGGAACGCCCCCGGTAGCGGTAGCGGATAACCCACATGGGGTAGTAGACCAGCCCCAGGCGCGGGCGCAGAATGCGCGTGAACAACTGCGACACCCGGCTGAGTTCCGCCGCCGATTTCACCTCCGCCTCAAAGGACTGGCGGGCGGTCTCCAGGGCTTCTTCGGCGGAACCGACCGGCTCGAAGACCATGCCGCTGGCGTGAAGCTGTGCGGCGTTGAACGGCTCTAAAGGACAGCCGCTGAGATGAATCTGCCGGACGCCAAACTCACCGACCTCGCAGGCCGGGCCGTTCCACGCCATTTCTTTAATCACTTTTTTCTCGCGCGGTTCGTAGCGTTTGTGATCGCCCGATCCGACGCGCTGTTGACCAAACGCATAGGCCACGCCCCGCCCCCAGGCGGCCCAAAACGGCAGGTGGACGAGGAAAACGTCACTCACCTGGGCTTTTTGGGCTGCGTCGCGCGCCACCGAGATGCGCCCGCTGAGGAAGCGCCGGAACGGCTCCATCAGGTCTTCGCGCCGGACGCGCAGGGGGGCCTGGTAGCGGCGCACGCCGCGCCGGCGCTCGGCGGCCTGTTCACCGCCCGCCTGCGGCCCATCCGCCGCTGTGCTGACCACCGAGCGCAGGTCGCAGTAGGGGCAGATCACAATGGCCTGCCCTTCGGGGATGGGAACCATGCCGCCACAGCGCGGACAGCCTAAACCGGTTAATGCCTGTTCGCTCATACTTTTGAAGCCACCCACAATGCCCACGCCAGCAGAATCGGAGCCGCCAGCCCGCCCAGCCCCGCGCATACCCCAATGCTGATCCCCAAACTGCCCGGCGTATCCATCAGCGCCCCGCCAATGGGGATGAGCGCCAGACAGAGGTACACCAGGGCCGTCACCCCGCCTACGAGCAGGTAAGGGGCCTCGGCTTTGGCCGGAAAGACGTTTGCCAGCACCCCGCCAGAGGCCGCCTCCACCAGGGCGGTGTAGGTCTGCCCGCGGTAGGCGTATTGAAAGAGATAAACCGGTACATGCACCATCGCCGTCTCAACCACCCCGTCCGCAGACGGGCCCGGCAGGGCGCCGTCTCGGCGCGCGCTCAGCCACGATTGGGCCGCCTCCAGCGGAACGGTAGGGGGCTGGGCCTGGGCGTCCAGCCCAGAGTCGTAGCGGCGCAGGTCGCCGGCAGGCAGGCGCAGATGGGCCAATTCGGTAATCGCTGTAGCCGCCGCCGGCTGTAAGACGATCTGCTCGCCCTGACTATTCTTATACTTGAAGTACCACAGAGGAAAGTAAAGGAACGACTGCCCCACCACCTGAGCTTTTTGATCGAGGTCCTTAACCGTCTGACTGCCCGACATCCAGCGAAAGAGGGCCGAGCGGGCCTCGGCCTCGTTGAGGGTGGGGGCCACGTACCAATGAAACACCACCTGCGACTTATCTACATAGACCGTTGCCCCGCAGTAGGGGCAGGTCAGGAAGATTTGGCCCTCATCGGGGTGCAGTTCGCCGCCGCATTGGGTGCAGTGCAGGGCAGTCGCCACCCCGCCGGGGGGCGCGCCCTGCGCTTGAAGATCGCCAGACTCAGAGGAATTCATGGAAAAATTATAGCATAGATGGCTTCTCACAGCCCCGTCAGGGGCTGTCAGCCGCAGGGGGAGGTTTCCCCGCCGGCGCGGGTTGAACGGATTATGGACGTAGGGGCGGGGTTTCCCCGCCCGCGCGGGTTGGGGCGAAAACGCGGGGCTGAAGCCCCTGCTCAGGACGTGGAGACCCCTGCGGGTTGGAGGTGAGCTGTCAATGGATTAAGCCCATTCTTATGGGCCGGGAACGGATTGAACGGATTGCGGTCGGACGTAGGGGCGGGGTTTCCCCGCCCGCGCAGACGGGTGAACGCGGGGCTAAAGCCCCTGCTCAGGACGTGGAAGCCCCTGCGGGGCTGAAGATGAGAACCCCGCGAGGGGTTTGCAGGTTCTGAGGCGGGGACGCGGGGCTGAAGCCCCTGCTCAGGAC
>DAOUAC010000047.1:0-64135 GCA_034434155.1 Anaerolineaceae bacterium
GGAAGGTGTAGCCGTAAATTTCGCGCTCGCCCAGCGAATAGCGGTACCACAGGGCGGTGGACGTAACCCCGGTGATGTATCCGCGCACGATCACCTCGACGGGGAAGGCCGCGACTTCCTGAGCGACCAGCGCGTTGGGGTCGGGGACGGCTAACTTGTGATTGGGGACGATATCAGCGGTCTGATCGAACCACCAGGCAGATAACTGATTCAACACCTGCCCCTTATAGGGGACTGCCGCCAGGACGCGGTCAAAGGCGGAGAGGCGGTCGGTGGTGATGAGCAGACGCCGCCCGCCCGGCAGGGGGTACCAGTCGCGCACCTTGCCAGAGCGCTTGCCCGGCAGAGGCAGGTTTGAATTGCGGAAGGCGGCTTGAACCAGATTGTTCAGGTTCGTGGCGTAATCCATGGGTTGATGCTCCTTGCTAACATTCCTTGGCATAACGCACCCCGGCAGTGAAGAGCGCCAGGCCCGCGCGGCCCTGCGCTCCGCGAGCGCGGCGGGGGTGCTGGTAAGCGTAAATATGGTTTTCGGGGTGGGGCATAAGGCCCAACACGTTGCCCTGCGGGTTACAGACCCCTGCCACGCCGCCCGCCGAGCCGTTGGGGTTGTAGGGGTATGCCTGCCCGGCGGGTTGGCCGTCGGGGCAGGCATAGGTGAGGGCTATCTGGTCGTTGTCTTGCAGGCGGTTCAGCAGGTGGGGGGTGGCCGTCACAAAATTGCCTTCGCCGTGCGCTACGGGGCAGTCAATGGGTTCGGTGAGGCCGCGCGTCCAGATACATTTTTGCGAGCGGGGGGTCAGCGTTACCCAACGGCATTCAAAATGGCCGCTGGCGTTGAAGGTCAGCGTAGCCTGGGGATAGGTGGGGTCATCGGGCAGGGCGGGCAGAATGCCAGCCTTGACCAGCGCCTGAAACCCGTTGCAGATGCCAATGACGGGCCTGCCGCTGGCGACGAAGGCCTGAATTTCATCGGCAAAATAAACTTGCAGGTCAAGCGCCAGCAGTTTACCGGCTCCAAGCGCATCGGCGTAAGAAAAACCGCCCGGCAGCGCCAGGATGTGATAGTCGGCAAAGCGGCGGCGGCCGGCGCGCAGTTCGTTGAGGGGTACGACCTCGGCGCGCGCCCCGGCCAGTTCCAGCGCCGCGCACAGATCGAGGTGACGGTTGGTTCCATTTGCCAGTAAAACCAGTGCGAGTGGCTGCATAAGCGCTTTCCTCACGCGGGTAAATGACCCTGCCAGGCGGCGGCGAGGTCCGTCACGGGCAGGTCCAGGATGGTTGTACCGTGCTGTATCACCACCAGGCGGGGGTCGGCCAGCACTTCGCCCACCAGGCGCAGGGGCAGGCCGTCGAACAGGCGCTCGAAGGCGGGCGCGTCTTGCGGCGAAACCTCTACCAGCAGACAGCCGTTGGTCTCGCCGAAGAGGTGGGCGGGGGGGCGGTCATCCTCCAGGAACAGGCGCAGTCCCAGCCGCCCGCCGATGCACATTTCGGCGGCGGCCACGCCCAGCCCGCCTTCTGAGAGGTCATGGCAGGCCCGCGCCCAACCCTGCTGGATGGCTCGATGGATGGCGCGGTACACCGCGGGGCCGTGCGCGGGCAGGCCCGGCACATCTCCGCCGGGTTCCTCCCAATCGGTCACCAGCGCCAGGTGACTGCCGGCGAAGTGGGGGGCAAAATCGCCGGCCAGGTACAGGCGGTCGCCCGGCTGTTTCAGGTCGGTGGTGGCGGTCTGGTTGAGATCGTCCAGGATGCCCAGCGAGGAAATCAACAGCGTGGGCGGGATGGCGTGGCGCAGGCCGTCTTTGCCCAGGTATTCGTTGTTGAGCGAGTCCTTGCCAGAGATAAAGGGCGTCTGATAGGCCAGGGCGGCGTCGTGACAGCCGCGCGCGCACTCCACCAGCCCGCCGAGCGTGGCGGGGTCGCGCGGGTCGCCCCAGCAGAAGTTATCCAGCAGAGCAATGCGTGCCGGGTCGGCCCCGGCGGCCACGGCGTTGCGCACGGCCTCATCCACAACGCTGAGGGCCATGCGGTAGGGGCTGCGCTTGCCGTATTCTGGGTTAATGCCCTGACCCAAGACGACGGCTTCCGTCCCGTGGGTGCCAATGGGCTTAAGGACGACTCCATCCGAGGGGCCGTCGTCCTCAGCGCCCGTCAGCGGCCTGACGACAGTTCCACCCTGGACTTCGTGGTCGTAGATGCGGATCACCGGCGCTTTGGAGGCAATATTGGGGTGAGCCAGCAGGCGCAGAAGCACGGCGGAAGGGTCCATGGCGGGCGGCGGAGTGAGAGGCGCGGCGGCGGGGACAGGCAGGTGGGCCTTCAACTGCCGTTGGGGGATGCCCTCGTGCAGAAATTCATTCGCCAGGTCCAGGACGACGCGCCCTCCATAGCGGACGACCAGCCGCCCGCTGGCCTGGAAGACCCCCAGATCGGTGAGTTCCACGTCGTAGGCGGCGCACAGGGCTTGCAGTTCAGCCAGGGCCTCTGGAGGAACGGCCAGCACCATGCGCTCTTGGGCCTCGGAGAGCCAGATTTCCCAGGGGGCCAGGCCGGGGTACTTCAGCCGGACGTGCTGTAAGTCTACGTCCGCGCCGGTTCCGCTTGCCATTTCGCCAACCGCCGAAGAGAGCCCCCCCGCGCCGCAGTCGGTGACGGCATGGTACAGCCCCCGGTCGCGGGCGGCGAGGATGACTTCAATGAGGCCCTTCTCGGTGATGGGCGCGCCAATCTGCACCGAGGCCCCGGCGACGGCCCCGGTTTGAGCGTCCATCGTCATCGAAGAGAAGGTAGCCCCACGCAGGCCGTCGCGCCCGGTGCGCCCGCCCAGCACGATTACGCGGTCGCCGGGTTGAGGGGCGCGCGGGTGTTTTCCGCGTGGAGCTACGCCCACACAGCCGCAGAAGACCAGCGGGTTGGCGGTGTAGCCGGGGTCGTAGAGAATAGCCCCGCTGACGGTGGGAATGCCGATCTTGTTGCCGTAATCCTGCACTCCGGCCACCACGCCAGAGCGGATGCGGCGCGGGTGCAGAACGCCCGCCGGTAGATCATCAACCGGGGTGTCCTGCGGGCCAAAGCAGAGTACATCTGTCGCGGCAATCGGCTTGGCCGAAACGCCCAGCACGTCGCGGATGACGCCGCCGACCCCGGTGTTGGCGCCGCCAAACGGCTCGATGGCCGAAGGGTGGTTGTGGGTCTCTACCTTAAAAGAGACTTCCCACTCCGCGCCCAAAGCCACGATTCCGGCGTTATCCACAAAGGCCGACAGCACCCAGGGGGCGTTGATCTGGTCGGTGGCGGCTTTGAGATAGGTTTTGAGAAGGTTGTTGACCCGCGCGGCGCCGCGCCAGGCGGGGTTGGCGCTGGCGTGGGGATTGTCAATCTCGATATACGCCTTAAAGGTTTTGTGGACGCAGTGTTCGCTCCACGTTTGGGCGATGGTTTCGAACTCCACATCGGTCAGGTCGCGGTTTTCGGCCTGGAAATAACGGCGGATGGCCTGCATCTCGGCCAGGTCGAGGGCGGCGCGGCGCTGGGCCGAAAGCTCCACAAGCTGCTCATCGGTCATGGCGCGGATAGCGATGGTTTCGACGGCTCCAGAAGCTTCAGCGGGTTGGGGGAAGACCGGCTCGATCTCGCCCAAGACATACCACTGGATGGTAGGGTTCGCCAACAGCCGCCCGGCGAGGAGCCGGAGGGCGTCGTCATCGAGGTTCTCGCCCTGGATGAGAAAACGCTGACCGGTAGCGGCCTGCTCCACGCCGGTGATGCCCAGTTCGTGGGCGGCGCGGACGATCTGCTCGGCCACCGGGTCGGTGACGCCGGGCCGCAGGGCCACTTCAATGCAGTGCGCCCCATTGGGGGCAGGCGCGGCGGACTGAGAGGGGCCGCTCAGGCTGTCACAGGTGATGGTTTGAGCAATCGGGTCGCTCAGCAGGCGCGCGGCCAGCCGTTCTAAATCGGGGGGCTGTAAGCGCCCCTGGATGAAATAGAGGTCGCGGCAGTCAATGGCGGTCACGGCGGTAAGGCCCAGGGCATGCGCGTCTGCCAGGTAGCCGGCGGCGTGCGGCAGGCGGTGGGCAACGACAAAACGGTAAATTGCTGGTCTGGGGGCGTCCAAACCCATGAGGTATCCTATCCTAATCACGAATTGAATGACACTGATATCCTGGCTTTACTGCTGGAAATGGCAGAAACCATTCGGTCAGGGCGATTCTACACCGCGAAGGTTGTCTAGTCAATCGTATTTACGCCGGGTGCTGCGTTGCAGTATCGTGTTAACAGCGGCCTGCAATCCTGGCCGAGGATGATACAATTAACCTATCATTCAGCAGACGATTCATCGAAAAAGAAAGGAGCGCAATGAGGGGGCAGTGGGCCCTGGCGGTTATTTTATGGGCGGCGGTGGCGCTGGCGGTTGCGGCCTGTGGTTTAACGCCGCCTGCTCTGCCGGGCAGCGCGACGGCGGTGGCCTTTAGGGCGGCAAGTGCCCCCAACGGAGCGGCGGAAAGCCTGTTTTGTCCTATCCTGACGGCCCCGCAGGTGGTGGGCCTGCAGGTGTACCCGCTCCCACAGGTGGGCGAGCCGCCGCCTCGCGTTTCGTTCCACGATCCAGATTTTGGCCTGTGCCTGGCGCGGGTTTCGGATCACAGCGCCGATTTGGTGGCCGAAGACCGCTCAACCGGCCTGCGCCCCGAGGCCGCTAACGTGCCGGCCTTTAACGCCGACAGCAGCCTGATCCTGGCGCGCAGCAGTGGGTGGTTCTGGTACGTTTACGCCGCCGACAACCTGCAAATGGTGATGACACTGCCCTTCTCCGGCGAATTAGAGGCGCGCTGGGACCCGATCTCGGTGGGGAAGCTCTATGTTCTGAGTGGAACGCGCCTGTCGGCCTTCACCCTCAGCACGGGGCAGTTCGAGACGATCCACGATTTTGCCGCCGACCTGGCCCCGCGCGTGGTCAGGAAGATTGGGACCGGGCATATAGGCAACCCCACCGGCGACGGGCGCTACTGGTCTTTGCTGGCGGAAAGCGAGCCAGACCAGCCAGGGGCGCTGATGGTGTATGACCGTTTTGAAGACCGCGTGACGGCGCATCTGGATTTGCCCCCCGCCGCGCGTCCGCGAGGGGTGCTGCTCAGCCCGCGCGGGAATTTCGTAGTGGTGTGGTACGAAGGCGAATGCCCGCCCGGCGAGGAGGACGCCGCCGCGCCTTTTTGCGGCGTGGTGCGCTATAACCGGCAGTTGAAGGATGGCCGGCTCTTGCTGACCGGCGCGCGCAGTCTGGATACCGCCCTGGATGCGCAGGGCCGCGAGGTACTGGTGTATCATGATGCGCTCATCAACAGCATTTCGTACATTGATCTCGCTTCGGGCCTCGATGCCGACCTGTGGCTGGTGGATTCGGGCAGTGCGGAACTGGGCATGAATATCTCAGGGCAGGCCGTGCGCAGCCCGGGATGGGCGCTGATCTCAACGTATGGGGCCGGGGTTCCGGAATACCGGCCAGAGACCGGCGGCTGGATGGATAACGCCATCTTTGCGGTGGAACTGAAGCCCGATGGGCGGGTGGCGCGCCTGGCGCATACCTATTCGACGGACCTGCACGAGGTTTATAATGAGGCCTGGTTCGGGCCGCAGGCCACTGTCAACGCCAGCTTCACCCGGGTGCTGTTCACCAGCAACTGGGGCCGGGTTAGAGAAGGGCATATGGACATTGTGATGATCGGCCTG
This sequence comes from Anaerolineaceae bacterium, assembly GCA_034434155.1. Taxonomy (GTDB): domain Bacteria; phylum Chloroflexota; class Anaerolineae; order Anaerolineales; family Anaerolineaceae; genus DSYU01. Next base: position 5,737 of record DAOUAC010000047.1, read on the forward strand.
CCGCCCGGCTGGAGCCAGGAATTGGATGCTTCTACAGGTAGGCCCAAATAACGTATCAGGAGGATGAGTAGATTGATGCAAACGGCCAACCCACGCCCCCCCTTGAACCCGCGCGCCAAATGGGCCGCCATGGCCGGCCTGGGGATGGGGGTCTTTATGGCGACTCTGGATGCTTCGATTGTGAATATCTCACTGCCGACGCTCGTTGAAGCCTTTCACACCAACCTGGCGGTGATTCAGTGGGTAGTGCTGAGTTATACCCTGGTGCTGACTTCCTTGATGCTGGGGGTGGCGCGCCTGGGAGATATGTTCGATAAGAAGCGCCTGTACGTGGCCGGGCTGGCGCTCTTTACCACCGCGTCGTTGTTGTGCGCGCTTTCGCCCTCGGTGGAATGGTTGATCGGCTTTCGGGCCTTGCAGGGGTTGGGCGCGGTGCTGACGCAGGCGCTGGGAGCGGCCATCGTTACAGAAATCTTCCCCCCGTCAGAGCGCGGGCGGGCCCTGGGGCTGATCGGCAGTACCGTGTCGGTAGGGATCGCGGCGGGGCCGCCGTTGGGCGGCGTTCTGATCGGCCTGGCCGGCTGGCACTCGATCTTTCTCATTAACGTCCCGGTGGGGATTGCGGCGGTGGCGGTGGTATCGCGCTTCACCCCGTCTTCGCCGGCACGGCCCGGCCAGCGGTTCGATGCGGCGGGAGCGGCCATTTTGTTTGTCACCCTGGCAACCTACGCCGGAGGGATGACTCTGGCGCAAGACCAGGGACTTGAGGCGCCGCTGGCGCGTGGTCTGCTGTTGGTGGCCCTGGTGGGCCTGGTGGTCTTTTTGACGGTAGAACGGCGCGTGCGTCAGCCGATGATTGACCTGAGCATGTTCCGCAACCCGCTCTTCAGCCTGAACCTGGCGATGGGTTTTCTGGTGTTTGTGGTGCTGTCGGGCGCGTTTATCATGCCGTTTTTCTTGCAGATTGTGCTGGGCTTTCGCACCGAACAGGTTGGCCTGATGTTAATGGTCAACCCGATTGTGACGGGCCTGCTGGCTCCGGTGGCGGGAGCGCTTTCAGACCGCTACGGTTCGCGCGGCATCAGCCTGATCGGATTGATCTTCGTGATTGCCGGGTGTCTGACCGTCTCCACGCTGAACGCGGGGGTGGGGGCGTTGGGGTTCATCCTGCGCTGGCTTCCGGTGGGGATTGGGGTGGCGCTCTTCCAGTCACCCAATAACAGCGCGATCATGGGGGCTGTGCCGCGCGAGCGGCTAGGGGTTGCCAGCGGGCTGATGGCCCTCTCGCGCACGCTGGGGACGATGACGGGCCTGCCGCTGATCGGGGCGCTGTTCACCACGCTGACGCTGGCGTCTGGCGGGCTGCCAGCAGGCAGTGACGTGACCGCCGCGCCCGCCTATGCCCTGGTGAGCGGTATCAACGGGACCTACCGCACGGCGGCGGTGATTGTTTTAGCGGCGACGGTGCTGGCCGCCGCGGCCCTGTACCTGGATGAGCGGCGCAAGCAGGCCGCCGCCCGCCCGGCAGATTAAGGGTTGGTAAACAGCCGATTAAAGCTATAATAATCCGGTGAGTCTGAAATCCCTGATGTGGATGCTGATCGCGGTACTGCTGGCCGGGTGTGCCGCGGCCCCGGTAGAATTGATCGGCCCGGCGGATGTAGTGGTGGCCGTGCCGGAGGGGCCGGAGGCAGAGGCACTGCGCGGCGCGGCGCAGGCCTTTGAAACCGCCGCAGGGCTGAAGGTGTGGGTTGAAAGCCTGCCGGTTGAGCAGTACGCCGGGCGGGTGAACAGTTATCTGCTGGCGGGCCGGGCCGACTACGACCTGGTTTATCTGCCGGCGGAGCAGCTGCCGCGCTGGGCCGTGTATCATGCCATCCAACCGCTGGAGGTGGCCGAAGCCGGGCGCGCCGCCCTGGCCCCCTGGCTGGACGCGGTGACGGTGAACGGCGAGGTGATGGGCGCGCCGGTTCAGCCGGGGGCCGAGGTGCTGTGGTTCCGGGCCGACTGGCTGCGAGCCGCCGGGCTGGAGCCGCCCGCTACCTGGGAGGCATTCGACGAGGCGGTCCGCCGCCTCGCCAGCCTGCCGGAGCGGTCTGGTGCGGCAGTGGCGGCGGGGCCGGGAGAGGCCGGGGCCGATTTTACCCCCTACCTGGCCGGGGTGTGCGCCCCGGCGGCTCCCTTTGACTGCCCCGCAGAGACGCAGAAGGCCGCGCTGCGGCGCTACCTGCGGCTGGCCGGCGGCGGCCCCTGGGACCGGGCGGGGCGCGCGGATGCGGCCCGCGCCCTGCGCTCTGGGCAGGCGGCCATGGCGATCCTGCCGCTGACGATGGCCGCGGCCCTGCTGGACTGTTCAGCAGAAGCGCCGGTCTGCGAGCAGGGCCGCTCGCGGTTAGGGTGGAGCACCGCGCCCGGCCTGGCAAAGACCGGCGTTGGCAGTCTGGCGGCCTGGGCGGTTCCACTGCGAGCGGCTCACCCGCAGGCGGGCCGGCAGCTGGCGGCCTGGCTGATGAGCCGCGAGGGCGCGCTGGCCTGGGCCGCTGCGGGCGGTCTGCCGGCTCACCGGGATGCGGCAGAAGAGGCCGCGGCAGAGCGCCCGTACCTGGCGCTGCTGGCCGGGCTGGAGGTGTATCATTTGGGCCTGCCGCCCACTACCGGGGCCGATGCCCTGTGGGGGGCGTATCACGCGGCGGTGCACGGCGCTGTGGGTGGAGATGACCCCGCGGCGGCCTGGGATGCGTTCCGCCGTCAGGTGGGAGCGGCTCAACAGCGCGAATGAGGAGAACCGATACCTATGCTGGTAAAACCACAGATTGGCTTGATTCTGGTGCGTGCAGATTGGACGGAACGGCGTGAGCTGCAGCCCATGCTGGAAAGACTGCGCCAGGATGCTGTGCAGATCGCCAGCCAGTTGAGTCAGCAGTTTGACGTGCAGGGCCCCTGGGTGGTGGAATCCAATCAGACCCTGGCCGCCTGCCAGCATGCGCTGCGCGAGGTGGAACTCGACCTGGTCCTGCTGGCTTTCCAGACCTGGGCAGAAGATACCCGCCTGGTTTCGCTGTTACAGTCGTTGGGGGGCTGTCCGCTGGTGGTGTGGTGCTATCAGCCCTGGCGGCGCGCCCCGCGCCCGATGGAGATGGAAGAGGTACTGCGCGGTTCTGGCCCGGTAGGAGCCCTGGCCGCGCTGGGGACGCTCCGCAACCTGGGCGCGCCGTTCCTCTTCACCTACGGCGCGCCAGACGACCCGCGCCTGCTGAACGACCTGACGGTGGCCGGGCGCGCCGCCCAGGTGCGGCGGGCCTTGCGTGCGGCGCGCATTGGGCTGTTACCCTCGCGCAACGAGCAAATGCAGGTGAACTTTGTGGATGAGTTCCGCCTGATGGCCGATTTTGGCCCGGTAGTGCAGTACCTCTCGGTCAGCGAATACCGCCGGGTGGTGGACGCGCTGGCAAAGGTGCGCGTGGAAGCCTACTTGGAACAGCTCCGCAGCCGGTTTGAGATCCAGGAAGTGTGCGATGCCACCCTGCTGCGCGCCTCGCAGGCGGCCCTGGGACTGGCGCACCTGGCGGTGGATTACCGGTTGGACGTGCTGGCGATCAACGATACTTCGGTGGAACTACAGCGCGCCTTTGGGATGCGCCCTGGGCTGTACCCCGGTCTGCTCGACCCGCTGCCCGTGCTGTTTCAACCGGAGGGCGACCTGGCGGCGGCCACGGCGAACTTTATCCTGCACCGCCTGACCGGGTCGGCCACGATGCTCATTGAAATCTGGTTTTGGGATGAGGCCAAGAACCGCGTCATCGGCGGCCACGCCGGGGTGCAGAACCCGGCGCTGGCAGAAGCAGGGCAGGTGTGGATCAGCCCGGATTATGAATACCGGCTCTCGAATGAAACCGAGGGCGCGCAGTTCCAGATGGTCGCCCGCACCGGACGGGTGACGCTCTTCCAACTGCGCAGCGGCCCCAAAGGCTGGCAGGCGGTGGCCGTTTCGGCCATGTGCCTGGAGGGACAGCCCTGGGTGCGCGGCTACCCCCACGCCGTCCTGCGGCTGGATGCGCCCGTGAGCGTCTTTTTAGAGCGGCTGGCCGAATTGGGCGCCAGCCAGCACTGGATCATGGCTTATGGGAGCGTCTTGCCGGAGATTCGGGCACTGTGCGCCATGCTGGGCGCGCCGCTGGAGGTGATCACCTCTTGAAACCTATCCGAAAGTTACTGCGCAGGTTGGTGATGGCGGCAGAGCCTCTACCACCAACCTGCAGACCTTATTGGGGGGATGGATCTTTAACCCAGGGCTACGTCTAAGAGCATCATCAGGGCGAAACCGGCCATCACCCCCATGGTGGCAAAGTCAGAATGCTCGCCGTTCTGAGATTCAGGGATTAACTCTTCGACAACCACGTAAATCATCGCTCCGGCGGCGAAGCTGAGGGCATAGGGCAGGATGGGGCGGATGAGCAGTACGGCCAGCGCGCCCAGCACCCCGGCGATGGGTTCGACGATCCCTGAAGCCTGGCCGTAGAGGAAGCTCTTCCAGCGCGAAAGCCCTTCGCGGCGCAGGGGGGCCGAGACGGCCAGCCCTTCGGGGAAGTTCTGCAGGCCAATGCCAATCGCCAGGGCGATGGCGGCGGCGGTGGTGGTATCGCCCAGACCAGAGGCCGCCGCGCCAAAGGCTACGCCCACGGCTAGCCCTTCGGGGATGTTGTGCAGGGTGATCGCCAGCACCAGCAAGACACTGCGCCGCCAGTTGGTTTTGACACCCTCGGAACTGTTTCGCGGCATGGCAAGGTGCATGTGCGGCAGAGTTTTATCCACCAGGAAGAGGAACCCGCCCCCCATCAAAAAGCCGATGACGGCGGGCAGGAACCCCGGCACGCCCATCGTTTCGGCCATGCTGATGGCCGGGGCCAGCAGTGACCAGAAACTGGCCGCGATCATCACGCCAGAGGCAAAGCCAAGCATGGTATCGAGCGTGCGGCGCTTGATTTCGCGTGCCAAAAAGACGCCGGCGGCCCCCAGCGCCGTCACCCCCCAGGTGAAGAGGGTGGCAAACAGAGCTTGCAAGACAGGGTGGATGGTCAGCACTTGTTGTTCAAGCATGATGGCTCCCCAATGGCAAAGAGGATAGAGCGCAGAACCGCGCGGGAATGACTTTATGATAACACGGATCAATCTCTGGTTGACCGCTTGCGCCTTCTTTTTTCTGTTCTCCGCTGAGAGAAGGCCGCCGGGCTGTGTAGAAGCGCTAACGCCCCGCCCGGGCGCGGACGGGTGAACGCGGGGCTGAAGCCCCTGCTCAGGACGTGGAAACCCTGCGGGTTGGAACCAGAACCCCGTCAGGGGTTTCTATGAACTGAGGCGGGGGTTTCAACCCACCGCCGATCCGCGCCGCGCCCCGAACCCGACCGACAAGAGCCCTTCCGCCTCACAGATTTGACCAAACAACGTGGTTTGCGTAATATTGTGACATGAACGCAGTAAAAGATCTCTGGGCGGCCCGGCGCGGCCTAAACCTACAGTAGCGAGGCCCGATTGGAAAAACTCCCCTTGGATATTGACGTCGTCATGGCGCGCATCCGCGAGGCGGTGAAGCCCTACCCCCCGGCGGCGCTGTTCCAACTGGCGGAAGAAGGCTACGCTTCGCTGTTTGAGCAGTTGGTGGCCTGCATCATTTCCATCCGCACCTACGATGAGGCTACTCTGCGGCTGGCGCGGCGCCTGTTCGCGCGGGCGCGCACGCCCCAGGCCATGCTGGCCCTGAGCGCCGCAGAGATTGACCGGCTGATTAACGGCTCCACCTTTCACGAGCGCAAAGCCCCCCAAATTCTGGCGATTGCCCGTCAGGTGGTGGAGCAGTACGGCGGCGAACTGCCCTGCGATGAACAGGTGCTGTTGAGTTTTGGCGGTGTGGGCGTTAAATGCGCTCACCTGGCGCTTGCCATTGCCTGCGGGCAGAACTGGATCAGCGTGGACGTGCACGTTCACCGTGTCACCAACCGCTGGGGCTACGTGGCGGCGCGCTCGCCGGAGCAGACTATGGTAGCCCTGCAAGCCAAACTGCCCCCGGTCTACTGGGTAGAGATCAACCGGCTGTTGGTTCCATTTGGCAAGCATATCTGCACCGGCGAGCGCCCGCGCTGTTCCACCTGCCCGGTGCTGGCAATGTGCCAGCAGGTGGGGGTGACGGAACACCGTTGAAGAGCTACAGCTTTAAGACGGCTACGCCCAACGGCTCCAAGGTGAGGGTCTCGCCGGTGATGTGGCCGGTGAGCAGGTCGGTTTTGCCGGCGGGGACGTTCACCCGGCGGGGCTGTTCGGTGTGGTTGATGAGGAAGAGCAGTTGTTTGCCCCCGCCCTGCCGTACCGAGGCTTCAACCCCTTCCGGCGGGGTGAGGATGGGCTGTACCCCGGCTTTTTGCAGTACTTCGGCGATCAGGCGGTCGTAGAAGGCATCTTCGCGGGCAATCACCCCGGCGTAGTAGCCCCAACCCTGCCCATAGCGGTTGCGGGTGACGGGCGCAAAGGCGCGCATGTGGCCGGGGGTGAAGGTTCCCAGGCTTTCGGCGGTGGTGGGCGTTACCCAATCAGCGAAGAGATGGGCGTTATAACTGCCGGCCAGGCTGTCTTGTCCTTCAAAGGGGTAGTCGAAACCCGGCAGGGCTTCGTATTCTTCGATGGAGATGCCCAGCGCGTCTGAGAGCAGGCCCGGCAGAGTGCGGTCGTGGCACAGGCTGGTCTCGTTTTTAACGCCTGTGCGGCAGTCAGCCAGCAGAACCCCACCGTTCTGAACGTAATCCGACAGGCGTGCGGCCAGTTCATCGGGGAGTAAATACAGGTGAGGGGCCAGCACGGCTTTGTAACCGCTCAGGTCGGCGGAAGGGGGGATAAAATCCACGTTCACCCCGGCGCGGTAGAGGGCCAGGTAGAACCGCTGTGCCGCGGCCAGATAGTTCTCGCCCCAGCGGTGGGGGGTATTGTTCTCGTAAGCAGGCTGGTAGCGGAAGGCCCAGCCCGATTCATAATCGTAGAGGATGGCAGCATCCGCGCGGACGGTGGTGCCGGCCAGTTCTGTCTCCAGGCGGCGCAGGTCGGCGGCGGTGGCGGCGGCCTCGCGGTAGCGGCGCAGGGGCTTGCCGTCATGCCCTAACAGGCCGTGCCAGTACTGCTCGCGCCCGGCGGTGCAGGTGCGCCAGCGGAACCATACCAGGTGATCGGCCCCGTGCGCGTACTGATTGAAGGCCATTTTGCGAATTTCTCCCGGTCGGGGGTTGCGGCTCATCTGGCCCCAGCCCATTGGCCCGGCGGTAGTTTCCATAATCCAGAAATTTTGGCGCTTCAGCGAGCGCATCAGGTCGGCGGCGGCGGAAGCGTGCGGGGTAGGGCCTACCTCGCCGCCGTGCAGGAAGGGGTAGTTATCCCACGAGACGAAATCGAGGTCGCGGGCCAGGTCGTAGTAATTGAGTTCGTAGAACAGGCCCATGAAGTTGTGGGTGATGAAATGCCTGGGGCAGACTTCGCGCAGAATCTGCACCTGTTCGGCCTGGAAGGTGACGTTCAGCCAGGAATTAAAGCGCTTCCAATCCAGCAGTAAAGAGGGGTTATGTCCGGCGTCGTCGGTAGGGAGGACGATTTCGTCCCAGCTGCCGTACTTCTGGCCCCAAAAGTGCGTCCCCCAGGCGGCGTTGAGGGCGTCGAGGGTCTGGTATTTGCGGCGCAGCCAGTCTTGGAAGGTTTTCTTGCATCCATCGCAGAAGCAGATGGGGCCGCCAAATTCGTTATCGGTCTGCCAGCCGATGACGTTGGCGGTCTGGGCGTAATGCTCCGCCATAGCACGGGTGATCTTGCGCGACAGTTGGCGGTAGATGGGCGAGGACATGCAGTTGTTCTTGCGCACGCCCCAGGCGATGCGCGTGCCGTCTTTTTGCAAAGCCATGACTTCAGGATAGCGGTGCTGTACCCAGGCGGGCATGGCGGCGGTGGGCGTGCCGAGGATGGCGGCAATGCCGCGCTCCGCTAAAATTGCCAGAGCGCGGTCGAGCCAGTCAAAGCGATATTGGCCTTCCTGGGGTTCCAGGTCCACCCAGGCGAATTCGGCCATGCGGACGACGTTGAAGCCGGCCTCTTGCATCAGGCGGGCGTCGGTCTCCCAGCGCTCCGTGGGCCAGTGTTCGGGGTAATAATCTACGCCAATGTACATGCGAAAAACCTCGGATGGTGAGATGGGTTAATTGTATCCGGTATAATTCGGCTGGCAAGTTTTTTCAAAGTCATCCCTGCATCAAGGCATGATTCTGATCGGAGGGAAAAGGAATTGTCTCAGAACGGCTTACTCGCGGGCCTGGCCCGCTCAAAATACAAACTGGCGTTGGGGTTTCTGCTGGCGGCGGCTTCGCTGTTGGCGGTGATCTTAGAGAAGATCCACGCGCGCGTTAACGGGAAGGATCTCTATGACAACCTCGTCTTTAACCTCGCCCTGGCCTGGATTCCTTTACTGGCGGCGGCCCTGGCTTACCTGACGCGCCGCAACCGCATCACATTTTTCCTGGTGATGCCCTTCTGCACCCTGCTGTGGCTGATCTTTTTCCCCAACGCCCCCTATCTGCTGACGGACTTCCAGCACCTGGCGTTCAGCCGGGGCGGCGCGCCGCTCTGGTTCGATGTGATCGTGATGATCTGGTTCGCCTGGATTGGGCTGATTTTGGGCGTCACTTCGCTGTATCTGATGCACGAAATTGTGGCCGAGGTTCTGAACCCACTGATGGGCTGGGCCTTTGCCCTTTCCGCCACCGTTCTCAGCAGTATTGGGGTGTACCTGGGGCGTTTCTTGCGCTGGAACAGTTGGGATTTACTGTATGATCCCATCCCAATTATGCGCGACATGGCGGCGATTGTGCGCCACCCTATTGCCAACCTGCCCACCTACGTGTTCACGGCGTTGTTCACCCTGCTGTTTCTGTTCATTTACCTGTCAATCCACCTGTTCAGCGGGATGATCCAGGAGCGGGCCCGGCGTCAATGATGGGCGGCTCGATTTGTGCGCGGCCCGCTTCGAGGGCGATCACCGTGAGGGTGACGGTGTACGGTTTGTGGCGGTAGGCGAGGGTCAGCCGGTCGCCGGGGGCGAGGGCCGCGCCGGGGAGGGCCAGAAAGTAGGTGGAAGATTGCTTGAAGACTTCACAAATTGCGCCCAGGTCGCCTTCCATGCGCTCGACGGGCGGGTGTTCCTGGTGAATCTGGAGGCCGCTGGGAGGGGGTTCCAGCAGGGTGGTCTGCCCGGCGCGGGTGAGCGAGATCGAAGTGACCCCGGTGGTGAGTTCGCTGGGAGCGATCTGGCGCGGGTCAAGGTAGAAGTTAAACGAAAGGTCCATACGGTCCATTGTATTCCTAACCATCTCTCCGCTCACTGGTTTCACCAGCCGCTTCTGGGATGGTAGTCCTGTGCGCGCCGGAGGCCAGGGTTTTGGCCTGGATGATGATTCCTTCTTCGATAGACAGGCGCGGGATGATACTGCCGTCAATCTCGCGCAGGCGTTGGGGGGTGAGGGCGCTCAACTGGCGGTAGGTGAAGATGCCGGCGTGGTTAAGCCGCTGGGCGATCACCGGGCCAATGCCGCGGATGGCTGTCAGGTCATCGGGTACAAGGGGGGCGGTTTCCTGAACGGCGATCTGAGTCTGCAGGGCCAGACAGCAGGCCCGCGCCTGCGCTAACTGCGCTTCCAGTTCGGCCCGAATTTTGAGGGTTTCGTTCAGCGCGGCCTCGGCCTGTGTCAGCCGGCTTTCGGTTAATTTTAAGCGCTTTTCCAGGCTGGCCCTGCGCCGCCAGAACAACCAATCCACCGCCCATTCGCCGGCCCAGCCGAGCAGCAGGCCCAGCACCAAGGTAACCCATGGACTCATACAGCCTCCCTATCAGAATAAGGCCAACGGGGGAACCGGTAAAACTGGTTATAGTATAAAAATATCTGAAGAATTTACAATTTGCTGGCCGATGCGAAACGTTGCAGTTGCGTATCAAAAATCATTCAGAAGAATTTTAAGCACCTGTTGATCCTCAAAAAGCGCAGTGACCAGCGCAGACAGGCCGTTTTCCAGGTAGACGGTTACGTCGTACAGGAAGCGGGCGCGCAGGAAGATGGGGAGGGCTTCCTGTTCGGCGGGGGTTAGAGCGCCTGCGCAGGTCAGCGCCGTGAGAAAGACCGGGTAGACCCCGGCGCGGATGGCGTTGCGGGTGGGGCTGTCGAGATCGTGCATCAGGGCGCGGGTCAGGTCTTCGATCAGACAGCTTTCGCGGTAATCGTCAAAATCTAAAACAGCCATCACCTGGTCGCCATCGAAGAGCAGGTTGCCGAGTTTAATATCCCCATGCACCACGCCGCGCGGCAGGGCGGCGTGATTCAGGCGGTGGTAGCCGGTGGATGCGGCTTGAAACAGCCGGTCGAGAACCTGGGCGTGAGGGCCTTCCACGCGGCGGTGTTTCTGATAATACTCCAGGCTGACGGCGGCGATGTCGCCCGGCCAGGGGCGGATGCGGCCGCAGCGAAAACTCGCGCTGGCCTGCCGCAGTTTTGCCAGGGTCTGCGCTACCGAGCGGGCGTTGGCGGCGTTGTAGGCGGCGGCTGGCTGTCCTGCCAGATACTCAAAGAGAACGGCACTGCGGGCCTGACCGCCGGCCATCAGGGTGACCCGCCTGGCCCCTGCGCGGGTGGGGATGACCTCAGGGGTGGGGATGCCGTGGCGGCGCGCGTGGTCCATGAAATCCAGTTCAAAATCAATATCGGCGGGGCGGCGGGGGCCGGTGGTGGAGTGAATGGGGCTGTAAACGCGCAGTACGTAGTCAGTTCTACCCACAGAAACGCGGTAATTGAGGTTCTCTTCTCCGCCGGTCAGCGGTTGAATAGCGTGCGGCGGGGCATCGAAATAATGGCGCGTCAACAGCGCCTCAATTTGGTCGAGGGCAATCATACGCCTATTATAAGGTGAAGTCCGCGTAACAAGGAAATGGGTGAAAAACGAGTGCTATAATGGATACAGCAGTCTGGCGCAAGCGCGGCTGAAGCATTGTACCGGTTTACCCAACCAACGGAGGGCAGGCATGGACGTCGTGAACCTGGCAGAGAAGTTCGAGCAGTTCAGCGATTACTGGCATCCGCGCATTGTGGGAGAGCTGAACGACGCTTACGTCAAGCTGGCAAAGCTTAAGGGCGAGTTCGTCTGGCATCTGCACCACAATGAAGATGAAATGTTCCTGGTGGTGAAGGGCGTCCTCAAGATGTGCATCCGCGAGGGCGGTGAGAACTGCGTGCGCACGCTGACGGTTGGCCCCGGCGAATTTCTGATCGTCCCTAAGGGCGTGGAGCATTACCCCGTTGCCGAAGAAGAAGTGCTGGTGATGCTGGTGGAACCCAAAACCACTGTGAACACCGGCAACGTGCGCAGCGAGCGCACCCAAGAAGCTGAGTGGCTGTAAGCGCGGCCTGGCGATGGAAAGGCCGAGCCTGCGCGTCATCCTCGAAGCCGTCCTGCCGCCGCTGCTCATTTGGGTCGTCCCGGTGGTGGGCATCACCTGGTTGGGCGACCCCGGCGTGGCGTGCATGACGCCCCTGGCCTGGATTCTGGCGGTGCTGGTGGGGCAGAACGTGGAGCATGACAGCCCCCTGCCCATGAAGGGAATGCTGGTAGAGGCCGGTTTGGGCGGGGCGCTGTTGGGCTTCTGGCAGGGGGCGCTCTTCGCGGCGGTGATGGCGGTATCGCAGTACGTAGACCCCCGTTCCGGCGAGCCGGCAGACGTGATCTTTACCGCGCTGTTGGCGCTGTGCCTCAGTATGCCGGTGACGACGCTCCTGGCAGTGGGGTGGGCCTGGTTTTTGCGCCGGCGTAAGGGAGAGCCAACCCGTGAAACCTGGTGGAGAAGGTGACATGAAACGCTATTCATTCTGGCAGATTGATGTGTTTACCGAGCGGCCTTTTGGCGGCAACCAACTGGCGGTCTTTCCAGACGCCGAGGGTCTGACGGGCGAAGAAATGCAAACGCTGGCCCGCGAGATGAACTTTTCGGAAAGTACGTTTGTCTTGCCGCCGGAGCGGCCCAACGCGGCCTGCAAAGTGCGTATTTTTACCCCTGCGATGGAACTGCCCATGGCCGGCCATCCAACGATTGGGACGGCGGCGGCGCTGGCGGCGCGCGGGCGGATTGGGGTGGGTGAGCAGGGCGGCGAGGTGATTCTGGAACTTGGCATCGGCCTCACGCCGGTGATCTACGAGCCGCTGACGGCGGGTAAACTGCCGTTTGTGTGGATGAAGCACCGCGATCCGGTCTTTGGCGAGGTTATTGCCGACCGTCAGCGCGCCGCGCGGGCGTTGGGCATTACGCCCGATGAAATCCGCTTCGATTTGCCCCTGCAGGTGGTTTCTACCGGGGTTCCGTTCTTGTTTGTCCCGCTGAACGGTCTGGCGGCCATCCAGCGGGCGCGTTCTGAGTCGGCGGCGCTGGCGGAACTGTTCGATGGCCGCCCTCCGGCGCACGTGGCCTTGTTTACCACCGAAACGGTTGATCCCCATGCGAAGATTCATGCCCGCATGTTCTCGCCGCACCTGGCCGGCATTGTGGAAGACGCGGCTACCGGTTCGATGGCCGCGCCTTTAGGGGCGTATCTGGCGCACTACGGGTTGTTGGGAGCGGGGCCCGTCAGCCGTTTTACCATCGAGCAGGGCTTAGAGATGCACCGTCCCAGCCGCATCGAAGTGGAAGTAGGCCACCTGGGCGAGCAGGTCGAAACCCTGCGCATTGGGGGCTGTTCCGTCATGGTGGGAGAGGGAGAAATTTTTTGGGAACCAGACGCGTGAGGTATTTAGGTCAGGGGAGTTTTTCACTCACGGCAACGTTGTAAGCCACTCCCTCAACGTTCCAATAGGACCAGGGCGAGCCAGTCTCGCCCCAGGCGACGGCCACGCGGCAGGGGATACGCAGGCCCTCGAACCGCTTCCATTCCAGCAGATCCATGCGCCAGTGTTCTTTGCCGCCCTCCGCCGAGCGGCGGCGCAGGGCCGAAAAATGCGTCATGCAGGCGGTGTCGGGGTCAAAGTAGGCCAGCAGGCTGTCTTCGCTGGCTGGCAGGTCGCCGCTGGCAGGGACCGGCACAACCAGGCGGGCGGTGAGGTCGTCTACGGGTTCCCAGCGGATGGCAGGGTCATGCACAAAAACGGAGGGCATCCAGACGGTTTGGGCCCACAAGGAAAGCACCTGGTCCTGATTGACCTCTCTGCCGACATCGGCTTCGCCGCCGATCTCGAACAGGCCCTGGCCGTCTATCCAAAAGTCGTTGCCGCGCAGGAAGGGGCGGGTGTAAAAAGTGATTTCAAACGCGCGGAAGTAGTCGCGCCCGGCGCGGTACCAGGCTTTGAAGCGGGCTGGCAGCCACAGCCCGCGCAGGTGAATGCGCGCCCGGCCCCAAACTACCGCAGTGTGGATGCGCGGCGGAGTTTGGCCCAGGGTCTCGTGGAAGTGACGGGCGACGGGCGGCGGCAGATCAGGGCGAAAACGCGCCGGCGGGCCGGGCCGGCTGGGTTCGTGATGGGGCCTGTAGGGGCGCGCGGGTAGGGTGGTCCCCAGGGCGACGAGGCCGAGCAGGCCCAGAAAGACGGCAAACACCATCAGGACGATCTGTGAAAGGGTCACGTCTGCGGCTTGCGGGCGATCAGGGCGAGGAAATCGCCGGGCGGGTCGTCGGGCGCGCCGGTCAGGGCGGGCAGGATGCGCACGTCGGCGAACCCGCACCCGGTGAGAAGCTGGCGGTACTCGGCTTCGGTATAGGCCTGGTAGCTGCTGGCGAAGCGCTCGACACTGCCGCTGGCGGCGTCTATGATGTAATAGCGCGAGGTGAGGGTCTTACGCTGTTCTTCCCAAAAAGTTTCTTCCAGCACCAGGTGGGGCCGGTCTGAAAACAGGCCGCCCAACGAAGAGTACCAACTGGCGCTGACCGGCCCCTGCCGGCGCAGTGCGTCTTCAGTGGAGGCTTCGAGCAGTAAACAGCCGCCGGGCTTGAGGGCGGCGAAGGCTTTTGCCAGCACCGCGCGCGCGTGCGAAGGCCGGAAGGCGTTGATCTCGCCGAAAATTTGCATCACCAGGTCGTAACTGCCTGGGGGGCCGTAGTCGGCGTCGCGCAGGTCGCCTAACAGATAAGTGCAGCCGAGGCCGCGGCTTCGGGCGGTCTGGCGGGCATATTCAATGGAGGCGGGCGAGAAATCAATGCCGGTGTAAACGTGCCCTAACAGCGCCAGGCGCTCGCCGTACAGGCCAGGGCCGCAACCCAGGTCGAGGATGCGCGCGCCCCCCTGCCCACCCAGGAGTGCGGCGTGAATCCAGGCCACGTGGCGGTCAATGGTCGCCAGGCGGCGGCTGGCCTGGTCGTGGTCTTGAGAGAGATGCTCTTTGAGCATCCGCTGTGAGAACCCCGGGTCATTCCAGGGGATATTGTCGCCCTCCCGCCAGGGTTCGGGGGGCGCGGCGCGGTTGACGATGTCGAGGAGGTTCATGGGTTAATTATACCCGGCGGGGGAAATTTGTGCTGTTCATGTTAAATTAATCTTTAATGATCTATAATGAGTACAGCGGTCGAAAATCAAGTCTAAGGAGCAGAGGGGCAATTTTGGATTTTTCCGCGCTGGAAGATGTTGAGCTGGTTGCCATGATGGCGGGCCGGCGCGCCGCGAAGGGCGCCGGGCAAGATGCCCTCTTAAGCGGCGCTGTTGGGGCCTTATATGATCGTTACGGCCGCCTGGTGTATACGGTGGCGTTCCATGCTACCGGCGACGCAGACACGGCGGAGGAGATTACCCAGGACGTCTTTGTGCGGGCCTGGGAGGGCGCCCCCGGCTACCGCCCGGAGGTTGCCAAAGTGAGCACCTGGCTGGTGAGCATTGCGCGCCACCGCGCCATTGACGAACTGCGGCGGCGCGGCGCGCGGCCCAGCAGCGGTCTGTTCGATTGGAGCGATGAAACCGAAGATGAAACCGCCCTGCGTACCGAGGGGCCGGAAGCGGACGTGGAAAATCGTTTGGAGCGGCGCGAACTGCGCAGAATGGTGGCACAGCTTCCGGCGGATCAACGCCGCATGTTGGGACTGGCGTTTTTTCAAGGGCTGTCGCACAGCCAGATTGCAGAAGAATTGGGCGAACCGCTGGGAACGGTCAAATCGCGCCTGCGCCTGGCGATGCAAAAACTGCGGGGGGCACTGGCCGAGCGCGGAATCATTGAAATCTAATCCAAAAGGCCGGGTGGTGCGTATCTTTATCTGAGCGCACAACCGTTCGTTGGCAGTGAGTGGGCTTTTTTTCTTATTGTTATTTCGCATATAATAGATGAAGGCATCAGGATGAGGGAAGAACACGTATTGGATTTATTGCCCGGGTATGCGCTGGGGAGCCTGGACGACGAGGATTTGGTTAAAGTCGCCCGGCATCTGCCGCACTGCGCGGTCTGCCAGGCTGAGGTGGAGGGCTACCGCCAGACGGTAGAGCGCCTGACGCTGGCCCAGCCTCTGCGCACCCCGCCGGCAGACCTGCGCGCGCGGGTGGTGGCGCGGGTAGAACGCGCCGCGCTGGCAGAGGCGCGCAGGCCCCGCGCAGAGCCGGCCCGGCCCTCCCGCCGCGCCGCGCCCGACCTGCCCGGCTGGTGGAACCGCCTGGGGGTTGTGGTTGGGGCGTTGGCGGTGATCGCCGCGCTGGCGTTGGGCATCCTCAATCTAAGCCTGGCGCGGCGGCTGAGCGCGCTGGAGGCGCGCGTCCCCCAGGGGCAGGTGCATATCGTGCGGCTGGCCGGCACGACCGAGGCCGCCCAATCGCAGGGCTACCTGGTGGTGTTCCCCGGCGAAGCGTATGGAACCCTGGTTGTTCACGACGCTCCCCTGCTCGACCCGGCCTATCAATACCAGATCTGGCTGATCCGCGACGGTAAACGCACCAGCGGAGGGGTTTTCTCGGTGGATGAACACGGCTACGGCTCGCTGATGATCGAAGCCGGACAGCCTTTAGATAGTTTTCAGTCTTTTGGCATTACCATTGAGCCAGCCGGGGGCAGTCCGGGGCCGACCGGCAAGAAGATTATGGGGGGAGATTTGTAGAAAATAACGGGGTGGGTTACGAACCCACCCCGTTGACGTTTGAGAAGAGGGTGGATCACACCTACTCTTGCGATAAGGCCAGGTTGATGCGTTTGGCGAGGGGTTCCATGCGGGCGCGCACGGTTTCTTCGACCGGCGCATCGGGGTTCGTGTAGAGATCCTTAAGCACCTGCTCTAACGTCATCGAGAGGCGTTCTTCCACCAACCCCACCATCGCCACGCAGGGGTAGGCGCGCCCATGCAGGGCGGCATTTGCCAGGGCCCGCCCGAGGGCGGTGGTCCAGTTGGCCGGGTTGGTCAGCTCGGCCAGGCGGGGGGAGAGATAGGTGCTGTACGGATGGGGGCGCACGAGCAGTCCCGGCTGGGTTAAGAAGCGCACCAGTTCAAGCGAGGCCTGCTCGTCCACCGTCTGCGCCCAGATCACCAGATCTACCCCGCCCACGTAAGAACCGCCCGGCAAAGCCACGGCCCCCAGGCGCGGGTCTTGCTCGGCTTGCAGGATCACCGGGGTGGAGACCGCCACCGCGACTTTGCGCTCGAGGAACAGGTTGGACTGGTCGTTGGCGTGCGCTTCTGGACTGCTGTAGCGGGCCAGGCGGAAAAAGGCCGTCAGCCCGCGCAGGGCCTCGGCTTCGTGGAAGATCGCCCGCCGCCCGCCCGGGGCGAACAAATCGCCGCCCTGCTCCCAGATCCAGCTAGAGGCGGCATGGAGGAGTTGAAAGAATGTAGGTATGTAAAAGGGGAAATCGTGGCCGCATTCTTGCAGTTGCCGGAGCGCTGCTTCGATGCGCTCACTGCTGGCAAAGGCTCCCTCTTCGGCGATCCCGGCCTGGTCGAGCATGTCGCGCCAGTAGGCCAGCACGCGCACGTCCAGGCACCAGGGAATGGCCCAGACCTGAGGGCTGTCGGGACGGATGCCGCTCTGCCAGCGGGCCGGCAGGAACGCGCCCGCCCCACCCATGGAGGCGATTTCTTGCGCCGAAAATGGGCGCAGGACGTTCATTCCTTCCAGGTCACTCGTGACCGGCATACCCACCATAGATACATCAACGTGATGGCGCTTTAAAGCGATATTGACCGTGTCACGCCGGTAATTTTCCCAGTTGACCCAGTGAGTGTTAACGTGAATGCCGGTTTGGGCCTCGAAACGATCCAACAGCGCACGGATGGTATCGGGTTCGCCGACCGGCAGAACGGAAAGAGTAATGGTTCGGGGCATGGGTTCGGTTCCACATCCAGAGGTCAGGATTGGATCTATTATACCGGAATCAATGGATCGTGAGTATTGTTGTGGGCTATTTGGAAAGTAAATGTAGGGTGCGGGGGGGGCGAATGGCTGTAAGCCGGATGTTGTATAATGAACCCACGAAAATACCCATCCCGTTCTAAAAAGGAGCAGACCCGTGAACTCAACAGCCCTTGTAGATGACAGCGTCGCGGCGCAGTCGGCCCTTATCCGAACCGAGAACGGCCTGACCTTCCGCGATCTGAACAAAAACGGCAGGCTGGATATTTACGAAGACCCCCGCCAGCCCATTGAGATGCGCGTTGAAGATCTGCTGAGGCAGATGACGCTGGAAGAAAAGGCCGGGCTGTTATTTATCAACGGCTCGGTCGTCAACGAAGATGGCTCGCTCGAAGCCAAACCCGGCACGCCGGGGTTTGGCCGGGTGGCCGTCGAGCAGATGACCCATCACCAGATGAACCATTTCAACCTCTGGCAGATCCCATCTGGGAAGGTGGTCGCCAAATGGTACAACGCTTTACAGCGTTTCGCCGAACAGACCCGCTTAGGCATCCCTGTAACGATTGCGTCGGACCCGCGCAATCACTTCAGCAACAATATCTTTGCCATGGCCGCTACCGACTTTTCACAGTGGTGCGAAACCCTGGGCTTTGGGGCCATCGGCGATGAAGAACTGGTGCGCCAGTTTGCCGATATGGTGCGGCGCGAATACCTTGCGGTGGGGATTCGCGTGGCACTGCACCCTCAGATAGACCTGGCGACCGAACCGCGCTGGCCGCGCATCAGCGGGACGTTTGGCGAGGACGCCTACCTGACCGCCCGGCTGGCTAAAGCCTATATTGCCGGTTTTCAGACCGCCACCCTCGGCCCTAACAGCGTGGCCTGCATGACCAAGCACTTCCCCGGCGGCGGGCCGCAGGCCGAAGGGTTAGACCCCCATTTTGAGTTCCAGAAGGGCCAAATCTACCCTGGCGGCAACTTTGATTATCACCTCATTCCCTTTGAGGCCGCTCTGGAGGCCAACACCGCCGCTATTATGCCCTATTACGGCGTGCCGGTAGATCAGACGGATGAGAACGTGGCGATGTCCTTCAATAAGCAGATCATCACTGGCCTGCTGCGGCAGAAGTACCGCTATGACGGGGTGGTCTGCACCGATTGGGGGCTGATTACCGATGCGCACATGGGCGGCGTGATCTGGCCGGCGCGGGCCTGGGGCGTGGAACACCTGACCGAAGCCGAACGGGTGCTGAAGGCCCTCGAAGCCGGGGTGGATCAGTTCGGCGGGGAGAGCTGTCCACAGCACGTGGTAGAACTGGTGCGGTCGGGCCGGCTGTCTGAGGCGCGGATTGATCAATCGGTGCGGCGGCTCTTGCGCCTGAAGTTCCAGTTGGGGCTGTTCGACAACCCCTTTGTGGATGAGAGTCAGGTGGGGCAGGTGTTAGGGAACGCCGAAGCCGCCGCGGCGGGCGCGGCTTCTCAGCGGCGGGCGATGACGCTGTTGAAAAATGAGGGCGAGGTGCTTCCCTTGCGGGGCCGGCCCAAGATTTTTGTCAAAAACATCAACGCCGGCGTCGCCGCCGAATACGGCGAGGTGGTAGAGGCCCCCGAACAGGCCGATTTTGCCATCTTGCGGTTAGAGACGCCCTGGTACCCGGTGGAAACGAATAACCCCTTTGCCCGCCATTTCCATCACGGCGACCTGGACTTTAAAGGCGAGGCGCTGGCCGAAATTCTGGCGCTTCTGCGGGCCGCGCCGACCATTGTGGTCATTTACCTGGACCGCCCGGCGGTGATCCCGGAGATTAACGCGGAGTGCAAGGCGCTGTTGGGCGAGTTTGGGGCCAGCGACGCGGCGGTGCTGGACGTGATCTTTGGCAGGGCGCGGCCCGAAGGGAAGCTCCCGTTTGAACTGCCTTCTTCGATGGAAGCGGTGCGCCGCCAGAAGCCCGACCTGCCTCACGATTCGGAGAACCCTCTCTATCCGTTTGGCTTTGGGCTGGCGTACCGATGAAAAAGCGCGTGCTGATCTTATGTACGGGCAATTCCTGCCGCTCGCAAATGGCCGAGGCGATTGTCAACCATCTGGCCGGCGAGCAGTGGGAGGCTTTCAGCGCCGGAACCCGCCCCGCCGGGTACGTTCACCCGCTGGCGGTGCGGGCGCTGGCAGAAATCGGCATTCAGCATGAAGGCGAGTCGAAATCAGCGGAGCGCTTTCGGGGGCAGGTCTTTGACGCGGTGATCACCGTGTGCGACGATGCCGCCGAAGACTGCCCGGTCTGGTTGGGTCCGGGGCGGCGGGTTCATATCGGCTTCCCCGACCCGGCCAAAGCCGCAGGCACCGATGAAGAGAAAATGATTGTGTTCCGGCAGGTGCGCGATGCCATTCGGGCCAAAATTTTGAAATACTTAATAGAAGAATACGCATAGGAGCGTGAACCGCATGTCTGCAAATGCTAACGTTTCGCGGCGGCTTTCGTTTCTCGACCGCTATCTGACTCTGTGGATCTTTCTGGCGATGGCGGCTGGCGTTGGGCTGGGCTATTTACTGCCGGCCGGCGTGGAAGCCTTTAATGGGGCCGTCTCGGTCGGTACAACCAACATTCCTATTGCCATTGGCCTGATTCTGATGATGTACCCGCCGCTGGCGAAGGTGCATTACGACGAGTTGGGACAGGTCTTTCGCAACTGGAAGGTGCTGGGCCTATCGCTGCTGCAGAACTGGATCATCGGCCCGATCCTGATGTTCCTGCTGGCGATCTTCTTCCTGCGCGGCTACCCGGAGTATATGGCCGGGTTGATCCTCATTGGGCTGGCGCGCTGTATTGCCATGGTGATCGTCTGGAACGAACTGGCGCGGGGCGATAACGAATACGCCGCCGGGCTGGTGGCCTTCAACAGCATCTTTCAGGTGCTGTTCTACAGCGTCTACGCCTATGTGTTTATCACCGTACTGCCCACCTGGTTTGGGCTGAAAGGTGCGGTGGTGCAGATTACGATTGGCGAAATTGCCCGGTCGGTGTTTATTTACCTGGGCATCCCGTTCCTCGCCGGTTTCATCACCAACCTGGTGCTGACCCGCGTCAAGGGCAAGGAGTGGTATTACCGGGCTTTCATCCCCAAGATTGCGCCCATCACCCTCGTTGCACTGCTTTTCACCATTTTGGTGATGTTCTCGCTCAAGGGCAACCTGATCGTGACGATCCCGGCGGACGTGGTGCGCGTTGCCATCCCCCTGCTGATCTACTTCGTGGGCATGTTCCTGGTGAGCTTTATCATGGGCAGGGCCATCGGGGCCGATTACCGGCAGACGGTCACGCTGTCGTTTACGGCGGCCTCGAACAATTTTGAATTAGCCATCGCGGTGGCCGTGGCGGTCTTTGGGCTGGGGTCGGGGCAGGCTTTCGCCGCGGTGATCGGTCCGCTGGTTGAAGTGCCGGTGATGATCGGGCTGGTAAATGTGGCCTTCTGGCTGCAAAAGCGGCTCTTCCAGGTCCAGGCACAAAAGCACCTGGCCAAAGCAGTTCAGAGCGATTAACTGTTTACATCCGTCAGCGTGTAGGTTGGGTTCAGGGCCTATACTTGCCCTGAACCCAATTTTTTGGCTGTGTTGGGTTCACCCCGCGGCGGGTGGATGGGGTGGACGAGTTTTCACAGCTCTGAACCCGGCCTGCAAGCGCCTCACGCTGTTCAAAAAAATTGACCGGTTGCCGTTCCCCTTAAAGCCGACTATAATGATATTGATTATCCCCTCCGGTTCAAAAACCAATCTGACACCGCTCGCCGGAGATATTAAGGAATCGTTGCATGACACCTACCGGAAACCGCGAGACAACTCGTGAGCAAGACTCGATCGAACTGGCCCTGCGCGAAAGCCAGGCCCGTTTGAGCGGCATCATTGCTTCAACGATGGACGCGATTATCACGGTTGATGAAGCACAGCGCATCACTCTCTTTAACAAAGCCGCCGAGATGATGTTCGGCTACTCCGCCGATGAAATCCTCGGCCAGCCGCTCGGCCGCCTGCTGCCAGAACGCTCCCGCGAGATCCATCACCAGCACATCCGCCGTTTTGGCGAGACGGGCGTCACCAACCGCAGTATGGGCCGCCTGGGAACGCTCTACGGCCTGCGCGCCAACGGTCAGGAATTTCCCATTGAAGCTTCCATTTCTCAACTGCCCACCAGAGAAGGCAAGCTGTATACCGTCATCCTGCGCGATGTTTCGGAGCGCATAAAGGTCGAAGAGGCACTGCGCGAAAGCGAGCAGTACCTGCGCGCTACCTTTGAGCAGGCCGCCATCGGCATTGCTCATCTGACCCCCGATGGGCGCTTCCTGCGCGTCAACCGTAAACTGTGCGAGATCGCCGGCTACAGCCCCGAAGAACTGCTCAACCGCTCTTTTGCCGATATTACTCACCCGGATGACCTGGAAACCGACCGTGTTCTGCACGAGCGCGCCGCGCAGGGACTGTTGGAATCGTATGTGTGCGAAAAACGCTACATTCGCAAAGACGGTCAGGTGGTATGGGTCAACCTTACCGCCTCATTGGTGCGCGACGGCGCAGGCCACCCGCGCTATCTGCTCAAAGTTGTTGAGGATATTACCCAGCGCAAGGCCGCCGAGGCGGCTTTACAGGCCAAAGCCGATGAAATTAGAACCATGACCCAGCAGTTATGGCAGACGGCCAAGCTGGCGACGATGGGCGAGCTGGCCGCCAGCATTGCCCACGAACTGAATAACCCTCTCGCTATCGTCAGCCTGCGGATTGAGTCACTGCTTCTAGCCACCCCGCCCGACAGCCCCGCCTATGCTGAACTGCAAGTGGTCGAACGCGAGGTGGAGCGCATGGCCGCGCTGGTCGCCAACCTGCTGCAGTTCAGCCGTTCCAGCGAGCGCCAGGTTTCTTCGCTGGTGATCACCGATGAGATTAACCGGACGCTGGAACTGGTGCAGAACTACCTGACCAACCGCCGGGTGACGGTACAGCGCGAGTTCGCCGCCGACCTGCCCCTGGTGCAGGCGGACCGCCAGCAGATGCGCCAGTTGTTCCTTAATCTGATTACCAACGCCGCCGACGCCATGCCCGGAGGCGGGCTTCTACGCATCCGCGCCGCCGTACGGCCCCCACGCACCGGGTCAGAGCGCCCGCGCGTCATCACCGAAGTGATGGATACGGGCGAGGGCATTGCCCCCGAAAACCTGCGCAGTGTGATGGAACCCTTCTACACCACCAAGCCAGAGGGCAAGGGGACGGGGCTGGGGCTGGCAATCTGCAAGCGGATTGTAGAAGAACACCACGGCAGTATCCAGGTCTTCAGTGAGGGCCGGGGCCGGGGTACGACCGTTCAGGTAATCCTGCCGAGCGCCTCTGGCACGGCCAGCGGCTTTGTTGTGGAATAACTGGAACAAGGGGGAAACCTTAGATGAGCTTCGATGAACGCTGGTAAACGCTTATGACCACTAACCCGCAGAACGCCTCGCGCCAGCCTGGTTCTACCCCGCTGGGCCGGGTGCTGGTGGTGGATGATGAAACCGGGCTGACTGACGCTCTGGTCGAAATGCTCACGCGCCAGGGATACGAGGCCGTCGGCTTTAACGATGGCCGCCAGGCGCTGGCCGCCATCGAAGCCCGCCGCTTCGACCCGGAACGGCGCTTTGAGATTCTCCTGGCCGACCTGATGATGCCGGAAATGGACGGCTTGACGCTGTTAAAATCTGCCCTTGCCCTCGACCCTCATCTGGTTTGCGCGTTGATGACCGGGCAAGGCACGGTGCAGACAGCCGTTGAGGCCATGAAAATTGGGGCGTTTGACTACATCCTCAAGCCCTTTAAGCTGAACACCATCCTCGCCACCCTGCGCCGCGCCATAGACGTGCGCCAACTGCGCCAGGAAAATGTGCAGTTACGCGAGATGGTTAACCTCTACGAGTTGGGCCGGCGTATTTCGGCCAGTCTCGACCTGGCCGAGATTTTACAGCAGACCTGCCGGGCGGCCCTGGAAGTTTGCGAGGCCGATGAGGCTTCCATTCTACTGCCGGCGGCGCCAGGCGAACACGGCGAAGACCATCTGACGGTCGCTCACGCCTGCAATGGCGGCCGCGAGCAGATCGTAGGGCAGACCGTGCCGGTCACCGGTACGGTTGGCGGGTGGGTGGCCGCTAACCTGGAGACGATGACGATTGCCGGCCCCCTGGACCTGGCGCGCTTCCCGGCTTCGCGCCCGCGCGGTGAAATCACCCATTCGCTTGCACTCCCTATGGCCCTGGGCGACCGGCTGGTGGGGGTGATCCACGTCAACCGGACGAAGCAGGCGGCGGCCTTCACGCCGGGGCAGGTGCGGAGCCTGGGCGTTTTGGCAAATGTCGCCGCCGCTGCCATGGAAAACGCCCGTCTCTTCCGCCAGACCGAACTGCAGTTGCGCCGCCTGGCCGCTTTGCGTACCATTGACCTGGCGATCAGCTCCAGCCTGGACCTGCGCGTGTCGCTCAGTATTGTGCTGGATCAGGCCACGGCCCAGTTGGGGGTAGAAATGGCCGCCGTCTTGCTTGCCAATCCGCAGTCACAGCTTTTGGTGTTTGCCGCCGGGCGGGGGTTTTCAAATAGCCAGGTGGAGCGCCTTCAGACGTTCGTGGGTGTAGGCTGTGCCGGAGAAGCCGCTTTGGAGCGTAAGACCATTGCCATCCCCGATTTGACGCAGGAACAGATCGTTGATCCGCTGTTGGAGGCCCTGCGCCAGACCGAAACGGTCGCCGCGATGTTCGCCGCTCCGCTGGTGGCGAAGGGCGAGGTGAAAGGCGTGCTGGTGTTGTTCCGCCCTACGCCCTTTTACCCCGACCGCGACTGGCTGCATTTCTTTGAAACTCTGGCCGGTCAGGCCGCCATTGCCATTGATGGGGCCAACCTCTTCGAGATCCTTCAGCGCACCAATCAGCAGTTGGTTCTGGCCTATAATACGACCATCGAGGGCTGGTCGCGGGCGCTGGACCTGCGCGACCGCGAAACCGAAGGGCATACTCAGCGGGTGACGGCCATGACGCTCAAACTGGCGCGGGCGATGGGTATTTTTGACGATGAAGACCTGGTTCACATCCGGCGGGGGGCGCTGCTGCACGATATCGGCAAAATGGGCATTCCCGATGAGATTCTGCACAAGCCCGACGAGCTAGACCCCGCCGAAGAGGCGGTGATGCGCAAGCATCCCGAATATGTCTACGAACTGCTGTACCCCATCGCTTATCTGCGCAAATCGCTGGACATCCCTTACTACCATCACGAGCGTTGGGACGGGACCGGCTACCCCCTGGGCCTGGCCGGCGAGCAGATTCCGCTGGCGGCCCGCATTTTTGCGGTTGTGGACGTGTGGGATGCCCTGCGCTCTAACCGCCCCTATCGCCCCGGCTGGCCGGATGAGCGGGTAGCGGCGTTCCTTAAGGAGCAGGCCGGCCATCACTTCGACCCGCAGGTGGTGGAGCGTTTTCTTGTACTGCTGACGGAAGAGGGGGAGTAACACTTCGCGCGCTCATCCGTTCTCCCCTGTGCCGTGATGATGCGGCATTTTGGATTTTGCGTAGGCTATGGGCCGGGTCCGTAATCTACGCCATCGGGTAAACAACCCATGATGATACGGCGTTTCTTTCATTTTTTGTTTCTCTCTGCGCTGTTGTGGGCGGCCTGCCCCCCTATCTCTGCGCGGGCGGCGGATGGGAGCGGCTACCTGGCAGTGGTGTACGACCCGCCCCCCGGCCGGCAGGGCGCGGCCCCGCGCGAATTCCGCCGTCTCGGGGCGGTGCAAAGCCTGCAAAGCGCGCCGGCCGCCGTCCCGGCTCCTGCGCCGGGGCAGATGTTCTATGCCGTTCTTCCCACCCTGGTGGTGATTTACCCCTCCACCGCCGCCGGCAGTCTTTCTCCGGCGGCATTAGAGCAGATTCAGGCCAACGTGAGCGCAACGGCGCGCTTTTGGTTCACGCAGTCACGCTTCCGGCTTTGGGTGGATGTCACTTTCCTGGTGATTCCGGATTATAAAGACCTGAGCGAGTTTACCCGGCACGCCAACGGGGGCTACTGGCTGGACCCCTTCGATGGCGACGGCGATGGGATTTCGGTGGAGGCCGATTTGCTCCAGCGCGGCGTGGTAGAGGGCCGCTACGCCAGCGTCAACTACCTGTGGGCGCACAATAACGGCACACTGCCCCCGGCCTACGGCGGTTTGGGCGGACTGATGGAGTGGGGGCCGGGCTTTACCGGCATTACAGCCAATCCGATCTTCGAGGCAGGCGGAGAGGACCTCTTCTGCGGCGCTTTTCCTCACGAGTTCCAGCATACCCTCGATTTTATGCTGGAGCTTTCGGGCCTGCCCGATTATTTCCACGCCGATCGGCCTTGGGAACTGGCGGGAGCCTTTGGCGAAAACTGGAGCTTTTGGCAGTACGGCATGAAAATCTGGCCGGAGCAGGGCTGGTTGAGCATCCACTCGCGTTGGGCCAGCCTGGCGCAAGCGCCCGACCAGGATAACGACGGCTTTCCAGACGAGGGGGCGGCACTGCCGGTCACCGAGCAGGTGCTGGGTACTTCGCCGGCCCTGGTAGACAGCGACAGCGACGGACTGCCCGACCGCGAAGAAGCCGCGGCGGGGCTGTTCCGCCGCGCCGACCCCACCCATCCCGACAGTGACGGCGATGGCGCGCCTGATGGCCGCGACTTCGAGCCGCTTCACCCGGTGGGCGAAACCATCCCCGGACAGACGCCGCCGCTGGACGGCAGTCCGGCGGGCTGGAACCTGCTCACCGGCGAGATGGACGCCTCGCCCCTGCCGTGGGCCAGCGCGCCGCTGGAAGCACAGGTCTACGCCGCCTGGGACCCCGATTATTTGTACCTGATGGTGCGCGTAGATCGCTTTGCCGCCATCGGCATGATGCTCGACGCCAGCGCCGACGGCTGGTTTCATGGGCGCGATAACTACGAAATCTGGCTTGACCCTTCTTATCCCTCTCCCCAGCACCCGGCCATCGTTGGCAGCGCCCGCCTGTTCGACAGCAGTGCCGCGTTGATTGCCGCGCGGGGTTACCCGATGTGGGATGACGACCCCACCTATCCCTTCGACCGGCTGGCGCGGCCCGGCGACATCCGCCGCTACGCACGCCCCGAAGGAGATGGCTACCTGGTGCAGATTGCCATTCCGATTGACCCACGCACCGGCGCCGCGCTGGCGCACGAGCGGCGCGTGGGCCTCAACCTGGTCTTCCGCGACGTTGAACGGCAGTGGGGCCGTCAGGCGCGCGTTTTTGAGGTGGACGAGTTCGCGTACTTCACGCTGTGGGAAGGGGACGCGTGGCCTGCCGGGTTCTGTGACGGGTTCGACCTGCCCTGGCTGGATGGCCGCTGGCAGGAATTTAACCCGGAGGGTGAGGTTCGCTACAGCCTGACGGCTCACCCCGGCGCGCTGCGCCTGGCGGCGGGGGGAATGCTTCAGCCGGCCGGCCTGCGCTTCAACGTTCAGACTCAGGTGAGCGTTCCGCCGGGCGAGCAGGCCGGCCAGGGGGCGGGGCTGTTGGTCTGGCAGGATGCGGATGACTGGCTGCGCCTGGAATTAACCCCGTCCGGGCTGGTGCGCCTGACAAAGCGGGTGGACGGGGTAGAAGCCAGCGGGGGTGAATGGGCGGCCGGCACGGCGGCGCTGTATTTGAAAATCAGCCGGGAAAGGGAGCAGTTCAGCGCATGGTACAGCCTGGATGGGCACTTCTGGCAGCCGGCCGGAGCGGTGTGGATGAACGCTCCCGCTTCGGCGCGGGTGGGAGTGCAGGCTGTGGGTGCGGGGGATGCCGAAACCTGGTTCGCCGATTTTGACAACCTGGAATTCGACTGGTGCGCTCCGCCCCCTGCCGCCGGCAAGGTCGGCGGGCCGTATTACAGCTACCTGCCGGCTTTGCTGATCCCGTAATTAGGGCACGGTTGTAGTTACCCTATTTCCCACAGCGCCCAGGCTGTACTGGCGAGGGTGAGGTAAGGGAGGGCTTTGTGCAGCACCCGCACCGCCGCCGGGATGGGCCGGTCAATGCTCACCAGGCCGCCGGAGATGATGGCCGCAGCAAAGCAGATTCCCACCGCCGCGCTGAGGGCGGCGGCCAGCGGAGTCAGCGGGGCGGTCTGACGCGCCCGGTTGACCGTCACAATGAAAAAAGCCAGCGCTCCCAGGGCAATGAGCTTATGGGCGTTGAACAACAGCGCCCCGTACGGTTTGCCGCTGTGCCGCAGGGCAAACCCAGAGGTGAAAATCACCCCGAAAAAGGCCGCCGCCGCGATGAAACTGCCATAGGGTACGTTCATGCGTCCTCTACGATCGAGAAAAAAGGGATTGGAGAGGATTATAGCGGCGAATCACCAAACAGAAAAGCCATGCGGCGGGCGAATTCCAGCGATTCACGCTTCCATTCTTCAGGGTCGGGGGCGTGTTTTTGCAGTGCCTGCCAGCGGGCGGCGCACATTTTCTGCAGAAGAGCCGGCCAGCGGCCGCTTTCGCGTAAAATCCACTCCACATCGGCGTGGGGGAAAGGCAAGGGCGCGCTGGCGATGAGTTCGCGGGCTTCTTCCTCGGTGAAGGGGCCCAGTTGAATTTTGTGATGGAAGAGGTTAAGAAAGGCGCTTTCTGCGCCGCTCTCAACGAGGGGCAGGTCAGCAGTCAGCAGACAGCTTAAACTGCCGCCGGTGAGGCTGGTGGCCAGCGAGCGCAGCCCCCACCAGAATTCGCCGTCCAGTTCGGTGGATAAGCGGGCGGCGTTCAGGCCGTCTAACATCAGAATGGTTGGGAAACGGATTTGCTGGCTGGCAAGATCGAGGAAAGTGGTCAAGTCGCAGTTGGCGGGTGGCTGCAGGTCGAGATGCGAGAGGATGTGAGCAAAGAGGGCCTGGCGGCGGCGCAGGTGTGGGTCGTGGAAGTTGACGAGAATCCAGCGGTAGCGGGCGGGGCGGGCCAGCCAGTCGGCGCGCTGGTTGGGGCGCAGGTCGGCAGGCCGGGTGGTGGTGATCAGCGAAAGGTAGTAGAGCAGTGAGGTTTTGCCGCTGCGCCGCGGGCCGTAGATGAGCGCATGCCGCATGGGTACAGTCTGGAACAGGCTGAAAATCTGCTGTAAGACGGCCTGGCGGCCAAAGAACTGGCGCGGCCGGTGGACCGGCGGCCCTACGACAAACGGTTCTGGCGCGCCGATTTCCGTCCGGCGGCCTGACCCCCCCGCGCCGGTCACCGGCGGGCCGGTGTTCGATCGGGTAAAGATAGGATGTGACATTTGCATTCGCTTTCCCCCATATGCGATGGACAGTCCGGGGATCACCTGATCCCGGCAGTCCCTTTACAACATATAACGCAGCGCCAGAATAATTGTTACAATGTTGATCTAAATAAAAGCTGAGTGGGCGGTTCAACCGACTCGCGCGATCTCGCTCTGAATCAGATATACGGAAAACGAACCGTTTTAGATTAACAGCCAGAGGGCCAGATTTGAATTATAATAATGCTCTATCCGGAATCTCACAGAGAACAGGTTTAGGAACTGGTTATCGACGAGAAGTCGTTCGTAATCGGCTTACAAACTATTTGCATGCATAGAAAGCGCAGCGCGAATGAGTACGGAACAGGCACTTCAGATCGAAAATGAGCGTCTGCGGCAGAGAATCACCGAGTTGGAAGCCCGCCTGGCCGGCGGGCAGTTGGCGGCGGTGATTGAGATTGAACACGGGCTGGCCGCTTCGCTCGATCAGGCATTGAGCTATGAAATTCTAAGGCAGGGCGTTCACCGGCTCTTTCCAGACGTTCCCAGTTTGTTAATTTCCAGCTTTGACGAAGAGCGCCAGATGATCCGCGCGGAGTATGTCTACTCCGACGGCGAGCAGGTGGATGCCTCCACCCTGCCGGAACTTCCCCTGGCGCCGCCCGGCCAGGGGACGCAGAGCCAGGTGATTCACACACGCTCTCCTCTGGTGATTGACGATGACCTGGAAGCGAAGATGCGCCCAGGCACGGTCACGCGCTTTGGCTCAGACTCAGGCCGATTCACCCGCTCGGCGGTGCTTGTGCCGATGCTGGCCCAGGGGAAGGTGTTAGGGGTCCTCTGGCTGCAAAGCTATGAGCCGAACCGCTTCAGCGCCGAAGACGTGCGCGCCCTGACGCTGGTCGCCAACACGGCGGCGGTTTCCATCCAAAATGCCCGCCTGTACGAGATGGCTCGGCGCGAGATTGATGAGCGGGCGCGGGCCGAAGCGGCCCTGCGCGCCAGCGAGGAACAGTACCGCCGCCTGGCAGATGAACTGGAACGCCGGGTGCATGAGCGCAGTGCCGAGATCGAAGACCTGTATGAAAACGCGCCGGTGGGCTATCACTCGCTGGATGCCCAGGGCCGCTACATCCGCGTTAACCAGACCGAATTGAACTGGTTGGGGTATACGCGCGAAGAAATGATCGGGCGCCCGGTGACAGATTTTTTTACGCCAGCGAGCCAGGCGTTGTTTCAAGAGAATTTTCCCCTCTTTAAGCAGCGGGGTTGGTTAAAGGACCTGGAAATTGAGTTCATCCGCAAAGATGGAACCATCCTTCCGGCGGCGCTCACCGCGACGGCGGTGTATGACAGGCAGGGTCAGTTTGTGATGAGCCGCTCCACCCTGGTAGATGTGAGCGAGCGGCGCAAAATTGAACAGGCTCTGCGCGAAAGCGCCAGCCAGAACCGCCTGCTGTTCGAAGAATCGCCGGATGCTGTGGCTCTGGTGAATGAGAGAGGCCAGATTATCCAGGCCAACCGCGCCTGTGAGAGCCTCACCGGCCTGGCGCGCGAGAAGATCATTGGGCGCACCTTCCCAGAACTGGGGCTGGTTCCAGAAGCGCAGGGGCGGAGCATCAGCCGGCAGCTGCTCAGGGCGGTGGTCCGCCACGAACCACTGGTTTCGGTCGAGTACACGCTCCAGCGGCCCGATGGCAGCCAGCGCGAGGTGGAAAGCCGCATCTTTCTGTTGGAAATTGACGGTTCCCCTCATGCCCTGGCGACGACGCGCGACATCACCGCTCACAAGCAGGCCGAAGAGGCTCTGCGCAGTGCTAACCGCGAGCTGGAACGCGCCATGCGCCTGAAGGATGAATTTTTGGCGAGCATGAGCCACGAACTGCGCACGCCGCTTTCGGGCATTTTGGGGATCTGTGAAGGGATGCAGGAAGAAGTCTACGGGTCTTTAACCGAGCGGCAGCGCCGGGCCTTGGGCAACATCGAAAGCTCTGGCCGTCACCTGCTAGACCTGATCAATGACATTTTGGACGTAGCGAAGCTCGAGGCCGGCAAAGTGGAACTGGAGATTGAGGCATTCCAGTTACAGTACGTCTGCCGGGCCGCGCTTCAGTTGGTGCGCGGCATGGCGCAGAAAAAAGGCCAAAAGATGACCTTTTCGATGTCGCCGCCGGAGATCGCCTTGAAGGGCGACAGCCGCCGCATTAAGCAGATTTTGGTGAACCTGCTCAGCAATGCCGTCAAATTCACGCCGGAGGGCGGCTCGTTGGGGTTAGAGGTGGAGGGGCAGTCCGCGGAAGGCGTGGTGCATCTGACGGTGTGGGATAAGGGCATTGGCATTAAAGCCGAGGATGTCGAAAAACTGTTCCAGCCGTTTGTCCAATTAGACAGCAGTTTGGCGCGCCAGCAAACCGGGACCGGCCTGGGGCTGACGCTGGTTCAGCACCTGACAGAACTGCACGGCGGGAGCGTGCAGGTGGAGAGCATCTTTGGCGAGGGCAGTCGTTTTACCGTCACCCTGCCGTGGGACGGGCGGCAGACGCTGTTCTCACCCCAACCGGCCCCGGCCTTTGAGGAAGCGCCCGCTTCAGCGGATTCACAGCCGCCTTCTGCTCCGGCGATGGTGGTGGATGACAATGAGGTCAACCTGCAAACCCTGGCCGACTGCCTGCGGGCCAGGCAGTTCCGGGTGGTGACGGCGCGCAGCGGCTCCGAGTTCCTCGAAAGGGTGGCGGAAGTGAAACCTGCGGTCGTCCTGATGGACATCCAGATGCCGGGCATGGACGGGCTGGAGGTGATCCGCCGCCTGCGCGCCCATCCTGACGCGGGCATTGCGGCGACGCCGGTGCTGGCCGTTACCGCGTTGGCGATGCCCGGCGACGGCGAAAAATGCCTGGCCGCCGGAGCTAACGCTTACCTCAGCAAGCCTTTCCGATTAAGAGAGGTGATCGAGCAGGTGCAGCAGTTGACCCGCCCGACTCCTTCAGGGGCAGGAGACCCGTCTCCGACCCGGCGGGTTCTGACCCGCCAGATTCTCTGACACGGTGGGCCTATCGCCCTTATGGGGCGACAAAATTGAGCGTGTAATATCCCCGGTAATCGCTCCAGGTATAGTAAACGTAGCCGATTCCAATCTGGCTGACTTTGGGGTTGAGAATGTTATCGCGGTGGATCTGGCTGTTCATCCACCAGGTAAACGCGCCCTGAGGCGTGCCGCCGAATTCGGGGTTGCCGGCGTAGATATTCTCGGCAGCCCTGCGGTACGGCACGCCTTGAGCCGTGATGCGCGTCAGCCAGGTGGAGCCGTCGTAGCCATAATGGTCTACGAAGTTGTGGCAGGCCATATCCGCCGAGTGCTGGCGGGCGGCGGTCGAAAGCGCCTCTACCAGTTGCAGGGGGGGCAGGGCGTGTTCGGCGCGGGCGGCGTTAATCAGTTCGAGGATCTGGGCTTCGGAGGCCGGGTCGGCCAGGTAGGCGCAGGCCTTCTCGCTTTCCGACGGCCCGGTGACGGGCAGGGCCGCTGGAGGCGGCGCGGGTTGGGGGTTTTCGGCGGGGGGAGCGCGCACGCCAATTTTTACCCACAGCAGGCCCACTGCCGGGTTGCCCAGGCCAAATAACTCACCGCTGTTGGTTGCCAGCAGCCAATCAGAGAAGTATTGACCCGGCTTGAGCGGGGCGACGAAGTCAACCGCAAGGTCAACCATTTCTCCGGGCGCAACTGTTTGTGGAATGGGCTGAGAGGCGGCACTGCCCAGAGCGTCGCCTTTTTGGAATACCAGCGAAAAACCCTGCCAGGGGCAGGTTCCGGCGTTGCGGATGCGCCAGATTTTGGTGAACGGCTCGCCCGGGTTGAAGAGCGTGCCATCTGGCGCGCTGACATCGGCGAAGAAAGCGCCTTTGACTTCGCAGTCAGCGGGCGGCGGAGCGGCCGGGGCGCTGGCGGGTTGGGCGGCGGGCTGTTCTTCGGAGGGCGTGGGCGGGTTGACCTTTGGCGCGGGGTTGGCGGAGACCTGGACCGTATCCTGTTCAGGAGCCGCCTCGGCGGTTTGTGGGGTAGGGGTCGGCGCGGGTTGGAGCGGCGCAGTGGTGGTTGGCGTGGGTTCGGCGGGCGGCGGTGGGTTGAGATCAAAGACTGCCTGCGCCCCGTTGACGCTCACGGTGTAATGGCCTGGGAGCATGTCACTGCCGAGGGAGAATGCCCGCTCATAGGGTTGAGGGCCAGCGCAGTCTTGGGCCGCCGGGTCGCGGTAAGTGGGCAGGACGATGACGATCAGTTCCCCGCCGCGGCTGATGCCGGGGTCTCCCAGGCGGGTGCAGGTATCGGGGAGATTCCCGCGCACCAGCACCTGGGGGCCGTCTGGCGTGCCGGGCGGCAGAGCGACCGTCACGCCCTCCACGGGGGCCTGCCCGATCACCGTTGGGGCGGGCGGGGCCGCCGCGCGCGGGCCGCAGGCCGCCAGCAGCAGACCCACGCTTAACCAGACCAGGAAAAAGAATTTGAACCGCATGACCGATGAGTCCTTAAATGATTGTTTGTGTTGGCTTTGGGTAGAAACCGCCCATCATCAACGCGCAAACGAGATATTTTGGATAGATACTATCCTATTGTAAAGAAAAAGGAAAAGCAAGCGGCGCAGTGGATTGTATAGGGCTGGCGTTGGAGAGAATCAGGCTGGGCCTGGAGCCTGGGTGAATACGTCGCGGATGGCTTCCAGGTAGCCCATGCCGTAGAGGGTATCTGGCTCTAGATAACTGCCTTCGGTCCACTCATTCCAGGCATTGACGGTTAAAATCTTCGTCCCGGCGCGGTCCATGCGCGTTTTGATTTCCTGGAGAGCCGCTTTGAACCGCTCTGGCGTGTTGCCGGCCAGAACGGGGGTAAAGGGGTAACCGGCGTTCTCAAAAGCGTCTGATTGGACGGTGCGCGGGCTGGAATCCCAGCCCATGCTGGCGTTGGGGAAGTAAGGGAGGGCAATCTCGCGCTCGACGCGATCCCAAAAGGTCAGATAGTCCTGCTGGACGGCGCGGTAATCGGTTTCGGGGAAGGCGGTCAGCGGGGCATGGTGAATCCAGACGTAAGACGTGATGCTGTCGAACCCCAGGCCGGTGAGCAGATGATTGGGGTCGCGGAGGGCCTGCTCGCCCGGCAGGACGCCGTGATTCCAGTAGACCTGGTTGAGGTGCAGGTCTCGAAAGCCGGCGGCGCGGGTGGCGGCGCGGAACCAGGCAAAGGCATCGCGGGCGGCCTCAAATCCGCCCAGGCCGCGGATCATCTCCGGCAGATCGTAGATGGAAAAATAAGGCGCGCCGTCAATCTGCCAATAGGAAGGGTGCTGAAAGTAATGGGCAATGCAGTGACGGGCGGCGGCCTCAAAGGTCTGGCGGGAGATGCCGCCGGGGTACAGCACCGGGTAAGCGTGCTGGCGGCATTCGCGCAGGCGGGCGGGGTGAATGTCAATCCAGGTATGGTTGGCCCACATCACGGCGAACTTCAGGCGGTCATGGTTGGGTGCACCCAGAAAGCCGCGCTCTAAGGCGCGCTCGAGGAAGGGGCCGTCTTCGTACCAATACCAGTCGAAAATGAATGCTCCCACCCCATGATCGGCGGCGGCGGCGATCTTCTGGGCCATGACGGTGGGGTCCGCTTCGTCCTGACAGCCCCACAGAGGAACGCGCGGCTGGCGGTGGCCGGGGTAGCGCGGGCGGGCGGCCCGCACCAGTTCCCATTCAGTCCAGCCGGGGCCGTGCGTCTCATCATTACGCGGGTTGGGGTGGTAATTGGGAAAGTAATAGACGGCGACGGTATAATCCTGGGGGGTGGTCATGGCAGTTCCTTCTGAGGTGGGTTTTCTCATAAAACCGGGGAAGCCGCGCGCATTTCGAAACGGCGGGCGAGGCGCGGCAAGCGTTCAGGAAATGCCCGCGGGCATCACGGAACTTTCCTGATTATAATATTGCTTCTATGGAATGATTCCGTCGTTAGCCGGTGAAGCATCATGAGATTCGAGCCTGCGGTTGACCATACTGGTTTATTGGCTTTTCTGCGCGAGACGTATGCCATTGCCGCGGAGCGGCTGATCTTTACGCCGATGGGGATGGTGGCGTGCAGTTACATTGTGGAAGGCGCGGGCGGGCGCTGGTTCCTTAAGCTGTTGGGACCGGCGCGTCTGGCGCAGATTGCCCGCGCGCGGCTGGGGTTTTTCCTGCCGGTATGCGAGCGGTTGTACGAACTCGGCCATGCCGTGCCGCGCGCCATCCGCACGCGCGAAGGGGCGCTGACCGGGCGCTTTGGCGAATATGAGGCGGTGTTAACCCCCTTCCTGGCCGGGCCGGTGGTGATGAACATGCCCGCGCCGCCGGCGGGCCTCACCGAGCGGTTGGGGGCGGCGGTGGCGCGTTTGCACCGTGATACCCCGCGCCTGGGCCTGGACCCGGCGGCCTGCCCCTGGGTCGAACGCTGGCGGCCGCACTGGCGGCCGGCCCTGCTGGCGGGAATGGCCGAGGCCGCCCGGATGGATGGGAAAGCCTGCCGGGTGGGGCAGACCCGCCTGCGCGGCCTGCTGTTGGCCGAGCAGGGGCGCATCCGGGCGCTGTTGGCGCGCATGGACGAATTGGGGCGCCAGGCAGGCGCTCTTAACCCGCCGATGGTGCTGGTCCACACCGACCTGAACGACAGCAACCTGATCTGGGGGGAAGATGGCCGCCTTTGGCTGTTGGATTGGGAAGGGGCCATGCTTGGCCCGGCGGAGAACGACCTGTTTATCTTCACGGGCGAAGGGTTCGAGGAACTTCTGCGAGTCTATGGGCGCGAGATGGGGCTGGCTCACCTGAGCGCCGCGGCCTTTGGCTATAATTTTTACCGCCGCAATCTCGAAGACCTGACGGATTGGGTCGAGACGATTTTGCACGAAAACACGACCGATGAGCAGGACGAGGGCGATCTGGAAGGCATTGAGAAGGACTGCGTCTCTGGCTGGCCCTGGCTGGAAAAGAGTATCGAGCGGGTGCAGGCAGTCCTGGAGAAATTACAACGCCATGTCTGAAAAAGAGCGGCCGGGCATCACCAAATGGTTTTCAGTGATCCGCTATGAGCTTTAAACTGCTGGCACTGGCTGACTGAGGAATTGAGCAACTTCGGCGGCAGTGAGGGGCAGAGAGAAAAGGAACCCTTGCGCGTAGTCACAGCCGAATTTCCTCAATACTTCCAACTGCAAAGCCGTTTCGACCCCCTCGGCCACGGCCTCGATGCCCAAACTGCGGGCCAGAAGAAGGATCATGTGCATCAGGTCGGGGAGACGGTCGCGGTGGGTGATATTGTGGATGAAAAAGCGGTCAATCTTAATGGCCTGCACCGGCAGTTTTTGAAGGTAACTCAACGAGGAATAGCCCATGCCAAAATCGTCAATTTCAGTACGCACGCCCAGGCGGTGGAGCGCGCGCAGTTTTTCGCCGGTATTTTCCAGGTCCTGAAGGGCAGAGGTTTCCGTCACTTCCAGCGCCAGGGCCTGGGAGGGCAGGCCGCTTTCGGTCAGGACAGCGGCGATCTGCTCAACAAAATCGGGCTGTGAAAGTTGAACGCCAGAGATGTTGACGCGCACGCAGGTATTCTCAATTTCTAACTGTGGAAATGCCCGCCGCCAGATGGCGGCCTGACGGCAGGCCATGGTCAGCACCAGGCGGCCCAGCGGCAGGATCAGGCCGGTTTCTTCGGCCAGGGGGATGAACTCGTCGGGAGCGATGAGGCCGCGCACCGGGTGCTGCCAGCGCACCAGCGCTTCAAACCCGGCCAGGGTTCCGGTGGATAGGCGGAAGATCGGCTGATAGTGGAGGATAAACTCGCCATTTTGGACGGCCTGGCGTAAATCATTCTCCAAGCTCATGCGCCAGAGGGCATGGGTATGCATGCGGGGTTGGAACACCTCGTAGCGGGCTTTGCCGTTGGATTTGGCCTCGTACATCGCCAGGTCGGCGTCGCGCAGTACGTCTTGAGCGCGTTCGTAGGCGGCGGCGTCCAGCACTACCCCGATACTGGCCGAGATAAACACTTTTTGCCCATCCAGGTGGATGGGGGCGGCCAGTTCGCGCTGTATGTGGGAGACGATGCTCTTCCATTCGTTCGGGGTCTGCAAATCTTCGAGCAGGATGACGAACTCGTCGCCGCCGAGGCGCGCCACTGTGTCGCAACTGCGCACGGACTGCTGAAGTCTTTGGGCGGTGATGACGAGCAGTTGGTCGCCGGCCAGGTGGCCGAGGCTGTCGTTGACGACTTTAAAACCGTCCAGATCGAGAAACAGCACGGCATTGAGAGAATTGCGCGTCCGGTGGTTTTTTTCGCAGGCATGGTTGAGGCGGTCGAGGAACAGGGCGCGGTTGGGCAGTCCGGTGAGCGCGTCGTGCAGTGCATCGTGCCACAGGCGCTGTTGAACGCGGCGGCGTTCTTCGATTTCTAACTGCATGGCGCGGTTGGCATATTCCAGCTCGCGGGTGAGCTGATCCGTCTCGGCAACCGTCACCCACTGGCGGACCAGCACCAACAGGGCAATGCTCCCCACAAAAATGCTCAGGTCTTCTAAGCCCAGGGGGTAATTGCCCTGCCAATGCGTGATCAACATGCCAAAGGCCGCCACAATCCAGATATTGGGCAGGAAAGCCAAAGGCACAGACCGGCGGGAGGTCGTTTTACCGGCCGGGGTGACCATCTGCTTGCCAGGTGGGAACTTTGCCAGGAACCACAGGGCCGCCAGCCCGGTGAGGGTGTAACTGAGGGTGAAGCCCAGGTCGAGCAGATGGGCCGTCTTGTAGGTTCCCAGCATCGTTTGATAAACAAACAGGCTGTCGGTAAAGATCATGACCACCATGCTGACCAGGATCATCCACAGGGGGTTGAGGCCGCTGTACACCGGCAGGCGGTATAGGGCGACGATCAACCCAACGATGAGGATCAGGTCGCCGGCCGGGTAGGCTACGGCCAGAGCCAGTTCGATCCAACTGCCGGCCGTGCCGGCCAGGATGGTGGGGCCAAAGATGTAGTTCCAATACACCACCACAGCAGTAATGATCGTGATGACCGCATCCAGGGCGGTTTTTAGAAGGGCCTGGCGCGAAGGGAATTTCCACGGCAGCATGAGCAGCCCGGCGGCGAAGAACGGGTAGCTGAGCAGGTAAAAGATATCGGCGGCGGAGGGGTAAGGGGCAATGCCCAGCACCTGCTCGTAGACGATCCAGAGAGCATCGCCGATGGCGATCATCAGGAATGAGAGGCCAATGCAGAGCCACAGGCGGAAAAAGGGGCGCGCCTGCCGCCGGTAGGCCAGGGCGGCGCGCAGGGCGGTGACGCTGACCGCCAGGCTGGCAAGGCCGATGAGCAGGTTCGAGACCGTGACGCGCGCGCTCTCGTCTGGAAGCAGGACAATAATGCCCAGATGAAGCGCAATTAAGCACAGAGCTGTGAAGGTGCCGGCCAGCGCTGCCCGGTAGTGGATGGACGAAGAATGCATATTTCTTTGGCTGTTTGTAGAATTCGTCAAAGCGGTTGTTTGCCCAGAGTGGTGAGTTTCGGGTGCAGTTCGCCGTAAAAAACAGAAACCAGACAAACCTCGCCAAGGTTTATCTGTACCCAGATCGGATTATAACATTCTGAATAACGAAATAAAGGGTGTGATCGTTACAGCAGGCTTACCAGGGCGGGCAGAGCAGGACCTTACATCATCTTCAGCGCCTTTGCGCGGACGAGGGCCTCGGTGCGGTTGCGGGCGCCGAGTTTGGCGTAAATATGATTGAGATGCGTCTTGATGGTACTGACGGCGACGACCAGCTTTTCGGCGATTTCAACGTTGGTGAGGCCGCGCGCGGCCAGGCGCAGGACTTCGACTTCACGCTCGCTGAGGGATTCGATCAGGTCGGGAGCGCCGGGCAAATCTTCAACCACTTCCAGCGGCGCAGGTGGGCCGCGGCGGGCAAGGGCGGGGGCCTCTGGCTCGTGCGAGAGCAAGTTACTCGCCAGGCGGCGGAGGAAGGCGCTCTCAAGCGGGCCGGCAGGGCGCATTTCGGCGATCAGGCGGCGGGCCGGCTCGCCCAGGTCGAGGAAGAGGCGCAGGCCGCCTTCTGGCGCGGCCAGGTGCACCGCGCGTTCAAAAGCCTGGCGGGCCGGGATGGGGCGCTCTAACGCCAGCAGGGCCACTGCCTGAAGCAGCAGGGCTTCGGTCTGCCAGAAGAGGCTGCCGCTGCCAGCGGCGAATTTTTCGAGGTCTGCGGCCAGGCGGCAGGCCTCTTCACAGCGGCCCAGAGCAGTCCATACGCGTGCGAGGGCCAGTTGTTCGATACAGCGGGTGTAGCCAGGGTGCGCGGCGCTGCGGTCTACCGGTACGCTCTCCGCCCAGCGGGCGGCGGCGGCCAGGTCGCCGGTTTGGGCCTGCACGCGCGCCAGCCAGGCGGCGGTTTCGACCACCGGCGCGGGCATGCCGGCCCGGCGGACGGCCTGGAGCGTGGCGGTGAGGGCCTGAACGGCCCCTTCGGCGTCTCCGGCGGCCAGGCGCAGGCGCGCCTGGAGCGTGCCGACCGAGCGGGTTAATTCGATATACCCGGCCTGGCGTTCCATTTCAACGGCCACGTCCAGCAGGTCGCGGGCGGCTTCCAGGTTGTTTTGCTCGTATTTCAGTTCGGCCCAGGCGGTGCGCAGCAGGGCATAAGTGGGCTGATGATCTTGCCCAGAGCGGCGGGCTTCCTCGAAGGCGGCGCGGTAATGCTCATCGGCCTCTGCCAGCCGTCCCTGCACCACCAGCGCGCGCCCGCAGTTAACCACAGAGTTTGCCAGCGAGTGGATATTGCCAGAAGCCGCGTTTTCGCGCACGGCATCGGAGCAGAAGTGAATGCACTCTTCAAAGTGGCCCGTCTCGCGGTGGACGAACATCAGCGCCAGGGTCGCCAGGCCAATCGGCAGGTGATCATCGGGTTTGGAGAGGCGCAGTGCCTCTTGAGCCTGGTCATAGGCCAGTTGGATGTCCCAGCGGCGCACGGCCACCAGAGCGCGCAGGGCGGCCATCTGCCCTGGGATCGTGGCATAGTTAAAGTCGTCCGCCGGGATGCGCCCCTGGGCGTGCCACTGCTGGTAAAGGCGCAGGGCATTGGCGGCGTGAGCCTCGGCGGCTTCGGTGTGACCGGCTTGCAGAAGCGTCCAGGCATTAGCGACAGAGAGCAGTGGGCTGGCGGCGCTGATTTCGGGGGGGATTGCTTCCAGCCAGACGCGGGTGGCGCGCACGCGCCCATCAAACGAGACCTTGCGCCAGGAACGCGCCACGATCTCACCGGCGTATTCCACAGCTCCAGCGGCGAGGGCGTGGTGGATGGCTTCGTCCACCAGGGCTTCGCGGTCAAACCAGTGGGCGGCGCGCAGGTGCAGTGATTGAATAAAAGCTTCGCCCTGCGCCTTTAGCCGCTGGGCCAGCAGGTCGGCAAATAAGTGATGATAGCGGAACCACTCGTGCTCGTCATCCAGCGGGATGAGAAAAAGGTTGGCGCGCAGAAGCTGATCGAGCATGGCGCGGCTGTCGTCGCGCCCGGTGACGGCATCGCACAGGCGGGCGCACAGGCGCGGCAAAATGGCGGTTTGCATCAGAAAATTCTGCTCGGCGGCGGGCAGTTGGGCCAGCACTTCATTGGTGAGGTATTCGAGGATGTAGTGGTGGCTGGCGGAAAAGTGCGCGATGAAGGCCGAGACGTCTTTGCGCCCGCGCAGCGAGAGCGCGGCCATCTGCAGGCCCACGGCCCAGCCCTCGGTGCGGCGCTCAATCTGTTCAATATCGTCTGGCCGCAAGCTCAGGCCCTGTTGTTCGTTGAAGAACGCGGCGGCTTCAGCGAGGTTAAAGCGCAGGTCATCAAAGCGCAGTTCGGTTAGCTGGCCGCGCGCGCGCCAGTGATGCAGGGGCAGGGGCGGGTCTGAGCGGGTGCTCAGCACGATGTGAATGCGCGGCGGCAGGTGGTTGATGAGAAAAGCCAGGCCCTCGTGGATGGAAGGGTTTTCAATGGTGTGCAGGTCGTCCAGGACGAGCAGTAAGCCGCCCGGCGAGAGGGCCGCCAGTTCATTGGCAATTTCTGGCAGTATGGCGGGCAGGTCGGGCGGTTGGGGAGACTTGAGGCGATCCATCACCGCCTGACAGGCGGCAGGGTAGCGCGTCTGAACGGCGGCGATCAGGTACATCCAGAACAGGATGGGGTCATTGTCGCCTGCGTCGAGCGACACCCAGGCCGCCGGCAGGGGCTGTTCTGCCGCCCAGCCGGCCAGCAGCGTGCTTTTGCCAGCTCCGGCAGAAGCCGAGACCAACACCACGCGGTGATGCGAGCGGATAGCGGCATCGAGCCGGGCCTGAAGCCGTGCGCGCATCACCTGCTCGCCCTGGGGCGCGGGTAGATAGGTTTTGGTTGCTAACAAATAGCCGGCCATACGGATCACCCGGGTGCTTGCTGGCTGCTTTTAAGCCAAAGAATATCACCCTCTATCAAAATTATAGCAGAAGCAGTAAAGTTGATATAACCTGGTTGTATAACAATACGCGCTACCCCAACGGGTAGGGCTGCCCTGCGGCCACGGCGACCTGGTTCTTGCCGCGCCGTTTGGCGTCTTCCAATGCTTTTTCGACGGCGGAGAGCAAATCTTGCACGGTCTTGCCGTGATCGGGGTAGGCGGCCAGGCCGATGGAGATGGAAGTGCGGTGGCGCCAGGCGGCCGAATCTTCGTGGACAGCCCGGCGCAGCCGGTCGGCCAGGCGGTGAGCGCTGTTAACTTCAGAGCCGGGCAGGAGGATGAGGAATTCGTCGCCGGTGCGCCAGCGGGCCAGAAAATCGGAGGTCCGCAGGTTGAGCTGGAGGACGGCGGCCATCAGGCGGATGGCTTCGTCGCCGGCCTCGTAGCCTTCGCGGTTAAAACAGCGCAGGTTGTCGCCGTCTATCATCAGCACGGCAAGGGGCTGCCGGGTGGAGCGGGCCGTGTGGAGGGCGCTTTCGAGGCGGCGCAGGGCGGCGCGCATGTTCGGCAACTGCGAGATGACATCCGTCTCCGACAGGCGCATGGCCTCTTCGGCCAGGCGGCCCATGTTCAGGTACTGCGCGGCCAGGTCTGCGGCCATCCAGGGGTAATCTTCGTGGGCGGCGCGAATGTCGGCGGCGTCGAACTCGCGCATGGGATGCCCCCCGCCGGCATAGTGGCGCTCGAGCAAGGCGTAATTCAGGCAAATCAACACCTGCCCCGGTGATACCTCTGCGGCCTCGGCAAAGTGAACCAGGGCGGTGTGGGCCGGAGTGGGGATGCGGGGGCTGAGCCTGTCCACCAGGCGGGCGGCGCGCGCGGCGGCCTGGGCGCGGTCTCCGGCCTGGAACAGCACGATAAAGCGGTCGCCGCCGGTGCGGTAAACGGGACTGCCAGCATAAGCCCGAAGGTCGGCGGCGAAGGAACGCAGCAGTTCATCTCCGGCGGCGCGCCCCTGCGCGCGATTCATTTCCTGGATGGCCGTCAGGTGGATTGCCAGCGCGGTGAAGGGTTCGGCCAGCTTTCCGGTCTCGTTGACCTGGGCGGCCCATTCTAAGAAGGCAAAGAGGTTCGGCAGGCCGGTGAGCGGGTCAACGCGAATGGCGCCGGGTTTTTGCGGCGCGGCGCTCTGTGGGGATGGAGCGGAGGGTTGGTTTAGATCAGCGATGCCGGTAGGGAGGGCCTCGCGGCGGGCCAGCCAGTCTTCGGGCAGTCGGCGGACCGCCAGGGCCACAATCCCGCCAACGATGGCCCCAATTGTATCGCGCAGGCCGGGGCTGGCGATAGCCGTCCACAGGGCCTCTGTGTAATCATGCAGGTTGTGCGCGGCGCACCACAAGGCGAAGGGAACCGTGTTCAGCACCGTATGGGCGCGGCGCGGGCCGCTGAGGTTGAGGGCCTGGTCGAGCCGGTGAGCGGGGATGGACGCCGCCGCTTCGATACGGCGGCGGATTTCACTGGTGGGCAGGGTGCGGCCAATGTGATCGAGGAAATCGGCTCCGGTGGGGTGGTGAGGGCGGGCGGCCAGGGCGGCGGCCTGGGCTACGGCCTCAGCGGCGGCCAGAGCTTCGGGGTGGGTGTGGGTTACACCGGCGGCCAGGCAGGCCTCGCGGGCGGCATGGGCCGGGGCAGCGGCAAAAAACGCGCCTGCGATTACCGCGCGCGAGGCCGCCGCCGCGCCATACGAGCCTTCCGCGAAGCGCCGGTACAGGGCCGAACGAAAGTATTCGCCTTGGGCCACGCTTTCCAGCACCTGACGGGTGACATTCCCAAAGCCCCGGTCAGGGTCAGAACTGAAATGCAGGGCCATGCGGCGGGCCAGATAATCCTGGTCAATCCATTCGCGGTCGCGCAGTTCTTCATAGACAGAAATGGCTAATTGGGTATCGTCGCTCCAAGACCAGGGAGCAGGCGGCAGTTCGCGCCGCTCGATCATGCCGCCGGTTGGGGGCATGTAGAAAGATTGTCCAAAGGCATCACCCAATGAGAGACCCGCCAGGGCCAGAACTGCATCTTCAAGCGCCATCCATTCTTTCCTTTTGGCTGCGACTTCGCCCCGCTTTTGTAAGGTTGAGTGAAGTTAGCGTGTGGTATGATCGAATTTTACTCGAAAATTACCTCTGTGGAATGCCCAATTGGGTGTAGCAGGGGACGGTTCTTTTGAGGGGATTCACATCGAAAAGGGGATACAATATTCCAGATTTCGACAACAGGAGTCAATCATGCTGATCCCCAATGAAGCTGTTTACCGCAAGTCTCTAGGGAGCGGGCTGACACTGCGCACCGTTGCTGACGCGGCGGAGTTAGATCAGGTAGCCGAGATTAGTGCAGTCGTCCACGAGCCGATTGTGGGAGAAATGACGCGCAAGATTTTTCGCCTGCACCCGCACGTGACCGGGCGCGATCTGGCGTTCATCCAAACCGAAGATGGCGAGGCGGTCGCCACTCTCTGCCTCATCCCGTGGACACTGCGGTTGGGGGAGGTTGAACTGCCCGCCGCCGAATTGGGCATTGTGGGGACTCTGGAGCGTCACCGGGGGCAGGGTTATAACCGCATTCTGATGGATTATTTCTGGCAGCGCTTTGCCGAGCGCGGGGCGGCGCTGTCGATCATCCAGGGCATTCCTTATTTCTACCGCCGCTACGGGTACGAATACGCCATGCTTCCCCTCGAAGGCGGCTGGCGCATCCAGCCAGATCAGGTTCCTGCGCCGCCGGCAGAAGGGTACACCCTGCGCCCGGCGGAGATGGAAGATATTCCGCGGCTGGCGCGCTGGTACGAGCAGTGGTGCGCGCGGCTGAACCTGAGCGCCTGCCGCGATGCCGACACCTGGCGTTATCTGTTGACGCGTACCGGTCAGCCCGAAGCCATGCAGCACGATACCCTCATCCTGCAAGACCCCGGCGGCGAGGCGGCGGGGTATCTGCGGATTCCAGACTATCACTTTTACGAGAATCTGCTGACGGTGGACGAAGTATCAGAAGTGGATTTTTTGGCGGGGATGGCCGTTTTGGATCATCTCAAAAAACTGGCGCAAGAGCGCGGCAGAGATGGAATACGCCTGCACCTGCCGCAGAGCAGTGCCCTGGTGCGGCTGGCGCGCTCGTTAGGCGCCGCCGACCTGGGGGTGTATTCGTGGCAGGTCAGCATTCCAGACCGGGCGGCTTTTTTGCGCCGGTTGGGGCCGGTATTAGAACAGCGCCTGGCGGGTTCGATGTTTGCCGGCTGGACGGGGACGTTTGGGCTGAACCTGTATCAAGAGGTGATCGGCCTGACCTTCAACGGCGGCAAACTGCAGGCCGTCGGCCCGGCCGGCGCCGACGCCCAGACGATTCTGAGCGTTCCGCCGGTGCAGTTCATTCCGCTGGTGATGGGTGGGCGCAGTATGGATGAGATTCACGCGGCTTTCCCCGACGCCCATGCGCACCGGC
Source organism: Anaerolineaceae bacterium (assembly GCA_034434155.1). Classification (GTDB taxonomy): domain Bacteria; phylum Chloroflexota; class Anaerolineae; order Anaerolineales; family Anaerolineaceae; genus DSYU01. The sequence goes on from DAOUAC010000047.1 coordinate 50,315, forward strand.
CCTGGACGGAGCTGGTAGACGCGCTCTTCCCGAAACTCAGCGCCTTTCTGGCGACCATCTATTAGTCAGTACGGTTGCAGTTGGAACCACAGATCCACACAGATGGACACCGATGGAGAACTTAAAAATCTGTGTGGATCTGCGTTCATCTGTGGTTTCCCAACCGGGTTGGATGGAAATGCGAAACGACTGTGTCAGCCTGAAAAGGGTGATTACAGTCAAATACTACCTAATAAAGAAAGACCTGCCGGTTAGGCAGGTCTTTGGTTCAAGTGCGCTCCCCTGATCTGCGCACTTGATCGAGATTGCGTAAGGAAGTTAACCTTAACATAGCACAGGACACTGACAAATCACTGACATACATATCTGGATAATCATTACAGAAATAGTGTTAGTTATCCAGAGCCTGTCTAACCTTCCGTAGACCTAATGTTAAATAAAGAAGGAAACGACACCACTCCCCATAATTTGCCGGCGTTGGGTTGTTGTCACATTCTCTACTTAACCATATACATCACCACGTAGCGGCAGTATTTTCGCAAGAAAGGCAGCCGCCGGAGCAGGAAGGCGTCTAGCTTGCGCAGAGGTTTCAGGCGCACGCGCTGGCCCAGACCGCGCTCTAACATGCTGAAAAGCTGAATTTCGCGGAAGTGAAATTCGCGGAACCCCTTCCCCCAGGCGTGAATCTCCTCGTAGACCAGCGGACTGTCGGCTCCGCGTGGGTTCTTATGGGGGTAGGGAACGTGGTCGCGGATAAAGTTCAAGATGGGGTTCATCCCCATCGGTTCTATAAAGACAGCTTTCCCGCCCGGTTTGAGCAGGCGGTAGAGGTCGCGCCAGGCCAAACCCACATTGAGGTGGTGCAAAATGGCCTTGCCAAAGATAATGTCGAAGCTCTCAGAAGCAAAGGGCAGGTTTTCGCCAGCGGAGACGACCAGAGCGACTCTATCATCCAGGTCGTTCATCTGCGCCCGCTTGCGCGCTACCAAAATGCTCTCAAATGATAGGTCGAAGGTCGTGACGCGGGCACAGTCTTTCGCCAGCAGCACCGACACTTGCCCCAATCCACAGCCGTATTCCAGCACGTGCCTGCCAGAAAGATCACCTAAAAACTCGCTCACTCCAACGTGGGTAGCCGAGCGGCGGCTGAAGGCGTAAAAATCCTCTTCCGGCGGCAGTCGTTGCGCGGCGAGGTCAGTCTTTTTCTTCTTCGCCAGCGCATTCCACTTTTCTTTTTCTACGAGATAGGTTTCTTTGAGCGCCATGATCTTATTCCTTTTCGTGCTATCAGCCCTATCTGAAACGATCCGTACCGGTTTGTGAAATTCACTAACGGACATGGTTTGGGCGGCCGCGCCGCCCAAACCATGTCAGCGAAACAACTTTTAGATGGACTTTGTCCGGTTAATCTAATTCCACGCGCACTACCTCGTAGGTTTGGGTGGTTGGGTCTGGCGAGCCGAAGTGAGCGTTGACGGCGTAGAGGGCGTTGCCAAACCTCCCAACGGTGGTGGGAACGGCAAAATTGGGGTTGGTGATTTCCTCCACGACTTCGCCGGAGAGGTAATCGGGGCTGAGGTGGATGGCGGCGATGAGGTTCAGGCGGTTGCGCACCACGTAGAGGATTTTCTTGTGCAGAAGGATGCCGTCGCCGTTGGTGAGCAGGTAGCCGCCCGTGTCTACAGCCAGGGCTTCGCCGCTGGCGGGGTTAACGCGGTACAGGATGCCGCTGGCGGAGTTGATGATCAGCAGGCGCTTGCCATTGGGCGCGGCCTCGATGCCGTTGGCGTTAAAGCCGGGGACCTGTGCCCATTCTCCACCCAGAGAGATCGTCTCGAAGGTATCAGAAGCGGGCACACTGCCGCCAGGCCCCAGGGGGACGCGGTAAAATTCGGGGCGGAGCGAGTTGGTGAAATAGGCGGCGTCGCGCGTGACGATGACATCGTTGATGAAGGTGGGCGAGTCAGTGGTGAACTGGAACGTGGCTACGGTACTGCCGTCGCTGGTATCAAACACCGCGCCGCGCCCAGACCCTCCACCGGCGGCGAAGAGGTAGCCGCTGCGGTGATCGAACGATAGGCCTACCGTCTGAACGCCCTGGGGCGGAACCAATACCCCGCCCTCGCCTGTGCTTAAGCTGCCGCTGTAGACGGCTCCGGTTGCCAGAGAACCGGCGTAGAACGTATCTCCCGCGCCGATGGCAATGCCTTCGGCCTGCCACCCAACCGGCAGAGGGATCACTTCTGGGAAGGAGTCTGCCGCCGCCGCGCGCGGAAACAGCAGCGCCAGCAAGACGGCCATTGCAATCAACGAGAAAACACCGTGTTTTTTCATCAAGCCTCCTTTTGACTGAACGGTTCAGGTGCGGTCTCTCCCCCTGGTGAGCCGACGTCAGGCTTGATTATATAATAGTTTAGTTAAAAGATAAAGAATGTGTATGATATGAACTGCTATTGGCTGTCCACAATTCTGTTCCGGCCGGCATTCTTGGCGCGGTAGAGGGCCTGGTCAGCGCGGCGCAAGATTTTTTCGACCGAATCGCCGCCGCCAAACAGCGTGGCAATGCCAATGCTGATGGTGATCTTGATTTTTTCGCCGTCCACCTCAAACGGCATGTTTTCGACGGCTTTTTGCAGACGCTCAGCCGTCTGATACGCCTGGATGGCCCCACTTTCGGGCAGCAGCAGTACAAATTCTTCTCCGCCCAGGCGCGCAAAAATATCGTTCACCCGAATGACTTCCTGGCAGGTGCGGGCAAAATGGGCCAGCAGCCGGTCACCGGTCAGGTGGCCGAAGCGGTCGTTGATGCGCTTGAAATGGTCGAGATCAATCATGATAATCGCCATATCATGCTGGTAGCGGAGGCAGCGTTCCAGCTCCAGTTGCGCCATCTCTAAAAAGTGGCGGCGGTTGAATACCTGGGTGAGAGAGTCGGTGATGGATAGGTGGTGAAGTTCGGCCTGGGCCTGTTTCAGCGCGGTGATGTCGCGCCAGACGATCAACCGGCCGCGGAGGTGGGTGCGGGCATCGAAGATGGGCGTGATGCGTAAACTGTAGTGGGCGGGGGGCGGGCCAGAGATGCCTACTTCAATTTCGGCCTCGCGCGTTTGCTGGAGCTCTTCCATGAGGTTGGGCCAGCGTTCAAAGATCTGGGCCAGCGGGCGGCCAATGGCCGAGTCGCCCTCCAGGCCCAGGACCTGCCGGGCCGCCGGGTTTACATCCACCACGCGGTCCTGCTGATCCAGCACGACCACGCCGTCGCTCATTTTCTCAATCAGCGTGTGCCGGGCGATGGGGACAACATCCAGCAGGTGAAAGCGCATCAGGGCGTAGGCAAAGGCCAGCCCGGTAACGGTGAAGGTAAAGGGCGTAGGATCTGCGTCTGGCAGTGACACCAGGCCAGAGAGAAAAACCAGGTTGCTCACCCAGGGGATGGCGGCGGCGGCGAGCAGGAAGGCGGCCTGCTGGCGAAACAGGCCCTGATAGCGCCGGTAGGCCAGCAAAAGCAGTCCAAAAGCCGCCAGGATCAGCAGGTACGAGTAAACGGCGTTAATCCAAAACACCGGGCCGCCGGTGCGGATGAGCGTGGCGTTGGCGGTGCGTTCGCCGCCGAAGAACAGGCCGTGTGAAGGATCCGTCCACAGTATCAGCGTCACCAGGGCAGGCTCAACGGCCAGCCAGAGGGCGTGGGGAAGGCGCGACCAGCGCGTCAGCGCGGGATGGCGCAGGACCGGACCGGCAAAACGCAGGGCAAATACGAACAGCGCCGCCGGGACCGTCACCGCGCCCAGGTAGGTGAGGTCCAGCCAGAAGTAGGGGGTGGGGGCAGTTACTCCGGCCCAAAACAGCGCGTAGGTGAAGTCCCACCAGGCCAGCGCGCCCAGGAAGAGCGCCAGCCGGCGGGCGGTTTGCGCCCGATCGCGCAACGGCCAGGTGGTCACCGCGGCCAGCAGACAGGTCGCCCCGGCCAGCAGAAGGAAAACGCTGTAGAAAACGTTAAACATCGGCATGATGGTTTGTGAAGAGGAACCATTCGGTAATTCTTATTATTGTACCACTGCTGGAATTGGATAAAATATCCCGCAGATCTGATGGTCAACCCCATTTCGCGGCATTCAGCTTATTTTCAGGATTTTCAGCGGCACGTCCGCCGCTCGCAGTGGGCTGACCTGTTCATCACGCTCGATAAGGTCTGGCCGGACGGCAATCCGCTCCCTGAAGACGTGGCGAAAATCTTCCTGCGCCGCCCGCTCCATCCCTTCCTCACCTAGGCTGGCGGCTGAAAGCTGTTTATTGGCCGATGCGGCGCAGTTCTCTCACCGCCGCGTCTAAATACTTTCCTGCCGAGACGACACGCCCCCCGGCCTCGAAAATCTTGCCGGGGTTCAGCTCATCCACGCCTTCTTTAAACAAACGGTTGGCCTCGTCGAACTCTGCCTGAGCCTGCGCCAGGTCGCGCTGAGCCTGCGCCACAATCCCCGGCACGGGGCTGGCAGATTCGAGCGAGCCGCAGAAGGCGCGGGTCTGTTCGATGGCCTGGTTGAGTTCCTCGCGCCAGGCGGCATCGAAGGGCGCGGCGGGGTTTTGCGTCAGTTGGTCGCGGGCGGCGCTCAGACGGTCAAGCGCGCCGGAACACTCCGGCGAAAGCAGTTTGCGGATGGCGCTTTCTTGGGTGGCATTAGGTGTTGGTTCGAGGGCGCCCTGGGGCGTTGGCGTGGGCTGAGGGGTGGCCGTTGGCGGGGGCGCGGTGGGTTCAAAGACCTGGCCCACCTGGGTGGCGACCTCAACCCCCACCCCATAAATGCCGCCATAGGTTGCAGAGGCCAGCGTCCACAGGGCCAGTCCGCCGCCGCAGAGCAGGGCCAGAGCCAGCCATAGGATCAGGGCCGTCCAGAACCGTCCAGGGGTGCGCGGCTGGCGGGGAGGGGCATAGGGCGGCGGAGGCGGCGGGAAGTACGGATCGCCCGGCGGGGCGTAAGGGCTATAGCCGGCGGCGGGCGCATCTGGGGAGGCCCCGCCGGGGCGGTAAGCGCCCTGCGGAGCAGTCCCCGTAGGGGCAGAAGGGTCATATGGCGGGTAGCCGGAGGGCGGAGGATAAGGCCCGCCGGGTGGAATAGAGGGGCCGTACCCTGGGGCGGGCGGGCGGCGGCGCACCGGCTGCGTTGCGCCGGTCGAATCCCCGGCGAGGGGGGCGCTGGGCCGGGCCGATAGATCCAACCCGCAGTTGTAACAGACCACAGCATCCGCGCGGTTGGCCGCCGCGCAGTTCGGGCAAGTTTTCATTATTAAAACAGTAACCTTTCCAGCTTCAGAACGGCTTCTCTTCTTACTTAAACTTAATATTCATTTTAACATCTTTTTTCGGCTTTTCCCCGGTGAGCCGAACGGCGGCCTACAAGATTCTGTTCGCCTCACGCTCCCAAAAATCTGAACCACGCCCGCGCGGGCAAAACCAAACCCGGTAAAGTTGACTTTCTCTGTAGATATTGCTATATTCAATCTGATGCGGCAGGCCGCATCTGAGCAGTTCTTTACTGGTAGCGCAGTTAATCTTTCTCCGACTTTCCCCCAGCAGAACGCTGGCGTGACGGCTGTCGGCTGAGAGTTGATGGCTGTCTCTCTTCCAGAGGCCCTATGACCCAACAGCGCGCCTACCAGGACTTTTTTCTCGACTTCCGCAATTACGACGCGGACGCCGCTACTTATGAAATCTCCATGCCGCCCAGCGCGGAGTACGGCAGTCCGGCTCCCTGCCGCGTCACCCTGGATTGGGCCGCGTTAGAAGAGCCTCTGCGCGACCTGGAATTCAAAAACATCTTCTTCTCAGACCTTGTCCGCCTGGGCGAGGTCTTAGCCGGCTGTCTGCTTCCGGTTGGCTCAGAGATGCGCGGGCTGTTTTTGGCGGCGGTGCGCAGTGCCGGGCTGGATGAGGGCGTGCGCCTGCGCCTGCACATTCAGGACTCTGGCCCCCTGCATCAGATTCCCTGGGAATTTGCCTACCTGCCTCTGCAAGAGGGCGACGCCGCTCCGGCGCGCGCCCATTTCTTGTGTCTCAACCAAAAAGTTTCGATTGTGCGCCACATCCCCCTGTTAGGCCGCGCCCCCGACCTGACCCCTGCCGACCCTACCCGCCTGATGGTAGCCGCGGTGACGGCCAGCCCCAGCGTCACCGGCCTGGGCCCGCTTAACATCCGCAAAGAGCAGGGGATTTTAGAGCAAATCTTCGCCAAGTTCAAGCCGGAGGGCGTGGATGTAAAGCTAAACGTCTACGCGCGCGCCTCGCGCGAAGAGCTTAACGGCGGGCTGCTGAGCAAGCCGGAGATCTTTCATTTTTCGGGGCATGGGCTGTTTGAGGAAGGTGATGAGGTTGCCCGCCTGGTACTGCACGACCGCGAGCGCCGCTCGCAGCCCGATTTCCTCAGCGCCGCAGACCTGGCGTCTGCCTTGCAGGGGGCAGGGGTGCGCCTGGCCTTTTTGGGCGCGTGCGATTCCAGCCGGGTGCGCGGCAGCAGTCCGTGGAGCGGCGTAGCCCCGGCCCTGGTGCGCGCCGGAGTCCCGGCTGTGCTGGCGATGCAGTACCAGGTGGTTGACGCGGCGGCGATTGAGTTCGGCAGGGCCTTTTACGCGGCCCTGCTGGCCGGCTGGACGGTGGACGAGGCCGTCTCGGCGGGGCGGCGGGCGGTGGCTGAGATTTCGAGCGAGGATGAGGTCGAGTGGGGCGTGCCAACCCTCTACCTGCGCGCCATGAAGGGCGTTTTATTCTCGCCAGAGGCCGTGGGCGGGCGCAGGCCGTTACTGCCCAAAGTGCCGGCCCCCAAATTTGAAGAGGGGGCCCTGGTGGGCCGCGCCGAGGATTTGCGTCAGCTCGTCGAGAGCCTGAGCGCCGGGCGCAAATTCTTCGTGCGCGGCGAGTTCGGGGTCGGCAAGACCCGCCTTTCCTCTGAAGCCTTCAACCGCCTGGCCGAGCAGGGGCAGTTCCCCGGCGGCTACCTGTGGTTGAGCGCCGCCGGGCTGAACGCCCCTGCCGTGCTGGAAAGCCTGGCTGAGGCGTTAGAGGCCCCTGAAGTGAAACAGGCGCCGGGACTGCCGGAAAAGAAGAATGCCCTGCGCAAAGCTCTTTCTACCCGCGCCGGTCTGCTGATCGGCGTGGATGACGTGGACCCGGCCACCGCCCGCGACCTGCTGGAAGCCGCGCCCAACTGCGCCGTGATCCTCACCGGCTCTGAAGGCGACCTGGCCGGTCTGGCAACTGAGCGCGACCTGCCGCCGCTGGCCCCCCAAGAGGCGCTGGAGCTGTTCGCCCGCCTGGCGGAGATGGACCTGCCCACACTGCCGGCCAAAGAGCGCGAGCGGTTAGAGGCCATCCTGGCCGGGCTGGGCTACCTGCCGCTGGCGGTGCGCCTGGCCGCCCGGCGCTACCAGGAAGAGCGCTCGCTCGAAAGCCTGGAAGAAGTACTTCGCGTGATCCCAGACGTGTTCATCGCTCAGGATGAACGCCTGAGCGCCCTGTTCGACGCCGCCTACCAGCAGACCCGCGCCGATGAGCCGGCCCTGCGCTTGTGGCTGCGCCTGGCTTCGTACCCGGCCTTCTCCGCCGTTGAAAAAGACCTGCGCCAGGGCTTTCACCCTGCCGACTACCTGGGCGCGCGCGAAACCCTCTTGCGGCGTGGACTGGCCGACGCCGGTCCCAACAGCACGCTCGTCCTGCACCCGCTCATTGGGCGCGGACTGCGCCGCGTGGAGCGCCAGGCCGTGGAGAAGGAACAGCGCAGTACCTACCAGGCTTTAGAGCAGTTCGCCGCCGAACACGCCGATGACTTTGCCGCCCTGGACCTGCGCCGCGCCAACCTGCTGGCCCTGTTGGATCACTACACGCGGGAAGCGGATTGGAACCGGCTGGCCGCCTTACTGCGCAGTCTGTTCAATTACCTGCGCGTGCGCGGGCTGTGGCAGGCCCCCTTTGACAGTCTCGAAGCTCTGATCGAACACGCCGATGAACTGAAAGACCCCTTCGACCGGGCCTGGGCGCGTCTTCAGCGCGGGGTGATCGCCACGCTGCGCTCGCAGTTAGAACGCGCTCAGCAAGACCTGCAAACTGCCCACCAGATGTTCGCCGGGCAGGGCAACAGCGCCTATCAGGGCGTGGCCCTCTACCGCCAGGCGGCAGTGGCCCACCTGCGCGGTGACCTGCCTGCCGCCGCTGACATGTTAACCCAGGCCATCAGCCTGATGAGCGGGGCCGCCGCGCGCGGCGAAAGCACTGCCGTAGACCTGGCCGGGGCGCACGAGCGCATGGGCAGTATCGCCATGGCGCAGGGAGATCTCGAAACGGCCCGCGCCCACCTGGTCCTGGCCCTGCAAACACCCGACCCCGAAACGCGCGGGCGCGCTCATCAGCGCATGGGCGAACTGGAAATGGTGGCCGGAAGCGCCGAGACCGCCGGCGAGCATTTCCGCAAGGCCCTGGAACTGGCCGGGCAGGTGGGGTCGAACTTGCAGTGGGCCGACGTGGAACTGCAAATGGGCTATATGTACCGCAATCAGGGGCGCTATACCGACGCTCAGGTGGCTTTCCGCGGGGCACAGCAGGTGTATGAGAGCCTGGGCGTTCCGCTGGGGCAGGCTCTGGCGCGCCATGCCTTAGGCAGTCTGGCCCTGGCGCGCGAGGAACTGGACGAGGCCGCCGCGCAGTTCCGGGCCGCCGTTCAGGCCGCCGAAGCCGCCGGGCTGGGGCGCTCGGCGGCCTACAGCCGCTATCAGTTGGGGGTGGCGCTGGCCCGTCAGGGCGACGTTGAGGCCGCCGAGCGCCTCTACAACGGCGCGCTCGAAGAAGCCGCCCGCATGCAAGATCACCTGCTGAAAACCGCCGCGACTGTGCAGTTGGGTATTTTGGCCTTCCGCCAGGGGCGCAAGGAAGACGCCTGGCGGCTGCTCAACCAGGTGCGTGAACAGGCCGCCCGCCTGACCGATCACCAGTCGCAGGCGGTGGCGGCCTATTACCAGGGGTTGTTACAGGCCCAATCGGGCAATCTGGAAGAAGCCCGCCAGAGCCTGGCCCTGGCCCAATCGGCGTTTACGGCGCTGGGGTCGGTCAAAGCCGGGGCGGTGCATGAGGCTCTGACCGCCCTGGAAGCCGAAGCCAGCCTGCCAGAGGATGCCCAATCTGAAGCCCTGCTGGCGCGCCTGGCCTCGCGCCTGGATTACGATCTGTTTTCGGTTTCCTTTCACAAAGGAGCAGACGACCTTAACCTCTTAGCGCGCCTCGAAGGGGCCGGGATCCGCTCCATCCGCGCCCTGTGGGAGCGCGCGACTGCCCCTGGGGGCATCTACCGTTTAGCTGAAAAGACGGGCCTGGTTCCCCCGGTCGTTCAACAAGTGGTTCAGTTGCTTTCGTTTTATTTGCTGGACGGCATGACCGACGGCTGGGCGGCGGCCCTGCCGGATGCGGGCGTTGCTTCGCTCGAAAGGCTGGCCCGTCAGGACCCCGAAAGTCTGCTGGAACTGCTGACCCTGGCCGCCGGCGATCAGAAGATTGCCCCGCCTTCGCTGGAGCAGGTGCGCGCCTGGGTCGAACAGGCCCGCCGTCTGGCCCGCTCCCTCGATATTGACGTAGACCGCGCCCGCTGACGAGGCCTGTCTTCTCAAGTGCCCTGACCACTGTTAATTTTGTCTCTGGAGACCCCATGACCACCTATGATTCCCTACTTTCTGCTTATACCCTGCAAATGCGGGGTCTATTCGCGCCCGAACCCGGAGCCGAGCCGTTAGCGGTGACGCGCGGCGGGGCGGGCCCCTCACCGGCGGTTCTGGCTGAACGCGCCGCTGGCTTTGCCGAGGCCGACCGCGCCCTGGGCGAAGAACACAAAACCCTGCTGGAAACGGCCCAGGGGGCCGCGGCCCAAGGCGCCGAGTGGAAGGCGTTAACCCAGGTGCAGGCTGAATTGACGGTGGCCGAGGCGCTGATCGCCGCCGCCGAAGCCGAACTGCGCGGCGACCGACCCGGTAAAACCACGCGCGGCGGCTCTACGGTGAAGGCGGCCCAGGCGCTCGAAAACCTGGCCGGCGTGCTGGCCGTCCCCGTAGAACAGGGTTTAACGCCCTTTCTGCCCAAAATGAAGGCGGTGCGCGGCGGGCGCTCCCTCAAGCGTGAAAAGGCCTGCCAAGCCCTTCAGGCCGCCGCCGGTCACAGCCTGAAGAGCATCTCCAGGCAGGCGGCCAAAGCCGGCAGTGCCGCCCTCGATACGCTTCTCTCGCTCGACGGCGACCTGGTGGCTAAGGCCGTTTCGCTGGTCAGCGCCGAATTGGGCGCGCGCATCGAAGCAGTCCTCGCTGGCGTGACGCAGTTGATTAAGAACCTGGTGCAGACCGCCGCGCGCCTGCTTCTGCAAGCCTATGACCTGGTGCTGGCTCTCATCGGCAAAGACGCCGAGGCCGCCGCCCGCAAACAGGTGCAGACCTGGGTTGAAGAACTGCGCAAAGATCACAAAGCCAAAGGTGATGAACCCGGTCTGGCCGAAAAGCTCGTGACGGGCCTGTTCGCCGTGGACGAAACGACCAGCACGCTCGATGAACGGCTGGAAAAAAGCGCCGCTGAGGTTCAGGCACTGGTTGACGCCGCCGGAACGCTCGAACAACTGGCCGCCGCCTACGAACTAAAGGCCAAAAAAGTGCAGGATACCCTCAAAGCGGTGGGCAGTGCGCGCGGCCTGGCCCGCGCGGCGGCCATGCGCTTCCCGGTGGTGGCCTCGGCCCTGCCGTATGTCGAACTCCTCTCGGCGGGCGTTACGCTGGGGCTGATGGGCTACGCGCTTTTCACCGGCTACGATTACGCCGATTCGGGCAAGGCCGTATTCTTCGAGCGTTTCCAGGTAGAAATCCCCAGCCGCGTGACGGGCGTGCGGGCTACACTCCTTCAGATATTGGGATAATCTATGACGACTCACCGCTTTCAACCCGACCACTACTTCACTTCTATTGGGTCGCACCCGCCCGTCCTGCGTATTGCGCCGGGCGACCGGGTGATCACCACCACGGTGGACGCCTCTGGGCGCGATGCTTCCGGCGAGCCGGTCACTGCGCCCGGCAACCCCATGACCGGCCCCTTTGAAGTCGCCGGGGCCGAGCCGGGCGACGCGCTGGTGTTCCGCATCGAGCGCATCACCCCCAACCGTCCGCGCGGCTGGTCCAGTTACGGCCTGGCGTACCACGTGGTAGACCCCTGGTACGTCCCCGAACTGTACCAGTTCCCCAAAGACCAGCCCTACAGCCCCGCCTCTTGGGAGGTGGACTGCTCCACCTGGACGGCGCGGCTGGCTTCGCCCGAAACGAAGCTGGCCCGCCTGGAACTGCCGCTCGACCCCATGCTGGGGTGCTTTGGAGTGGCTCCGGCAGGGGGGCAGGCCATCTCAACCGCTACATCTGGCCCTTACGGGGGCAATATGGACTACCGCGGCTTTCGCGCCGGGGTGAGGGTTTTCCTGCCGGTGTTTGCGGCGGGCGCTCTGCTCTTCCTGGGGGATGGTCACGCCGTCCAGGGCCACGGTGAAGTGGCCGGCACGGGGGTTGAAATCTCGATGGAGGTGGAATTTTCGGTGGATCTGATCAAAGGCCAGGCCCCGAACTGGCCGCGCGGCGAGAGTGATACGCACATCTTCACTGCTGGCAACGCCCGCCCGCTCGACCAGGCCGCCCAACACGCCACTACCGAAATGGTGCGCTGGCTGAAGGATGGCTATGCACTCGATGCCCTCTCCGCCGGGATGCTGATTGGCCAGGCAGTGGAGTATGAGGTTGGTAACTTCTACGACCCGGCCTACACCATGATCTGCAAGATGCGTAAAGATATTCTGACAAGGCTGTAGATAGGGGGTGAACAGGATGGAAAAACCATGTCGACTGCTGAATATTCTCATGATGTCAACGCCCAGGATCTGGAGGCCCTGAAGGCCATCCACAGCGGCCAGGGGCCGGTCTTCAGCCTCTATCTGGACCTGCGTTCTGAAAAGGATGATCCGCGCCAGCGCTTCGCCCGACTGCTGGCCGAGATGGAACAGCAAAAAAAGCTGGACCAGGCCCCAACCACCTACCAGGAACAGTGGGGGCTCGAAGCGGAACGCATCCGTCGGTGGCTGGCAGACCGCCCCGCGTCAGATGCGCTGGGCCTGGCCGTGTTTAGCGGCAAAGAAGCCGGTTTATGGCGCGCCTATCGGCTGCCAGCGCCCGTGTTCGACCGCCTGATGGTGAGCCAGTGGCCCTACCTGCGTCCGCTGGAAATCTTGCTGGCCGAGTACCCCTGTACCCTGGTGGCCTTGATGGATGCGGGCGCGGCCCGGCTGGTGAAAGTCTGCCGGGGGAGCGCCGGGCAGGTGGGCAGTGCCCAGGCGGTTCCCGTCACCGGCGGCGATGGCGGCCTGCGCCTGCACGCCCGCTCCGTCGCCGAACAGGTTGAGGCGGCCTGGGAAGACGACGCCTACGCTCAATTGGTTCTCGGCGGCAGTGCCCAGGCATTGGGCGCGCTGGCCCAAGAACTTCCCAACTCGCTGCGCGCGCGCCTGGCCGCTGAAATCCGCCTGACGCCCGGCGCGCCGCTGGATGAAATCGCGGCGCTGGTACAGGCGCGCGAGAAGGATTGGGAAGCGCGTCAGGAAGAACGGCGCATTCAAGAATTTATCGCGCAGATGTCTGTCGGAGAAGCGGCGGTGGCCGGTTTGGAGCAGACTCTGTTAGCCATCCGCTCTAAAAAGGTGCGCCTGGTGCTGGCCGCTGAAGATTTTCATCAGGCGGGGGGCGAATGCCCCAACTGCGGTTTTATGGAAGACGGCGAAGAGATTAACTGCCTGCTGTGCGGCGTGGCTTTGCGGCCCGAAGCGGACATTGTGGAAACGGCCCTTAAGCACGCCCTCGACGCCGGGGCTGAGATTGATATTTTGCGCAGTCCTGGGGCCAGGCAGGCCCTCGAATCCTACGGCCACATCGGCGCTCTGCTGCGCGAGCAGGGCGTACCGCCGGAAAAAGATGTATCTAACCAGCGCGTCTTGGCGCAGGACGGCGAAATCTACCCAGATGCCCTGCATGATGAGGCGATCGAAGAGAGCTTCCCCGCTTCGGATCCGCCTTCGTGGAGTTGAAATTTTAAAATGATGGGTACACTGCGGCCCGCAGTGTACCCATCATTTTAAAACCCGAAGTTGGCGATTTTTAAATCAGCTCTTACTCTGAACAGTGGCCGGGGCCGATGAGGCCGTTGTTGTAGTCGTCGAGCAGAGCGGCCAGCGAGGTGAACTGCGCGCGGTTGGCGCGGGTGACGCCGGAGGGAGCGATGGAATTGAAGAGGCTCTCCGCCGAGGCGATGGCCGCCGTCACATCTGCGGGGGCCGAAGCGCCATCCAGCACGTTGAGCTTGGCGGCCATATATTGGTGGGCCAGGACGTAATAGGCGTTACCGGCGGGGGCCGTCCAGAAGACGGTGTGCCACGTCTGGCCGGAGAGGAAGAAGGTGGTCTGCTCTTGCAGCGGGCCGATGTTCATCCAGGCCGGGTCATAAGGGGCCGGGCCGCGGGCGGAGTGGGTCTTCCAGTAGCCCTGGGTGAGGGTGCAGCCGCCGCCGCAGGGGACGTTAATATTGACCCGCCAGTCATCGGATGCGCCCGTCTCGCGGATGGCGGCGGTGTTATCTACCGTGTACAGACCGCAGGTGTTGAAGGGGCCAACCGTGTAGCTGTAGCTGAAGGTGTGAGTGGTTGGACTGCCGCTGGCGCAGACCTGACCCAAGAAGCCGGCCAGACTGTCATCCACGTTGATGCACTGGCCGGTTTCACTGGC
>DAOUAC010000048.1:0-17526 GCA_034434155.1 Anaerolineaceae bacterium
GTTCGATATTGCGTAGGGTCAGGCTGGCGCCCGGCTGGATGAGGAAAACCTGGCGTAAACCCTCGCCATCCAGCGTAATTTTCCCGCCGCCGTCCACAATAGTGGGGTTGGAAATGACAAAGGTATCTACCATGATCTGCACAGGTTCCGGCCCACAGTTGAAGGTGACTTCTCCGCCGCCTTCCAGGGCCTCGGCCAGCAGGTTAGAGGTGCAACTGGCGGGGGTTCCATCGCCCACCACGCCGGCCGCCTGAACATTCACAGGCCGGGTCAGTGGAGCCAGCGCCAAAAAGAGCAGCAGGAAGATGCTGGATAACCGCTTCATAAATCCCCTCTTCGGTTGTGATGAGTGATTGCAGATGAATACGGATAAAAGCTTCTGTGCAAATGGTTGTTGTCTCGCAAAACCCGTTTGAATAAAAACTTAATTCATATCATATACCTAATTTATCGCTAATACAATTGTGTAATTAAAGATCTACCCGCTCCACAAACGGCTCGTAGAGCGGGTGTTCACAAGGAAAACGGTATGTAGATTGCGGGCTTTGCCCGCGGCTCATCCCTAAGATTACCAGCGGCTACCGGACGGAGTAAGGCAGGTAGGTGCGGTGGCTGAATTGGTCCGGCGGCGGGTTGCTCCCAGATCCTACTTTGGTGACAAACCCCTGCCGGCCCGGCATGAGGGCAACCGAGGTTTGCAGCGCGCCGGCCGTGGTCGGGTAATTGATGGATGAAGTTTCGCCTACCACGTAAACGGCGCCGTTGCTGTCCACCGCAAGGTCGTTGGCAAAATCATCGTTGGTGCCGCCCAGGAAGGTGCTAAAGACCAATGCGCCGTTGGCGTCGAACTGGGCAATAAATCCTTCGATGCACAAGCGCGGGTGGTTGTAATAGGTATAGCAGATGCCCTGGTTAAAATCCATCAGTTGGTTCACAAGGGGAATATCGTTGCCTTCTGTCCAGCCGGTGATATAAGCCGAATGGTTGTTGTCTACGTCAATCGCCAGGCCAAAATCTTTGGCATCGCCGCCGTAATAGGAGCTGTACAACACCTGGCTGAGATCCGCGGAGAGCTTAAGGATAAAAGCCTCATAATCCAGGCAGGAGTCGGCGTCATTGGGATCCACCCCGCTGGGGCAGGTGCGGGCATGAGCGTTGGCGGTGGTGGCGTAGTTTGATGAGATGGTCTTGCCGGTGAGATAGAACGAGCCATCTGGGCCGATGACGATGTCTTCCGCAGAGTCGATGTTCTTACCGCCAAAATAGCTAGCGTACAACACCTGTAAATCATTCTGGCTGTTGGCATTGTTCAGTTTCAGGATAAACACATCGCCTCGGCAGGAACGGTATTGATCTGATACGCCGTCGCACAGTGATTGGATCGCGTTGGGGGTTGTTTCAAGGCCATTCTGACCGCTCTGGCCCGCGATAATGACTTCACCGGCCTGGTTGACTACCACGCTGGAAGCTGAATTTTCGCCATAGACGTTGGCCCGGTAGTAAACGGAATAGCGTTCGCTGCCGTCTGATCCCAACTTGATTATTCCCATGCCGCTGAGGATCTTGCCAATGATGTGAACGCTGCCCTGGCCATCCACTGCGATGCCGCCGGGATCATCGGTGTAATTGGAGCCCAGGTAGGTGCTGTAGACAATCCCGCCCGAATCGTTCAGCTTGACGGCAAAGAGGTCAAACCCGCCAATCTGGTTGGGGTGAGCGGCGCTGGCAGTGGGAAAGTTGGAAGAGGCCGTCGTACCGGTGAGGTAAACGTTGCCGCTGTCGTCAATCTCAATTTCACTGGGGATGTCCATATCACTGCCGCCCAGGTAGGTGACGTATATCCAGGCACTGCCGGCAGGATTTAGCTTGACGACCCAAACATCCTCTTTCGCTCCGCTGGCCCCAGGCTTATTGATAAAGTTGGTCGAGAGCGTAGAACCGGCAATGTAGGCGTGACCCTGTCCATCTACGGCGATAGTCTTGGCATAGTCTATGTGCGAGCCGGCCAGGTAAGAGCTGTAGGCGATCACCGGGTCAATGATGAGGGGCAGGGCGGGGTTGTAAGCTCCCAGAGCGAACCCTACGCGGCCATCTTCAATGACGTAACTGGCTTTCACGGGCCATTGCCGTCCTTCCATTTCCTGCCAGGCGACCGGAGCGCGCTCTACCAGGCGGCCCTGCGCGCCAAAGGTCAACAGCAGATTGCCGCTGGCAGGGTCAACGTTAAGGTCACGCGCGCCCTGGTAGCGCCAGCGAATGAGACTGGGGTCCGCGCCGGGGGCAACAGTGTACGTGCCTTTCAGCAGGCCGTTCTGGTTCTCGTAGCGCAGGTCAATGCCGGGGTAGAGCTGCTGGTAGCGAACCTCGCCATAAGTGGGCATGGCCGTGCGCCAGCCGGCAGGGTCACGTCCGATATAGTAATTGGCAACGCCTTCCAGCGGGCGACCGGCGGTCAGTTGCGCGGCGGGGCCGGCCCCTTCAAAAATCAACTGAATGCCGGCGGCGTCGAAATCCACACGGTCGGCAGCAAAGCGGATGGCCCCCTGCGCCGTCAGTGCCTGGTAGGGCGCGGATGGGTTGGGAACGGCGAGGAACGCCAGGGGGAAAATAGATGAATCTGCCGCCGCTGGCAGTGCCAGCGGCGGGATGGCCGCGCCAAAGGTGAGCGCCTGCGCCGCGCTCGAAAGCGCCAGCGCCGCAATCACCAGGAAGGTCAGAAGCGGATGGAGTGTATGAGCAGGTTTGGCCGTGAAAATCATATCCTCTCCTTTACAGAGATGAACAACTGAACTGGCCGCAAACCGGCCAATGATGAATATAATTAACATGATTAAAATCTGAATAAAATGGATTTGGGGGACGAAACTGGTACAGCCGCTTACACAAAAATTGATACAAATTAGAGTAGGGAGGTTTTCTTATGGCGCTGGATCGAAGTTATGTAGACCGCAACCGCGCATCTACCGGGCGAATGCGCGCGCTGGCCGCCCGCTTGAGCGATGAAGAGATGCTGCACCCGGTTGGCGAGCATTGGACGGTGGGCGTGGTGATGGCACACCTGGCCTTTTGGGACCGGCGCGTGTTGTACGTTTTAGATCGTACAGAACAGGATGGCAGGCTCTTTATCCCTGAGATTGATATCTTTGTGAATGATCTCTCCCTGCCGTTGTGGGCAGCCATCCCGCCGCGCGAAGCCGCGCGCATTGCCCTTGAAACTGCCGAGGCGCTTGACCGCCGGTTAGAGACCTTTTCCCCAGCGTTGTTGGAGGAAATCTACAACTACAACAAGCGTTGGGTAGAACGCTCGCTCCACCGGGGAGAACATCTCGATGAGGCCGAGGCGGCCCTGAAGATGTAGCTTAGAGCCGCGTCAGCCGCAGCAAGGCCGAATCTTCTTCCAGCAGGTGATCGAAAGCCAGGCCTTGCTCCATCAACTGCCGCCCGGTGAACTCGGCCTGGAATTCGCCCTCTAACCCTTCTACCCGGTAGTGGGCGGTGGGGTTCAGGTCTTGAGGGCGCACCTGGGTAGTGCTGGCCGGCCCGGCCAGGCGAAAGACAAACAGCAGATGGGCGCTGCCGTCTGGCAGTGCGTACTGGAAGGCGCACAGGCCATCGCCGGCGTTGGCTCGGCTGCTTTCTAACGAGCGGCGGGGTTGGGGCGACAGACGGTAGAGGTCGGCCTCGCGGATAAAGCGGCGCACCACCTCGCGGTAGATGCGGTGATGCTGGCGGTAACGCTCGCGCACCCAATTGGGCAGCAGGGGCAGCTTTTGCGAGATGCCATAAGCCCCTAACATGCCAATGCGGGTGTAATAATCAAACTGGCGGCGGGTGAGGGCCGGGTCGCGCGGATTAAAGGTCTGCGGGGGATAGGGCGGGTCGTGCCGCCATTCGCAAAAACTCCAGTGCAGCAGGCGTTCGGCGGCCAACATGGTGCTGGCCCCCCAGAAGATCTGCAGGTCATGCACCGGGTAATCGGGGTCGGAGAGGAAGGTCATATCCAGATGGCGCAGGGTTAGAAGGTCAATGCGCAGGCCGCCCGAAGAGCAGTTTTCGAGGACAACCTGAGGGAAGTCGCGGCGCAGGCGTTCAATTGTTGCGAAAAATCCGCGCGCATGTGCTATCAGCCCATCGCCCGGCTGATGGCCGTGATCGGCGCGGTCACAGCCCAGGCCAAAGTCCAGGTTGTAATCCAGCTTGATCCAATCGGCGCCCACGTCAACGATCAGGCGGCGGAGGGTCTGGTAGGCCCACTCCTGCACGGCGGGGTTGCCAAAGCAAACCCCGCCCAGGCGCTTCTCGCCGCGTGTAGCGACAAAATCGGGGTGATCAACGGCCAATTGAGCTTTCTCTCCTAGCCCTTCGATCTCACACCAGATGCCAAAACGCATTCCCAGGGCGTGGGTACGGTCCGCCAGCGGGCGCAGTCCATTGGGAAAACGCCGCTCATTAACGCGGTCCCAATCGCCGCGGTAGTATTCCCAAAACGTGCCGGCGTCGGAAGGGCCGAACCAGCCAGCATCGAGCGTACATACTTCTACGCCCAGTTGAGCGGCCTCTTCTACGTTGGCGAGAAACACCTGTTCGTTGATCTCGGCGTCTTCATACGGCCACCAGTGATTCCACTCAATGGGCAGTTGGGCGGCGAAGGGCGTGCGCGTGTACCAGTGCGCGCGGCCCACGCGTGCGTACTGCTGGGAGACCTCATTCAGGTCGCGGCCCAATACCAGCACCATCCAGGGGGCCTCGAAGCGTTCCCCCGTGCGCAGGGTATGGCTGAACTCGCGCGCTAACAGCCCGGCGCTGATCTGCCACCCGCCCGCGGGGTGAGGCCGGAAGGTAAATTCCCAGTTGGCCGACCAGGCGATGCTGCCGCTGAGGTGCTCACCGCTGGCGGCATGGGTGAGATCGAACCAGGGATGAAAAACTTTCGAGGAACGCCCGGCGTCGGCTTCCATCACCACGCCATCACCGGCCAGCGGGCGCACTTCGGGCGAGAATTCGTTGCCCCACCCACCCCGGTAGGTGAACAAAGTGTGCGCGCCGGAGACCAGGCGCAGGGTCAGGCTGTCCATCCGGGTGAGGATGCCGGGGCGGGGGGCCAGCCAGGTCAGCAGTGGGCGGGCTTCGACCAGGGCCATGCCTGCGTAGCGGCGCAGTTCCCACTCCACGCGGAAACCATCGCCTTCAAAAGCGTAAACTTCGGTCTGTACGTCTGGCGCGGATTGGTAACTTTGCATTGGCAGTGGCTTCAGGCCGGTGGCGTCAACCGTTTGACCGTTAATGGTGAGGGTAAACAGTGGTTGGGCTTCTCCAAACAGCCACGATCCGCCGTCTAAAGCTAAAACCGAGCGGTTGGGGGAAACATCGAAGTGAAAAGGAAGCGGGTAGCGCATCAAGAGGGTATCCGTTTTTTTGTTAAGATTCGTTTCGATCCATGCCAGATTGTACTCATGGACGGGGCGAGCCGCAACGGCCCGGAGCCTCGATCGAAATTCGCTCTGGCCCAACCACCTCTCTTAACGAACTGTTAAAAATTTCCCTCATTGACTTTCCTTCAAAATACCCTATAATCGTGCGTAATGTACCGTCAATTGTTCTCCAAGAAGGAAGGGAAGAAGCGCACCAGACACCAGCCGGTGAACTGGTAAGTTGTCTTTCCAAAGCACGAGGATTGAGGCAGCCACCCCACCAGATCACCGGCGGGGTGGTTTTTTGTTGCCGGAGAGAGACATGATCGCAAGTATTGATATCCTGGCATTATCGCGTTTCTGTTATTCTGCCGTCACGCCGTGCGAGCAGAATAACAGCGACCCCAAGAAGCAGGGCAAGGCCAAGAAGCCAGATGCGAATCTGGTAAGCGGCGTTTCCCCTGAATAATGGGGTTGGAACACAGGAACCAAACGGGCTTACCAGAAAATGGCAAGCCCGTTTTTATTGATTTTGATAAGAGGAGCACACCGCATGAGTCTGGAAAGGTTTTTCATCATTGAATCGACGCTGCGCGAGGGGGAGCAGTTCGTCAACGCCTTTTTTTCCACCGAACAGAAAGTAACCATTGCCCGGCTGCTGGATGAGTTCGGCGTGGAATATATCGAGTTAACCACCCCATGCGCTTCCCCCCAATCTGAAAAGGACTGCCGGACGATTGCCGGCCTGGGCCTGCGCGCCAAAACGCTGACGCATACCCGCTGTGCCTTGGATGATGTGAAGCGGGCGGTAGATACCGGCGTGGATGGGGTGGATGTGGTCATCGGCACATCGTCATACCTGCGCGAGTTCAGCCACGGCAAGAGCATTGACAAAATTATCGAGACGGCTCAGGAAGTGTTGAGCTACCTGAAGACCCAAAACGTCGAAATGCGCTTCAGCACCGAAGACAGCCTGCGCAGTAACCCCGAAGACCTCTTCCGGGTATATGAGGCGGTAGACGCCATTGGCGTTCACCGGGTGGGTATTGCCGACACGGTTGGGATCGGCACGCCGCGCCAGATTTACGAACTGGTTAAGGGCTTGCGGGCGCGTGTAAAGGCCGATATCGAATTCCACGGTCACAACGATACCGGCTGTGCCATTGCCAACGCTTTCGTAGCCCTCGAGGCTGGGGCCACGCACATCGACACCTGCGTGTTGGGGATCGGCGAGCGCAACGGCATCACTCCACTAGGGGGGCTGGTGGCCCGCCTCTATGCCGTGAACCCAAACCTGGTTGCCAAATACAACCTGCCTGGCCTGCTGGAACTGGACCGCTACGTCGCCAGCCTGGTCGGGATTGACATCCCCTTCAATAACTACATCACCGGGTTTTCGGCCTTTACCCACAAAGCCGGCATTCACGCCAAGGCCGTTCTCAACAACCCCTCGACGTATGAAATCCTGCGTCCTGAAGATTTTGGCCTGACGCGCTACATCCACATTGCCCACCGTCTGACCGGCTGGAACGCCATCCGCCACCGGGTGGAGCAGTTGGGCCTGAACCTGAGCGACGAGCAGGTCAAGCGCATTACCGAAGAGATCAAGCACCTCTCTGACCAGCGCGCCCTTACGCTGGATGAAGTGGACCGGCTGTTATATGCCGCGCACGTGGGCAAGAACGTGGAAACCGCTTAAAGAGCCAAATATTTTTATTAATACGGAGAGAACCGCATGGGACAAACACTATCTGAACAAATCCTTTCACATGCCGCCGGGCGGCCCGTCCGCGCCGGAGATCTGGTGGTCGTCCGCCCAGACGTGGTGATGAGCCACGACTCGCTCTCGCCCAGCATCATCAAGATCATGCAAGAAGAACTGGGCGTTGCCAGTGTGAAAGACCCGGCCCAACTGGTGATGGTGCTGGATCACGTCTCACCGGCCTCGACGGTGGGGGTGGCGAACCAGCAGAACCAGGTGCGGCGCTTTGCGCGCGAACAGGGCGTGCGGCTGTTTGAAGTGGGGCGCGGCATCTGCCATCAGGTCCTGGTGGAAGAGCAAATCGCCGCGCCGGGCAAGATTGTTTTGGGGTCCGATTCGCATTCCACCAGCTATGGGGCAGTGGGGGCCTTTGGTTCGGGCATGGGTTCCACCGACATCGCCCTCATCTGGGCCACCGGGCGCACCTGGTTGCGCGTTCCCGAAACGGTGCGGGTGCAGGTCAACGGGCGCTTCCGCCCCGGCGCAGACGCCAAAGACCTGTCTCTCAAGGTTTGCCAGGTGTTGACCATCGCCGGGGCCAATTACGCGGCAGTAGAGTATCACGGCCTGGAATGGCTGCCGCTGCCTGGCCGGCAAACGCTGGCCTCGATGGCGGTGGAAGTGGGCGCCAAGGTGGGCATCATCCCTCCCGAAGGCGAGGTAGCCGAGCGTTTCAGCGTGCCAGAGTGGCTGCGCGTGGATCCCGACGCGGAGTACGCCCGCACGATCATTATTGATCTGGAAACTCTGGAACCACAAATCGCCCTGCCTCATGAGGTGGATCAGGTGGTGGATATCTCGCAGGTGGCCGGCACGCGCGTGGATGTGATCTTTTTGGGAACCTGCACCAATGGGCGCTACGAAGATTTGCGCCAGGCCGCCGAAATCCTGCGCGGCAGGCAGGTGGCGAGCGGCGTGCGCTTTCTGATTACCCCGGCTTCCAGCCGCGAGATGACCCGCGCGGCAGAAGACGGCACGCTGGCGGCGCTGCTGTCTGCCGGGGCGACGCTCACCACCCCCGGTTGCGGGCCTTGCATGGGCCGTCACCAAGGAACGTTGGGGGATGACGATGTCTGCCTTTCCACCGGTAACCGCAACTTTAAAGGGCGCATGGGCGCTCCAACCTCGAAGATTTATCTTTCTTCCCCAGCGGTGGCCGCCGCCACTGCCCTGACGGGTGTGATTACCGACCCCAGAAACCTGTAAACAAGGAGAGCACACATGGCAAAAGTATGGAAATTCGGCGCGGATGTTGATACGGATCAGATTGTCCCCGGTCGTTATGCTCCCTATATGCGCCCCGATGCCGACGTAGGTCAGGCGGCCTTTATTGAAGCGCGGCCCGAATTTGCTCAAAACGCCCAACCCGGCGATTTAATTGTGGCAACGGATAATTTTGGCTGTGGTTCCTCGCGCGAGTACGCCGTCGAGGCCCTGCGCCGCCGCCAGGTGGGGGCGATTATCGCCAACAGCTTCGCGCGCATTTTCTTCCGTAACGCTCTGAACCTGGGCATTCCGCTGTTTGTCGCGCCAGACCTGGTAGCCGCCTTGCAGGACGGCCAGGAAGTGACGTTAGACATCCCCAACCGGCGGGTGATTGCAGGTGAGGACGTACTGCCCCTGCCTGAACTGCCCCACTTTGCCCAGGAAATTCTGGCGGAAGGCGGAATTGTGCCGTATGTCAAGAAGTACGGGCGCTTCCCTGGCGAGGAGCCGGCATAATGGCTCCGCGCCTGTGCGTGATCGAGGGCGATGGCATTGGCCGCGAGGTGATCCCCGCGGCAGTGGAAGTGCTGCGCGCGGCTCTGCCAGGGTTAGAAACTGTTTGGGCCGAAGCCGGGTGGGAGTGCTTTTTAAAACGGGGGGTATCCGTTCCCGCTGAAACCCTGGCCGCCATCCGGTCGTGCGGAGCGGCCCTGTTTGGGGCGGTGTCTTCGCCGGCCCGCAAAGTTGAGGGCTACCGCAGCGCCATTCTCACCATGCGCCAGGAACTGGACCTATATATCAACATCCGTCCGGTGCGCAGTCTGCCGCGCGTCTCCCCGCGGCCCGGCGTGGACCTGATCGTTTTCCGCGAGAACACCGAGGGCCTCTATGCCGGGCGCGAGCGCCTGGAAGGCGACGGGGTGGCAGTGGCCGAGCGCGTCATCACGCGGTGGGCGTCGCTGCGGCTGGCCCGCCGCGCCCTGGAATTGATGAAAACTGCCGGAAGAAAGCGCCTGACCATCGTCCACAAGGCCAATATCCTGCCCTTAACCGATGGTCTGTTCCGTGATACAGTGCGCGCGGCAGTGGATGAAGCCTGTGCCGCAGGACAAACGGTGGAAGTGGATGAATTACTGGTGGACATCGCCGCCCTGAAGCTGGCAGTGGAACCCGAAAGCTTTGACGCAATCATTACAACCAACCTGTTTGGTGATATCCTATCGGATGAGGCCGCCGCCTGGTGCGGTGGGATGGGTCTGGCTCCCTCGCTCAATTGGGGCGAAGGCGTGGCCCTGGCCGAGCCGGTGCATGGCTCTGCGCCAGATATCGCCGGTAAAGGCATTGCCAACCCTATCGCGGCGATCCTGAGCGCCGCGCTGTTGGTGCGTCACGCCTGGAGTCTGCCCGCCATCGCTGACCGCATCGAGGCGGCGGTTGATCGGGCGCTGGCTGAGCCGCCCGCCGGGCCGCTGACGACTCAGGGAATGACGAAAGCTGTGCTATCCGCTATGGCAGCGGGTACTTGAGAGGTACTTATGAAAATTGGTGTATTGTATACGCGCGTGCGCGTAGAAGAGAAATGGATTTTTGAAGCCCTGGAGCGGCGGGGGGTTGATTACGACAAAATTGATGACCGCAAGATTGCCTTTCAACTGGCGGACCCCGGCCCCTGGCAGGTTTATGACGTGGTACTGGAGCGCAGTCTGTCCTATAAAAACGGGCTGTATACCACTCAGGTATTGAATGCCTGGGGCATTCCTACGGTCAACATGGCTCATGTTGCCGCCACCTGCGGCGATAAGCTGGTCACTTCGGCGGCCTTGCAGCAGGCCGGCCTGCCCCAACCGCGCGTCTGGCTGGCCTTTACCCCCGAAGCGGCCCTGGAGATTATGGATACGGTTGGCTACCCGGTGGTGTTGAAACCCGTGATCGGCTCGTGGGGCCGGTTGCTGGCGAAGATCAACGACCGCGAGGCCGCCGAGGCTGTCCTCGAACATAAGGAAGTGCTGGGGTCGGTACAGCACTCGGTATTCTATATCCAGGAATACATTCGCAAGCCGGGGCGCGACATCCGCTCTTTTGTCATCGGCGACCGCACGGTGTGCGCCATCTACCGCAACGCAGACCATTGGATCACCAACACGGCGCGGGGCGGCAAGGCCGAGATTTGCCCCGTCACGCCGGCGATCCATGATCTGAGCGTCAAGGCCTGCCAGGCGGTTGGCGGCGGCGTGGTGGCAATTGACCTGTTAGAAGACCCTGACCGCGGCCTGCTGGTGAACGAAGTCAACCACACGATGGAATTTCACTCCACTGTGCCGCTGACGGGCGTGGACATCCCTGGAATGCTGGTGGATTACGCCTTATCTGTGGCGCGGGTGCGGGCATAACGCCCGTTAGAACTTGGGGCTGCGCCGTTCCATCAGGATGGTGTCGCGCCAGACGCCTTCGCGCTGTCCAATGCGCTCGCGCACGCCCACCTCGCGGAAACCGCAGGCGCGGTGCAGGGCGCGGCTGGCATGGTTATCGGTGAAGATGCTGGCCTGTAACGTCCAAAACCCGGCGGCTTCAGAGTCGGCAATCAGGGTCTGTAAGAGCGCCTTGCCCACCCCGCGCCCGCGCGCTGCCCCGGCCACGTAAACGCTGACTTCTGCCACGCCGCGGTAAACCAGACGCCTGGAAACCGGACTTAAGGCCGCCCACCCCACTACCTGACCGCCTGCGCGGGCCACCAGCCGGCAGACGGTCAGGTGAGCGCCATCCCAGGCGTGCCAATCGGGGGCGGCAGTTTCAAAGGTGGCGAGGCCGGTGGCGATGCCTTCTTCGTAAATTGCGCGCACGGCCGGCCAGTCTTCTGGCCGCATGGGTTCAATCGTGACGGACATTGATACTGGGGTCGCCCAATTCGCGGGCCGCATTGGCGAGCAGTTCCAGGCCCTTGTCAATCGTAAACTGCATCTGTTCCTGGTCTTCAGCGGTTAGCTCTACGTCACTTTCCAGCCGGTCCATCAGCTTCAGCATTGAACGGCGGTAGCCGCTGGCAATACGCGCCCAGGATGAATCGGCGGAGAGCCGCTCGAGGCGCTGGATAATCATGCGCACCAGGTCAATATAGGCTGCCAGTTCTGCGCGATTCACGCCGGCTTAGAGGTTATAGCGGTAAGTGTTGGTCTCGCGCAGTTTAAAGCCCACCCGCTGGTAGAGTCGGTTGGCGGCTTCGCGCGAGGGGCGCGAGGTGAGGTCTACGGTTTTGGCTCCCAGGGCGCGGGCTTTATCGAGGGCGGCGCGGGTTAACGCCTCGCCGATGCCCTTGCCGCGCGCTTCGGCATCTACCACCACGTCTTCGATCCAGGCGCGCACGCCGGTGGGGATGCGGAAGGTCGCCAGCGATAGGGTCCCTACAATTTTACCGCCCAGGTCGGGGTCGCGGGCGATGAAAAGCGTGGTGGCCTCTGAGTCGGCCATCTGTTGAAGTTCCTCGCGGGTGGGCGCGGGGTTGGATGAGGATAACTGTGGGATCAGGCGCGCAAAGGCAGCGACAATTTCATCTGTAATCTGCGTGACTTCGATAATTTCAACCATGCCAAACCCTCCGATGTGTCGTCAGATCGTTGCTCTCTCAAAGTATACTACAGGTCAGATGGCGATCTGGTTGCTAGAAGTCTCTTTTGGATAATTTTATATTAATTACAAATATTATTGACTTTTATTTAAAACCACCTATAATTATCTTGGTGGTTGAGATGTTAGATATCAGGTTTAATGGTATAGCAGCCATATATGGGGAATGAGACGGCTGTAAATCAACTTCCGGTAGAAGAATTTTTACAAGCAGCAGTGATTAGAGAGTTTGTGCATGGCCCCGGCGTCACCTGGCATACGGGTGGTTTTGCCTGCCAGAAAGATGTATGCCGGTTAAACCGATGATGAAAGTTTTGCACAGAAAGGGGGAAAGTCGGCCTTTTTTTGACTGCGACCGATTCAAGAGACCTGGCAGCTCAGGTTTTCGTTTGCAATCACCCAAAAATGGACTCTCTAGGGAGAAAAACTCGATGATGCGCCTTAGAAATTGGTTTGCTGTATGCGTAGTACTGGCTCTAACCTTTATTCCTCTGGGGCAGACAGCTACTGCCGATGGCCCCGCTTTTAATTACACCTTCACGACCCCGCTGTTTGGATTGGCGACCTCGTCTAACGGCAGCTTGCTGGTTGCCGACGCGGGAGCCGGGATTGTGGAACTGCGCAAAGGGACGGGCCGCTTGCGCGTGGAACTACCGGGGGTGGCCGACATCGCGCCCACCGGGCCCGGCACGATGTTCGCCATCACGGGGGGCGGTGAAGGCGAAACCGCTGGCATGCTTTTCCACGTGAAGAAGTGGGAACTCCATCCGCTTGCCAACTTGATGGCTTTTGAGGCCGAGATCAACCCCGATGGCGGTGCTATTGATTCGAACCCATTTGATGTGGCGGCGTTGTCGCGTACCCAGGCTTTGGTAGCAGACGCAGGCGGCAATTCCATTCTCATTGCCGATATGAACGGCAATATCGACTGGGTAGCGACCCTGCCAAGCCAGCTGGGTTCCACTGAGAATATCAAGCAACTATTGAGTTGTCCCGATGCGCCCCCCGACCTGGCCTTTGTCTGCGACCTGCCAGAGATGATACCTGCTGAGCCTGTACCTTCGAGCGTGGCAGTTGGGCCGGATGGCGCTTACTACGTTGGCGAACTGACTGGCTTCCCCGGTACCAAAGGCATTTCGCGGATTTGGCGGATTGAGCCGGGTACGCTCCATGCGCAGTGCGGCTCAGACCCGGCCTGCACGGTGGTAGCCGATGGCTTTACCTCGGTTGTAGACCTGAACTTTGGTCCCGACGGCACGCTGTACGTTACTGAGATTGATGAGGCCAGCTTCATGGCGGTTGAATTGGCCGGATTTGGCCTGTTCGTCATGGAAGGCGGCACTGTGAATACCTGCGACAGCGCCACCTGGGATTGCAGCATTTTGGCGGGAGGCTTGATGATCCCTATTGCTACGACTGTGGGCACCGATGGCATGGTATACGCGGCTGTCAACGCGCTGATGCCAGACGGGCAGGTCATTTCGCTAGCTCCAGCGCCGTAAGTCAGATTTTCCATCACTATTGAGAAGGACGCAGCGCGTTGTGCCGGCTTTACAACCTGGTTTCAACACGCTGCGTCTTTCCCCCACATTTCAAATACAATCAGACTCATGACTGCGTGCTTAATTTCTACCACTGTGCCAACGCCTCTGGGCGAGATGCTGGCCGTAGCCGCGCCAGAGGGCCTCTGCCTGTTGGAATTTGTGGATCGGGCGTGCCTGAACGCGCAGATCAACTGGCTGCGGCGCGCCTGGCGGGCAGAAATCGCTCCGGGCAGCAGCGCCGTAATCGAACAGGCCCACAGTGAACTGGAAGAATATTTCGCCGGACGGCGGCAGTCTTTCGATCTGCCCCTGTGTTGCAGCGGCACGCCCTTTCAGCGCCGCGTCTGGCAGGCCCTGCGCCAGATCCCTTATGGGCAGACGCGCACCTACTACCAGATTGCCCAGGCCATTGACCATCCTCTGGCAGCGCGCGCGGTCGGCGCGGCTAACGGGCGTAACCCTATTGCGATCATTATCCCCTGCCACCGCCTGGTCGGCGCGGATGGCAGTCTGACCGGCTACGGCGGCGGACTGTGGCGCAAACAACATCTCCTGGAACTGGAAAAGCATCACTCCTGATTGCCCCAGGGAACACGAAACTTTTTCCCAGTAAGGGTCGTATATAAATATATAGACCTGCCTCCAGGAGATTCCCTATGCCTTCCTCAAAATCCGTTATTGTCATTGGCGCCGGAATTGCCGGCCTATCTGCCGGCATTTATGCACAAATGAACGGCTACCACAGCCGCATCTTCGAGATGCACAACCTTCCAGGCGGCCTGATGACTGCCTGGAAGCGCAAGGGGTACACCATTGACGGCTGTATCCACTGGCTGACCGGCTCCAGCCCTAAAGATCCTACTTTTTACCGTTGGTGGCAGGAAACTGGGCTGATCCAGGGGCGCGAGATCTTCGACCCCGAAGAATTTGTGCGGGTGGAAGGGACGCACGGCGAAGTACTGCACCTGTACTGCGATGTGGAGCGCCTCGAACCGCATTTGCTAGAACTGGCCCCCGAAGACCGGGCCGCCATCCGAGAGATGTGCTCGGCAATCCGCGCTTTTACGCACTACAGAATTGCGGCGGCCGAGTCATTTTGGGATCGGGCGCGCTCGTTGTTCAACCTGCTGCCGGTCTTCCCGTCTCTGATGAAATGGGGCCGCCTGACCATGGCGGATTTGGCCGGGAAGTTCAAGAACCCCTTCTTGCGCAAAACCTTTCACGACCTGTGGTATCCATCCATGAGCTGTATTGGGCTGATGATGACCCTGGCGATGATGCATAACCGAACCGCAGGGTACACGATGGGCGGGTCACTGCCGATGGCTCTGGCGGTCGAAAAGCGTTACCGTGACCTGGGCGGGCAGATCCAATACAATGCCAGGGTCAGCCGGATCATTGTGGAGAACAACCGCGCGGCAGGCGTGCGCCTGGAAGATGGACGCGAAGAACGGGCCGATGTGGTCATCTCCGCGGCAGATGGTTATGCCACGCTCTACCAGATGCTTGAAGGCAGATACCGCGACCCCAAGCTGGATGAAATGTACCGCTCCGGTGAGATTTTCCAACCGCTGGTGTTCATTGGCCTGGGGGTTAACCGCACCTTTCCAGAACTGCCAGGGCTGACCGGCGGCCTGGTGATCCAGCTTGATGAGCCATTCTATGTGGCCGGCAAGCCGGTACACCAGGTGGAGGCCATGATTTACAACTTCGACCCCAGCCTGGCGCCTCCCGGCAAGACCGTCCTGACCGTGATGATCCCGACCGAGTACGCTTACTGGAAGAACCTATACGGCGATGGCAGTGACTGCGAGCAGTATGAGGCTGAAAAACAGCGCGTGGCTTTAGAAGTCATACGGGTATTAGACCGGCGCTTTGCCGGTCTCGCGGAACAGGTAGAAATGGCTGATGTGGCAACCCCGCTGACGTTTGAGCGTTATACGGGCAACTGGCAGGGCAGTTTTGAAGGCTGGCTGCCAACGCCCAAAACCGTTACTCAGGCGCTGCCCAAAACTCTGCCCGGCCTGGAGAACTTCTACATGGTGGGCCAGTGGGTACAGCCGGGCGGCGGTCTGCCATCTGGCGTGATGACCGGGCGCGAGGTCATCCAGCGGATGTGCAAGCAAGACGGGATCAAATTCACGACGGTGGTGTAGACGCTATGGTTTTTGTACAGGATGTTTCCATTGCAGAACTGGTGAACCGCCTGAACGCTGAATTTATTCAAATGTGGTGGGCGTGCAGTGGCGATTTGCCTGCTTTTGCCAGAAGCCAGGACGCGCGCGAGCAGGAACGCAACGAACAGCGGCTGGCCCGCCTGGTCGATGGGTTAATTCACGAAGTTAATCACCTGCCTGCTGACGCGCCTGGGCGGGCGGCCATGCAAGCACGCTTGGGCCGCGGCCTTAAAGAAGCCGCCGCCGAGATGTTCGGCTTTACCGTCAGCGATTTGAACTTTATCGAAGCGTCGGGCCTGCTCGAAGCCGGGCAGGAGTTCGCCCGCATGGCCCGGCGCTTCGACCCGGCCATCCCCGGCGAGGATATCTACCAGGCCGCCCGCAACGTGATGAGCATGAACCTGATCCAACTGCTGATGAACCTGCCGGTGGCCGTCACCCCGCCGGTGTTCGCCTACTCGATGCTCTACCCCTACACCGACAACTACCTGGATGATCCACTGATCCCCTGGCAGGTGAAGCGCGATTTCAACGCCCGCTTTCTGCGCCGGTTGCAGGGTGAACCTGTCTGGCCCGAAAACCGTCACGAGGAGATCATCAGTGAACTGGTCGGCATGATCGAGAATCACTTTGACCGCGCCCGCTTCCCGCAGGTGTGGGACAGCCTGATCGCCATTCACGCCGCCCAGGGGAACAGCCTGAAGCTGGTCGCTCCCGGCGCCTCACCTTACGAGGTGGATGTGCTGAGCCTCACCTTTGAAAAGGGCGGCGTTTCGGTTCTGGCCGACGGTTACCTGGTGGCCGGCTGGGTTTCGCCCCTGGAAGCGGCTTTCTTTTATGGGTATGGTGCTTTTACGCAGTTGATGGACGACCTGGAAGATGTTGACGGCGACCGCCGGGCGGGCCGCCTGACGATTTTCTCGCAGACGGCCTCTCACTGGCCGCTGGATGCTATCACCAACCGAGCCATCCACTTTGGGCGCAAAGTGTTCGAGAAAATCAACGTCTTTCAATCTCCGGCAGTAGAACCCCTGCGGAACCTGATCGCGCGCGGGCTGGACCCGATTCTCATTGACATTGTAGGGCGGGCCGGGAAGTATTACACCCCGGCTTACCGCCGCGCCCTGGAGCGCGTTCTGCCCTTCCGTTTTGAAGCCGTACGCAAACAGCGCGCCAGGCTGGAGCGCCATAAGGTTTCACTGGGGCGGCTGGTCGAGGCGTGGATTTAAGAGCGCGGCGCGAATCTCCCGTAGAAATGCGCCAGCGGCTTCTGCCGGGCGGTCAGATTGGCCGGCGGCCTGGATGAGCGCCGACCCAATGATGACGCCATCGGCCAACTGCGCCACCGCCGCGGCCTGGTCGGGGCGAGAGATGCCAAACCCCACTGCCAGGGGGGTGCGGGCCACGGCGCGGGCGCGCGCCACGAACTCCGCCAGCCCATCGGCCAGCGACCGGCGCGCCCCGGTGACGCCAGTAAGCGAGACCAGGTAGAGGAAACCGCCGGTGCGCTGCGCCAGAGCCGCCAGCCGCGCAGGTGACGAATTGGGCGCGGCCAGGTACACCAGCGCCAGCGCGCGCGCCCGGCAGGCCGCTTCGACCTCAGCGGCTTCTTCTGGCGGCAAATCGGGGATAATCAGGCCGCTAGCGCCTGCCTCGGCAGCGGCGCGGACGTATTCTTCAACCCCATAGGCCAGGATCGGATTGATGTAACCCATTAACAGCAGCGGCTGAGACACGCCGCGCGCTCGAATCTGGCGTACCAGTTCCAGGCAGCGCGCCACCGTCATCCCCTGTTCCAACGCCAC
>DAOUAC010000049.1:0-8976 GCA_034434155.1 Anaerolineaceae bacterium
GTAGCCCTCAGGGAACCGTCACCAAGGTGGGTTCGCTGCGCGAGCTGCTAGACCTGGCAACCGGGCGTTCTTTTCAGTCAACCTTGAACCAGGAAGATGCTGGTCTGGCTGAGCCGCTGCCCTTCCCCTTCCTGGCTCTGGTAGGTCAGCTAGAGATGAAGATCGCCCTGCTGCTGGCGGTGATCAACCCGCTGGTTGGTGGGGTCTTGCTGGTGGGGCCGCGCGGCACGGGCAAAACTACCCTCGTCCGCAGTCTGATGCACCTGTTGCCCAAAGTCCGCCGCAGTGCGTGCTACTACGGCTGCCTGCCGGAAGATATCGAAACCGGCGGGATTGACGCCGTTTGCCCCGACTGCGCCAAGAAGTACGGCGAAGGCCGCCCGCTGACCAAAGAAGACCAGGGCCGCCTGGTGGAACTGCCGCTGAACGCCCGGCTGGAGGATGTCATCGGCGGGTGGGATGAACTGGCCGCGGCGCGCGGCCAGTTCCGCCTGAAAAGCGGGATTTTGAAACAGGCCGATCTGAACATCCTGTATATTGACGAAGTCAACCTGCTGGCCGATGACATCATCAACGCCATTTTAGACGCCGCCTCGCAGGGAACCTATACCGTGCGGCGTGGACCGGTCGCCAGTACCTACCGGGCCAGGTTTACGCTGGTGGGTTCGATGAACCCCGAAGAAGGCAACCTGCGCCCTCAGATCATGGATCGTTTTGGCCTGCGCGTGGTGGTTCGCGGACTGGAAGATGCTGATGAGCGCGTAGAGGCTTACCGCCGGGCGCGCTCTTACCGCCTTAACCCACGCGCCACGGTGGCCCAATATGCCTATGAAACGGAACTGGCCCGCAGTGAAATTGAAATGGCCCGCAATCTGCTGCCTAAAGTAGAAATCCCCCACGAAGTTCTCTGCACCGGAACTCGTATCATCCAGCAGGTCGGCATCGATTCACTGCGCGCTGAAATCACGTTGTTTGAGGCGGCCAGAGCTTACGCCGCCGCCGACGCCCGTACCACCGTCACCGTTGAAGACCTGAAAGTAGTGGTTCCAATGGCTCTGCGATTGAGACTATCCCCCTTCATGGTAAAATATTTCCATGAACAAGACAAAGAAGAGGAGCAGTTGAGGGGCATTTTAAAAGAAATGCACTCAATTACGGAGATTTTGGAAAATGGCAAGGCAAGAAGAACCGAAGACCATCAACCGCCCTCTGCTGGAAAACCCCCAAACGGGTGAAGAGTTTTACCAACGCGGCTGGCAGCACTACGCCCGCAAGGAGTTCAATCTGGCAATCGCTGATTTTAATCGGGCGCTGCAACTGACCCCCGACCACCCAGACATCCTCTACGCTCTGGGGTTGGCGCTCCAGGCCGCCGGACAGAATGAAGAGGCCGTCAATGCTTTTCAGCGCACCCTTGCCAGTTTGAAAAACCTGCAAGACAAGACCCGTGCCTCAATGCTCTCGCGCATGGCACGCGGGCATATTAACCGCATCCGCACCGGCGAATGGAATATGCAAAGCGAGGAACTGCTATGAACTCTGGAACGCAATCGCACCGCGAGCGCATGGAGAACTGCCTGGCAGGACAGCCCGTTCACCCCATCCCTACGGCGCTGTGGCGGCACTTCCCGGTTGACGATCAAAGCCCCGACGGGCTGGCGGCTGCAACCGCGGCCTTTCAAAACACGTTTGACTTCGATTTCATTAAAGTAACGCCCGCTTCTTCATTCTGCATCAAAGATTGGGACGTCGAAGACCGCTGGACAGGCAACCCAGAGGGTACGCGCGATTACACGCGCCGCCCCATCCGCCGGCCCGAAGATTGGGCCGCCCTGAAACCGCTTGACCCCACCAAAGGCCATTTGGGCGCGCAGTTAACCTGCCTGCGGCTGCTGGCGAGCCGGTTCCGCCCGCACACCCCCATTTTGCAGACCATCTTTAGCCCGCTGTCGCAGGCCAAAAACCTGGTCGGCGCTGAGACTTTGCTGGTACATATGCGCCGCTGTCCCCAGGAACTGCACGCCGGGCTGGAAACCATCACCGAGACGACTATCCGCTTCCTCGAGGAAGCCGCGCGGGTGGGCATTGATGGGGTTTTCTACGCTGTTCAGCACGCCCAGTATAGCCTCTTATCTGCGCAGGAGTTTGCGACCTTTGGCCGGGCGTATGACCTGCGCGTGATGGCCGCCGCCCGCGAGCTGTGGCTGAACCTCTTGCACCTGCACGGGGAAGAGATTATGTTCGATGTAGCGCGCGACTATCCCGTTGCTCTGGTAAACTGGCACGACCGCGAGACCGGCCCCTCTCTGGTGGAAGGACAGCAGCGCTTTGAGGGAGTGGTGTGCGGGGGCCTGCGCCAGTGGGATACGATGGTGTTGGGATCACACGAGCAGGTGCGCGCCGAAGCCGAAGATGCCATTCGGACGACGGGCGGAATCCGCTTTGTGTTGGGCACGGGCTGTGTCTTGCCGACGACTGCGCCGTATGGTAACGTGCAGGCGGCCCGGCGCGCCGCAGGCTGGGTGGTATGAGCAATCCGCGCATCATCGCCGGCACAGCGCGCGGCGCGCGGCTGGCTTCTGTCCCCGGTGATACCACCCGCCCCATCACGGATATGGTTAAGGGGGCGCTGTTTAATATCCTCGGCGCTGACGTAGTGGGGTCTAGCTGGCTCGATCTGTTCGGCGGGACCGGCAGTGTGGGCCTCGAAGCCCTCAGCCGTGGGGCGGCCTTTGTGCGCTTCATTGATCTCAATCGCGCCGCCGTTGAAACCATCAGGCACAATCTGGAGCGCACCCGCCTGAAAGACCGCGCCCAGGTCATCCAGGGAGATGCCTTTGCCATCCTCAAACGTCCTCCCGACCGCGCCTTCGATTACATCTATATCGCCCCGCCGCAGTACAAGGGTATGTGGCAGCGCGCCCTGCACGATTTAGACGAGAATACCGCCTGGCTCAACGCAGACTCTTGGGTGATCGTCCAGATTGACCCGGTAGAGTATGCAGTCCAGACCCTGGCGCATCTGGAAGAGTTCGAACAGCGCAAGTACGGCAATACCCTGCTGGTCTTCTATCAGCTCAGGCTTCCAGAAACCAGTTAAAAATAACGCCTACTCCCCAAAGCGGATTTGCAGGCGCTCCTGTTCATCGTAAAAATAACAGGCGCAAAAGGGCGCGTCTCCGGCCTGCATCTGCAATACGCGCGGCAGCAGGGTTGCCAGGTCTTCGACCAGCGGGTAATCTGACAGCGCCGCCACCGGCAGCCATTCTAACTGGCCCTCGCGCGAGGCGACCAATTCACCCCCCGCGTACTCCCCCCGAAACACGAACAGGGTAATCCCGGCGCGCTCGTGGGCATCAATAATAATACTGCCCACCAGCCGCAGATCCACCCCCGTCAGACCGGTTTCTTCGCGCAGTTCGCGCCGCGCGGCGCTTAAGGCATCCTCGCCGCGCTCGATATGCCCGCCCAGGCCATTATAGCGGTTGGCCCACACACGCTTATCTGGCGCGCCCTTAATCAGCAGTATCTCATCACCCCGCGTAATAAAAATCAGGGTGCCGGGAATGAGCATGTAGTGATCCAGAGTCACGCCCTGCTCCGATTTAGGCATCTTTTCCCCTTTTTAATCAATAAACCCCGATGGTGAATTTCGGGGTTTATTCTGGTCTGGTAAAGAAAAACTGCTTACACCTTCAGCATCTCGCGGACACTGGCAAGCTGTCCGGCACTGCCTAATTTCTGGTTTTTCTCGACAATGAATTTGGCATACTCAGCCATGAAGATCTTGCCGGGGTCGCGCAGATCGAACTTGGACGGGAAGTCGCGGAAGAACTCGCGGTGAACGCGCGTCCACACCAGGCGGCCATCGGTGTCAATGTTAATCTTGGTCACGCCCAATTGAGCCGCCCGCCGGAACTGGTTGGCATCCACGCCTTTGGCGCCCTTTAGGTTGCCGCCAGCGGCGTTAATGCGCGCTACTTCCTCTTCTGGAACCGAGCTGCTGCCGTGCATCACCAACGGGAAGCCGGGCAGTGCTTTCTGGATCTGCTCCAGAACGTCAAAGCGCAGTGCCTGCGTGCCGGAGAATTTAAATGCGCCGTGACTGGTCCCAATTGCCACTGCCAGCGAATCACAGCCGGTGCGCTCCACAAATTCACGCGCCGCGGCCGGGTCGGTCAGCATGGCGTTGGCCTCATCAACGGCGACATGCTCTTCCACCCCGCCGAGCTTGCCCAATTCCGCTTCCACCACCAGCCCTTTGGCATGGGCGGCTTCTACCACGCGCCGGGTAATGGCAATATTGGTCTCGAAATCCTCGTGGCTGGCATCAATCATCACCGAGCTGTAAAAACCGCTTTCGATGCACTCGTAGCAGGTAGCCTCATCGCCGTGATCCAGGTGGACGGCAAAGATGGCATCGGGGAAGATTTCATTGGCCGCGCGGATCATGGCCTCTAACATGCGCTTATCGGTATACGAGCGCGCGCCCTTGCTGATCTGAATGATAAAAGGCGCCTGGCTATCCATGCAGCCGCGAAACAGGCCCATGGTCTGTTCGAGGTTGTTGATATTATATGCACCGATGGCGTACTTACCATAGGCGGCTTCAAATAAACTCTTCGTCGTAACAATCATGTCAGGAAACTCCTCTAACGTATAGGGCTTGCATCTGAACCGCTTTTCGACCGGTTCTTAGCTTAAGAACATGGGAACTCCCATGAAGTCTTTAATGCGCGGCCTGTAGTTCTCAATGTCGTAATAGCTGGCTACATCTACGCGCTTCTTGCCGGCCAGCACCATTTCCACCGGGACGGTGGTATATTTGCCGCCGTGCAGGGCGACCATCTTGCCCGTCTCGTTGCGGCGGATCAGTTGGATCGCCAGGTTGCCATACGACATTGCCACCATGCGGTCGAGCGAATCGGGTGCGCCGGAGCGCATCAGGTAACCCAACTGCTGGTACATGATGTTCTGTCCCGTCAGGCGCTTAATCTCTTCCGCCACCATTAGGCCCACGCCGCCCAACTTGCGGTGACCATACGCGTCGGCCTCGCCGGTCTCTACCACATCGCCGCCTTCCATGATCGCGCCTTCTGAAATCGTCATAATGGCGTAGTTCGACGGGTTACTGCGCTTGTCTTCCATCAAGAATTCCGCCAGCTTCTTTACATTGAACGGCACTTCGCTGATGATGGCGCGGTCTACGTATGACAGATACGCGCTGATCAGGCTGGTCTCGCCCGAATTGCGGCCAAACAGTTCTACGATGCCAATGCGCTCGTGCGAACCAACCGAGGTGCGCATGTTGGTGATAAACTCCACACTGCGGGTCACGGCGGTTGAGAAGCCAATACAGTAATCGGTTCCGAACACGTCGTTATCCATCGTCTTGGGCAGAGCCACTACCGGCACGCCTTCACGGTGCAGCCGCACGCCAAAGCTCAAGGTGTCATCGCCACCGATGGGAGTCATCACATCAATGCCCAGGTGGTCAATCACCTTAAGGATATAGGCGGTGTAGTCCATCGCGCCGTCCTCCAGCGGCTTGCCCCAAGATGAGTTCTTCAAAAAGTCGGGCGTAGCGCTCTTGGTGACGTGCTGCGGGTTGGTGCGCGATGTGTGTAAGAATGTGCCGCCGGTGCGGTCAATCGTGCGCACATCCTCACGCTTTAGTTCGCGGATGTAGTAATCGTGCGTGGAGGGTTCATCCAGATTGTAATTCAACAGTCCGCCCCACCCGCGTCGGATGCCCAATACCCGATAGCCCATCTCTAAAGCGCCATAAACGACAGACTTAATGGCCGGATTCAGACCTGGAACGTCCCCGCCGCCTGTCAGAATACCAATGGTTTTCGTCATGTTCTTCTCCTCGATAATGTTTTTTGCGTACGGATCGCTTATGTTGAAATGCAGATTAAAAATCAATCACGCCATCTTACCAACACTCAAGCCCTGTGGATCACAAACCGGCTTATGAATTTGCGCTGTCACTGCGCTCCAACGTTGGAACCTGGAACGTGATACGACTGCCCCGACCAACATCCGCATCGACTTCCATCAGCCCGCCCAGCAGTTCTACCCGCTCGCGGATCAGCTTCAGTCCCACGCCTTCCGTATGTTCTAACACCGCTGGGTCGAACCCTTTGCCGTTATCCGCCACCGATACTTTGGTCACATTGTCGTCCATAAACATCTGAACGGTGATCTGTAGCTTTCCGGTCATATCCTGGTTGTGGCGGCAGGCGTTGCCCACCAATTCTTGCAGTGCGCGGAAGATCATTACCTCTAAAAAAGATTCTAGGCGGCGCTCACTGCCCTTCAGGTTCAGGTTAACTTCCACTCCGGTCTGCCCTTTGACGCTCTCCAGGTAGCGGCCCACGGTTGGGAACAGTCCCAGATCATCGAGCATCATGGGGCGCAGTTCAAAGATGAAACTGCGCACCTCTTTGAACGTTCCCATGGCCGCGTTTTTGAGGTTATCCAGCTCCTCTTTAGCCCGTGCCGCGTCAATATCCAGCAGGCGGTTGGCAATTTCTGCCTGAACGATAAAGTTCGACAGCGCCTGGGCCGGACCATCATGCATTTGGCGCGAAAGGCGCTGGCGTTCGGCTTCCTGGGCCTTTACCACCATTTCCAATGTGCGCGAAGCCGCCGCCCCGCTCTGCTTTGGCCCTGCGCTCTGTGCCATGAAATCACGGACTTTCGTCAGCAGGTTCAAGTAGCGCTGTAAGCTGTCATAATCGGTTTGCAGTTTATCTAACTGCCCGCGCATTAATAACAGCCGCTGTTGGGCGTCGAGGGCGTTGCTGTAGGCACTGCGGATTTCTGAACGGGGCATGGTATCGAGTTGAGCCTGGACCTGCTGGAGGTGGGTGGTGATCGCCGTGTTGCGCTGCGTCAGCCTGGTCAGTTCTAACTGGCTTTGTTCGAGCATGAGCTTGACCTCGTTGAGCGACCGCATGGTTTGCTCGTACTCGCGGGCAATTTCCTGCTCAAATGCTTCCCACGGGTTTTCCTCGGGGTTCGGTACGGGTTGAAAAGTCATGTCACTCACTCCAGCATGTGACCAGCCAGATATGGAATCAATAAGGGAAAACAGCCTGTGATCGCGGTAAGTATACTATAGAGTGGGGTATCCAGGCAATATTTCCAGCTTTTTTATTTCCAGCGATAGACCCACATATTCTCACCGCCAGCTTCGACGGCGGCGCGCCCCCCACTTTGAAAAACCACCTCTTTCCCTTCTGGCAGGTGGGTGTACCAGCCCTTCAGCGTCACCAGGTAATCCACGCCCAGCGCGTCCAGCCGCCGGGCGAGCGCCTCTTCGTCGCGGATTATGGGGATGATCTCCGGTGAGATCAGCCCGGCCAGGTCTACCATACGCCGCCCGCTAAAATACCCCACCGCGCCGATGTCGTGGACGGCCAGCAGGGCGTCGGGCGGGGTATGGGCGGCCAGCCAGCGGGCGGTCGCCACCATTTCCGTCTCGATGATCGCCACGTCGCGGGCGTAAAAGCCCGCCACGATGGCATAAAACCCCAGCCACACGCCCACCAGACTGAAGACCCAAGCTTTCGCGAACGCCTGCCCCAGCCGCGCCTTCCAACCGGCCCCTACCTCTCCAGCAGGTGACAGCCGTTCTGCCACAGCGGTGAGGATGGCGCGCAGACCTACCAGCCCCAGCACAAAATATACCGGCATCGCCGGGATCAGGTAGCGCCCATACTGGTACGTCACCGGCAGCCGTTCCGCATACAGACCGGTAAATCCCAAGAACCACAGCGCCGCTCCCACCCCCACCCAGTCACGGCGGCGGAACGCGCTCCACAGGTACGCCGCGAACCCGGGCAGCAGGAACAGCCCACCGCCTACCAGCGGCAGTTTTAACAGACTCAGGTAGCGCTCGATGAAGGGACTCTGGCGCAGCGCGGCGTATTCAGCCTGCTTGGCGTAGAAGGTGTTCGGCCAGAAAGACCCCTGCGTCCAGCCGTTAAACAACAGGTACGGCCCGAACAAGAGCAGAAACCCGCCTGCCAGCCAGCCCAGGGCGCGGGCGCGCTGCTTCTGATCGGGCGCAGTCAGCCAGATCACCCACAGGGCCGGGCCAAGGAGCGTGAGCGCATCTGGCCGCAGCCAGACCCCTGACCCGATCAGCAGGCCCACTCCGCCCCAACCGCGCCCCCGCGCCGCCGCCATGCAGGCCAGCGCCGCCAGCGCCAGCGCCGCGAAGGCCGTCGTTTCCATGCCCGAAACCCCCGCCCACACCAGATGCCATTCTCCCGCCAAAAACAACCCCACCCAGGGGATGCTCTCACCTGCGACGTCCCCCGGCAAGAGTCGCCGGGCCAGGGTTTGCCCGGCCAATGCCGCGCCGAACAAACTCGCGATGCCCAATCCATACGCCCAGACATAACGATCAATGTTCAGACCGTAGCCCACCGCCAACAGCGCCGACCACAGCGGAGCTGTAGACCCGGCGGAAGGTTGATCTCTCAAAAACGACCACTGTCCCCAACGCGCCAGGTTACGCGCGTAGGTCTGGTGAATCCAGGCATCATCCAGCGGGAAGCCCGGCCCTTCCAGGCGGCTGCTCGCCCACAGGTAAACGCCTGACGCCAGAGCGCACGCCAGGGCCAGCCCCAGGTAAGGGAACATCCGCCGCCAGTTGATGCGCCTCATTGCACGTCCCCTTCCAGGTGGATACGGTATAAACGGGTCTCGCCCACCCGGCCCAGGTATTCCAGTGCGGGCGGCTCATCCCGGCGGTGGTACAGGTCTGCCAGCATGGGCGGGTTGGTGACTTCTAAGGCCAGCCATTCGGCCTGGTAGCGGCGGGCGGCCTGCAGCAGCATGACGGCATCGCCATAGGGGATCACAATAGCCGGGCGGCTCGCCGCCAGGTAGTAGCCAGGCGGGTCATTCACCAACACCACCTGCCCCGGCGCGGCTCCCAGACGCTGCAGCGCCGCTTCG
>DAOUAC010000050.1:0-32153 GCA_034434155.1 Anaerolineaceae bacterium
ATCCACATTTGCGCCTGGGTATACTGGTAGCGCCCCGGGTTATAGCGGACGCTGCCCTCAATGCCGGCCAGGAGCAGGCCAGAAGGATCACGCACGACCCGGCGGTGCAGGTCAATGCCGCCCCAGGGGAAGGTACGCGGGCCGCCCACGCCCTCTTCCATAAAGCGGGGCGCGTGATTGCCGCGCACGTAATACAGCGGGCGGTCGAGCGTGCTGATGATGTATTCCAGGTAATAGTAGGGCAGGTCGCCACAGCCGATCACCAGGTCAATATCTTTAAAGCGCGCAGCGATAGAGTGGCTGTAAAT
Source organism: Anaerolineaceae bacterium (assembly GCA_034434155.1). GTDB lineage: Bacteria > Chloroflexota > Anaerolineae > Anaerolineales > Anaerolineaceae > DSYU01. Next base: position 309 of record DAOUAC010000050.1, read on the forward strand.
CGTATCCAGTTCAACGTCACTGACCGCCAGAATGTTCATGCACTCTGATCCGGCGAGGGGGCCTCTCCCAACGCGACTACCAGCGCCACGGCATGGCTGCGGCTGTGACTGATGCTAACCGACCAGACGGAGAGGCCCTGCTGTTCGGCCAGAGCCAGCGCCTGACCATGCAGGGCCAGTACCGGCTCGCCGCCGGCGCCTCGCAAGACTTCAATTTCCTGCCACGCTACCGGGCCGATCCCACAGCCGAGGGCCTTTGCAACAGCTTCTTTGGCGGCAAAGCGCCCTGCCAGACTGGCCCACGACTCTCCGGCGGCCTCCAACTCACGGCCAGTGAAAACACGCCGCAAGAACCGCTGCCGGATGGCCGGGTTTAACCCTTCCAGGCGAGCGATTTCCACGAGGTCTACTCCGGTGCGCAGGGCCGGCAGATTCATGATTCTTCCGGTGGGGCGGCGCGCGCGCCGTCTTCTGGCCCAGAGCTGACAATTGCCAGCCGGTCCAGCCGCCAGTAACGCCGGGCGGTTTCCAGCACCAGTTCGGGCGTAACGCTCATCACCAGATCAGGGTAGCGCTGGTAATAATCTAACCCCAACTGGAAACGTTCGATGTTCAGCAGCGCATTGGCAACGCCCGCGTTCGATTCGAGAGAAAGGGGCAGGCGGCCAATGAAGTTGGCCTGGCTGTCTTGCAGTTCTTCCAGCGAGACCGGCTCACTCACAAAACGCTTCAATTCGTTCAGGATCAGGTCAATGGCTTTTTGCAGGTTGGCCGGGTTCACTCCGGCGGAGACCTCCCACGACCCACCTTCGATTGAGGCGCTCAGACTGGTGCTGGCGTGGTAAGCCAGACCGGCCTGCTCGCGCACCACGCTGCCAATGCGCCCCATCATGCCAAACTGCCCCAGGATGTTGTTGCCCAGTGAAGCCGCCATGAAGTCGGGCGAAGTGCGCTTCAGGGCCTGGGTTCCCATCACCAGGTCGGTCTGATATTTGCCGGGCAGGGCGATATGCTTGCGGACCGTTGCCGTCAGCGGGGCAATGGCCGGCAACTGCGGCGGGGCCGGCTGGCGCGGGTTTTCCCAATCGCCCAGTGCCTTCTGAATCTGCTCGACAGCGTCTTGGGCGGCAACCGCGCCGACCACTACAATCACCATGCCGCGCGGCCCATAATAAGACTCGTGAAAGGCCACCAGGTCTTCACGCTGGATGCGCGCCACGGTTTCGGGATGGCCGTCTTCAGGGCGACCGTAAGGATGGTTAGGAAAGACAATATCGTCAAAGGCCATATCTGCCAGGTCGCCTGTATCCTGGTTGCGGATCGCCAGCGAAGTGAGGATTTGGACGCGCAGGCGCTCAAACTGCTCGGCTGGAAAGGTGGGAGTGCGCAGCGTTTCAGCCAGCACGCGCAAGAGCAAAGGCAGGTCTTCGGCCAGGGCGCGCCCGCCAAAGCTAACGTTGTGGACGCCCGCCCCATAGCCCAGGCTGGCTCCGGCAGATTCGAGATCATCATAAATTTCCTGGAAGCTCTGGCGCTGCGTGCCGCGCATCAGGCTCATGGCGGTAAAGTTCGCCAGGCCCAGCCGATCCAGCGGGTCGAACATGCTGCCACAGCTCAGGTATCCGCTGACGTAAACGGACGGACTGTTGAAATTACTGCGGGTCAACACCACGATGCCGTTGGGCAGTTCCACGCGGGTAATGTCCTCGGGGCCGGGCAGGCTCTTCCAATGGGGAACGTTAAACAAGCTCATCTTCAGCGGCCTCACTTCCGGTAGGAAGGTAAGCGCCAACCAGGCGGTTGGTGGGGAGCAGGTAGGTTTGCGCGATACGCTGAACATCTTCTGGGGTGATCTGTTCAAGCGCCTGAACGTAATGGGTGAACCACTCGTAACTGGCGAACATTTCGGCATAGCCCAGCCAGAAAGCCTGGTTGGTGATGTTTTCGCTGCCGTAAGCAAACAGGGCGCGCGCCTGCTTAATGGCGCGGGCAATTTCCGCCTCTGAGACGCGCTCATCTTGCAGGCGCTTGATTTCATCATCAAAAACGGCCAGCACTTCTTCTGGGCTGCGCTCAGGGCGGAGGGTCAGATGAACATCGTACAGGAAGGGGTCCACCGTAGCTTGCAGTCCGCCGTGTACCGAGACGGTCAGCTCGCGCTCGACCAGGGCGCGGTAAAGGCGGCTGGTTTTATTGGAAATCCCTCCCCCGCCAAACATATTCAGGCTGGTTGGGCCGCTGAGCAGGCTGTCTAGCACAGTAAAGGCGAAAAAGTCGGAATTGGCGGCGGCGGGCGCGTAGTAAGAGATTTGCAGGTAGGTGGTTTCGCCGGGGCCGCTCACTTCCAGGCGTTTTTCGGCCTGAGAGGGCGGCTCGCGCACTACCGGATGCGGAGGCGGATCGCCAGCAGGGGCCGCGCCGTAAAGTTCGGTCAGGCGGTACAGCATTTCCTGGGCGTTAAAATCGCCAGCAACGCCGATTAAAGCGTTACCGGGGTGGTAATAGGTGCGGTAGTGGCGGTAGAGGTCTTCGCGCTGCATGGTGTGCAGATCTTCGGGGTTGCCGATCACCTCATGCCCATAGGGGTGAACCTGGAAGGCCGCCTTTTGGATGGCCTCACCCAGCCGGAAAAGCGGTTCGTTCTCGCTGCCCTCGCGCTCCGAGAGGATGACGGTGCGCTCCGATTCGACTTCCTCTGGCTTGAACAGGCTGTGGAACATGCGATCCGCTTCGAGCCTGAGCGCCAGATCAATCTTATCGGCGGGGAGGGTCTCGAAGTACGTGGTCCAGTCGAGGTGGGTGAAGGCGTTCCACACCCCTCCCTCGCGCGCGATGGCCTTATCTAAGGCAGTAGGCGGAAAAGCAGGCGTACCTTTAAACTGCATGTGTTCCACCCAATGCGACGCGCCGGTCATTCCCGCGTTTTCGTCACGCGAGCCAACCCGATACCATACCCAATGGCTGATGATCGGGGCCGTATGAATTTCTTTCAGATGGATTGTTAGTCCGTTGGGTAACTGCGTTTTAAGAACGGCTTCCAAATGCCCACCTCTGCAAGATATAGATGCGGCGGCGCGATGTGGCTGTTTCCCATCTGACCGTATCCGCAGAGGTCGGCTTTGGCGTTATGGGATAAACGCCGGACAGTCGCCTTGTGGATCGGCCCCACAAATCGTCACCCGCCACGAATCGGGAAGATCTTCTAATAAAGTATAGTACGGTTTGACCACTTCCTGCAAACCCACAAAGGGAGGATGCAGTTCCGTCTCAGCCAGCGGGATATCAACGTTGACCATCAGGTTCACCGGGATTTTCTGATCCACCGGGACCGTCAGGCTGAGGGCTACCGGAAGCTGTGTGCCGGCTGGCAAGATGATGTTGGTTTTGGCCTCGGTAATGTAAAGGGGCCAGGCTTTGACTTCGTAAATCGTCGCCCCCAGGATGGTGGTATCTTGCGTGAGGGTGACGGTTGTCTCAGTATTGAGGGGCAGGTCAAATTTGGCCGGCACTTCAGCATTGACCGGGATGGTCGTGCGGATGTGGGCCTGATCCATAAGCTGGAAGTTCTCATACAGCCCGCCCAATAACTGTTCCTGTACCAACGCCTTCAGGGTGAATAACTGCTGGCCCAGGGCAAACAAGATTACAATCAGGATGACGTTGACCGTCATTGACACCAGACTGGAGACGGTCCAAAACGCCGGGCCGATTTTCTCCACACGCAGCAGGCGGAACTTCTTGCGCGGAGCCGGCAGTTCCGAGGTGGGAGGCGCGGCGGGTGCATCTGTCTCTGGTAAAGGCATAGGGTTACCCTCTTCTCTTTTTCTTAAGCGAATCTATGACAATTCTTAAGTGAACCTGTATAATTAAGCCGACGAAGTCGGTTTGAAAAATCGGTGGCGATGGAGGTGAACGCACTGCTTTTGCTTCTAGCCAGCAATATCAACGACATGCAGCACCCAAGATCATTTGGAGGTCAAATCAATGGAACAGGGCAGCTCTCGATATTACGTCGCAATCGTCGGTGCAGGGCCAGCGGGGCTATTTGCGGCCCGCGAACTGGCAGAACAGGGCGTTCACGTGGCTCTCTTCAACCGCGATATCAAGCCCGGCGGGTTAGCGGAGTACGGCATCTATCCGAGCAAAGTGCGGATGAAAGAAGGGCTGCGCAACCAGTTTCGTCAGGTGTTGGAACTGGAGAACGTAGATTATTTTGGTAATGTGCTGGTTGGACGCAACGGCGATATCACGTTGGAAGAACTGCGCCAGGCGGGCTTTCATGCCATCCTGGTCACGGTGGGCGCGCAAAGTACCAAGTGGTTGGGGTTGCCCGGTGAAAACCTCACTGGGGTTTATCATGCCAAGGATATTGTATACCATTATAACCTGTTACCTCCCTTTAGTGAGAGGACCTATCAAATTGGTAAGCGCGTAGCCGTCGTCGGGGTAGGAAACGTGATGATGGATATTGCCCGCTGGCTGATGGAGGAAAAACAGGTCGAAGAGGTAATTGCCGTCGCCCGGCGCGGACCCGCCGAGGTGAAGTTTGACCGCAAGGAACTGGAAATCCTGGTTAATTACATTGATCAGGAAGACCTGTTTGAAGAGGTAGAACGAGTCAGCCCGGTGATGAAGGCACTGGGGCAAGACCCGGTGATGTTCCGGGCCATGATTCGCGGGGTGGCGGCTAAGGGCCTGCCGCGCAAGTCTAACTCCGTTTTTCGCATGCGGTTTCTGGCCTCTCCAACTCGCATTTTTGGCAACCAACGGGGCGAAGTGACGGGGATGGAAGTGGAAGAGAACACCCTGGAAATGGGGGCCGACGGCGAGGTGCGCGCCAGAGGGACGGGCGTCTTCAAGGTACTGCACGTGGATACGGTTATTTTCGCGATTGGGGATCAGGTGGACCCACAGGTGGGGCTGCCGGTGGTGAAGGGCGAATTCGCCAAGAACCCCGAACCGCGCTACCCAATTGATGGCGTCAGCTACGAAGCGTACGACCCCGCAACCGGCCAGGTGATCGAGGATGTTTTCCTGGCGGGGTGGGCGCGCAAGCCCAGCACCGGCCTGGTAGGCGTGGCCCGCAAGGATGGCGTCAGCGCGGCGCGGGCAGTACTGCAATACCTCGAAAGCCGACAACCAACCTGCCACTCGCCGGTGGAGAAGGCTCTCTTAAGGATCAGCAGCAACGGCAAGCCGGTGATCAACAAGAGCGATTTGCGCAACCTCGATGCTCTAGAGCGCGAACTGGCGCGCGATATGCACCTGGAGACCTATAAATTTGCTACCAACCAGCAGATGTTAGAGGCACTCGAAGCCTCACGCTGGTTGTAAAAAAGCCCGTTTAAGACCTGCCCCGGTCGCTTTTGCGGAAGGGAAGCAGTAAGAAGAATCCCAGGGCGATGATTCCCATGCCAATTTCAACCCCAATGGCCTGCCATTCGCCAAAATAGGGCAGTTTGGGCAGCGGCTGACTGCCCAGGCCAAAAATATCGGCCATTCCAGCAAAGACGGCAACCACGTACCCGGTGGCGACCAGGCGCAGGCCGATATCGGCGGCAATGCTGGTGGGCTGCTCGCGCCATAACGAGGTGAGCGAGAGATACCCGCCCAGGCAGATAATCGCCAGCCCCACCAGAAACACGGCGATCTGCACAAAACCGATTACCGGGCTGCGGTCCATGCCAAACATGGCGGGCTGCGCGCCGATCAGGAAGATCAGGAAGCCAATGAGGGTGATGATCAGGCCGGTGCGCACGCGGTTACGCCAGTAATGCACCGGGCGCGTGACGGGCTTTGAGACGGCGGCTGGCGCCGCCGGGGACGGCTTAGAATCGGTTGGCGGAGGGGAGCTTTCCCCACCGGCTGTCGGGATTGGAGGCGGGTTGGATGAGTCAGCAGGGGGGATCGGGGGAGAAGCGTTGGCGCTCATGCAGATTCAGGCAGTATCCTTTCCAGGAGGCGTTGCCAGTTTTTGCCCATAATTTGGGCGATACTCTCTGGATTATATCCGTACTCGGCCAGCACCGGCACCAGCAGTTGCAAATCGGCAATGGTTGAAATGGGGGAAGGTACAGCCGGCCAGCCGAACCCACCATCGAAATCGGTTCCCAAGCCAGCGTGCAGAGCGTCGCCGGCCAACTGGCAGATATGGTCAATATGGGCCGCCAGAGTGTGCAGGGTAACGGTTTGGGGGTCATCGCCCGGGCTCCAGGTGGGGCGCAGGAACTTGTTAAACGGCACAACGCCTTGCACGCCGTCGCGTTCGATTAATCGGCGGATGGTGACATCGGTGAAGTGCCGCTCGCCTTCGACCCCGCGCAGCAGGGCGCGCGCATTGGCATGAGTTGCAAGAATCACGCCTTCGTAGCGGTCGAGGGCTTGCAGGGCCGACTCTTCGGTCATGTGGCTGAGGTCGAGCGCAAAGCCGAGGTCGGCCATCACTTCCAATACGGCCAGCCCTTCGCGCGTAAAACCGCCCGGCTCATAGGTTCCGCCGCACAGGCGCGTGCCGGCCCACACCGGCCCAGCGACGCGCACGCCTAATTCCCACCATTCTTCCATTTCTTCCGGCGCGCGAATGCCTTCCAGCCCTTCCATCAGCAGAACAATGCCGACCGGGTGGGTAACGACCGGTCGGGGGTCTTCTTCTATATCCATCGGGGGCTCGTCTGGCTCATCCACGTTGGCTTCGCGGAATGGTTTTTCGGGAGGCAGGCAGGCGGGGGTCTTTTCCCAGGGTTCCAGCACTTCTCTCAGATCCTGGCGGGTCAGCACCAGGCGGAACTGGTCGGGGTGATCGTCACACAGGCGGCGGTAGTAGGCCAGTTGGTTCTGGTAAATGCGGTAGGCCTGGGCGGTGTCTTTAAAGGTCTGCGTGTCCCAGGTTCCGGCGGCGTAGCGCTGTGGGGCAGCGAAGAGCGTTCCAAAGACCAGGGCCACCTGCCCGCGCTGGAAATCCGGCCAGCCCAAGAGGGTATGGCCGGTACGTTGAGGAATGGGGGTGTCTTGTTCAAGCCAGCGCGTCTCAGCGGCGGGGCGCAGGTAGTTGCGCCCAAACGTCAACGCGTTATAGGCCAGGTCGAGGTGAGCGTCAATTAGAAAGGGCATGGGGTTTTAAAGGGTAGAAAGAAGAGCGCACCACCACCGGAGTGCGCTCTTCCAGATCACTGAGTGAATTACTTGTTTTCGCCGCCGTCGTTAAGGTCTTCCATGACCTCTTCGAGCGACTGCCAATCCAGGTCGGCGTAGGCCTGGCTGTCGACGCGGCGCAGGCTGAGGCCGATGCGGTGATTCTCAGGGTCAATCTTGATAATGCGCAGGGTGACGTTATCGCCCTCGTGCAGCACTTCCTTGGGGTGCTCAATGCGCTTCTCGCTGATCTCAGAGATGTGGATCAACCCTTCCAGGTCTGCTTCCAGGCGGGCAAAAGCGCCAAACTTGGTCAGCCGGGTGATGGTGGCTTCGACCAGTTGACCGACCTGATATTTCTCGACGCGCCGCGACCAGGGGTCCTCTTGCAGTTGGCGGATCGACAGGCCGATGCGCTTCTTCTCGCGGTCAATGCTGATGACTTTCACCTTGACCTCTTGCCCCACCTTGAGAACCTCGCTGGGGTGCTGGATGCGGTCCCAGGAAATTTCGGAGAGGTGCACCAGGCCATCGGCGCCGTTGATGTTGACAAATGCGCCGAACTCGGCCAGACTGGTTACCCGCCCGGTGCGCACTTCGCCCTCTTTCAGTTCGTCAATGACGCGTTCCTTGAGCGATTCGCGCGTTTCGGTCGAGGCCTGGCGCTCCGAAAGGATCAGACGGCGGCGTTCGCGATCTACCTCGATCACCACAACGTCAATCTCTTCGCCCACCATCTTGCTCCAGCGCTGTTCGGGGGTATCTCCGCTCATGCCAGCGCGGCGCGACAGGCTGATCTGCGAGGCCGGCACAAAACCACGCAAACCGTCTAAAGGCACAATCAACCCGCCTTTGTTATAGCCGATGATGGTGCTGTGATAAGGTTCCTTCGACTTGAGGTAATCCTCAGCCTTTTGCCAGCTAACCTCTTCACGTGCGCGCATGTACGAGAGAACAACGTTGCCGTTCTGATCTTCCGGGTTCAGGATGAAAACCGGAATTTCCTGGTTAACTTCCAACTTGGCCAGCTCGTCTGGGGGAATTTGCTCGAGTTCTTTCCCGCTGATAATCCCTTCAGACTTCGTACCAATGCTGACAAGGATTTGCGTGGGGCTGATACTAGCAATAACACCCGTGCGGGTTTCTCCCTGCTGGGGGAAATCCAGGCCTAAGCCCTCCCGTTCCAGCAAGGAAGCCATATTGTTGTTGCCTTCAGCATTGTTTTCGTTCGTCTCGGGCATCGCCCCCTGCTCGAGTTGGGCATCGTTCTGGTCCATACGATCTCTGTACTCCGGTGAATAAAATTATCCTTCATTATAAATGTGAATCACATTCTTGACAACCCTTGACCAGTTTTTTGGAAACATTTGATAGACTTTTTTCTCATTACAAGAGGGATTCTGACCAGGATAAAAATAAAATGAGCGTGACGGCCATTCCCAGCAAAACGCCAGCGGCCACCTGCGCAGGGGTGTGACCGATCACCTCTTTGAGCTGTTTTTCAGAGATGGGCTGGCCGCTGAAGAATTCATTGATGAGAATGTTGATCTTTTCGGCGTGACGCCCGGCCTCGCGGCGCACTCCGGTAGCGTCATATATGACGATCATGGATAGGGCAAACGCCAGGGCAAACAGCGGCGTATTAAAGCCGTGAAACAGCCCGATGCTGAAGGTGACGGAGGTCATCAGAGCCGAGTGCGAGCTGGGCATTCCACCACTGCTGAACCACAACGCCCAGTTGCGGCGGCGGTAGCGGATGTATTCAATCGGCACTTTCAAGAACTGGGCCAGGCACCAGGAGATCAGGCCGATGATAAGAACCGGATTCTGAATCAGCGAGTCCCAGATGCTCAATCGTCCTCACCATTTTCCGAAGTCAGCGCGCTGGTTTCTCCCAACTGGCGGATGCGCAGTTCGGCGCGATCTAAAAGCGCGGCGCAGTGAGCGGCTAAGGCCTGACCGCGCTCGAACAAAACCAGGGCTTCATCCAGCGATTTTTGGTTGGCCTCGAGTCCGGCGACGATCGCCTCTAATTCAGCGAAAGCCTGCTCGTAGCTCAGGCTTTGGATATCATCAGGGTGATTTTGGGGTTTCACGCAGAACTCTCCTTAAAGGGCGGGCGATCCTCAATGCGAGCCGCAACGTGTCCATCCCACAGGCGGATATCAACGGCATCACCGGGCTGAACCTGCGCGGCGCTGCGCACCAGACTGCCGTCTGGCCGTTCTACCAGGGCAAAGCCGCGCCGCAAGATGGCGGCGGGGCTCAGCGCCTGCAAGCGGTTGACCCTCGCCTGCCAATGGGCGCGCTGCAGAGCCAACGCCTGGCGGACGGCGCGCCGGGCGCGCTCTTGCAGACCATCCAGCCGCTGGCGCTCGCTGCGAATGCGCAGGAGCGGAGAGGCGCGCTCCAGGCGGTGCAGGGCGAAATCCAGGTCCTGGCGGCGGCGGTTCAGATGGAGCGTGAGGGCGTCGCGCAGGCGCTCTTGCAGGCCCAGCACTTCAACCATCAGGTCGGCGCGGTTAGGGGTTGCCAGCACAGCGGCCCCGGTGGGGGTAGGAGCGCGCAGGTCGCTGGCAAAGTCGGCCAGGGTGAAGTCGGTCTCGTGGCCCACGCCGGTGATCACCGGGACGGGTGAGGCGGCAATGGCGCGCACCACGCGCTCATCGTTAAAGGCCCACAGGTCTTCTAATGACCCGCCGCCGCGCGCCAGCAGGATGACGTCGGGTTCGGCCAGGCGGCACAGAGACATCAGCGCCGCGACAATCTCCAGCGGGGCGTCGTCGCCCTGTACGGCGCAGGGGGCCACAATCACTTCGGCCAGGGGGTAGCGCTGGCGGAGGGTGTTGAGCATATCTTGCAGGGCCGCGCCGGTCGGCGAAGTAACGATGCCAATCCGCTGGGGGCGCGCCGGCACAGGGCGCTTGCGCTCTTCATCGAATAACCCTTCGGCTTCCAGGCGGGCTTTCAGGCGCATAAATTCCTGGAAAAGCTGTCCTTCGCCAGCAGGCCGCACGGCATCTACATACAACTGATACTGACCATCCCGCTCATAAACGCCAATCGAACCGTGCGCTTCGACCGCCAGCCCGTTCTGCATGGTCACGCGCAGGCGCGCCGCCGTTGAGCGCCACACCACGCAGCGCAGCGCGGCGCTGCTATCTTTGAGGGTGAAGTAGAGATGCCCACTGGTGGGGCGCGACAGGTTGGAAATCTCCCCCTGCACCCACAGGTCGCGCAGTAACTCATCGCCTTCCAGCAGGTCGCGCAGGTAGCGCGTCAGGTCAGCGACGGTAATCGAAGGGGGTTGGAAGAGAGGTAGTTGTTTCATCTGATTTCATCGGCCAGGCGCAGGGCCTACGTATGTTTTACCATGATTCGCCCCTGCCAGCGCACGGGAAACAGGGCTTTCAAGATTGAAAACAGCCGCCAGACGAAGCGGAAGGAGGGCGTTACTTCAGCCGGCAGCGCCGCGCGGAAGCCAAACTGCTCGTAATACGTTTCCAACGGGGCTCGGCACATCAGATACAGCGGCCGCGGGCCCTCGCTGAGCAGTTGCTGGATCAATGCGCGTCCGATTCCCTGGCCCTGGTACTGTGGTTGTACGGCAATGGAGGCCAGTTCAAAGGTTCCATCAGCGTGGGGTTTAATCTGCCCGCACCCTAACAGATGGCCTTCTCGATCCACCGCCACCCAAAAACGCCGCCAATCCAGGTCTCTGGGGTTAATATGGACACGGTGAATCAACGCCCGGATAGGGGAAGCATCCTCTTGAGTGGCTTTCCTCAAGATGTATTCCATGACCTGCCTGAAAACTACCCCAACAGTTCTTCCAAAACCCGGCGCGCCAGGTTTGGATCGGCCTTTCCTTTCATCTGGCGCATCACCTGACCCACGAACCAGCCCATCAGGGTGGTTTTGCCGCCCCGATAAGCCTGCACTTCCTTGGGGTTGGCCTGAAGGATGGCTTCCACCACGGCGCGGATGGCCGCATCGTCCTTTACCTGGGCCAGTCCTTCCGCCTGAACGATTTCCGCCGGGGCGCGCCCGCTCTCTTGTACTTTGACCAACAAAGCCTTGCCGGTGGAGGTGTTAATCGTATCGGCATCCACCAGTTTAACGATCTCAGCCAGGTGCGTGGGGGTGATCTTCAGCTCGCTGGCGCTCATGCCGCGGTCGTTTAACATGCGCATCACGTCGTTGAGCAGCCAGTTTGAGATGCGCTTGGGGTCGCCGCCGTAGGCTTTAACCGCGCTTTCAAAATAATCTGACAGGCCGCGCTCGCCGGTGAGCAGTTCGGCGTCATATTCCGGCAGGCCGTAATCGGCCATAAACCGCGCCCGGCGGGCCAGAGGCAGTTCGGGGAGCTGTGCCAGGATCGCATCGCGCCAGGCATCATCCAGGCGGACGGGAAGCAGGTCTGGCTCGCGGAAGTAGCGGTAATCGGCCTCGGTTTCTTTGGAGCGCATCTTGCTTAAGCGCCCGGTTTCTTCGTCCCAGTCGAGCGTCCAGGCTTCGATGCGCCGCCCGGCTTCGGTCTCGTGGATCTGACGCTCAATCTCGCGGGTGATCGCTTCGCGCACGGCGTCAATGGAGTTGACGTTTTTGATCTCGGTCTTGGGGTTGAGGTAATCGGCTCCGCGCGGGCGGATGGAGACATTGGCATCACAGCGCAGGTGGCCCTTTTCCATATCGGCCTCTGAAACACCCAACCAACGCAACAATTGGCGCAGGCGGATGAGGTATTGGGCGGCCTCATCGCCAGAGCGTAAATCGGGGCCGGTGACCATTTCCACCAGTGGAACGCCGCAGCGGTTGAAATCAATCAGGCGCACGCCGCCCGCGTTTTTGGTTTTACCAGCATCCTCTTCGATGTGCAGCTTGTGAATATTGACCCGGCGGACGTAACCCTGGGGCATGGGCACATCCATATAACCGCCGGCGGCCAGCGAACAATCGTACTGTGAGATCTGGTAGCCTTTGGGCAGGTCGGGGTAAAAGTAATTTTTGCGGTCAAAAAACGAGAGCGGGCGCACCTCGCTGTGCATGGCGGCGGCCAGCAGAACAGCTTTCTCCACCACCGCGCGGTTGAGGACCGGCAGAACGCCCGGCAGGCCGGTGCAGACCGGGCAGATATTGGTGTTGGGCGGGTCGAACCAGGAATCGGCTTTGCAGGCGCAGAAAATCTTGGTGATAGTGTTGAGCTGGATATGAGTTTCCAGCCCAATAACGGCTTCATATTCGGTCATGGCACGATCCCTTTTCTACCTGGCAGCATCGAAAATAGCCGGACGTGCGGCACGCCAGGGTTCTCCGGCCGTGGCGAGTTCGTAGGCCCGCCCGATGCGCAGGAGATCCGCTTCCGAAAAATCTGGCCCAAGCAACTGAATGCCAATGGGCAGGCCGGCGGCGTCGAACCCGGCAGGCAGTGAAACCCCTGGTATTCCGGCGTGATTGGAGGGGACCGTCAACTGGTCGGCGTACTGCATCAACACCGAATCACCGTAAACCGCGCCCATGCCAAAGGCCGTGGTAGGGGTGGTAGGAGTCAGCAGGGCATTCAGACGGTAAGGGCCGGAGGGGTCAAAGATGCGGTCAAAGTCTCGACGAATGAGGGTGCGCACGCGCAGAGCGCGGCGGTAGTATTGGGCGCTGTATTGGGCGGCAGAAACGTACATGCCCATTAGAATGCGCAGTTTGGGCTGAAGGCCAAAGCCCTGAGCGCGCGAGCGGCGGTACATGGCATGGAGGTCGTCCACCGGGTCGGGGGTGCGGTAGCCATACTTGGCTCCGTCGTAACGGTGCAGGTTCGAGGCGGCCTCGACCCGACTGATGACAAAATAGGCCGGGATGCCATAGCGCGTGTTGGGCATCGGCACGTCTTCGATGATTTCAGCGCCCATTTCACGCAGGCGGCGGGCGGCGTCGAGGACGGCTCGTTCGATCTCCGGCGCGATAGGTTCTTCGTTCAGACTGCCGTCAGGGTTGGGGGCGGTGATGCGGAAATAATCGGGCGAAAGGCCAATGCGCAGGCCGCGCACGCCCCGCTCTAACTCCGCCAGGTAATCGGGGACTTCCACCAGGGCGGCGGTTCCGTCATGCTCATCGGGGCCGGCAATGACGCGGAGCATCAGAGCGGCGTCGGCAACGGTGCGCGCCAGCGGGCCGGGGCAGTCTAACGAGGAGGCAAAGGCGATCAGCCCATAGCGCGAAACGCGCCCATACGTGGGCTTCATCCCCACCACGCCGCAGAAGGCCGCTGGCTGGCGGATGGAACCGGCCGTGTCGGTCCCCAATGAAAGCGCCGCTTCGCCCGCGGCGACCGAAGCGGCGCTGCCGCCCGATGAGCCGCCCGGCACGCGGTCTAAGTTCCAGGGGTTGCGCGGACTGGGCTGGAAAGCCGAAGATTCGTTGGAAGAGCCGTAGGTGAACTCATCCAGGTTGACTTTGCCGATCATCAGCCCACCGGCAGCCAACATGCGCTCTACCGGCGTGGCCGTGTAAGGGGCGCGGAAGTTGGCGAGGATGCGCGAGGCGGCGGTGGAATAAGTTCCACGCACGCAGAAGATATCTTTCACCGTGAACGGGATGCCCGCCAGCAGACCGGGATCTTCACCGGCGGCAAGCTGCCGGTCTACGGCTTGGGCCTGGGCGCGGGCCTGGTCTTCGGTGAAGCTGATAAAGGCGTGAATGCGCCGTGCGTCCTCTGGCAGCGCTTCGCCCGGCTCCAGCGTTCCCGGGCGACCATCCACCGCCCGGATGCGTTCCAGGGTGGAGTCGAGAATCTCTTGCGCCGAAACTTCACGGCGCCGGAGCAGCCTGGAGAGTTCCAGCGCAGAAAGGTCACAAAGTTCCATGGTTTGGTTTACTCCAGGTCGGTATGCGGGATTTCAGGGACGACCACGTAGCCATCATCCACCAGGGGAGCCTGCTCCAGAATTTCTTCCGGGTTGGGATAGGGCCGCCACTCATCAGCGCGGGGGGGCGGGCTGATCTCTGGCGTATAAGGCACGCCGTGCGAGGTGACGGGAACGGTTTCATCCAGGGGAATGGCCGCAAGCTCGTGGATGGCTTTCAACTGGTTGTTTAACTGCTGGCGCAGATACTCGGCCTCGGCGGCACTCAGTTCGAGGGCGGCCAGACCGACCAGGTGAGCAAAAACATCAGGAGGGATCGTTTCAGTCATCAGATTCCTACAAAACTAGATTTTCAAGGAGGAGGCGCGACGGTGAAGGTGGGCGGCGGGGTGGCAGTGGGGATGGGCGTCACCGTGGCGGTTTGGGTGGCAGTGGGAGTGTTGGTAGGGGTGCTGGTTTCAGTCGGAGAGGCCGTGAAGGAAGGGATCACAAAGGATGTGAAGGTGGGCATTGGGGTAGAGGAGGGCCGCAGGGTGGGCTTTCCGGCTTCGGGCTGGTCGTTGGGGGTGGGCGTCCACGTTGGAGGCATCGAGCGCAGGCGCGGAGTAACCGTGGCGGTAGGGATAATAATGGCCAGGGTGGGCCGCAGGGTGGGCGGCGGGAAGGGGTTGAAAGCGTTGGATTGATCAACCAGCAGCACCCCAAAAAGCCCGCACAGGCACAGAGTGGAAAAGAGCATGATGACAGATAGGATGTCCCAGATTGATAGCTTCACGGCAACCCATCCTTTCAGGCAAGCGGAATCCCCGGCTGCTGCCGGCAGGGCTGTAACTCTTGTGAGTATATACTACTTTCGGGGGGTGTCAAGAAAGCATAAGCGCGGCTTGCCCCATGCTATAATTTTCAGGCATGGATAACCCTATCCCGACCGACCTACCAGGCGAAGCCCCTTCTCCAGCAGGAGCGTCTACAGCTCCCACACGGGTAAAGGTGGTGGTTGAAACCCGACCAGGGACGCGCCTGGAAGTGGAGGTTGAAGCGCGCGCGCCCGATGGCCGCCTGGTGGAGCGGCACACGCTTTTGCTGGGCGGTGGAGAGGGGGCGGCCCCGGCGCTCCCGGCGGCGCGTGGGTGGCCGCTGTGGGCCCGCTCCGTGGCGGCGCGGCTGCGGCAACTGGCCCGACTGGCCGCCTGGCAAGATGCGCTGGTATGGGCGGCTTTGGTGGTTTACGCCCTCACGCGGTTGATCGGGTTAGATGCTTTTCCTATCTATTTCTTTACGGATGAAGCCGTGCAGACCGTGCTGGCGGCAGATTTCGTGCGCGACGGGCTTAAAAATTACGATCAGGAATTTTTACCGGCTCAGTTTGAAAACGGCGCGCAGTACAACCTGGGAACATCCGTTTACCTCCAGGTAATCCCGTATCTGATCTTCGGCAAATCCATCTGGGTGACGCGCGGCACGGCGGCGCTGGCAACGCTGGCGGCGGCGTTTAGCGTTTATGCCATTGCCAGAAAGGTCTTTCGCCTGCGCCATGCCTGGCTGCCGGTGTTGGTTCTGTCGGTCACGCCAACGTGGTTTTTGCACTCGCGCACAGCCTTTGAAACAGCCCTGGCGACCACTTTTTACGCGCTGTTCCTGTATTTTTACCTGATGTACCGCTGCCAGAACCCGCGTTACCTCTACGGAGCGGTGACGATGGCGGCGCTGACCTTTTACACCTACAACCCGGCCCGGATGGTGATTGTCGTCAGCGCGGTTTTGCTGTTGGCGGTAGATGCCCCCTATCACTGGCGGCAGCGCGAGCGCCTGGCAGGCGCGCTGGGGCTGGCGGTGTTACTGGCTCTGCCATACCTGCGCTTCCTTGTCAACCACCCCGCCGAAACCGGCTGGCAGATGCGTCTGCTGGGATCGTATTGGATTGACCCTGATCTGACGACGGCGGAAAAGATCGGGATGTACGTTACCAAATATCTGAAAGGCTTAAACCCGTTGTACTGGTACCTGCCCCACGCGCAGGATTTGCCCCGCCACACCATGCGCGGCTACGGCCATTTGGGTCTGCTGCTCGCGCCGTTGGGCCTGCTGGGAGTGGGCCGGGCCGTGTACTGCATCCGCCAGGCGGAGTACCGGGCACTGCTGGCGGCCGTGCTGGCGGCCCCGGCGGGGGCGGCAATGGTGGAGATTGGCGTAACGCGCGCCCTGACCCTGGTGATCCCCATGGCCCTGCTCACCGCCCTGGCGCTGGCCTGGGTGGTGGAATGGGCGGCGGCCCGCCGCAAGTTCTCTCCGGCAAGGGGGATGGGCGCCGTGTTCGCGCTGTTGGTGGTCTGGAATTTCGGGATGCTGGCCGACGGGCTGCGCAACGGCCCCACCTGGTATACCGATTACGGCCTGGCTGGGATGCAGTACGGCGCGCGCCAGTTGTTCGGCGAGGTGCGCCGCTACCTGCAGGCCAACCCGGGCGTAAAGCTCATTGTTTCGCCTTCATGGGCCAACGGCACAGACGTGGTGGCGCGTTTTTTCTTCAATGATCCTCTGCCCTTCACGATGGGCAACGCTGACGGCTATTACAGCGAGGAACGCCCCCTGGATGACCAGACTGTGTTCATCTTAACCGCCGAAGAATACGCGGTCATTCCGCGCGCCAAGTTCGCGGAAGTGCGGGTAGAACAGACCATGTCCTACCCCGATGGCCGGCCAGCGTTTTACTTTGTGCGCCTGAAGTACGCGCCCAACATCCATGAAATCCTGGCCGCTGAGGCCGCCGAGCGCCTGAAGCCCCTGGAAGAAACCCTCTTACTCGACGGGGTAGAAGTGCGCGTGCGCTACTCGCGGCTGGATATGGGCAAGATCAACGAGGCCCTGGATGGCAACGCCGGCACGCTGGTGCGCACCGACCGGATCAACCCGCTGCTGTTGGAACTGACTTTCTCAGACCGCCGCCGGGTGCGCCAGGCGCGGCTGATGGTGGGGGGCGCTCCGGGCCGGGTGGTTGTGCAGGTTTGGGAAGAAGAGGGCGGGCAGCCGGTGACGGCGGCGCAAGACCTGGCCCAACAGCCCAACCCGCGCTACGCTATGCTGGACTTGGGAAGAGAACTATTGGCAAAACAGGTGCGGATCGAGTTATTCAGCACGATGGATGGCCCGGATGCGCACGTGCATTTATGGGATGTGTATCTTGAACCTTGAACAGGGAGCGGTTTTATTGGAACAAAAACGTCAAGCGAGCAGGTGGGGATGCGCGGCCTGGCCGCTGTTGGCCGGTTTTGCGTGGATTGGGTTTTCAGGTTGGGCGCGGTTGATCCTCAGCGTGCGCGACTGGTATTGGCTTAACCGCTTTGGAGTGGAGCCGGGGCCGGCCTACCTGGCGATCAGCGGGGCGCTGTGGGGCCTCGTCGGGTTGGGGACTTTGAAATGGGTGTGGCGCCGGCAACGCCGCTACCGCCTGGTCGGGATGGCGGCGGCGCTGCTGTTGGCGATCACCTACTGGGTAGACCGGCTGGCGTTCAGCCGACCAGACGGGGCCTGGGTCAACGGGCCGTTTGCCGTTATGATTACCCTGGCGGGGCTGGGATATGCATTTTGGATGTTGAGGCCAGATAAAGGGTAAACCGCCCGTCCGGGCTGGATGGAGGAAGCAGTGGGGCAAGGTGATCAGGAAATCGAAGTGAAGTTTTACCTGCGCGATCTGGCCGGTTTAGAAGAGCGCCTGAAGCGCCAGGGAGCTGCGCTGGTGGCGGAGCGCGTCTTTGAGATTAATTTGCGCTTCGACCGGCCCGATAAAGCCTTGCAGCGAGCCGGCCAGGTACTGCGGCTGCGTCAGGATACGCGCAGTGTGGTGACGTTTAAAGGCCCGGCGCGCGGCGCGGGTGGAGCCAGCGCGCGCCAGGAAATTGAGTTCCAGGTGGACGATTTTGAGGCCGCCCGCCGGGTGTTCGAGGCCCTGGGCTATCAGGTAAGCGTGATGTATGAGAAGTTCCGCACCACTTACCGGCTGGAAGACGTGCTGGTAACACTGGATGAAATGCCCTACGGCGCTTTTGCAGAAATAGAAAGCGCCGCCGGCAGCGCAGAGGCCGCGGCCCGCGCCATCCGCGCCGCCGCCGAACGCTTGGGGCTGGATTGGGAAGCGCGGATTACCCTCAGCTATCTGGCAATTTTCGACCAACTGCGCAGCCGCCGGGGTCTGACCGCCAGGAATTTAAGCTTTGCAGAATTTCAAAACATTACAGTGACCGCGGAAGATTTGAGTCTGCGCTATGGGGATTGATTATTGGCGACCAGCGGGCTTTTTCCCAAGCGTCGCCATGTAAATCACCCACTGATTTTCACCATCCAGGTTGAGAAGCCGGTTCACCTGATCGTCGTCATAAGCAGCGATGGCGCACACGCCGCAGCCCGCCGCCTCGGCGGCCAGGTAGAGATTCTGGCAGACGTGCCCGGCGTCTAAGAGCAGGTAGCGGAAGCCGCGCTCCACATAGCGCCAGGTCATCCGCTCGGTTACGGCCGCCCACAGGAAGGCCACCGCGCAACTGGCAACCTGGCTCTGGTTGTAGCAGGCCAGAGTCAGGTCCTGACGGATGGAGACGGGCGCATTCAGGTTAAGGAGGGCGTGCTGGCTCGCCACAAAGCGGTACAGACCCATCTCTAAGCCTTCAACGCGGTTCACCAGCAGGTAGGTTTCAAAGGCGTGGCGCGCTCCGGCAGATGGCACGTTGCGCAGGGTGACCGGGCGGCCGGTCACTTCTTTAATCCCCTGTGTCATCCAGAGAAAATAAGAGAGTTCGGCCAATGAGATCTTCTGCTCGGCGTAGCGCCTGAGCGAACGGCGGCGCTCTACGGCAACGCGCAGTGGAATGTCGGGGATGGATAACGTCTGAGGGGCCGGCAGCGCAATCAGCGCGGCATCTGGCGGGACCGGCAGTTCCAGCGGAGGCTGGGGAATCACCCCTTGAGCCTGAGGAGAGATAGACATGTACTGCGACTTCGTTTTTTCAATCAGGTCTTTGATGAAGCGGGGCATGAGCGTATCCTATCCTTCCTTATGAGATTTTGAGGCGGGCGAGGCCCCAACGCCAGAGCTGGCGGGCTTCGGTTGCGCCGAGGAGGGGCAGCACGACGGCGTAGACAGCCCCACCGAGGCCAATGCCGCCCATTACCAACAGCCAGGCGGGGCGGCTGCTGACTGCCAACAGCCAAAGCCACAGCGCCAGGCCCATGCCAGCGGCGGCCAGGGCGCTCTGTCCGGCGGCGCGCGCGAGCGAAGTGCCTTCTAGCCCACCCAGGCGGCGGCGCATCAGCGCCAGCAAGGCGGCGCCTTCGAGGGCCGTCGCCAGCGAGTTTGCCAGAGCCAGCCCACCGTGCGGCGGCAGGCCCAGGCGGGCGAAAATGTTCCACAACAGCAGGCTGAGCGCCACGTTGACCAGCATGGCAATGGTCGTCACCGTCACCGGCGTGCGGGTATCGTGCAGGGCAAAGAAGGCCCGGCTGGCGATCTCCACCACGCAGTGACCAACCAGACCGGCGGCGTACCACAGCAAGGCATAGGCCGTCATCTGGGTGGGTTCGGGTTCCAGCCCATAGATGAGCGCCACGATAGGCACGCGCAGGAGAATCAGGCCCAACGCCGCCGGGATCGACAGGAGCAAGATCGCGCGCAGGGCCGCCGCCAGCGAAGCGCGCATCTCTTGTGGCTGTCCGCGCGCCACCTGCGCTGAGAACGTAGGCAGTGCCGCAATGGCAATGGATTGGGCAATCGCCGCCTGCGGCATAATCATAATGACAAAAGCATAGGTGATATAGGCAATCGCCCCCGGCTGGTGCGAGGCAACCAGGGTGTTTATCCAAAAGTTCAACTGCACCACACCCACCCCCACCAGGCGCGGAGCCATGAGGAGCAGTACTTCGCGCACCGCCGCGAAGCGCAGCCCCAAGGTTAGCAGGTAGCGGCGTCCGGGCAGGCGCAGCAGTTGGGGAACCTGAACCAGCAGGTGCAGGGCTGAGCCGATCACCACCCCCCAGGCCACGCCGTAAATGCCCAGGGCCGGGGTCAGCACCAGCGCCCCAAAGATAACACCCAGCGGATAGAGCGCCGGAGCCAGGGCCGGGAACAGGAACTTCTGGTGGGCATTAAGCACGCCCATTACCAGCCCGCTCAGGCCAAAAATCGCCGCTGAGGGCAATTGGATGCGCAGTAAGTCGGCAGTCAGGGCCTGTTGAGCCGGGTCCTCAAATCCAGCGGCCAAAAGATGGCGGACGACCCAGGGGGCAAAGATGCCGCCTAACAGCCCCAACACGGCAAATACAATCAGTAGAAGATTGGCTATGGCCGAAGCCAGCCGCCAGGCGGCGGGCCGATCTTCTTGGGCCAGCAGGGTAGTAAATACCGGAATAAATGAAGACCCCAGCGCGCCGCCGGCGATCAGGTTAAAGAGAACTTCGCTGAAGCGGTTGGCGGCAAAGTACGCTTCCAGTTCTGGCCCGGTTCCAAAGGTGCGGCTGAGCAACAGGTAAGCGGCCAGGCCGGTGACCTTACCAAAGACAAAAGTGAGCATCACAGTACCCGCGGCGCGGGCAATCTGGCGATTGGCGGCGGTGGAAGTGGGAGAAGCCATGAGAAAATTATAACTGCATATGCGGGCCTGTGGCCCGCCCCATCCCCATAAAAAAGAGGCTCACGGATGCTGTGAGCCTCTTTTGGGGGCTTGTGGGTGAGAGAAGCTCTCACCCACAAACCTGGTTAGTAGCGCAAGAATGCGCCAATATTACCGACTTTGACAAACTCAGGGTTTTCCAACAGAACCTCGACCTCGCCGCCCTGGCGCATCACCTGGCTGACCATTACATCCACTACATCATACACTGTTTCAACCTCATGGTCTTCGCCGCACACGTCTTCGGGGCGGGTGGTCAGCAAGCCCGTGCTTTTACAGCGGTAAGCGTTCTTGCGGAACCCCTCGGTGATGACCAGGGTTTGCACCCGGCCCTCGTTGACGGCCTCGATGGTTTTCTCTAACCCCACAACGCCGCCGTTGCCCTTGGCCGCGGCAGTGATCAGGCGGTCAACCAGATGAGCTTCGCGTTCTTTTTCGGCCTGCATCCCCAGTTCGAGCGCGCGCGCCTGCACTTCGTTGTGGCTGGCAGTCATTGCCATGTGGAACGTACCCTGCACCAAGCTCTGCCAGGATTTGGGCAGGAGACTACGGAAGAGATTGACGTTCTCATCCGTCCCGCCGATCAGAATCCGGCGCACATGGTTGTCTTCAAAGAAGTGAACAGCAAACTCGGCTGCTTCGCGCATGTTCCGTTCCACCACTTCATCAACTGTGCGGGTGGCCATGCCAGAGCCACGCCGCCCGGGCATCGTTGAGCCTATCGTTCCATGCTTGAGGCGTTTGACTGCCTCGCCCATCACGCCTTCCTGCTCGCGCAGTTCGCCCATGTGGAAGTAAAACAGACGAGCGCCTTGCTTGTCGACCAGGACGACGCCATAGCCGCCGTAATTATCTAACAGGGCGGCCAGGGGTTTCACGCTGGGCCGGTCGCTGATGTGAATAAGGTTGCGTACGGGAACCCACAATGGATAAGCCCGGAAGAAATTCTGTGGGCTGCAGGAAAAGACGGCTACCCCTCGCCCCGACCAGTTGTACTCGTGGTCAAAGAACTTTTCAATCGCCTCCACGTCTTTGGTCAGGTTGATCTCGCGCAGCATGCTCTTCAGGCGGCGCTTGTGGGTGTCCGCGTTTCCTTCGGATGGGTCAGTGTTGAGATAGACACTCACTACCGGGTCTGTGCTGGTGAAGTTAATCAGTTCCCGTAGGTCGTTATCGGACAACATGGCAACCTCCTTATTTGATTATTAAAGGTCGTAGAAGGGACGACGCTTTCCCTTTCTGTTAGGGTCGCTTTCCGAGAGTGACGGTTACCTCCTTTTGTTCGTTATCGCGGAGAATGGTTAAGACAATCGTATCGCCCGGGCTCTTATTTTCCATCAAGTAGCTCAACAAGTCGCCGAAAACGCGCACCGGGCGGCCATCGGCGGCGATAATCAGGTCGCCGCCGGCTAACAGTCCTTCCACTTCGGTGGGGCGGCTGCCGCCGCGCAGACCGGCCTGGTCTGCCGGACCGCCTTCAACAACGGCATCAACATAAGCGCCGGTCGCCTGCGGCAGTCCTAAGATTTCCTGCTCAAAGAGCGAAATTTCTGCGCGGCTGGAAATGCCGAGGTAGGGGTAATCATAACTGCCGGTTTCAATCAGCGCTGGCACAACGCGCTTGATGATATTGACCGGAACGGCAAAACCCACCCCGCTGTTGGTTGGCTCGCCAACCGCCGTGAGATTATTGGTGCGGATAGCGCGGTTCAGGCCGATCACCTGGCCTTGCAGGTTCAATAAAGGACCGCCCGAATTGCCAGGGTTAATGGCCGCGTCGGTTTGGATGATGCCGCCAGCGGAGAAGGGCAGGCCTTCGGCAGTGGAGCGCAGTGAATCGAGGGTGCGGTCGCGCGCCGAAACAATCCCGGTGGTCATTGTACCCGACAGGCCAAAGGGGTTGCCGATGGCGACGACCATCTGGCCCACCTTGATCTGGTTCGAATCACCCAATTCGAGAGGGAAAAGTTCTTCGGAGGGCGCATCCACCTTGATGACGGCCAGATCCGAGTCGAGGTCGGTGCCGATCACTTCGCCGCGCACTTTCAACCCCGATGGAAAATCAACTTCCAGGTCTTGCGCTCCCTCAACGACGTGATAATTGGTGATGATATGCCCCTCTTTGTCATACACAAAGCCAGAACCGAGCCCGCCGCCCATCTCATTGAGGACCTGAATGGAAACCACGCCGGGGTTGATCCGCTCATACAGGGAGGTTAACAGCGTATCCTGATATTCGAGATCAATTGGCTCGGAAGGGGTGGTCTGGTCTTTACTCTGCTGTTCGGGCGTAGGCCGGACGGCCTGGGATGCCGGGGGCGTGGAGGCGCCACGGGGCGACACCGCGCTCAGTCCAAAACGACAGGCCAGCATCGTCAGCATCACCATCAAGGCCAGCGCAATCCAGGGAGCTTTTCTTAACATAGGGACCTTTCTATACCTATCGCTAAATGTCGGGCAAGACAACGATTAACGAGCTGAGGCTGGCTGCATGTGGGCAAGTTGTTCAAACAACTTGCGCTGTTCAGGGGTAAGGTTGCGTGGGATCTGGACTTTAATTCGCGCGTACAAGTCACCGCGCTCTGAAGGCGTGCGCAAATGCGGCATGCCCCGCCCGCTCAGGCGGAAAGTCTGCCCGGGCTGTGTGCCTGCCGGGATGGTCAGCACGACGGTTCCTTCTGGCGTTGGCACTTTGGTTTCACCCCCTAAAACCGCCGTGTACAGGTCAATGGTCACATCGGTATACAGGTCATCGCCCTGGCGCTCGAAGCGCGGGTCGGGGAGGACCTCGATGTTGAGATACAGGTCGGTGGGCTTGCCATCTGGCCCGGCGGGGCCGGCGCCGCTCATGCGCACGCGCGTACCGGTGCGCGCGCCGGGCGGGATCTTCATCTGCAGGCGGCGGCCGTCAACAACGATAGTGCGCTCAGCGCCGCGGTAAGCCTCGGCCAGCGTGATCTGCACATCCTGCTGGTACGTGACCGGCTGAGCGCGGCGGCCCGCCTGGCTCTGGCGAGCGGCTCCGCCCATTCCGCCAAATATGGCCTGGAAGAAATCCGAAAAGCCACCACCGCCCAGGATGTCTTCCAAATCTTCAAAACGAACGCCTCCACCTGCGCTCTGCCCACCGGTGGTTCGCACCCAATCACCCCAGTTGAAGTTGCCGGGCGCACCGCGCTGCTGCCAATTGGAGTATGAGTCTCCTAACTGATCGTAGCGGCTCCGCTTTTCGGGGTCGCTTAATACTTCATAGGCCTCATTAATTTCCTTGAACTTTTCTTCGGCTTGCTTGTTGCCAGGGTTGCGGTCCGGATGATACTGCAAAGCCAGTTTACGGAAGGCGCTTTTAATTTCTCCTTCGGTGGCGTTGCGATCGACTCCTAAAATTTTGTAGTAATCACGATACTCCATATCTTCATTGTATTCCAGCGGGGCTTTAAGAGTCAAGTTACATTGGCTAACTCTTATATAACTCTTACCTGGGGATTCTGTTAATCACCTGTAGACCGATTGTGGTAATTTTTGTACAGACCTTAATGAACGTTTTCGAGCAACCGTGCTATGATTAATTTATGGCGAATTCTCGAGATCGCGTTCTCCTTGTCGAAAACGATCCGGTTGTCAGTGATCTGATCGGCCGGCAAGCACTTCAATCGGCGGGCTATCAGGTGTTTGTCGCCGGCGACGCCGGCACGGCCATCTCGAAAGCATTGCAGTGGTCCCCCGACCTGATTATCACCGACCTGAATCTACCAGGGTTAAGCGGCAAAGATCTACTGGCGGCGCTGGCGGCCCAGGGCGTGCAAACGCCGGTGATTATCCTGGCTCCGCGCGGCGCGGAAGCGGATGTTATTCAAACCTTCCGGCTGGGGGCCGCCGATTATCTGCTGCTGCCCGCCCGCGAGGCCGAGGTGATCGCGGCGGTGGAACGAGTGATGCGCCAGGGCCATGACCGGCGCGAGCGTGACCGCCTTGCGCAACAACTCCAACAGGCCAATCAGGAACTGCAGGCCCGCGTGCGCGAGCTCACCACCATTTTCGCCATCGGCAAGATGGTTACTTCCGTCACCGATCCCGCCGCGCTGCTCGATAAAATCCTGGACGCCGCCGTACACATCACCCAGGCCGATTTGGGATGGTTTTTGCTGCGCGAAGACGCCGAGCGGCCTTTTGTGGTCGCGGCTCAGCGCAACCTGCCCCCGGCCCTGGGGGTAACCCTGAACCAACCCTGGGACGATGGCATCAGTTCGCTGGTGGCTATGTCTGGCGAGACTCTGTCTATCCATGGCGAACCCCTCAAGCGTTCAAGAATCTATGGAGTGGGCCAATCCGCATTAATTACGCCGATTAAGGTCCAACAAAAAAAGGTGATTGGCTTATTAGTGATGATGCGGCGCGCGGCGGCGGCCTTTGGCCCCAGCGAGCAGCATTTGCTGGACGCCCTGGCCGACTTCGCCTCCATTGCAATTGTCAACGCCCGCCTGCTGCGCGCGGCGGAAGAGCGAGTACGCGCTCACCAGCAGGGCAGAAGAGAAGATGGCGGGGAGCGTCTCGAAGCGGTACAGGGCGCCATGGCCCCTGCACTGGCGGCCGCCCGCGAGGCCCTCGAAAAGTTATCCAAAGACCCTACGGCCCGGTGGCGGCCCGACCAGCGTCAGTTACTGGCAACCATTCAGGATCAGTTGAAGGCGCTGGAACAGGCGGTCAGCGCGCGGGGGGGGCATAGCAGTGCTGTCAGTCCGCGCAGCGCGTTGGGTGATCAGGCGCGCGTGGTCGTGCAAAAATTACAGCCTCTCATCCGGCAAAACAACCTTGTGCTGGCGGGCGAACTGCCCACTGAACCTATAGTGGTATGCGTCGAAAGCGGTTTGGTCGCCCGGATGCTGGAAGGCATGTTGAACGCAGTATTTCGATACAGCAGCCAGGGGGCCAGAGTGGGCCTGCGCGTGAGCAAACAGGGCAAACAGGCGCAGGTGGCGGTGCGAACTTCGAGCCTGAAGGTGGAGCCAAAAGAACTGGAAAAACTGCTCCAACCCCAGAGCGCCGCGGGCGGCGGCGGTCCGCTGAGCGTGGTAAAAGAAGCCGCCGTCCGGGTGGGCGGCAACTTTTGGATTGAGAGCGAGCCTGGAAAAGAGACCGCCTTTTACCTGACCCTGCCGCTGGATCTCTGACCCTGAATTACCCACCAAAATCCATTATCGGGATACAATACTGGAACGATGACGAACACACAAGACCATATTTTGGTCGTTATAGCGGATAATCAGATCAACTTCCTGCTGGATCGCGTCCTCCGCTCTGCAGGATACAGCGTCGGCATGGTTCAGGAAGGCGCAACGGCGCTTAAGCAGGCCGGGATGCTCTCTCCGAGCCTGGTGATCCTGGGAGAACGCCTGGCAGATGGGCAAGGCATTGATTTTGCGGCTGAGTTTGCGCGGCGCTTCCCGGCGGTGCCTGTGATCTTGTTCTTCTATCAGGATAACCTGGAACTGCTCAAACGGGCCATGCGGCTGGGGGTGAATGATTTCCTGGCCCCGCCGCTGCGCTCGGAAGAAATTTTGCGCTCGGTGAAGAATGCGATTGACCTCTCTCAGCGGCGGAAAGAGTCGCTGCTGCTCGAGTCACGCCGGTTTACGTCTAGCCTGCAACGCCAGTTAGACGAATTAGAAACCCTCATCCGCCTGGGCCGCGAAGTGACCGGCAAGCTCGATACCGACCAGGTGCTGTCGGCGGTGATCGAGGCGGCCGTAGAACTGACCGGCGCGGAAGAAGGCAGTCTGCTGCTTCAGGACGAAAAAACCGGCGAGTTATATATGCGCGCGGCGCGCAACTTCCAGGAAGATTTTGTGCGCACCTTCCGCCTGCCCATCACCGACAGCTTGGCCGGCTCGGTGATGCGCTCTGGGCAGACAATTTTGCTGGATGAGAATACCCCTCAAAAGATCAAAACGGCCTACCTGGTGCAGAGCCTGGCTTACGTTCCGCTGGAAGTGAACGGGCGGGTTTTCGGCGTGATGGGCGTTGACAACCGCGAAAGCCGCCTGCCGCTGACCCAAAAGCACGTGAAGCTGCTTAAAGCCCTGGCCTCTTACGCGGTCATTGCCCTCGAAAATGCGCGCGTCTACAGCGAAATGGCCGCCGACCGCAACAAGCTGGAAGCGATTTTGACCGGCGTGCAGGATGGGGTCATCGTGATGGATCAGGAGCGCCGCCTGGTGCTGGTCAACCACGCTGTACGTGAATATTTTAAGCTGGGCGCGAATACCCGCCTGACCGGCAAGCCGTTCCAGGACGTTTTTCCGCAAGAGGAACTTCAGTTGCTGGTTTCTGGCGGCGGTCAGAGCGCGGTGAACGTCACCGAAATCTGCCCGGATGAAAACCTGGTGCTGATGGCGCGGGCCACGCCGATTGCAGACGTCGGCATGATTATCACCATGCACGACATCACCAATCTGAAGAAACTGGATCGCATCAAAACGAATTTCGTGCATACGGTTTCTCACGATTTGCGCTCGCCGCTCACGGCCATTCTAGGGTATGTGGAGCTGATGGAACGGGTAGGGCCGCTGACCGACACGCAGAAAGATTTCCTGCGGCGGGTGCAGGTCAGCGTTCACAACATCACACGGTTGATTGATAACCTGCTGGAACTTGGCAAGATTGAGTCGGGCCTGGATGTTCACCGCGAGTACGTGCGCATGGACCAAATTGTGACCTTCTCGGTGGACGTTTTCAAGAAGCAGGCTGAGGCCAAAGAACAGCAGATCAAGGTTGATTTTGAGCCGGATTTTCCCTCACTGCTGGCGAACCCGGTGCAAATGCGCCAGATGATTGACCACCTGCTGGATAATGCCATTAAATACACTCACGCGGGCGGTAAGATCAGGGTAACGGGGCTGGTGAAGCAAAACCAGGCCATTGTGCAGGTCATGGACACGGGCGTGGGCATCCCGGCTGTTGACCTGCCGTATATTTTTGATAAGTTTTACCGGGCCAGCAATGCCAGCGCCGAAGCGTCTGGCACGGGGTTGGGCCTGGCAATCGTAAAATCCATTGTTGAAGCGCATAATGGGCGAGTATGGGTGGAGTCGATTGTGGGGGAAGGCACGACCATCACCATCGTCCTGCCGCTTTAAGGCATTTCTTCACATGGGTCCCTAAAAAA
Source organism: Anaerolineaceae bacterium (assembly GCA_034434155.1). Lineage (GTDB taxonomy): Bacteria > Chloroflexota > Anaerolineae > Anaerolineales > Anaerolineaceae > DSYU01. Next base: position 28,118 of record DAOUAC010000050.1, read on the forward strand.
TGGTGTACAGCGGGCGTCTCTTGACAGTCAGGTCAAAGAGACTATAATAGTGTACAAATTACACCAAGTGATCGGCCTCTCCACAGGAGATTCATTATGAGTATCTTTAACAAGCAGCGCCTGACCAATGAGACCTTCAAGCTGGACGTAGAGCGCATGAGGCGAGGTTGGTACAGCGACAAATATTTCACCAATATTGCTTATATGCTGGCTGAACTGTCGCGCCGGGGCTATACCTACCGCGGCAAGGATGCTCACCTGCCGCCGGGCATCTCTTATGAGAACGTAAAAAACGGAGACATTGAGGTAGAAATGCAGTGGTTCACCCGCCGCCCCGGCAAAACCATTGTGGTGGGCGTTGATAAGGCTCTGACCATGCTGAAGCTGTGTACCGGCTACTGGCAGGACGGCAACTTTGTTAACACAGCCGATCAACTGCAAGTCTGGGCGGTACACGATGGCAGTGTTGTTTTTGGCGACGGTGACCCTCTGCACGTACAGCCGGTCATCCGCGTGCGCGGGCGCTACCGCGACTTTGCCATTCTGGAGACCCCTACCCTGGGCATCCTGACGCGCTCCAGCCGCGTGGCGACCAACGTGTATGAGACTTTCCATGCGGCGCGCGGCAAGCCCATTTTGTTCTTCCCGGCCCGCTTTGACGTTCACGAAGTGCAGGCCGCCGATGGCTATGCCTACAACATCGCTGTACAGCGGTTTAACAAGGACTTCGCCAGCACGTTGGGGCCGTTCATCTCCACCGATGCCCAGGGTGACTGGTGGGGTGGGGCCGGCGGCGGCACCGTGGCGCATGCGGCTATTGCCAGCTTTTTGGGAGACACAGCCGAAGCCATGCTGGCCTTTGCGGAGGTGCTGCCAGTCACCATCCCGCGGATTGCCCTGGTGGATTTTAATAACAACTGCGTGCGCGATTCGCTGTTAGTCTGCCGGGCAATGTTCAACCGCTACTATCAATTGATGGAAGCCGGACAGCCTGAAGAGGCCGCGCGCTATATTTTGTTTGGGGTGCGGCTGGATACTGGCGGCACACTGCGCGACGTATCCGTGCCGCCGCTGGGCGACCCCCTGCTCGATTTGGGCGTCAACCCGCGCCTGGTGTTCACCGTCCGGCAGGCGCTGGATCAGGCCTGGGAGGCATGGGATGTGCCTGCGAATTGGAAGGAACGCGCCCGCGAGTACTGCCAGGCCGTCAAAATTGTGGTTTCGGGCGGGTTCAACCCCGAAAAGATCCGCCGTTTTGAGCGGCTGCAAGTGCCGGTAGATATCTACGCAGTGGGGTCTTCGCTCTTCGACAATCACGGCCCCACCATCACCGACTACACCGCTGACGTCGTGCGCGTTAAGGTCCACGACGAGTGGGTGAATATGGCAAAGGTCGGGCGCATGCCGCTGGACAACCCGGAGATGGAACGGGTGTGGTGAGCCGGTCTTACCGCTGTTTTAGAAATGCGTAAATTGCTGAAAAATCCTGCTCGCCCAGCCCGGCCTGTACGGCCAACTGGTAAACTTCTTTGGCGGCGTTGGTTTGGGGCATGGCTACGCCCAATTCATAAGCAGTGAGGGCGGCCAGGTGCAGGTCTTTGCGCAGCCATTGGAGTGGGAAGTCGGCCTCGAAGTCGCCGCTTTCGATTTTGCCGCGCTTCGTCGAAAGCAGGGGCGCCACCAGCGGCCCGCCCAGCGATAAATCTAGCAAGCGTTCGCGCGAGATACCCAGCACCTCGCCGAGCGCCAACCCTTCGGCAAATGCGAGCATGGCCTGGCCGACCATGAGATTAAAGACGATCTTCAGCGACGCGCCCATGCCCGGCTCGCCAACGTGGATGATGGTATTGCCCATTTTCTCCAGCAGGGGGCGCACCTCTTCCAGGTCCGCTGGATTTGCGCCTACCAAAAACCGCAGTTGGCCCTGCTCGGCGGGAAGCTTACTGCCCGTCACCGGCGCGTCCATAAAGCGGATGCCGCGCTCACAAGCGGCGGCGGCCATGCGGCGCGCAAACGCCGGGTGGGTGGTGCTGGAATCAACCCACAGCGCGCCCCGATCCATAGCTGGCAAGAAGCCTTCTGGCCCCAGAGCAGTTGCTTCAACCACTTCAGGGGTAGCAAGCATGGTAAAGACGACCTGAGCGCCAGGTACGGCTTCAGCAGGAGAAGCGGCTACGCGCGCGCCCAACGCCGCGAGCGGCGCGGCCCGCTCCGGCGTGCGGTTCCAGACCACCAGCGAATAACCAGCGCGCAGCAGGTTGGCGGCCATACGGCTGCCCATAATCCCTAAACCCAGGAATGCGATGTTCATAGCCCCTCTTTAACTAAAGAAGCTGAAGGATGAAAGCCACCTGCCAATCGCCATTTTCAGCGGCCCAAGACGATCACCACCCAATCAGCCATCTGGCGCTGTTCTAAAAAGCGGCAGCCGCACTGCTCGGCGGCCTCGATCACTCCGGCGGCCTGCGTATCGAGGATGCCGGAGAGGACGATCTTACCGCCAGGGGCAATCAGATCGGCCAGGCCAGCGGCGAACAGGCGGATGATGACCGGAGCGAGGATGTTCGCCAGCACCAGTGGAGCCTGGCGGATGGAAAACTGCCCGGCCAGCACTTCTTGCACCGACCCCAGGCCGGTTTCGATCTGGCTCAGGACGCCATTGGCGGCGGCGTTCTCGCGGGTAGAGCGGATGGCGGCGTTGTCAATATCAACGGCCAGGGCATGCGGCACGCCCAATTTGACCGCGCCGATAGAGAGAATACCCGAACCACAGCCCACGTCAATCACATGGGATACGGGCCGGCCATCTGCTCCGGTGACGGTGGTTTCGAGCAGTTCCAGGCACAACTGGGTGGTGGGATGGGTTCCGGTCCCAAACGCCATGCTGGGGTCAATGCGAATTGCCACACGCCCGCCGGGGGGTTCCGCGAGCCAGGCAGGCAGAACCAGCAAGCGCCTGCCGATCTGGATGGGGTGGTAATGCTGCTTCCAGGCGGCCATCCAGTCCTCATCTTCGATCACCCGGTAGACCGGCTTGGGCAGTGGTTGGATCTGCCCAAGATGCCAGAAACCCTCTTCGAGCCGCTGGCGGGTTTCTTCGATCTGTTCGTCAATCGCCAGGTAACCGTAGACCCGCGCCGGGCCGTAAGGAGTCCCTTCATCTTCGGCGTCGTTGTAGGTTACGCCGCTCTCCACCACCACCCCGTTAGAAACAAACCGGCTGAGTAATTCAGAGACCGCCTCAGCCAGTTCGGGATCGACCGTCATAGATACTTCGAGCCAGCGCGGATCAGCCACCCAGCACCTCCTTGATTTTGTCGAGGAAACTACGCTCCTGAGGGTTCACTTCGCTGCCGAGCGTCTGGGCGAGCTGCTCGAAGAGCTTACGCTGTTCCGCAGAGAGGCGGGTGGGAACCTCGACGTTGATGATGACCACCTGATCGCCGCGCCCACCACCGCGCAGGTGCGGCACGCCCTTGCCTTTGAGCGTGAAGATGCGCCCCGGCTGGGTACCAGCCGGGATAGACAGGCGCTGCTTGCCGTCTATGGTCGGCACTTCAATTTCAGCGCCCAAAGCCGCTTGAGCGACGTTGATATTTAAGTCCAAAAGAATATCGAACTGGCGGCGGCGGAAGAATTTGTGGGGTTTGACCTGGATTTCGAGGTACAGGTTGCCGTTAGGGCCGCCGTTAATGCCGGGCTGACCCTCGCCCGCCAACCGAATCTGGTTGCCAGTGTCCACGCCTGCTGGAATGGAAACCATTTTCTTCAGCGTGCGGCGTTCCAGGCCAGACCCACGGCAGTGACTGCACGGCGAAGAGATGACCTCGCCCTGGCCGTTGCAGGTAGGGCAGGTGGTGACCTGCACCATCGAACCCAGAAAAGTCTGGCGCACCTGGCGAACCTCGCCGCGGCCATCGCAGGTGTTGCAGCGGGTGGGGGAAGAACCGGGCTCTGCGCCGCTGCCGCGGCAGCGCGAGCAGATTTCATCGCGCGTGATCTCGATCTCTTTTTCGACCCCAAAAACGGCTTCTTC
>DAOUAC010000051.1:0-62509 GCA_034434155.1 Anaerolineaceae bacterium
CCAGGTCCCCGATGCGCCGGGGTTGGGCATTGAATCGCTCAACGATGAGGTCATCGCCGAGCATTTGCACCCGGCCATCCCTGGTTTGTGGGAGCCAACCGACGAATGGAATAATGATTGGTCTCACGACCGGTTATGGAGTTAATGCGATAAAGAAGATCCAGAAAAAGGCCGCTCGCGCAGCGGCCTTTTTCTTTGCGCGTGGTTTTATAATAGCGTTGATGATAGAGGCTTTTTCTGCATCTGAGACATTGGCCCAGGCCTTGCGCGAAGTCTATGCGGGCCGGTTGGCGCAGGCTGCCGCGCTTTGCCGCGCAGGGCCTGCGGAGAATCCGCGCGAGGCGGTAGGACTGCGGGCGCTGTTGGGTTTGATCCTGGTAGAACAGGGGGAGTTCGACGCGGCGGGCGAGGAAATCCGCGCAGGGCTGGCTGATTGGCCGGCCGGGGGTGGTGATACCCGCGGGCAGGCGGATCTGCTGGCGTTGTACTATGCTCAGGCGCGCACCTGGCGGCTGGCGGGCGATTGGGAAGAAGCTCTGGAGATTACCGAGATGGTCGCTGCGGAGAGCGACCCCGTGCTTGGGCAGGGAATGCGAGCTGATATCCTTTCGCAGCGCGGCGACACCAGTTGGGTGGAGGAGGAGGCGGCGCGCACCCAGGGTTCGCCGCCGCCGATGGAGGAGGAGGATCTCTGCCGATACCCCTGGACCGCTCCCTGGAGGTTGTGGGGGAACGTGTGGGTGCGCGTCTCAACGGCGCGGGCGCGGCGTCTGCGCGCTTCGCGTGACCTGTCTACTGCGATGGCAGTCTTGCAGCCGGTGCTGGTCTACCTGATGCAGCGCATGAGCCGGGCGGAACGGGATGCGCTGGTTCATCGGGTGATTGAACTGGCGATCTTACAATCGCTGGCGATGGATGCGCTTGGCGACCGCCTGCGGGCGTTAGTGGCTGTGGAGCGCGCAGTGACGTTGGCTCAGCCGGGCGGGTATGCGAGCGTCTTTTATGAGGAAGGGGAGCCGATGCAGTACCTTCTGGAGGCGCTGCGCGCTGAGGCAGTCCGCCGGGGTGGGCCGGGCCGCCGTGATCGGTCGCCGGTGGTGCGCAGTGCCCATGCGGCCCTGCTGGATTATCTCAACCAATTGCTGGGAGCCTTTCCAGGCCAGGGAAAACGCCGTAAGGCCCCCATCCCTCCACTTTTGCCTGCCCATCCGGTCAGCGGCGGGGCCCGGCAGGGAGCAGGGCGGCGCGGTCAGCCGCTGAGCGCAGAGTTAACCCCTCGTGAAGAGGCTATTTTGCGCTTCCTGTTCGAAGGCCAGACGTACCAGGAAATCGCCGACCGGCTATTCTTAAGCCTGGCGACGGTGCGGTGGCACGTGCGCAGTTTGTACCGCAAGCTGGGCGTTTCAAGCCGTGAACGCGCCATTGCCCGCGGCAGGGAAATGAACATGTTATAAGATTGGGCCTTTTTCTTGTAAAAAATTGGGGGCAGACCCCTTTTAGAGGAAAATAGAAGCGCAATCGGTTGTAGGGAAGGGATGGCCGTCTCAAAGGGATAGGCCCCGCGCCCGAATAGGATATTCCCCACTCGAAAACAAACTTTTCTTCTACTATATTAAGAACTCAGAAGGCCAGATCTGGGAGGCTGATGGGTTGTACAGCCTTATGAATGACCGGTAGGCCAGATGGAGATGTATGGCGAGGAGAGACCGCAGCAATCTGAGATTGGAAAACCGCCGAGGCATTGCTTTAATCGCGGTGATTTTGTGGGTTATCGGTTTTGCGGATGCCATTGCAGGGGTAATTCAGCTCCCCAATTCTTATGGAGTCTGGTCTCTGGCCCTGGCTGGCCTGCTGCTTATCATCAGTTATGCGTTTGATGGTCTTTAAGTTCTACTCGATAGGAGAAAAGCAATGGATGCTACTGCTTTGTTAGTTTGGATCATTGTTGGCGCAATCGCCGGCCTGCTGGCGGATGCCGTAGTTCGGGGAATTGGCGTTGGCCTGGTGGGCGCCATTCTAATTGGGATTGTCGGCGGCCTGTTGGGCGGCTGGCTGTTCAGCCTGTTGGGAATTGGCATCGGCCTGGGCATTCTGGGGGATATTATCGTTGCCTTCGTCGGCGCCGTCATTTTGTTGTTGATCATCCGCGCCGTCCGCGGCAGCCGTCACGTCTGATCTTCACGGTAAGCTTTTCCAAAAAAAGCGTCCTCGCCAGAGGGCGCTTTTTTATCGTTAATCTGTTTCCTGCCGCGGCTCGTATTATCTCTAAAAGGTCGCGCCCAATGGATGAAGGGATTATACGGACACTATTCAGGGGTGGATGGACTGGATAGAATAATAAACGTGGGATGAGAGGATGATCTGCCGTGACGATTTCAACTGCATACGCAATCCGCATACAATGCCTGCGCAAAGCCCTGCTCTTGCGCGCTGTTGGTTACGGAGGGATGATTGCGCTTAGTTTTACCCTGTTAGGACAGGTCTGGCCTGTTGCCTATGCCTGGCTGTGGCTGGCGCTGGCCTTGGGGGCAGGCGGCTACCAGTTTTGGTTTACGTGGGGGAACCTGTACGACAACCGCCGGAACGACGAGTCGCCGCTGTACCCGGTGTTGGGTTGGGCCAATGAAGTTACGCTTTTGCGCGGCGCTTTATTTGCGCTGCTGGCGGGGTTTTGGGCGGCTCCAGCGCGCGGCGGAGTGGTAGCGTGGGCGCCGGGCGTTCTCTATCTGACGGCGGCCTCGCTGGATTTTTTAGACGGCTACCTGGCGCGTATCACGGCGATGGAGTCGCGGCTGGGAGCCAGGCTGGATATGGAGTGGGACAGCCTGGGCTTTCTGATTGCCGCGGTGGTGGGAGTGTTCAGCGGGCAGATTCAGGCGGCCTATCTGCTGCTGGGGCTGGCGCGTTTTGCGTTTGTTTATGGCATCAACCGCCGCAAGCGGGCCGGCCTGCCCGTCTATGATCTGGACGAGAGCATGATCCGCCGGGCGCTGGCCGGGGCGCAGATGGGCTTTTTGGGAGTGGCCCTGCTGCCGGTGTTCTCTGGCGTGGTGACACAGGCGGCCTCGTTGGTGTTTATGATCCCATCGCTGGCGCACTTCTGGCGCGATTGGCTGTGGGTCAGCGGGCGAATCGGGCAGACGGAGCCAAAGCCGGCCTGGTGGGGGGTACCGGCGGTGCGCTTTTGGCTGCCGTTGTGCCTGCGGGGCGTTCTGGCGGCGCTGGTGGGCGTCATCCTCTGGCGAGAACTGGGGACTGCTGTCCCCAATGGGATCGTGCTGGCCGCCGGGACGCTGGCATTGCCGGCCCTGGTGGTCGGCGCGGCTGGCAGAATGACTGCTCTGGGAGTGATGCTGCTGGCGGGCCTGGTGCTGCGCGATCATCCTGACGTGGTGATCTACTGGTTGAGCTTATTGACAGGGTTCGGGGTGATGATCGGTGGGACGGGTGCATATTCACTGTGGACGCCCGAAAACTGGCTGATTAATCACCGCGCCGGTGAGAGAGAGGGGCAGGGCGCGCCGCTGAAAACCCATTCTAAAAAGACGGTCTCCTGATATGGAAACGCACGCATCTGGGGTTTGGGGGAGGAAACGGAGTTCGTGGGCCATCTGGGCGGCCTGGGGCGCAGTGGCGGGGCTGTTCTACCTGGCGCTGCGCGCGACGCCCCTCGATCGAACCCTGAAGACGCTTGACTTGCTGGAACCGGAGCAGATTGCGGCGCTCATTGCCGTGAACGCGCTGATTCTCGGTGGCATGGCGCTGCGTTGGCTGCTCATCCTGCGGTCAATGCAGTGGCGGCGGGCCAGCCTGATTCAATTGTTGGCGTACCGGCTGGTGGGGTTTGGGGTTAGTTTCTTTACGCCGGGGCCGCAGTTTGGGGGCGAGCCGGTACAGGTGGACTTGCTCAGCCGCCGTGAGCGCGCGCCGCTGGCGGTGGCAGTTTCGAGCGTTTATCTAGACCGGCTGCTGGACCTTCTGGCAAACTTCACCTTTCTGGCGTTGGGCGCGGCGGTGGCCCTTCTGAATGGGTTTGCGGCAGGGGCCTGGGTATGGGGCGTGGTGGTTGGTGTCTTGGCGCTGCCGCTCGGCCATCTGGCGCTTTTGCATCGGGGAAAGTACCCGGCTGCGTGGTTGGTGGCTCGGCTGGCGCGGGGCCGCGAGACGGACTGGTGGCGGCGCGCCGGAGAGGTCACCCGCGAGGCTGAGGAGCGCATCGCCGGATTGTGCCGTGATCAGCCGGGCCGCCTGGCCGCCTGGATTGGGCTGTCGGGCGCGATTTGGGGCCTGATGATCGTTGAGTACGGTCTGACGCTGCGCTTCCTGGGGGCCGATCCTTCGCCGGTGGAGGTGATCCTGGCGCTGACGGCTGGCCGGCTGGCCCTGTTGATGCCGATCCCCGGCGGCCTGGGCGCGCTGGAGGCCAGTCAGGTGTTGGCGACTCAGGCCCTGGGGTGGGGGCCGCAGGTGGGGCTGGCGCTCAGCCTGGTGGTGCGCGCGCGCGACTTTCTGCTGGCGTTGTTTGGGATCGCTTATGGAGCCTTGGCGTATCAGTCTGCTGCGCGGCATCCGGCCCCGCGCGAGGAAAGACCGATAGGAGACTAAGAGGATTGAGATGGAAACCCTGCGTTTCAGCGGTTTGCCGGATAAGAAAGGAGTTGGGGATATGATGACAGGCAGTGCTTCGGCCAAAACAACTTTTGGACCGGTCCAGTTGGGGGTTATCGCCCTGACTCTGGCTACAGCATTGATCCATTTTTACCTAAATGTGTTGATGGGCAAGCTCGACCTGCTGTTCACTCTTAACGGCCTGGGGTACCTGGGGCTGCTGGCGGCCCTGTTTGCGCCTATCCCGCTGGCAGTGCGCTACCGGCCGCTCATCCGGTTCGCAATGATGCTGTTTACATTGGTTACGATTGTGGCCTGGGCCATCATGGGCGAGCGCAGTCTGTTGGGGTACGTGGATAAGGGGATTGAAATTGCTTTACTGGTGTTGTTATGGCTGGACCGCGCCAGAGGCTAATGCCCGGCAGTCACAGCGGTTGATAGGCGGCCCGCCATGTTAGACCTGCTGACGCGGGCGGCGGCATATGCCCTGACGCACCGCGAGGAATTTTTTGGCGCACTGCGCGATCACCTGACGCTGACGGCGTTTGCCTTGGGGGTGGCACTGCTGATCGGCGTGCCGATGGGAATCTGGACGGCGCGCTCGCGGTGGGCGGCGCTGGCGGTGATGAACACCGTCAACGGTCTGCGCGTCATCCCCAGCCTGGCGATCCTGTTTTTGGTGATCCCTTATCTGGGGTTGAGCGCGTGGGCGGCGGCGGCGGCGCTGGTGCTGTTGGCACTGCCGCCCGTTTTGATGAACACCGACGCGGCTTTTCGTACCCTCGACCCTGGGGTAGTCGAAGCTGCCTGTGGAATGGGCATGTCTGCCTGGCAGCGCCTGGCGCGGGTGGAGTTTCCGCTGGCACTGCCGGTGATTGTGGCAGGAGCGCGCACGGCGGCCGTGGAGGTGGTTTCCAGCGCAACGCTGGCGGCCTTTGTCGGGTCGGGCGGGCTGGGAATTTACATCGCGCGCGGGTTCGCGATGTTTGATTATTCGATTTTAATGGTTGGGGCGGTTCCGGTGGCGCTGCTGGCAGTAGGCTCAGAGATTATTTTGGAGCAGATACAGCAGGCGCTGGAAGAAAATAGACCCAGATGAACCCGGATCAGTATGCATGTGGCTTACCGGCGGTTGGTGAGGAGGGTAGCGGCATGGAGAAGAGGAAGCGAAGGCGTTGGGTAGCGGTCTTGGTGATCGTGGCACTGCTGCTGGGGGCATGCGGCCCGGGCGGTCGGCAGGCCGGGGAGACAATCCGGGTGGCGTCGAAGGATTTCACCGAGCAGTTTATCTTGGGGGAGATGTACGCGTTGCTGTTAGAAAACGCGGGTTTTCAAGTGGAACGCAAATTGAACCTGGGGGGGACGCCGGTAGCGCAGCAGGCCCTGCTGAATAAAGAAATTGACCTCTACCCGGAATATACCGGCACAGGACTGCTCACGGTGCTGAAACTGCCCGCCAACAGCGACCCCCAGCAGGTTTACCAGACGGTAAAAACGGAATATCAGAAGCAGTTTGGGCTGGTCTGGCTGGAGCCAGCCCCGATGAATAACACCCAGGCCCTGGCGATGACTCAGGAAGGGGCCGAAAAGTTCGGCATTCGCACCATTTCGGATATGGCGGCCAAAGCCGGGGAATTGGTGATGGTGGGGCCGCCGGAGTTCCAGGAACGCGAAGATGGCCTGCCGGGAATCCGCAAAGTGTACGGTGATTTTCAGCTTAAACAATACAAAGCTGTTGATCCGGGCCTGCGCTACCAGGCTTTAACCAGCGGCCAGGCCGACGTGACGGTGGCCTTTGGCACGGATGGAGAGATCGCGGCGTTCAATCTGGTGGTCTTAGAGGACGATCAGGGGCTGTTTCCGCCCTACCAGGTGGCTCCGGTGGTGCGCCAGGAAGTGCTAGACGCCCACCCGCAGATCGCCGAAGCGTTGAATCCGCTCCAGTCCAGGTTAACCAACGAGGTCATGCAGCGGCTGAATTATGAGGTGTCGGGCAAACAGCGCGAACCGGCGGATGTGGCCCGCGAATTCCTGGAAGGCGAGGGGTTGCTAAGTAAGTGAAGCTGCGCTACGAGCGGGTGAGCAAACGTTACCCCAGGGCAATGCGTCCGGCTGTACGCGAGGTCAATCTGGTTGTGCCGGAGGGAAAATTATTGGTGATCCTGGGACCTTCTGGCTGCGGCAAGACCACCCTGTTGAAGATGGCAAACCGACTGATCGAGCCGACCGCCGGCCAAATTTTGTTGGACGGTCGAGACGTCCGGCAGATGGATGTAACGGCGCTGCGGCGCCGGATTGGGTATGTTATCCAGCAGGTGGGGCTGTTCCCGCACATGACGGTGGCAGAAAACGTGGGCGTTGTGCCGTCGCTGTTGGGGTGGCCGGCGGCGCGGGTTGCCGCGCGGGTGGATGAACTCTTGCAGTTGGTGGATCTGCCGCCTCACGAATTTCGCGGGCGCTACCCGGCACAGCTTTCAGGTGGACAGCAGCAGCGCGTGGGTCTGGCGCGGGCGCTGGCTGGCGACCCCGAACTGATTTTGATGGATGAGCCGTTTGGGGCCATTGACGCCATTACCCGCGCGATGCTCCAGGATGAAATGCTGCGCTTGCAGCGCCAGGTGCGTAAAACCATTCTGTTTGTGACGCACGACGTAGATGAAGCCCTACGGCTGGCGGATGAAATTGCGGTCCTGCGGTGGGGCGAGCTGGTGCAGTACGGCCGGCCCTGTGATCTGTTGGCGCGCCCGGCGAATGATTTCGTGCGCGGCCTGCTGCGTGCTGATGATCGCATCCGCCAGTTGGGGCTGGTGCGGGTGGAGGCGGTGATGGTTCCGGTCGAGGACGGGCAGGCTGACTGCAGCGAAACGACCCTCTCGCCTGATGCTACCCTGCGCGAGGCGTTGAATCTCTTGCTGGAGCCCGGCGTTCAGCGGGTGCGAGTGGTCAACGGCGGCCAGGCCGTCGGCGAGGTGCGCATGGAGCATCTCAAGGGTTGGGGGTGCAGAGAGTGAGCTACCTGCTGCGCAACTGGGATGTGGTCTTAAACCTGGTTCTTCAGCACGTGGGGATGACTGGCTCGGCCTTATTCATCGCCGCCGCCATTGCGTTGCCGCTGGGATGGGCGTTGCACCCGCGCCCGCGGCTTGCCAGAGCCTTTACCGGCTGCCTGGGGACGATTTATACCATTCCCAGTATTGCCCTCATCATTCTGCTGCTTCCCGTGTTTGGCCTGAACGCCCGCGCGGTAATCGCCGCGCTGATCCTGTATAACCAGGTCGTGCTGGTGCGCAACGTACTCGCCGCTTTAGATGGCATTGACCCGTCAGTGCTGGAGGCCGCGCGCGGGATGGGGATGAATTCCTGGCAGATCATCTGGCGGGTGCAGTTGCCGCTGGCACTGCCGGTCATTCTGGCGGGGGTACGCGTGGCGGCGGTGGTGTCGGTAGCCATCGCCGCGATTGGGGCGCGCTTTGGAGCCGGCGGCCTGGGCGTGCTGTTGTTCGAGGGCATCGCCCAGGCCGGGCGCATGGATAAGATTTGGGTTGGGGCGTTGAGCGCCGCACTGCTGGCCGGCATCATCAGCCGGGGGATTAAGTGGATTGAGCACGAGGCGCTGCGCTACCGCAGGTAAGCCCTTACTTAAGATACCCTAACCGATTCTCCTGATACCGAATCATGGTGTCGAGCATGGCTTCGACGCCGTTATAGTTGGTGACGATGGGGTCTACCAGCAGAGCCTGGAGGGCCAGGGCCTTGGATTTTTGCAGGACGGCTTCGGCGGTGAGATCGTGAACGGCAACCTGGTTCATCAGCAGGCCGGCGAACCCGGGCGGCAGATGGCCCATCGGGATTCCATGGACGCCGTCCTTGTCCACGGTCGCTGGGACTTCCACTACAATCCAATCCGGCAAGTTGGCGATTAGCCCGTTGTTGGGGATGTTAACCGCTTCTTCCACGTAGCCCGAGTCGGTGAGGATGCCCTCGATGATGGGGACGATGCGCTCCTTCAGGCGCAGTTCGATCTTGGGCTGGACCATGGCGAGATAGTTCTTGTAGAAGTTGTAGAAGTCCAAAATCCCTTTGTGGTCGGCTACATCGTAAGCCCATTGGATGTATTCACCAAAATGGCTGTCTGACGTAATCGGCATGAGGCCAAATTTTTCCAGAATCACCTGAAAAACCTTGCGCTCCGGCCAGGCTTCGGTTTCGATGTTGGCAAAATCTTCCGCGTTAGAAGGCCATCGTCCGGTTTCCTTGAAATATTTGTGGATGGCATCCATAGACGGCATCCGGCTGAAAAATTCCGGCGCTTTGGCGCGAATATCGGGGTAGGCATCCTGCCCGGTGTCTTTATAAATGGCCTTCAACACCACGCTGAAATGGTTCAGACCGGCGGCGCGCACTTCCAGAGCTTCGTAGGGAACGTTAAGGATGAGGGGCAGGTAGTGGCGCAGTGAGGCGATCTCGTGGCACAGGCCGATAAATTTGAGGTTGGGGAAAGCGCGGGTGACGGTGGTGCAGATCCGGCTCATCGGGTTGCTGAAATTAAAGACAGTGGCGTCTGGACAGTACTGCATCACATCGGCGCAGATTTCGAGGATAGGCGGGATGATGCGCAGGGAGTGGAAAAGTCCGCCCGGCCCGCCGTTTTCGCCGTAGATCTGGCGGACGCCGTACTGCTGGGGAATGCGCCAATCTTGCTCCCACAGCTCGAAGCGGTTGCCCACCTCAATCGAGATGACCAGAAAATCGGCCCCCTGAAAAGCTTCGGCGCGGTTGGTGGTGGCGTAAATCGAGAAAGGCAGCCCATGTTCCTGAATGAACTGGCGGGCGGTCTGCTCGACGGCGGCCAGGGTGTGCGGGTTGATGTCGTGCAGCACGATGCAGCTGCCCTCCAGCACCTTGCTTTGCAAGATGTCTCCGATGGTGCCATAACCGAACTGGGCGCTGCCGGCCCCGATTAAGACAATGCGTTTTTCCATGAACGGTCTCCTAAAAGGAAAGAGTTGCTATTTGAGTAACCGCGCGCCGGCGATGCCAATGAGCAGGGTAGCCACGCCGGTGGCGATGAACATGGGCTGAATGCCAATAGACGCGGCCAGGATGCCGCTCAACCAGGGGCCGGCAAACATGCCGATGGCGTACACGGCCTGGTGCAGTCCCATGGCAGTAGCGCGCTCGGCTTCGTCTACTTTTTCAATGCTCAACCCCATCAACAGCGGCCAGCCAACGCCGCCGCCAAAGCCGATGAGCGCCTGACCGGCAAAGACCCACCACAGGTTGTTCCCTACGCCGGCCAGGATGATCCCACCGCAGGTTAAGACAAAGCTGACGTACACCATGCGCAAAGCCCCCATGCGCCGGACGATGGTGGACGTAAGCAGATTGCCGGCCATGCCCACACCCAGGTTCATGCTCACCAGAAGCGACTGCATCTGGCCGCTGGCCCCCAGGCTCTTTGCCAGGACGGGGAGAAAGCCAAAGGTGCTGGCCCAGGTGACGTACTGCGAAACCAGGTTCAGCAGTGATGGCAAGAGAACGTCGCGGCGGGTGATGAGGATGCCGATGGCGCGCGCGGACGGGCGCTTGGGTGGGCGCACCTGCTCGCGTACCGGCAGGGTAACGAGAATTGCCAACCCGGCGGCGGCAATGGCAACCATAAATGCCAGAGAATACCCCCCCCACTGGTTGAGAGTTCCGGTAACGCCGGTGGCAAACATGCGGCTGATGGCATTGACCAGCGACAAAATGGCAGTAGCGCGCACGGCCTCTTCTGGTGGAAAGAGACTGCTGAACATCACCACCAATGGAACCCAAGTGGCGGCGGCCAGGCCGGTGATGGCGCGCCCGATCACCAGTTCAGGCACGCCAGCAGCGGCGGCCATGATCCAGGCGCCCAGGGCGCAGAGCAGGAACCCGACGATCAAAAAAGGCTTGCGCCGTCCCAACCAATCGGCGGCAATGCCAATGGGCAGGCGGACGATGGCCTGCCACAAACCATACATAGAAAGCACCACGCCCACTGCCGCCAGATCATCCGTTTTGGTCTGAATGTATAACGGCAGGGTAGGGACGTAAAAATACAGGCTGGACCAGTATAAGGCCACCGCAGTGGCTACCAGGATAATCATTCCCCGGCGCGAGGTCGCCTGTGGGACGGCCTGAGCAGTTGTTTCACTCATAACGCTTCCTATTCACCGGTAAGGACTTCAACAATTTCAGTAGGCTGGCCGTTGCGGACGACAGGGGCAAAGCCGCCCTTGTAGTCCCAATTGGCCCAGGCGATGCCGTATTCATTGAACAGCGCGAGCATATCGCGGTACCACGCCAGGCGGAGCGGGGTGGGCGTGGCAACGTAAGCGCCCCATTCGCCGCAGTACAGCGGCAGATTGTGGCGCCGGGCAACGGCGATCGGCAGTTCAAAGTCGGCGCGGATGCGCTCGCGGTTCCAGACTTCATTCGACCACTGCGGAACCTTCTCCGCCAGGAAGCGGGGATTCAGATAGTGCATATCCTCGTCGGCGATGGGCTGTCCAGGGTAATGCACCGGGCCGGCCCAAAAGCCGCCTTCCCACCAGGTGGCTTGGTAGTGGGTGATGAGCATGGGCCGGTAATAGTGAAAGGTCAGGATGGTATGCGCATCCTGGGGGACCGCGAGAACGTCGAAGGTGTGAGTCTGATTCCAGCAGTTGGATCCCAGCACAATCGTGCGCTCTGGTTCTAAGGCGCGGATGGCCGCGAAGGCCGTCATGGCGACGCGGTTCCAATCGGCGGGGTCTGTGGCAACCGCTTCGTTGAGCAGTTCATACGCCACCTGGTCTACCGAGCGGCGGCGCAGGCGCTCTGAAAGTTGCCGCCATAGCCCGGCGAAACGTTCCGCCTCGGCAGGGTCGGTGAAAAGCCTGGGGGTGACCGCCGAAATGAAGTGGTGCGAGCGCAATAGGTGCAGATCAACAATCACGCGCAGGCCGGTGGTTTCGGCCCAATCGAGGGCCGCATTGAGCAGGCCAAAGGCTTCTTCGTCGGGGTTGCCGCGCTCATCCCATAATTGTTCTTCATCAACGGGCAGGCGGATGTGATCGAACCCCAGGCGGGCGATCAGGCGCATATCGGCTTCGGTAAAGAAGTTAAGCCGCTCCAGCCCCCGGCGGCGGCTCTGGCTTAACCATTCGGAGATATTGGTTCCACGCTGGATGGTGAATGGCATAAGGCTGTAATCCTGTTTTGGGCATGGTTGCGCCGGGCGGCGGCCCGGCGGCAGATGCGGAAGCAGTGATGCGTTGAGTGTATCACATAATCACCTGACTGCGGATGACTGCGGCCAGTAAAGCGGCAGTGCGGTTAAAATCACCGTCCCCGCGCACGATCAGATCGGCAAAGCGGCGCGAGGGTTCAATATACTTTTCGTGGCCCACCCAGGCCGATTCTAGATAGTAATTGGCGATGGATGCCGGGTCGTGGCGGTTGATCGGATCATAGGCGTGGCCCAGGTTGCGCACCAGGCGGCGCAGGGCGCGTTTTTCGCCTTCTAACTCGATAAAAACGCGCAAATCGAGGAGCGCGCGGATTTCCTCCAGGTGGAGAACCATTAACCCTTCCAGTAAAATCACATCGGGGTGGTTAGGGGCCATACTGTGCTCTCGCAAGTCGCGCGTCAGGCGGGGAACGTCAATCGAGTCGGGACGGTTGTAATCGGGGGTGTCTAAGCCGGTCGAGGGGGAGCGAAAGCGCGGGATGCGCTCATCGGGCAGGAAGTAAGCATCGGTAGAAATTGACCGGACCGTCAGGTTTGGCCCGGATGCCAGTTGGTTGGTCAGGGCCGCCGCTAAGGTGCTTTTGCCAGAGGCAGACCCGCCGGCCAGGCCAACGATAAAACTGCGGGAAGTGTGAGTCATGGGTTCCTTTTGGGGGTAGGGTGTCTGTTTCGCTCAGCGTGGATTATACTTATTCTTAACCCAGACGGGTCAGATTGAGGAGCCATTGATGAGCGATTTTATCACCCTTACCTGCCCTTCGTGCGGCGCGAAAGTCAGTGTAGCCGAAGATTCGGGGCGTTTTCGGTGCGAATACTGCGGCAACGAGCATATTTTGAAACTGTCTGTAGAACCAGTCCCGGCGGCGGAACGCCCGCGCAAGCGCATGCCCCTACCGGTTCCGGCTGCTGTGAAGATTGAGAAAGATGGAGAACGCGCCCGGCTGGTGCAGCGGTGGTTTTCCGCAAAATACGTTGCCATGCTCTTTTTTGTTATTCCGTGGGATGCGTTCCTGTGCTTCTGGTACAGCATGGTCTTTGGCGCCAGCGGCCTGGGCGGCGGGATGCAGAGCGGTCTTCCGTGGATTTTCGTCGTTTTTCCCCTCGGACACCTGGCGATTGGCATCGGCATGACGTATTCAGTGCTGGCGGGGTTCCTCAACCGTACCATGATCGAGTTAACCCGCGAAGAACTGAACGTGTGGTTTGAACCGCTGCCCTGGTTCGGGGAAAAAACCATTAAAACCGCCGATATTCAGCAGTTTTACTGCACTGAGAAAGTGACGCACGGCAGACGCGGCTCTACTCAATATAGCTACGAGCTGCACGTTATTACCCGCGACAACCGCCAGCAGAAACTCTTGGGCAATATCGACTCGCCGCAGGTGGCCTTGTTTTTTGAACAGCAGTTAGAAAGCTGGATGCGCATTCCTGACCAGCAGGTAGCTGGTGAACTGGAGAAAGGCTATTCTTAAGCGCCTGGTGAAGCTTTGCTTACCCCCACTCGGTATCGCGTGCGCTGTTCATCCGCGCGGCGGCGACCGCGGCCTCGCGTAACATGCGCCGGAAGCTCTTGAGCCGCTGGATGGGAGCATTGGGCGGCAGGTATTCCGGGGGAATGGGCGTTGGCTGGCGGTTGAGAGAGACGTTGAAGCAGGGCGCATACTGCTCGATCAGCTCGCGCTCGGCGCTATCTACCTGATAGCCCAAAGCGGCAAACCGGGCGGAGCACGACGCCAGCAGTTCAACCGTGAATTTTGCGGATTTCGGCCAGTTCACCAGGATGAAGCGCCCCACGATGGAGTGACCGTGAATGCCGCCGTGCAGGTGTTCCCAAACGCGCGCGAAAGCGCACTGTGACTGCCCCACGTAGAAGGCAATTTGGTCATCACGGATCAGGTAAAGGTCGAAGGGCTTCCAATCCGCAGGGCAGGTTTCGACGGTGAGGAACTTCACCAGGGGGATGGCAATAGCGGTCATAAGGTTATTATAACGGTCGTTCGGGCTACAGGGAAAAGGACAGTTGCAAGAGGTTTGTGAAGGCCCGGAGGCCCGGTTTTCTGCTTGCGGAGCGGGCAACTTCGGGGGTAGAATTTCGTAGATATCCACAAATAGCATGTTGATCGTATGCTGGATGGAGTGTTAAAACCATGACCCAGGCTGACCTGTCGAAACTGTCGATGCTTTCCGCCGAGCAGCAGGCCGCGTTGAACGACGAACAAAAGGCGATTTTCTGCATGATGTCCTCCGCCGACCAGGCTTTCTTCGCGGAGACGTTTTCGCCGGGCGACCTGCCGAAGGCGCTGGATCGCAAAGGCGAGATTATGGCCTTTAACCAGGCCGGACGGGCGCGCCTGGAACGGCTGCGCGCGATGATTGCACAAGGGCAAAGCAGTCTGCCAGAGCCAGCAGGTGGCAGCAAGGGCGAAGATCTGGTGACGGCGGCAGCAGCAGCGGTGGGTATCGGCGCGGCGGCGTATACGGTCGCTACCGATAACACCGCGCGCTGGCAGGGCGTGCAGCCCCGCGACCTGATTGCCCCTTTGGAAAATGAGTTTGAAAACCAGGAACAGACCGATATCGAGTTTGAAGGAACCGAAGACGCGCTGGAAGGCACGGTTTACCTGGCGTCGGGGGGGCGCTACATCCCGGCGCTGACGATTAACCTGACGCGTCTGGGCGATGGGGTCGAAGTAAAAATGGGCGACCTGACCTCGCGCGGTTTTCTGGAGACGCTGCGCGGGGGCGGCGAAAAACTTCTGCGGCTGGCTCAAAAAGGGTTGATTTTGTGGAGCCGGCGCGGACGCGGCAACCCGGCGGACCTGCTCGGCATGGCGAACGCGGCCCTTTCCGATACGGCTGGCCTGGCCGAACTGGCCGGGAACTTGAAGATCAAAGACCGGGCCTGGAAGGTGATTAAGAACACGGCCACGGCTATCGAAAAAGCCTATCAGGACCGGCTGGCGCAAGAACGGGCGGCCCGTTATGCCCTGGAACAGGCCTGGGATCGCTACTATGCCTGCCCCACCTGCGCCGTCCCCTTTGAGGGAGATGAGCAAACCTGCCGGGTGTGCGGCACAGCCCGCCCAGAACCGCCGCGCAAGCCCGACCCACGCAAGCTGTAGAGAGAAATCCACGCGCGCCTCCATAAGGCACGCGTGGATTTTGGGGCCAATGCAGTTAAGCCGTCTTACGGGCCGCTAATAGTTGGTTAAGCAGCTCGTTCTTGGGCGGCACGAGAGTCAGGTGGCCTTTGCCTTCCAGAATCTTCTGCGTTTCAAGGATTTCAAAGACGGCGTTGGCGACCTGCGGGTCGGCGGTGATGGCCTGCAAGGCCTGTCCGACGATGCGCGGGCGGATGGCCCCGGCCTTGGCAAATTCGATGGCGGCCAGGCGCTCGGCGGTGCTGGTAATTATGTTGACCTGGTTCGCGCCGTCTTGCTTGATGGATGAAGTCACCTGGCGCAGGCGGTTGACGACTTTTGCCTCGATCTGCTGGATCATGCCGCGGTCACGGAAGTGGACTTTGCGGATATAAACCGACCCCAGTTTGTAGCCCCACTCGTGCGAGCGCGGCGAGACTTCTTCGCGCACGGCGCGGCTCATGCTGTGCCGGTTGACGAGCATCTGGTCGAGCGGCAAATTGCTGAGCGAGCGCACCACCGCGTTGCTGACGTTGGCCGCCAGCGAACCGCGCGGGTCCGCATTTTTAAAGAGGTAGGCAACCGGGTCGCTGATATACATTTCGTACCAGATGCCCACGCCCATCGGCGCGCCTTCTTCTGAGTTCACCGGGTTACTGCGCAGATACTGCTGGTCCAGGCGCATATCCAGCGTGCGCACGCTGCCAAACCATCGCACCAGAAAAGCGCCGGGACCAATGGCGAAGGGCAAAATGTGCAGGCCCGGTTCGCGCAGAATGCCCACCACCTTGCCAAACAGGATGTAAACCTGACAGGTCCCTTCTTGCACAATGGCATAGAGGCCGAACAGACGCAGGAAGAACATCGCAACCGGCTGGACAATCCACATGGCGAAGAAAGTCGCCACAGCGGCAATAAAAATATTAAACACGGCCTCCATTACTGCACCTCCTTAATAATCTGTTCGGCGTGGGCGTAGAGCTTAAGACGCACGTTCCGCAGGTATATCTGGAGCGCATCGGGGCCGCTGTTGCACAGGGCTTTCAACTGCTCGGCCAGGGCGATCAGAGGTTCGACTTCGGCCTGGGCGTTGAGGGTTTCGATTTCTACAGCGCGCTTCGATTGCACAATCTTCTGGTCGGCGGCGGCCTGCGCCAGGCTGATGTCTGAAGAAACCTGGTTATGGGCCGTATTGATGGCCGCCAGGGCCGACTCAACCTCGGCCGGCGGGTCAATGCCCGTAATCAGCGAGGCGTCGAGGATGATGCCATAGCGCGCCGCTGACGAGGCGCATTCGCGTTCCATATGCTCGTTCAAGTCACGCAAATTTTTGCGCAGATCGTTGATCGAAACGCCCGTAACGATACTGCTTTCGGTAGCTTCGCCTTCTTGGGGCCTGGGTGCTTCAAAACTGGCGATGCGCTCGCGCAGTACCGACACGAAATAACCCATCACGTGCGAAATAGGGCGCTTAACGCCAAAGAGATAGGCATACAGGTTGTTCTCTGCTACCCGGTAGCGGATCTGGCCGGTCAGGCCGGTGTTGAGCTGATCTTTGGTGACGGCTTCGAGCAGAGTTCCGCTGTTATTGGCGTTGGGATCGTCAGGGTCTTGAGCCATGTTAATGGTCTGGGTGGCGATGGAGACTTTATAGACGCGTTCCCAGGGCCATTTGAAGTACGGTCCGCCAGGCTGGATGACGCGCACCTGCGGGTAATTGTAACGCTGTTTATGCTCTTCGCTGAGGGTTTCGCCCAACGGCGAATTGGCAGTAGTCGCGTTGCCCACACGTTCTGCTCGCCCGAAGATGGTTTTCACCGCGCGCTCGTTCTGATCTACGGTGTAAAAAGCGGCGAGTACATAGCGGACGAAAAACCATGCTCCGAATCCAATGAGCATGCCGAGTAAAACATCCATTGAGGCCCTCCTTATTGAGTGGCGCAAGCGCCAGAAGCAAATTAAAAAAACTGGAACGGTGCAGTGCGTCTTCCAGGGATAGTTTTATTCTACACTAAAAAATAAAAGGATGTTGTTGGGGCGGTGGGTGTTCAGGTGCGTGGGGCGCAAGGTTCTAAAGTTCTTCCAGACCTAAAACTCTGCGCCCACCCTGGAAGAACAGGCGGCGGAACATATCGGCCATTTCGTCTGCCGTATAGGGCGCTTGCGATTCTAACCACCAGGTAATCATGCCCATCAGCGCGCCGGCCAGGTAGCCGGCAAATACTTCTTCCGGAACCTGCGGGCGGATAGGCGCGCCGCCCTCGACAGACTCGTGCAGTACTTCAATCACTTTCTGGCTGATGATGGCGCGCACACGCCGCGAGGCGCGCGTGGCCCCCTCGCCGTGCAGGATAATGAGATAGAGGGGGGCGTTATCGGCGGCATGGCGAAAAACCACCCGGATAGGGTCGCGGGGGTTGGCCTCGGGTGAGGTTGGTTGGGCATTCCAGGATGCCGGCGGGATGGGGGCGATTTGGGCAAGCAGCTCTTCAGAGATCGAATCAATTGATTCGAGCAAAAGTTCTTCTTTATCGCGGTAGTGCAGGTAAAAGGTGGTGCGCCCCAGGTCGGCGCGGGCGGTGATGTCTTCAACGGTGACGGCGTCGTACCCCTTTTCGAGGATAAGGCTCAGAAGCGCCTCTTTTAACTGGCGGCGGGTGCGGTGCTTGCGGCGGTCGAAGCTGCGGTAACTGGCAGAAGAATCTGAACGATTGTCCATTTTTGAACACGACCGGATAACTCAGAATTGACAAGCAGTGGGTGGGTCGTATAATTGAACAGGCTGTTTAGTTTTGAACACCGGCTTTATTTTAGCACGGATGGGGCGCGTTGAAATGAAGCTGAAAGGTCAAGCGAGGCTTTTAAGGTTAGAATCACAGGCGGCCGCTTTGCGTTGAGATCAAGGCGATTGGCCTGATTAAGAATAATTAAGATGGGTGGATTGAAAGAGGAAGCAGGTTCATGAGTATTCGCTTATGGGGTAATTGGGGAACAGAGCGCGGCAAGCGCGGCGTGGTCCCGTCAAAGAAGCAGCCGAATCACCGGCTGCCAGAAGGGGAGCGCCATCTGGCGCAGGTAGAAACAGCAAAAAACGGATCACACCGGCGGGGAACTCCGCTGATTGCCCTGCGGGGTGTTAAAAAAGCCTATCGCACGGCGGCGGGGGATTTTTGGGCACTGCGCGGGATTGATCTGGAAGTGTATCCGGGCGAGTATCTGCTGATTATTGGTAAATCGGGGGCGGGCAAGACCACCCTGGTGAACATGATTACCGGCGTAGATCGAATCACCGATGGAAAAGTGGAAGTGGGCAGTGCCAGCGTGCACGACCTGGATGAAAATGACCAGGCGTTGTGGCGCGGGCTAAACCTGGGCGTTATCTATCAGTCGTTTCAACTGATGCCGACCCTCTCGCTGATGGATAACGTGCTGCTGCCGATGGATTTTTGCGGATTATACCGGGGCCGCGAAAGCGTAAAGCGGGCGTGGGAACTGCTCGAAAACGTAGGTCTGGCAGATCACATCCACAAACTGCCCGCGGCGGTATCCGGCGGCCAGCAGCAGCGTGTAGCCATCGCGCGGGCGCTGGCGAATGACCCGCCGATTATTGTGGCTGATGAACCCACCGGGCGGCTCGATTCGGTCACGGCCGGCGTGATTTTTGATATTTTTGAACAGTTGGTCCAGAACGGAAAAACCCTGGTGATGGTGACGCACGACCGCAACCTGATGCAGCGGGTGCTGAAGCTGCCGTATGGGCGGGTGGTCGAACTGACCGATGGGCATATCACCAACGAATGGAGAGGAAGCACCGTGTGAAAGTACCGGAAGCGGCCGAAGTAGTAGGAACGGATGAACATTCTGCCAATGCTGACGCTTTGATCGAACTGCGCCGGGTGGTGAAGACTTTTAAAAATGCCGCCGGCGAATTTACCGTATTAAAAGGAATTGATGCCGCGTTCCGTGAAGGCGAGTTTGTCAGCGTGGTAGGGCGGTCGGGCAGTGGCAAATCTACCCTGCTGAACATGATTACCGGCATTGATCACCCCACCTCTGGCGTGGTGCGGGTGGGTAATCTATACCTGCACACCTTAAGTGAAGGGCAGATGTCGGTCTGGCGCGGCAGGAACATGGGCATTGTCTTTCAGTTCTTCCAACTTCTGCCCATGCTGACGCTGTTGGAAAACGTAATGCTGCCCATGGATTTCTGCGACATGTATGCGCCTGCGGAGCGCGAAGAGCGGGCCGCGGCCCTGTTGGCAGAAGTGGACCTGGCCGGGTTGGAACACAAGTACCCGGCGGCGGTGTCGGGCGGTC
This sequence comes from Anaerolineaceae bacterium, assembly GCA_034434155.1. GTDB lineage: Bacteria > Chloroflexota > Anaerolineae > Anaerolineales > Anaerolineaceae > DSYU01. The sequence continues at coordinate 19,321 of DAOUAC010000051.1, forward strand.
AGCAGCAGAGCGCGGCGGTGGCCCGCGCCCTGGCTAACGATCCGCCGATCTTGGTTGCCGACGAGCCAACTGGCAACCTCGACACGCGCACAGCAGAGTTAATCCTGGAAATTTTCGAGCGCCAGGTAGCGCGAGGGAAAACCGTCATTATGGTCACGCACGATGACACCCTGGCGCGGCGTGCCGCCCGCAAGTTGGTGATCTCAGACGGCGAACTGGTAAATGAATGGCTGGCAAAAGCCTTCCCAGACCTGGCGCATTCTACACTGCTTTCTATCCACCACGCTCTCACAACCCAGCGATTGGCCCCCGGCGAGGAACTGCTGTCTGCCGGTGGTTTGATCGTGGTCTCTGGTGGCGAGATAGAAGTTCTGCTCCCATCTCGCCATGGCGAACTGGTGGTGAACCACCTGAAACCTGGAGATTTTTACGTCCGTCCGCTGACCGGCAGCGGCGCAGAAGAGCGCCGGGGCATTTTGACCTCTCTGCGGGCGGTGGGCGCACGCAAGGAAATCATTCCCCGCCTGCGCGCCACGAACCAGGGCGCCGAGGTGCTGGTCGTTAAACCGGAGTCGCTGGTAGGGCTGCTGGCGGATTCTCCGGAACTGGCAAAAGCTTTCGAAAGCGCAACGCTCTAATTCTTTGAAGTTAGTGAGACCCATTCTGAAGGTTTCCGGCTCTGTGTGCTTATGATTGCCCTGACTGCTCATCTTCGCCCGCGCTGGAAAAAAGTCCTATCCGACCTATGGGGCAACAAGGTTCGCTCAATCCTGGTGGTTGCTTCGGTGGCGGTGGGGTTATTCGCCGTGGGGATGATCGCCACGATCCACGCTATCTTGATTGTTGACATGCGCGCCGGTTACGCTGCTGCCAACCCGGCTGTGGTGACGGTGGCGGCGGCGGATTTTGACGAAGACACGGTGGACCTGGTGAAGGGCATTGACGGGGTCGAAGACGCCCTGGGAATTCGCACTTTCGATATTCAGGCGCACGGGCATGGGGATGAGTGGCTGCGCATGAACATCAAGGCGATTCCTGACATGGATGCCATGGTCATCAACAAGGTAAAGCTGGTGGAGGGCGTCTGGCCGCCGGGAGACCGGGAGATTGTGATTGAGCGCAGCAAGCGCGGCGAACTGCCGGCTGTGCTGGGTGAGATGATCGAAGTGCAGTTGCCCGATGGAAAAACGCGCCGCCTCAAGCTGGTGGGCATCGTCAGCGATCAGACCATTGGAGTGTCCTCTGTAGGTGGGGGGTACTTCATGGCTCCGGCTCAGGGCTACATCACCATGGGGACGTTGGAGTGGCTCAGCCACCCGGAGAAATTCAATATCCTCTATCTGACCGTCCGTGACCGTAAAAAGGACCTGGCCTACCTGCGGGAGATCGCCAACCAGGCCAGTGAGCAGATGGAAGAGAATGATATTCTGGTCTATAACGCCATGGTGCGGGCCTATGATGACCACCCCAATGCCAGCTATACCGAGGCCATGGCCGGCGTGTTATTTATGTTAGGCGGCCTGGTGGTGTTTTTAAGCGCCTTTCTCATCACCAATACCCTTTCTTCGCTCGTTAACCAGCAGGCTGGTCAAATTGCGGTGATGAAAACCGTTGGTGCGCGCAGCTTTCAGATTGTTGGCATTTATGTAGCCCTGATTGCAGTATTTGGCGTGCTGGCGTTGGTCGTGTCACTGCCCCTGTCGCGCCAGGGCGCGTTTCGCATGTTAGATTTCCTTTCTGGGCGAATTAATTTTGAGATTCTCGGCTATCGGACGAGTCCGAATGCCGTTCTCTTGCAGGTGATGATCGCATTGCTTGTGCCGCAGATCGCGGGGGCCATGCCGGTGCTGCGCGGGGCGCGCATTAAGGTGCAAGAAGCTCTGACCGGCTCGCTTACTGAGCAAGATCCAGAGCATGGCAGTTGGTTTGACCGGCAGTTGGCGGCTCTTACCCGGCGGCGTAAGGGCGGCAGGGCCTTTTCGCGGCCGCTCCTGATCTCACTGCGCAACACCTTCCGGCGCAAAATGCGCCTGGTGCTGACGCTCATTACCCTCAGCCTGGCAGGGGCCATTTTTATCGCCACGTTCAGCGTGCGGGCCTCGTTAGAAACTTATATCAGGCAGTTAGGGCGCTATTTTGTGGCCGACGTTAACCTCAACCTGGAACATGCTTACCGCATCCGCGAAATTCAGCAGGCGCTGGCGGATGTGCCGGGCGTGGCAGGCGCAGAGGGGTGGGCCTACGCGCGGAGTGAAATCTTGTTAGAGAACGACCAGGCCGGCGAGGCGGTGCAGTTGCTGGGCCCGCCCTCGACCACCCGGCTGATTGACCCGATGTTAATCACCGGCCGCTGGGTACAGCCCGGCGACCGCAACGCGATTGCTTTGTCCGAGCGGTTCCTGTCGCGTTTCCCCGATATGAAGCCGGGCGATACCCTGCGCCTGCGCGTCAACGGTAAGAAGACCACCTGGGTTGTGGTGGGCTTTTTTCAACTGGCGGGCAAGAGCGCCGGGTTTATCGCCTACACCAATTACGAGTACCTTTCGGAATTGATCCACCAACCCAACCAGGCTTCGACCTTTCGGGTTACAGCCAGCCGCGCCGACCTGACCACTGCCCAACAGCGTGAGCTGGCCGCCAGGATCGAGAGTTCCTTGCAGGCGCAGGGCATTCGCGTCAGCGAGTCGACCGCCGGGCGGCAGTTGTTGGAAAACTCGGCAGACGGGTTGAATACCCTCACCACTTTTTTGCTGGTTATGGCCCTGCTGACGGCCCTGGTGGGCAGCATTGGGTTAATGGGAACGATGAGCATGAACGTCATGGATCGCACGCGCGAGATTGGCGTGATGCGCGCCATTGGGGCCTCAGACCGGGCGGTGATGAACCTGGTGATTGTGGAGGGCGTTCTCATCGGTTTCATTAGCTGGTTGGTGGGCGTGATTATTTCACTGCCCATCAGTAAGGTAATGGCAGATGTGATTTCGATTGCCGTGTTCGATACGCCCTCGCGGTTCACTTTTGCGCTCATGGGGCCGGTCTATTGGTTGGGCCTGGTGCTGGTTCTGGCGGTCTTTGCCAGCGTCGTTCCGGCGCGCAATGCCGCCCGCATCACCATCCGCGAGGCGCTGGCTTATGAATAAGCACTGCGGAGTAGAAGCTCTTGCACGAATTTGATGGACGGAGGGAATAAGAATGAAGAAAAACGGAATTCTCTTGCTGATTGCCTTACTGGCGTTGGGGCTGGCCGGCTGTGACCGCCTGGCGGCGGTGGGCGCGCAGGCGGCTCCTACCCGCACGCCAGAAATTCCGGTAGTTCAGGATTCTGGCGGCGTAATCGCTGAGGGCAACGTAGTCCCCCGCGATTCGGCGCGCATCTATACCCGCACTGGTGGGGAGGTGGAAGAGGTGCTGGTAAAAGAAGGGAGCATCGTAGAAGCGGGCGCGGTGATTCTCCGCCTGGGCGACCGCGAAGCCAAAGAGGCCGCTCTGGCAGCCGCCCAATTGGAAGAGCAGGCGGCTCAGAAAGCGCTGGATGACCTGAAGCGTAAAGCAGAGGTGAGCGCATCTGCCGCGCTGGTGGCACTGCGGCAGGCGGAAAAAGACCTGGTGGAGGCCCGCCAGGCCCTGGACGATTTTGACTCTGACGAATACCAGACCGAGCTGGACAACCTGCGTAAAGATGTCAACACGGCCAAAGAAGACCTCGACGACGCCCAGGAAGAGTTTGATAAATATAAGGATATGGACCCCGACAATGCGGACCGCAAGCGCACCGAAGATTTGCTGGAAGATGCCCAAAAGAAGTACGATGATGCCGTCCGCAAGCTGGATCTCAAGATTAATGAACTGGAGCAGTTGAAAGCGCGCGTAGCCGCGGCTGAGGCACAGCGTGATGACGCCCAGAGTGAGTATGACCGGCGTAAGGATGGCCCAGAGGCGTCTGAACTGGCGGTGGCCGAGGCGCGCCTGAAAAGCGCCCAGGCCCAGGTGCGGGCCGCGCAGGATGCCATGGCTGACCTGGAATTAAAAGCGCCGTTTGCCGGGGTGATCACCAGCCTGGATGTGGGGGTAGGCGAAATTGTATTGCCGAACCAGCCGGTGGCGCAAATTGCAGACCTGGGCGTCTGGTATATCGAGACCAATGACCTGACCGAAATGGAAGTGGTGAAGATCAGCGTGGGCCAGGCCGCGGTGATTGTTCCAGACGCGCTGGAAGAACTGAGCCTGCCGGCAACAGTCGAGACGATTGACCAGGAAGCAGGTAAAAAGGGCGGGGATGTGACCTATACCGTGCGCCTGAAGCTGGATAAAACCGATCCTCGCCTGCGCTGGGGGATGACGGTAGAAGTGCGGTTTGAGGAATAAGCGGAAGGGTTCTCTCCCTACACCGCTGTGAAGCGGAGCGGTGTAGGGAGAGGCAGAGCTTATTTCAGCAGTTCTCCAACTTCTGCCATCTCAGCAGGAGAAAGCGCCCAGTCCGCCGCTTTGACGTTGGCCTGTAACTGTTCCAGGCTGGTAACCCCGGAGATCACGGAACAGACCTGTGGATGGCCTAACAGCCAGGCTTGGGCCAGTTCGTTGAGGGCATGCCCGCGCGCGGCGGCCCAAGCTTCCAGTTTCTCAATGCGGTCATAGTTAGCATCGGTCATATACTGCTGGACATAGCGGTTTGATTCGCCGCGCGACCCTGGCGGGGCCGGCTGGCCGCGCCGGTATTTGCCGGTCAAGAATCCGCCGGCCAGTGGAAAATACGGAATCAGGCCGACGCCGTAGCTGGCGCAGTATGAGAGAATTTCGCGCTCGACTTCTCGCTCCAGCATGTGGTAGTGAGACTGAATCACGACAAAGGGCGACCAGCCGCGTATTTCGGCCAGCAGGTTGGCGCGCGCCAACTGCCAGGCCAAGAAGTTGGAAGCGCCAATATAGCGCACCTTGCCCGCCCGCACCAGATCATCGAGGGCGCGCAGCATTTCTTCCATGGGCGTGGTCTCATCCCAACGATGGACGTAATATAGATCAATGTGATCCGTTTGCAGTCGGCGCAGGCTGGCTTCGACCGCGTCATAAAGGTGGTAGCGAGACGCTCCCCAGTCGTTGGGGCCTGGCCCGGTAGAGTTGACGTACTTCGTGGCGATCACAAATTTCCCGCGTTTGGCGCGGGTGGCTGCCCCGATGGTCTCTTCAGAACGGCCGCCGGTGTAAACGTCGGCGCTGTCGAGAAAGTTAACGCCCAGGTCGGCGGCGGCGTCGAGAATGCGGTTAACTTCCTCTTGGGGAACCTTCTCATTGCCAAAGCGGTTCGTACCCAGGCCGATCACTGAAACGCGCACGCCAGATTTTCCAAGCTGCCGGTATTCCATGCTTGCCCTCCTCTTTTATTTGGTTTGTTATGCGCTGACAACGATGTAATTTTAGCGGATAAACGCTTCCTGCCGGTGCTCAAATGCGTCTAAAATGCGCTGATGGTGGTTGGTCATCAGATCCAACTTCTCAATTTCCTCTTTGCTAAAATAGCCAAATTCGTTGACTTCATGGGAAGTTTTTAGCTCACCCCCGATCACCTCGGCCTCAAAGTTCAGGGCGACGATCTGCACGCGGTTGCCATCGGGGTACTCCACCAACCAATGCGGGCTGGAATAAACGCCGATCAGGCGTTTAACGAGAACGCGCAGGCCGGTCTCTTCAAAAACTTCGCGCACGCAGGTTTCTTCCATAAACTCGCCGGGGTCCATGCCGCCGCCGGGCAGGCACCACAGCCCGTTGTCGGCGCGCCGGGTTAGTAAAATGCGGTCGCGCTGGTCGTTAAAAATTGTGACTGAACAACCAATGCGGATGCGTCCTTGTTTGCCGATCCTGTCGCCGGTTAATACACGTGTTGGCATGAACTCACTCCTGACTTGAGGAAGTGGAGTGTCAGGCGGCTACCTGACACTCCACTTCCTCAAATCTACGGTAGCAAATGGAGAAAAGCCCTTAGTTCTGGCCTGACCTCGTCTGTGAGGACTTCTCGGCGTAAGCGTTCTGGTACATGCGCTCGATTTCCGCCAGGATTTCGGTGCGGCGGTCTTTGATATAGCGCATAATGACAGCGATTTCTTGCGCATTGCGGGTAAAGCCAACCGACAGGCGGTGATGGCCGCGTAGTTCGCTGATGTTCAGCACTTTGCCCGGCAGGGTGACGCGCCCTTCTGGTAGAGGCAGCGTAATCTGAATTAACTGGCCGCGCTGAAAACTCGCTTCGCTGACCAGAATGCCAACGCCGCTGAGTGAAACATCTACCAGTTCGCCGGTGATCTGCTGATCGCCGAATTCGATATCCACCGGAACCCGCCCATCCGGCTGAACGCGCGCGATCATCCGCTCGCCAAAGTGAGAGCCAACGTAGCTGAAATCGGCCAGTTTCAGCTTGCCGGTGAGCAAGTCGAAGGCGACGACCCGCGCGCGCACCGCCTCTGGCAGACCGCGGCTCAATACAATGGTTTGCTCCTGAGATTCCAGGCAGACCGAGCCGGGCGGCTGGACCTTGAGTAATACGCCATCTGGGCCGATGCTTTCTACTCTCGCCTTGCACGTGATCGGAAAGCTTTTGTGAAAATTGAGGATATCCAGCTCTTGGCTGGTTTCCATCACGTACTGGAGATCGGTTAAAATCGGATCCGCTGCCATTTTACGTTCCTTTTCGTCATCTCAGGAATGATTGCAACGCGCTGCGCTTTCTGCGCCGCTAGCCGCGCCGCTTGCGCCGGAAAAGATTTCCGAGCAGAACGACGGTTCCGGCAATCAAACCTGCGACTGCGCCGAACAAAATCGATTCGCGCTGTCCAAACACCGGTCGAACGTTGCCTTCAACCTGCCGCGCGATTAAAAATATCGTGCCGCTGTTCTGCATGCGGACGTGGTTCGCCACGGTGAGGACCGCCCCACCCTGATCCATGCTGACCTGGCCCCCGGCGACCAAAATCCGCGCGCTGGATTGATCCATGTGAACATCGCCGCGCGCCACCAGCGCGCCAGAATTCGAAGCCGTCAGGTGCGCTTCGCCTGTCTGCACCAGGGCAGCCCCGGCCTGAGTCATCTCCAGGCGGTCGGTGCGGGCGTTGAGTACGCCGCCCTGCCGGATGGTGAGACTGCCAGAATTAACCGATTGCAGCCCTCCCTGGCGCAGCGTGACATGGTTGGCGTTGACCGTCTTCACTGCCCCGCTGTGGAGTTCAATAGTTTCGGAGCTCGAAGCAGTATCTGTGACTCTTGCTTTTTCGGCCTCGTTTTCCATTTTTCCCTCTTCTTATCTGACCTGATCCAAAGAAAACAAGCCCTGCAACTTCTTTCCTATTTTATAATGAAACGCGTGATTGCGGTATCAAGATTTGGTGAAAAGCATCGAAAACCTGCTGACGGCGCGCCCAATCGGGTAGGTTTCGCCCGTCAATCAATGGTAAAATTCGGAGGCTTAAGGGGAATAGTGAAAACCCAGCCACATGGCGCATATTTTTTATGAATAGTCAGAGGAGAGGCAGGCATGCGCTTTTATTACATTCGCCATGCGCAGTCGGCGAACAATGCTCTATGGGATGCAACCGGGGCCAGTAAGGGGCGGAGCGAAGACCCCGACCTGACGGATGTGGGCAGGCGGCAGGCCGAACTGCTGGCAGATTTCGTTTACAAAACCGATGCCGCAGTGGCTCATAATGGCAGAGGAGCCCTTTTAAAACGAGATTTTTTTGGCTTTACTCACTTATACACCAGCCTGATGATCCGTTCACTGCATACCGCTACAATGCTTGCCAGCAGACTGCAAATTCCGTTGCAGGCCTGGCCCGAAATTCATGAAGCCGGGGGAATTTTCTTAGAGGATGAAGCAACGGGCGAGCCGCGCGGCCTGCCGGGAAAACCGCGCTCATACTTTGTCAATCACTTTCAGGGGTTAGTACTGCCAGAAAGCGTGACCGAAGAGGGTTGGTGGAACCGGCCCTTTGAAGCCAATGAAGAGCGCCCATTGCGGGCGAAAAAGGTGCTTCAGGCACTGCTGGAACGGCACGGCGGCACGGCGGATTGCGTGGCAGTGGTCAGTCACGGTGCGTTTTATATGTATCTCCTCCGCGAGATCTTCGGCATTCAGGGCGAGAAGAGCTGGTTCCTGATGAATAACACCGGCATCTCGCGGATTGACTTTGAGCCAGACGGCGCGCCGGTGTTGGTGTATCACAACCGCACCCAACACCTGCCGGAAGAACTGCTAACCTGATTGGCCGGTTAGATTGACAATTTCGGGGGAATCGATAGCGGCCAGCAGGTCGGCAGGTTTAAGGATAATTGCCAGGCCGCGGCGGCACGACCCCAACGAGATCTCAGGTGGATCAAGAACCTTTTGATCAATCAGGATGCGCATGGGGCGGGGCAGTCCCAGCGGAGACACGCTCCCTGGCACGCATCCGGTGACTTGCAGCAGTTCCTCTTCGGTTGCCATGGTGAGGCGGTTTTGACCCAGGTAGCGGCGCAGTGCTTTCCAGGGGATTTGCCCAGGGCCGGCAACCAGAACCATGACAAACTCGCCGTCTGCAATGCGAAAGACGATACTGCGTACCACCTGTTCGGGCCGCTGCTGGCGCTCGGCGGCGGCCTGTTCGAGTGAGTTCACCGGGCCGGTGTGGGCAAAGACGCGGTGCGCGATGCCCCGCTCGCGCAGGTGTTGAATGGCAGGGGTGGTTGGATCATTTGCCATAGCCGGATTCTAACATCAGATACCGTGTTAGAATTTTAAATTCGTACAACGTATCTGATCGTTGTTGCGTTATGGGGTGTGGGCAGTTCTATTGCCCATGCCCAAACAACAATCAATATTTTCTCAGGAGTTTTATGCGTTACGCAGAGGAAATCGCCAGGCAGTTAGGGCTTCGCGCTGAACAGGTTGCGGCTGCGATTGGCTTGTTGGATGAGGGGAATACCGTTCCGTTTATTGCGCGTTACCGCAAAGAGATGACCGGCGCGCTGGATGAAGAGCAGATTCGCCAGGTGGAAGGGGCCGTGGAACGTGCCCGCGCCCTGGACGAGCGCCGCGCGACGGTGCTGGCCTCAATTGAAGAGCAGGGGAAGCTGACCCCCGAACTGCGGGCGCAACTGCTGGCCGCCGATACGCTGACGGCTCTGGAAGACCTTTACCAGCCTTACAAACCCAAGCGGCGCACCCGCGCCAGTATAGCCCGCGAAAAGGGCCTGCAAGGCCTGGCCGACCTGATTCTGGCCCAGGCGCGCACGCCCCAGCCGCCAGAAGTGGTGGCGCAGGAATATTTGAACGAAGCCGTCCCTACCGTCGAAGAGGCTCTGGCAGGGGCGCGTGATATCGCGGCAGAGACGATCAGCGATCATCCGGATGTGCGCCGGATGACGCGCGAAAAAGCCATGCAGTGGGGGAGCCTGCGCGCCCAAAAAGTGGATGGGGCGGCGGATGATCGCAAAGTCTACGAGCTGTATTATGATTTTTCGTTAAGGGTAGACCGGCTGCGTCCGCACCAGGTTCTGGCAATTGACCGGGGCGAAGAAGAGAAAGTTTTGCGGGTGCAGGTGGAAATCTTGGAGCGCGACTGGCAAGAGGCCGTTTATATGGTTTTTCGCCCCGACCGTCGCTCACCGTTCTTTGAGCAGTTGGCGATGGCCGCCGAAGATGCGGCTAAACGGCTGCTGCTGCCGGCCATCGAGCGCGACGTGCGCCGCACGCTGACGGAAAAGGCCGGCCAGCATGCCATTGCGGTCTTTGCCGCCAACCTGCGCGGTCTGCTCACCCAGCCGCCGCTGGCCGGGCAGACCGTGTTGGGAATTGACCCGGGTTTTCGCACCGGCTGCAAGGTGGCGGTGGTTGATCCGACCGGCAAGCTGTTAGATACTGCCACGATTTACCCGCATGAGCCGCAGAAACGCTGGGCAGAGGCCCTCGAAGCGCTCAAGCGGCTGGTTGTCAGGCACGGCGTTACCCTGGTAGCGATTGGCAACGGCACAGCCTCGCGTGAAAGTGAGCAGTTGGCGGCCCAACTGGTGAAGGAAATGCCCGGGGCCAATCTGCACTATCTGATTACCAATGAAGCCGGGGCCAGCGTTTACAGTGCCTCGCCGCTGGCGCGCGCCGAACTGCCAGAGCTGGATGTATCTCTGCGCGGGGCCGTCTCCATTGCCCGGCGGGTGCAGGACCCCCTGGCAGAACTGGTCAAGATAGACCCGCGCTCGATTGGAGTGGGCCTGTACCAGCACGACGTAGATCAGGGCGCGCTGTCGCGCGCGCTGGACGCGGTGGTGGAGAGCGTGGTGAACCAGGTGGGCGTGGACGTAAACACAGCCTCGCCGGCTTTGCTGGCGCGCGTGGCGGGCATCGGTCCGAAATTGGCTGAAAAAATCGTCGCGTACCGCGATCAGAATGGGCGCTTTAAGAACCGCGAGCAGTTGAAAAAAGTACCGGGCCTGGGGCCGAAAGCCTTCGAACAGTCTGCCGGTTTCCTGCGCATCCGTGATGGAGACAATCCGCTGGACGCCAGCGCCATTCACCCAGAGAGCTATCTTATTGCCGGAGCGGTATTGCAGCGAGCCGGAGTGCAGCCCGGTACGCCTGCGGCCCAGCGCCAGCAGGCTCTGGAAAATCTGCGGCGCGAAGTGCCATTACAACAGCTTGCCGAAGAGTTAGGCGCGGGCGCGCTTACCCTGGGCGATATCCTCGAACAACTGCTGCGTCCAGGCCGCGACCCGCGCCAGGATCTGCCTGCCCCGGTTCTGCGCAGTGATGTGCTGAAAATGGAAGATTTAGTCACCGGGATGCAGTTGAAAGGGACGGTGCGCAACGTGGTGGATTTTGGCGCTTTTGTGGATATTGGCGTCAAGCAAGATGGTCTGCTCCACCGCAGTCAGCTTCCACCGGGTACGTCCCTGCAGGTTGGGGATGTAGTGGATGTAGAAGTGCTGAAGGTGGAAGCGGAGCGCGGCAGAATTTCGTTAAGGTGGGTGTAAGATGACCGTAACGACAGGCAGCGCAGAGTTTACCTTAAAGCGGCCTTATCAAACCAATCGCAGCGGGCCGGTGCGGTGGGTGTTTTCGCACGCCATCCGCAAGTGGCCGTTCTGGATTTTGGTGTTCGGCGGGGCGTTTGGCAACGCGGCGCTGGCGGCAGTGGTGCCGGGGTTAATTGGGCAGGCGTTCAACGCCATTGTGGCGAGCCCGCCGCAGGTGGATGTACTGCCGCGCCTGGCAATTGGCGTGGCGCTGGCGCAGGTGGTGCGCAGTATTTTACAGTTTGGCCGTAACGCTGGCTCGGAACTGCTGGCGCAAAATATCGAGCGTGAAGTGCGCGACGAGTTGTATATCAGCCTGTTAGGCAAGAGCATGACGTTTCACAACCTCCAGCCGGTGGGTGATACGATGGCTCGCGCCACCAATGATGTGCGCGAGGTGAATTTTATGTTCAGCCCCGGCCTCAGCCTGGTGATCGGTTCGCTGAATTTTCTGATCTTGCCCCTGTTTGTCGCGCCGCAAATTCACCCGGCGCTGATCCTCACGCCTGCTTTGTTTGTGGTGTCTTATTACTTCGCACTGCGCCATTACCTGGGTACACTGCGCTCGGTTACGGATGAGGTGCGCGCTTCGTTTGGGCATCTCAGTACGCGCCTGTCGGAAGTGCTGGATGGTATTGAGACGGTCAAAGGCGCGGCCCAGGAAAAGGCCGAAGTCGAGCGTTTTCGGGCCAATTCCACCCGCTACCGCGACGCCTCGGTGCGTCAGGGCGATGTGGAAGCCCGCTTCTTGCCTATGCTGCTCTTCAGCACGGCGCTGGCCCTGGGTCTGCTGCACGCACTATTGCTCTTCCGCCAGGGACTGCTGGACGTAGGGCAGGTGATTTATTATTTCGGCATCCTGCTGATGCTGGATTTTCCGACCTGGACCTCAATGTGGGCCTACTCGCAGATTTCGCTGGGACTGGCCGGCGCGCGCCGTATTTTGGAGTTGATGAACCGCGAAACGACTCTCGATCAGAACGCCGCCGGTTACGCTGGCCCCATGCGCGGAGAGGTCGAGTTCCGTGATGTGACCTTTGCTTACGAGGGTCACGAGCCGGTGTTGGAGAACATCTCATTTAAAGTGCAGGCCGGGCAGACGGTGGCGATTGTCGGACAGACCGGCGCGGGTAAAACCACCCTGGTCAAGTTGATTAACCGCACCTACGATGTGCAAAAAGGCCAGGTGCTGGTGGACGGCGTGGATGTGCGCGACTGGAACTTAGAGGCCCTCCGCCGGGGAATTTCGATCATCGAGCAGGATATTTTTCTGTTCTCGCGTAAAATCGCCGAGAATATTGCCTTTGGCAAGCCGGATGCCAGCCACGAAGAGATTGAGGCGGTGGCCCAGGCCGCTCAGGCGCACGAGTTTATCACTTCATTTAAGGATGGGTACGATACCGTCATTGGCGAGCGCGGCGTTACCCTATCGGGCGGGCAGCGCCAGCGGGTGGCCCTGGCGCGCGCTTTCCTGACCGATCCGCGCATCCTGATCCTGGATGACTCGACCAGCGCGATTGACTCGGCCACCGAAGATAAAATCCAGCGGGCCATTTTCACGGCGGCACGCGGGCGCACCACCTTTATCATTACCCACCGCCTGTCTCAAATCCGCTGGGCAGACCTCATCATCGTACTGCGCAAGGGCCGCATTGCGGCCATTGGCAGGCACGAAGAACTGCTGGAAACCTCAGAAGCCTACCGGCGGATTTTTAGCGAGTAAATCGAGGCAAACAGTATGGGTTTTTTCTCTGGCCTGAATGCAGAAAAGTATGACCGTCAGTATACCGATAAACAGCTCATCGCGCGGATCATCCCTTACATCCGGGTGCATATCCGGCGGCTGATCGTTATCGCGGTGATTGTGCTGGCGATGTCGGGCAGTGGAGCGCTCTACCCGGTGATCGTGGCGCGCGGGGTCGACCTGATGAAATCCCAACCCTCTTATGCGGCGATCGCCGGAGTATCGGGGGCGGTTCTTGCGCTGGGCGTGCTGAACTGGGCCCTCAACTGGATGCGCCGCCGGCTGACGGTGCGCACCGTGGCAGACGTGCTGTTGAAACTGGCAAACGATGCTTTCAAGGCGGCAACCGAGCATGATTTATCCTTCTACGACCAGTATTCTTCGGGGCGCATTCAATCGCGCATTACCTCAGACACCCGCGATTTTGGCAACCTGATTGTGATGACGACCGACGTGGTTTCGCAGGTGGCCGAATCGCTGCTGCTGGCAATCATCCTGGTGCGGATCGAATGGCGGTTATCGTTGATCGTCTTTGCTCTCGTCCCGGCGGTGTTCATCTTTGCCATCAGCTATCGGCGGCTGGCGCGGCGCGTTACCCGGCGGGGGATGCAGGCCATGGCCGACGTGAATGCGGCGATTAAGGAAACCGTCAGCGGCATTGCAGTCGCCAAGAACTTCCGCCAGGAAGCCAGCATTTACGAGGAATTCAACCGCGCCAACCGCACATCCTTCCGCGTGAACGTAGTGCGTGGGGTGGTGCTGGCGCTGACCTTCCCCACGTTGAACATCATCGGTGGGGTGGTCTCAGCGGTGCTGATCTACAGCGGCGGCCTGACAGTCGCCCAGGGGATGATCACGGCGGGGGTGTGGTATCTGTTCTTGCAAAGCCTGGACCGCTTCTTATTCCCGGTGATGAGCCTTTCCTCGTTCTGGACCAATATTCAATCGGGGCTGTCGGCGGCGGAGCGCGTCTTCGCTCTGATTGACGCTGAGCCAGCCGTGGTGCAGACGGACTCTCAGCCGGTCACTCATCTGGAAGGGCGGATTGACTTTGAGCACGTCAACTTCCAGTATAAAAGCGGCGAGGTGGTCCTGCAAGATTTCACCCTCCACATCCAGCCGGGCGAAAACGTGGCCCTGGTTGGGCATACCGGCGCGGGCAAATCCTCCATCGCCAGGCTGATTGCCCGGTTCTATGAATTTCAGGACGGCCGCATCCTGATTGATGGGCGCGACATCCGCACTTTAAACCTGGAGCAGTACCGGCGCAAGTTGGGGATTGTCTCACAGGTTCCTTTCCTGTTCTCCGGCACGGTGATGGAAAACATCAAGTACGCCTGCCCGGACGGGGTCAGTGACGAAGAAGTCGTAGCCATTGCCCGGCAAATTGGTGGGGGCGAATGGGTTGAAACGCTCCCACAGGGGTTGGAGACCGAAGTCGGCGAGCGCGGGGCACGTCTCTCGATGGGACAGCGCCAGCTTGTTTCATTAATGCGCGTGCTGGTGCAAAAACCGTCAATCTTCATCCTCGATGAAGCCACCGCCAGCATTGACCCGTTTACCGAGTGGCAGATTCAACAGGCTCTGGCGCTGATTCTGGAAAAGACTACCAGCATCTTAATCGCCCATCGTCTATCCACGGTGCGCTCCGCTGACCGCATTATTGTGATGGAAAAAGGCCGGATTATCGAGACCGGCAGCCACGAAGGTCTGCTGGCCGCCGGCGGGCATTACGCCACGCTGTATAACACCTACTTCCGGCATCAATCACTGCTCTATCGGCCGGAAGGGCTGGATGAGTTTTTACAATACAAACTGGAATTGAAGCTGAAAGAGGAATAAAGACCCATCAGGGCCGGGCGGATGCCCCGGCCTTTTTTGTGCCTTTACTGGTAATTCGAGCTTGGACAAAAAGTAGTGCGGTTACCCATTTGAGGAAAACCGCACCCTGATAGATATTTGAGTGTACAGAAAATATACCTCCCATGGCCGGCGGGGGAAAACCGGCCCTGGGAGGCTAAGGCTGGCTGAGATTATTGAGGGATGATTTGCCCGCGTGCTTCGCCCGCCGGGTTCAGACCGGTATGGACGTTGACGTAGGTGAGACCGGCTTCCAGGGCGTCTAAAAAGGCCGCGCCTGAGATGCCCTGGAGAAACGCTGAGGTGAACGTCCCTTCAACCGTCAGGACTCCGTCGGTGACGGTGCAGGTTGCCACCACAGCGGGCGACGGCCCACCGCATAGGGTGAGGACAACGGGAGCATTTTCCGTCGCGCTGGCTGGCGCGTGGATGTGCGCCCCGCCCACTGGCCCCGAAAGGCCGCGCACGCTGAGCATAAATTGCATTGACCCATCCATGTTGAAGCCCATCAGGAACGAGCCTCTGGCCGAAGACCCAACCACCTCGTGCAGTTCAGCCCCAGTGGTCAGCGTGGCCTTGTAAACGCGCTTGGATGCCGATACCGATCCTGCCTGTGCGACAAACAGCGCCGCGATCAGCAGGAATGCAAAAAACAACCGAAAACCGCGCTTCATAAATAGCCTCCCTTGCATTTGGAGAAACGTGTGGTTCGAGAAAGAACTTTTCGATTCCCCCTTAAAGTTCCACATGACAGATTATTTATAACAAATAGGATATAAAAAGTCAACTTAATTTCAATAAATAGACGAACTAATTTTCGGGATACTGGCCGACTAGACCGTATCTTGCGTGCATGGTAAACACACAGCGGCCGGCTCTTTTTAATGGCCGCGCTGGAGGCGGCTCAATTGTTGGGGACTCTTTTTGGTTAGAGTGGCCGGAACGGGTCTTCTTTGCGCCAGATCAATAAATGAGATAACAAAGACCAGTATACTCTATGAAAATTGATCAAAGGAGATACCCTGTATGAGTGAAATTCTGATTGACGTGCGCCAGACGCCCCCCGCTCTGCGCCATCCGATGATTTTTGGCACTTTCGAGCGCCTGGCGGCAGGTCAAAGTTTTGTCCTCGTTAACGATCACGATCCGAAACCGCTGTATTACCAGTTCCAGGCGGAACGGACAGGCCAGTTTGAGTGGCAGTATTTGGAGCAAGGCCCAGAAGTCTGGCGGGTTGAAATTCGTAAGGTTGCAAGCACTTAACCACGATCCTTTTGATCTCCGCCTGGGGGAATGCGCTTGCCGGTTGCCCATCCCAAGATCAGGCCGGCGATCAGGAGCAGGCTGGAAAGCCACACCGTGCTGGGGAAAAACCCCAGCACGGCGGCGGCGATAAAAATGACCCCCACAATGCGGGCCATGCGGCTGGTTGCTTTGCGGGTAGTTGAAAAGGGGACCTCGCCGCGAATCAGGGCCAGGAGGCCAATCGCGGCGATGATGATATTGAGAATCAGGCCGACGATATCCATCTCTATCCCTGGTTGCAGATATCGTAGGCCTGCTTCAGCGCGGCGAACAGGTCCCCTTTGGGACGAAACTCGTGACCCAGGTAAAGATCATAACCAGCGGCGGCGATGGCGCGGCACACCCCGGCGTAATTGATTTCCTGCGTGTCGTCAATCTCATGGCGGCCCGGAACGCCGGCTGTGTGGAAATGCCCGATCCACTGGATGTTTTCGGTGATCGTCTGAATCAGGTTGCCTTCCATGATCTGCATGTGGTAAATATCGTACAAGACTTTTACCCGAGGGCTGTTGACGCGCTCCACCACTTCCAGGCCCCAGGCGCTGTAATCGCACTGGTAGCCGGGGTGGTCCACCTTCGAGTTCAGCAGTTCCAGGTTGAGGTTTACGCCCTTCTCTTCAGCGTAGGGGGCAATGCGCCGCAGTCCCGCCGCGCAGTGTTCGATGGCTTCTTCTTCGGTCTGTTCGGGCAAGATGTTGCCGCTGAAGCAAATGATCCCAGGGACGCGATATTGGGCGGCCAGGTCAATTGAAGAGCGCAGTTCGGCCACGATCCGGTCGTGTTCCTGGGGGTTGTTCAGGCCGTTGCTCAGGCTGTCATGGCCGCTGAAGCTGGCAAGTACCAGGCCGTGCCGGTGGGCCAGCGCGGCGATTTGCGGAAAGGTTTCGTCGGGTTTCCAGATTTCAATGGCGGCAAAGCCCATTGCGGCCACGCGCGAAACGAATTCCTCCAGAGGCACGGGCAGGGGAGCCATCATCGGATAGCAGACAGATTGCTTGATAGGCATGGGTCACAATCTCCTTGTAAGTGGGGTTGTACTGTCTTGAAGCAAGATGCCAAAACATCTTACGGCCAATTGTCTGGTGCATCATAGAGCGTAAATATCGCTGGCTTTGGCAGTCAGATAGCGCAGGTAAGGGTCAACGTTGATGGTACTGCCGGTGACTTTCAACAGCGTTTCTTGCGGGGTGAATTTGCGCCCATGACAATGTAGATGATTGCGCAGCCATTCGCGCAGCGCCTTATACTCTCCACGCTCAAATTGCTCGTATAAGTCAGGGATGTTTGCGAGGACTTTCTCCCAAATCTGGCATGCGATGATATTGCCCAGCGAATAGGTCGGGAAGTAACCGAACATACCGCTGGACCAGTGAATATCTTGCAGAACGCCGAGCGCATCATCGGGCGCGGTAATGCCCAGGTAGGCTTGCAGGCGGGCGTTCCAGGCTTCGGGCAGGTCGGCGAGGGCCAGCCGGCCAGCGAAGATTTCCTGCTCTAGTTCAAAGCGCAGGATGATGTGCAGGTTATAGGTGGCTTCATCGGCCTCTACCCGGATGAGCGACGGCTGGATTTTGTTAATCGCCTGGTAGAAGGTTTCCATGTCTACGCCGCCCAGGGCTTCGGGGAAAGTCTGTTGCAGTGATGGGTAAAAGAAGCGCCAGAAGGGGCGGCTGCGGCCCACCAGGTTTTCCCACATCCGGCTCTGCGACTCGTGCAGGCCCAGCGACGCGCCCCGCGCCAGCGGCGTGCGGTAGATAGATGGGGCAACCCCGTTTTCATATAATCCGTGACCACACTCGTGCATACTGCCAAACAGGGCCGGGCTGATGAAGTGATCGTAATAGCGGGTGGTGATGCGAATATCCGTTGGGGCAGACCCACTGGCAAAGGGATGTACGGTGGGGTCTAACCGCCAGGAATCGGCCTGAAAACCGAAGCGCTCAAGGATGGTATAGATAAAGGCACGCTGGCGATCCACCGGGAAGTTCCCATGCAGGCAGGCATCCGAGACCGCGCGGCCGCGCTGCGTTACGGCGTCAATCAGGGGGATCAGCCCGGCTTTGAGCTGCTCAAAGATGGACTGCACTTCCTGGGTGGTCATGCCTGGTTCGTAATCATCCAGCAGAACATCGTAGGGCTGGTTGGCGTTAGGAAAACACTCAATATAGCGGAACTTTAATTCCACGTTCTTTTGCAGATGTGGCAGGAACATGGCGAAATTAGACTGCTTGCGGGCTTCGATCCAGGCTTGCGAAGCCAGCGCCGCAGTGCGCGTCATTGCCACACGCAGGTCAGCAGGGACGCGGCGCAGTTTCTCGTAGTCGCGGCGGGCCACACGCAGCAGACTGGCCTCATCGGAGTCATAAGGCAGGCTGGCTTCATACGTTTGCAGTGAATCCAGCCACCGGCCCAATTCATCGGCAGTGGAGCGCTCATAGATCACGCGTGAGAGGGTGGCAAGCTGCTCCGCGCGGGCGGCGGCGCCGCCAGAAGGCATCATCGTCCGCTGGTCCCACTGAAGGACGGCCATAATCTTATGAAGGTCGCTGATCTCAGCCAGCAGAGTCTTGAGTTGTTCAAAACCTGAGTTCATGGAGTATCCTTAAAAGAAAATGTAACAATCTTATTATACGTGAGTTATCTATTATGGATTTCTCAACTGTTCCTTCAGGCCAGAAACAGCTTGAAATCGTAATACAATGGGGTCAGACATTCGGTAAACTGCCTTCCGGGGCAGTCGCCGGAGAGATGAGGGGTAGCTTATGACAAAGCCCTGGTGGCAACAACCATTTCGCATCTTTCAGACCAACCTGCGCGAGATTGACGCGGCGCTTAATGTCCATGAAGTGCTGGACGATTTGCAATCCTTTCATGCCAGCGCCTGGTTGCTTAACACCGGGGGGATCGTTTCGTTTTATCCCTCCCGGCTGCCGTACCAACATCCAAGCCCGTGGCTGAAGGAACGGCCCAGCGGCGACCTGGTAGGGGACGCCGTCGAAGAAGCCCACCGGCGCGGGGTGCGGGTGATTTCGCGCTTTGATTTCAGCAAACTGCACCAGGACCTCTACGAGAAGCACCCCGACTGGTTCTTTGTGAACTCAGAGGGCCAGCCGCAGGTCTACAATGGGCTGTACAGCACCTGCCCCAGCGGTGCGTATAACCAGGAACTGAGCTTTGAGGTGTTAGGCGAAGTGCTGGATCAATACCCCATTGACGGCATCTTCTTCAACATGTTTGGCTTTGCCCCCTGGGATTATTCCGGGCGCTATCACGGAATCTGCCAGTGCCAGAACTGCCAGCGGCGCTTCAGACAGCGTTATGGTTTGCCGCTGCCGCTGACCGAAGACCCCAAAGACCCGGCCTGGGTGGATTATCAGGAATTCAAACAGCAGACGGCGCACCAACTCTCTGCGCGGATGCGCGAGTTTATTCATCAGAAGCGCCCAGACGTAGCCCTGGTGTTGTTTATGAACGCCGGTAAGGGCGACGTGGTACTGCACGAGATCAACAATGCCATTCAGCGGCCCTTGCCTTACTGGTCACAGCACACCGGGGAGATGGTCAAGCTGTCGCAAGGGGAATATCCGGGGCTGCCGGTGGCGATCAACAGTGTGTTGTTTTTAGATATCCCGTACCGCTTTGCAGCGGAGCAGCCCGGTTATATTGGCCTGCGCCTGGCGCAAATGATGGCGCACGGAGCCAACCCCTACGTATATGTCATCGGTACTACGCGTCAGCCCGACCGGCGCAACCATGCGGTTGTCCGCGATCTGTACGCCTACCATGCGGCTCATGCCAGTACGTTTGAAGATCTACGTCCCGTCGGGCGCACGGCTCTGGTGATGCCGCGGCGCTCAGAAGGACTGCTGCGCGGCGGGAAGAACTTTGAGACGGTCACGGCCGCCTTCCGCGGTTTCTACCGGGCGCTGTCAGAGACGCACGCGCAGTTTGAGGTGTTTTATGAGTCATCTCTGGCGCGCCCGGCGGACGAACTGCGCCGCCGCTATGATCTGCTCATTTTGCCCAATGCCGCCTGCCTGAGCGATGCCGAAGGCCGGGCAGTGGATGACTTTGTCCGCGCGGGTGGGCGGGTGATTGCCACATTTGAGACCGGGCAGTACAACGTGCGCGGCGAGAAGCGCGAGAAACCCGCGTTAGAATGCCTGGGGGTCGAGGCGGTTACACTGCGGCGGGCCGATATGCGCTCGGCGGTCCTTAAGATCCGCCCGCAAGACCGCGCCTTCTTGCGCGGCCTGGAAGAGACCGACTTGCTCCCCTTATTGGGAGAATATCTCTACGTTCAACCGTCGGCAGACAGCGCCGCCGGACTGGCGCTGGTTCCACCGATGCGTTATGGGCCGCCGGAGAAATGCTACTGGGATCTGGAAACCGACCTGCCGGGGGTAATCTGGAGCCGCCTGGGCGAGGGTCAGGCGGCTTACCTGCCCTGGCAGCCCGATCGCTATTATTACAGCCTATGCCTGCCAGAATACCGGCTGTTGTTGGGCGGCCTGGCGCGCTTGTTAGGACCCTCTACCCCTGAAGTTGAGACGGACGCCGGCCCACAGGTGGAGATTATCCTCCGAGACCAGGCGGAGACAGGCCGGCGGGTGGTCAGCCTGGTCAATTACAGCGGCCAGAATGGGCGTAACTTCTTTGACCCCGTCGAGATGCGCAATGTATGGGTGAGTGTGGCCGTCGGGGCCGGCGCGCGGCGGGTGTGGGCCACGCGCCTGGGCCAGAACGTGCCGTTTGAGGCCAAAGATGGACGGGTGGAGTTCTGCCTGCCATCCCTGGGGTTGATGGAGCGGGTCGTCATTGAGTAAAGTACACTTCGCGCATATTCCCGCCGCGAATCTCCCAGATGCGCGTTGCAAAACCGGCGATGAAATAGCGGTCGTGAACCACCGCCAGGATGGTGCCTTCAAATGCGGCCAGGGCCTGCTCAAACTGCGCGCGTGAGGGGATATCCAGGTGGTTAATGGGTTCGTCCAGCAGCAGGCAGTTGCAGCCCTGCGCCACCAGGCAGGCTAGCGTCAGGCGGGCGCGCTCGCCGTAAGAGAGCCGGGCAATGGATTTAAAGACGTCATCTCCCTTGAACAAGAATTTAGAAAGAAAAGCGCGCTGTTCCGTCTCTGACTGCGAAAGCAAGCGGCTGATCGTCTCCAGAGGGGTAAGACTGCCGTCCAGGTTTTCCTGTTCCTGGGCCATATATCCCAGGTGAACGTTGGCTCCCAGGCGGGCCTGGCCGGCCAGCGGCGGGATTTGCCCGGCAATGGTGCGCAGCAGGGTGGTTTTCCCGGCTCCATTGGGGCCGATCAGGGCCAGGCGCTGGCCGTAGCGCACCACTCCGTTGATCTCGCGCACCAGGGCCCGCTCGCCGTAACCAATCGTCAGTTCTTCCAGGATCAACGTATCTCGCCCTGAAGACGAGACCTGCCCAAACTCCATTTTCATCTGCCAGACCCGGCCCGGCTTCTCGACCCGGTCTTCGTTCAAGAGGCGCTCAATGCGCTGTTCAATGTGCTTGGCGCGCGCGACGGTCTCTTTGGAGCGGTTGGCAAAGAATCCGACGCTGAAGCCATCGGTGTTGGCCTGGTCGGCCTTGCCGCCTTTGCGGAAAACTGCGCGGCTGCGCACCCTGGCCGCCGCGGCGGTGAGCTGCCGGATTTCCTCCTGCTGGTCTTTGTATGCCTGCCATTGGCGCTCGCGCTCGGCGGCCTTTTGCTCAATGTAGGCCGAATAATTGCCTTCGTAGCGCCGGGCAGTGCGGGTGAGCGGGTCGAGTTCGAGGATGGCCGTGGTGGTGTGGTCTAAAAACGCGCGGTCGTGCGATACTACCAGCGCCGCGTAAGGGTAAGCCAGCAGCCAGCGTTCCAGCCAGGCGAGCATATCGAGGTCCAAATGATTGGTTGGCTCATCCAAGAGCAAAAGCTGTGGCTGGGCCACCAAAATGCCGGCCAGGGCCAGGCGCGTCTTTTGCCCGCCGCTCAGGGCCGCAACCGGCAGGTCTGGCGTCATTTCGTTTAATCCCAGTGCTGCGAGGATGCCCTCCAGCAGTCCGGCAGATTCATCGGCCAGGGCCAGACGGTCGAGAGTATCGTCATAGGCCTGCTGGAGGACTGCGTCTCCGGGCCGGGCGGCTAGTTGCACGGCCAGCTCTTCCAGCCGTGCTGAAAGCGTTTGAACGTTGCCGGCCATGCGGTCAATGTAACTGCCGAAAGTGTCGCCTGGGTCAAAGTTCAACCCCTGGGCCAGATACCCAATGCGCAAATTCGATGGACTAAAGCGCACGCTGCCCGCAGCGGCCTGTTCCTGGCCGATCAGGATCCGTAGCAGGGTGGATTTGCCGCATCCATTCGGTCCCACCAGCCCGATGCGCTCGCCGGGGTTAACGGTAAAAGAGACGTTTTCAAACAGGGGGTCAATCCCATAAGATTTGGATAATTGATGAACGGTAAGCATAAAGGCAACAACCTGTATCGAAAAAACAAAAAACCGGGGGCCAGCGCCCCCGGTCAATCTGCAAAAACCACCCTCTTGTTTAGAACCCAAAGAGGATCAAAAGCCGGTCGCTTCCCTGGAAAAAGGTGGGTTTACAGGTTGCTGTCGATCATCACGCCTTCCTTGTTCAAATACCTGCGCCCATCTTAACATTATTTGACGGTGTCGTCAAGTTCCATGCCCATGGATTCGTACAGCTTCCGGCGCGCGGCCTTGTCGTTCACCAGCTCGCGCTTGGCGTATTTGGCTACGTCTTCGGCTTTGGCGCGCGGGACGACGATTACGCCGTCGCCGTCAGCTACTACAATATCGCCGGGGTTCACCACCACTCCGCCCACCTGCACCGGGATGTTGTGCGCGTCATACTGAACGCGCCCCTGTACCATGCCCTGTGAGCAGAACTTCGACCAGAAGGGCACTTTTTGAAGGATCAACTCGTCGGTGTCGCGCACGCCTCCATTGGTCACCAGGCCGGTGGCCCCGGCGCGCTTGCATTCCAGCCCGTTATTCGAACCCATCAGGCCGACGTTCACGCCGCTCTGGTCAATGACGATAAAGTCTCCGGGTTCGATCTCTTTCATCCATGGGTAAGTGCAGACGTTGTTGTAATACCAGCCAGACCATTCGGTATATTCGTCCGGCGTCATCGCGGGAATACTGCCCTGGTAGGGCAGATAGCGGGCCGTGCGCGCGATGCCCACCGCCCGGGTGCGGTAAAGCGGGCGAATATCAACCGACATGGAACCGTAGTGGTGCAGCATACACCAATCCATCCCATCCCGCACATCGGCCACGCGCAAATCCTTAAACAATCCAAGCAAAAACTCACGTTCATCACGAGATAGAGTCATGGAAAACCTCCGTCATAGAAGTGGAATACTTGCGCAGCTTGATTATACGGCGATCCAGGTGAAGGAAGGTGACGTTAAACAAAGCGGGCATTTGCCTCCGCAATCCTCGCTGTGGGAACTTATTCAGCAACCAGGTTGCGCAGTGTCAGAGTGCCCACTGTAACCCGCACTTCGTCGCCGGGGAGCAGGGAAAACGATTCGGGCGGAACAATGCCGGTTCCCGTCATCAGGAACGCGCCGGAAGGGAACGCCAGTTCGCGGAACAGGAAAGCCGTCAGTTCTTCAAAAGAGCGTTTCATCAGGCCGGTGTGGGTTTCGCCCCGGAAGGCCAACTGCCCGGCGCGGAAGATTTCCAGCAGAATGGGCGTCTCGCGCAGTTCTGCCAGAGAATCGGGCAGGTAAATGGCCGGGCCGAGGGCGCACGAGCCGTTATAGACCTTAGCCTGAGGCAGATAGAGCGGGTTTTCGCCCTCAATATCGCGCGAGGAAACGTCGTTGCCGGCGGTGTACCCTACAATTTCTCCCTGGTTGTTAATTACCAGCGTCAATTCCGGTTCTGGAACGTTCCAGCGGCTGTCTTTTCGCACGCGGATGGCGCTTTCTGGGCCGACCACGCGCCAGCCTTGTGCTTTAAAGAATAATTCTGGCCGCTCGGCGGTATACACGCGCTGGTAGATATCTCCGGTAGAGGATTCGGCCTCGCGGGCCTGACGGCTGCGCAGGTACGTGACCCCGCTGGCCCAGACTTCCTGATCGGGCTCGATGGGGGCTAACAGCCTGTTGGTAATTGCTTCGGCATGAGCAGCCTGCTCAGCATGAGCAGCCTGCTCGGTATGAGCAGCCTGCTCCACATTCTGCCACCCGCTGATCTGCCGCAAGTAGCCGGGGAGCGCGGCGGCCGGCAGGGTTAGCAGTTGGGTCAGGGTGGTGTTGGCGGGCAGCCAGCGGCCATCCGCGGCCCAGCGTGGGCCGGTGGGGGTGGAGTGGCGGGTAAGGTTCATGGGTGTACCTCGCGGACGCTGTAGGCGATTTTCACAAATTCCTGACACATTACTTCCACCGCTTCGGGCGTGTGACCGGCCCCTTTGGGGTCTGAATACCAGCGCGGGATAAACCCACCCTGCGGGCGGCCCAGTGTTTGGGCCATGCGGTGGCAGTAGGCGCGAATCTCATCGGCGGAGCCGCGGGCCATCGTCTTCTGAATATCTACCGGAGCAAAGAAGGTGATCCGCCCGCCGAAACGCGCGCCGAGCAGTTCCAGCCCCATGTTCTCCTGCTGATCCATGTGGATGGCATCCAGGCCGATCTCGATCAGGTCGTCGAGGATATCCACGATGTAACCGCAGCTATGCAAGAAGGTATGCAGGCCGTGAGCTTTGGCCGCGGCAAAAATGCGGGCGTAGCGGGGCTTCCATATTTCACGCCATTTGGCCGGAGAGATCATCAGACGGTTTTGCAGGCCCCAGTCGTCGCAGAAGATCAGCCCATCGGCTCCAGCGGCGGCGTAGCGCGTAATGGCGGCAAGGTTCATCTCTACCAGCACGTCAATCAGGCGGCCCAGTTCGGTAGGGTGGTCGTAGATATCCATCCAGGTGTTGTGCAGCCCGCGGATGAAGTGAACCCGTTCGTAGATCGAGATGCCACTGGCCAGGATAAATTTATCCCCTGCTTTGGCGCGCATCCCTTCGATAGAAGCCCAGCGCCGCGGCTCGTGGATATCGGGGATCTTCAGCCGGTCAAAATCCTTCCAATCCTTCAGCGGAAAATCTTTGACTTCGCCCAGGTTGCTGAAGCCAAAGTTTTGCCAGTAAGCGCCCCATTCGTCATACCCGCTGACGCCGCTGGGCCGGTCATCTGGCGAAGGGGAGATGCCGGTCCAGTAGAAATCCGTGCCGTAAGGCTCCGGCAGGTCGTAGGGCAGTCGTCCGGTGTTTTCAAAGCGCAGGGTGCGCGAAACCAGTTCACGGCTGTTCATCGAATAGAATCTCCATAGTAACGGCAGGAAAATCGGGCTGAGACGCCGCTTCAGACGGGGAAACCGACCCATCCATAAGGATAGGCTTGTAACCGTTATCTCGTTCCCGATTCGCCGGCAGGATCAACCTCAGGTTAATTATACGTACAATCCAGAGAGCCGTATTTCAATTTTGATTTCGTTATAATAGGCCAATTATTGTTTTGCATGAAGGATCAGACCGATATGAGCGATTCGCGCTGGCGTGAGTTTTTGAGTGGTGTCCGAGATGAAGCGCCTATCTTGTTGGGCGTCGTTCCGTTTGGGATGATTTTTGGGGCGTTGGCCGTGCATCAGGGCCTGTCGCCGTTTGCGGCGCAGACCACCTCTTCGATTATTTTCGCGGGGTCAGCCCAGTTTATCGCGGTGCAGTTGTTGGGGGCGGGGGCCTCGGCAGTGGTGATTCTCATGGTGGTATTCGTGGTCAACATTCGTCATGCCCTCTACAGCGCCTCGGTCGCGCCGCATATCGCGCACCTAAAGCCCATCTGGAAGTATGTGCTGGCCTATCTGCTGACCGACGAAGCCTACGTGGTAGCGATCACGAACTACGATAAGCATGGGGTCTCGCCCACGCGTCACTGGTACTTTTTAGGAGCCGGGATCACCCTATGGAGTTCGTGGCAGGTCAGCACGCTGATCGGCATTCTGGCTGGCGGGAGTATGGGCGAGAACTGGCCGGTTGGGTTTGCACTGCCCCTGACGTTTATCGCCCTGGTGATCCCCGGTTTAAAAGACCGTCCCTCGGTCGCGGCGGCCATCACCGCCGGGGTCATCGGGCTGCTGACGTTTCACTTTCCCTATAAAACGGGCCTGCTGCTGGCCGCTTTCTGCGGCATTGCCGCCGGTTTGTGGTTAGAGAAGAGGAAGAAATGAAACTTTGGTGGATAATCCTGGCGGCTGGCATGATTACCTATGCCATTCGTTTATCGTTTATTCTCGCCCTGGAGCGCATGAAGATTCCCGATTGGTTCGCGCGCGGCCTGCGCTATGTGCCGCCCGCCGTCCTCTCCGCCATTATTGTGCCTGAACTGGCGAATTGGAACGGAGCGGTTCTGCTCTCCTGGCAAAACCCACAGATCCTGGCGGGCATTGTGGCGATTGTGGTGGCGTGGCGCACGCGCAGCGTGGTGCTGACGCTGGCCGCCGGGCTGGCATGCTTTTTATTGTTAAGCTGGCCGGCGTAGGGGAGATTTCACTCCATGCTGCGCAGACGCAGGGCCAGCGCCGAGTTGCGGCGGGTGACCTGGTTATTGGCAACCGCGGTACGAATGGCGCGGCGGTTCGATACCAGAATGCAGACCTTTTGGGCGCGGGTGATGGCGGTGTAGAGCAGGTTGCGGGCCAGCATTACGTGATGTTCGTTGAGCAGGACGGTCACCACGCAGGGGTATTCTGACCCCTGGCTTTTGTGAATGGTCGAGGCATAGGCCAGCACCAATTGGTCGGCTTCACTGAACCCATAAGTGACGCCGCGTCCGTCAATCTCGACGGTCAGGCTGGCCTCTTCCTCGTCAATGGCGATCAGGCGGCCAATATCGCCGTTAAAGACTTCCTTCGTGTATTCATTTTTAATCTGCATCACCCGATCGCCCACACGGAAGCGCGTGCCAGCGAGAACCCTTTCTTTCTTGCGCTTCGATGGCGGGTTGAGCGCATCTTGCAGGCGTTCGTTAAGGGCCTTCACTCCAGCAGATCCCCGGTGCATGGGGGTTAACACCTGAATTTCATCGGGGCGCAGGCCGAACTTCTTGGGAATGCGTTCGGTCACCAGAGACTGCACCATTTCAGCGGCGTCTTTGGCATCTTCGAGGTTAAAAAGGAAAAAGTCGCCGTTGGGAGAGTTATCCAGTACAGGCATCTCCCCCTGGTTGATACGGTGGGCGTTGGCGATAATCTGCGAGGCGGCGGCCTGCCGAAAAATCTCCGTCAGCGTGGTAACGGGGACAATGCCGCTGTCAATCACATCGCGCAGAAAGTTGCCTGCCCCTACCGATGGCAGTTGATCCACGTCGCCTACCAACAGCAGGTGGCAGCCGCGGGGGATAGCTTTGAGTAGCCGGTAGGCCAGGGGCAGGTCGAGCATCGAGGCTTCGTCCACTACTACCAGGTCAAAGTCTAGCTCTTCTGGCTCGTCAAAGATCATTAAGTCATCGTCGTCGTCTTCCTGGGGGGCAAAGGACAGCAGGCGGTGAATGGTCTGCGACTTGCGCCCGGTGGATTCGGCCAGGCGTTTGGCGGCGCGACCGGTGGGCGCCGCCAGAGCATATTTTTTATGGAGGGCTTCCAGCGTGGTAATCAGGGTTGAGACGGTGTAACTCTTGCCGGTGCCGGGGCCGCCGGTCATCACGCTGATGGGGTGGCGCAGGGCCAGTTCCACCGCCGCGCGCTGCTGTGCGGTGATATCCTCATCGCCGATCAATGCGGGCAGCAGCAGGGTGCTGCCGTGAATGCGCGAGCGCTTTTCGCCTGCCCGCATCAGCCAGTGAATGCGCTCGGCTACGCCGACTTCCGCAGTGTAGTAAGGCAGCAGGTACACGCGGCATTCCCCATCCAACTGGTTATCAACCATCAGGCTGGCGGGCTCGGAGGGTTCCTGATCGGCGCTGTGATCAATGGCCGCCGACACCAGGCGGCGGTCGATGCCCAATAGTTCCACGGCCTTCGCTTCCAGCACCACGCGCGGCAGGTATACGTGACCATCCCCCGCCTGCTCGCGCAGCAGGTATACCAGGCCGGCCTGGATGCGGGAAGGGTGATCTTTGGGTAATCCCTGGGCCGCGGCGATGCGGTCCGCGGTGAGAAAACCGATCCCGCGAATGTCTCGCGCCAGGCGGTAGGGGTCTTGCTGCACCACCTGGACGGCATTTGCCCCGTACTGCTTGCAGATTTTAATCGCCAGGTTGGTGGTGACGTTGATGGACTGCAAAAAGGTCATCACCTCGTAGACGTTTTTCTGTTCGCGCCATGAGGTGATGATTTGTTGAATCTTATGACCGCCAATGCCGGGGATTTCCGCCAGCCGCTCGGGGGCGCGGTCGATGATTTCGAGGGTTTGCGCCCCAAATTTTTGCACAATCTGCGCGGCGTAGTGCGAGCCGATTCCCTTAATCAACCCAGAAGCCAGGTAACGCTCGATGCCAACCACATCTACCGGCAAAATGCGCCGGAAAGAGGCGGCCTTGAGCTGCTGACCGAAGCGGGGATGGTTCGCCCATTCCCCGCTGACTTCCACTTCTTCGCCAACGGCTACCTCTGGGAACGCCCCCACCACTGTGACCATCTCACCTTGTATGTTGAGGGCCAAAACGCTGTAACCGTTGTCGGGGTTGTAGAATACGATGTCTTCGATGCTGCCGGTGACTGTGACCATGCAGGTATTATAAGACAAATGTTTTACGAATAAGCGGCAGGGATTCTTAAAAAAGGTTTCTAAATCGCCCCCCTTCACGAAGGCGCTCAGGCGGTACACTGTATTGGGGCACACCGGCACCGGCTGGCTGCTGTACTCCGCGTACGCCAGGTTCGAGAACGACACCGCGTACTGCCCGCTCCTGGGCGCGGCGATCCCCAGGTGCTGCGCCAGATGGCCGTGTTCGGGTAGTTGGCCCCTCGCGCCACGTCTCAACAGCCCAGCCCCCCCTCGAAGTCGCACGCCCCCGCCAGCAGGTTCACCAGCACGCAGCCAGGATAACGTGAGCCACGTTGTTCATGGTACCTCTCCCCACCCATTGCCGGCCAAAACCCACCCCCTCCGCCGGGGGTCCCAAAGGGTCTGCAAACTCCGTCCTACCGTTCCCGCTTTCGCCAGGAAAGGTCAGACCCGCGCGGCCCTATTCACTTCACGAATAAACTGGAAGAATTTACCGTACTAAAAATAGTATAACAACCCCGTATAAAAAACAATAGGCAAAGAAAAATTTACACACCCCATTTTGCGCTTAATCGTGACCCCATTTGCGCACCTTTTCAATCATACTAAGTGATATGAACCCCTTCCCTCATCCCAGGTATCCCGGCGGTTCCATCCGAGCGTTGCAGACCAGCCCGGCATCGCGCCCCGCCCGAATTGTTTCGAATTGTTTTTTCAAAAATCAAATGCCCCTGGGTTTGCTATAATGATTACACCCCACTTCAGAAAGGACCCCCCATGTTCTTCCAGGCGTGTAAATCCGGCGCAACCCTCATCAGCAATCCCCCTACCGGAGAATAGCTTTTTTAGCCGCATTCTATCGAGTTAGAGGACGGGGATATGCATAACGAACCGATCAACCGGCCCATTCGTGAGGGAGAAGGGCCAGAAGCCAAACGCCTGGTGTACACGGTCGCGCACCCGTTGATAGAGCTGCAGAAGTCGCTAGTTGGGTTACGCCCGATAATGGAACTGGTCCGCCGCGCCCGCGCCCTGGGCTATCCCTGAATGGTTCTTTGGACCGACCCGATTAGACAGCGCCGGGCGGTCGACTTCTATCATTGGCTCGGCTTCACCGATATTCAGAACGATGGCATCAACCCGGATGAACTGTGGATGGGGATGGCGATTTAGAAGGAAGTAAATCGAGGGCTGTCTCGAAACTCCATCGAGACAGCCCTCGATTACCGGTTTAGGCGAGTTCCTTCTTGAGCAGCTTATAGATGACCGTGTGTAGGATGCCGCCGTTGCGGTAATACTCCACCTCGATGGGCGTGTCGATGCGGGCGATAGCCTGGAAGGTAAATTCGCTCTCATCGGGCCGGCGCACGCGCACGGTCATTTCGGGGTTGGGGGCTGTGATTTTATCCGATCCCTCAATGGTATACGTCTCGAAGCCGGTCAGGCCCAGGCTTTGGGCGTTTTCGCCGGGCCTGAATTGGAGCGGCAGGATGCCCATGCCTACCAGGTTCGAGCGGTGAATGCGCTCGTAAGACTCGGCGATAATCGCCCGGACGCCCAGCAAGAGCGGCCCCTTCGCGGCCCAGTCGCGGCTGGAACCGGTTCCGTATTCCTTACCCGCGATCACCACCAGAGGGATGTTATCCTCTTTGTACTTCATGGCGGCCTCGAAGATCGTCATCGGCGTTTGGTCAGGTAGATGGATGGTGAAGCCACCCTCAACGCCGGGGACCATCAGATTCTTGAGGCGGATGTTGGCGAATGTGCCGCGCGTCATCACCCGGTCGTTGCCGCGGCGCGCGCCGTACTGATTGAACTCCTCTTTGGGTACGCCGTGTTCGATCAGGTACTGCCCGGCGGGCGACTTAACGGGGATGGACCCCGCTGGCGAGATGTGGTCGGTCGTGACCGAATCCCCCAGCAGCGCCAGCACGCGGGCATTCTTAATCTCGCGCCCGGCAGCCGGCTCTGGCCCCATGCCCGCAAAGTAGGGCGGCTCTTGCAGATAGGTAGAATCTTCGCGGAACTCATACACCGGGTTATCTGGACTTTGAATCTGGTTCCAGGCTTCATTGGCGTCAAACACCCGCGCGTAGTTCGCCTTGAACATCTCTGGCCGCACGCTCTGTAAGATCGTCTCCTGAATTTCCTGATTAGAAGGCCAGATGTCGCGCAGGTAGACGGGTTGGCCGTCTTTGCCCACGCCGATGGGGTCTTTATCGAGGTCAATGTCAACGGTTCCGGCCAGAGCATAGGCCACCACCAGCGGCGGCGAGGCCAGGTAATTCGCCAGCGTGTTCGGGCTGACGCGCCCCTCAAAATTGCGGTTACCCGACAATACCGAAGCTGTCACCAGGTTGCCCTCGTTGATGGCTTCCACCACCGGTTCAGGCAGTGGCCCAGAATTACCGATGCAGGTGGTGCATCCAAACCCGACCAGATCAAAGCCGAGTTTGGAAAGCGGTTTCAGCAGGTTGGCCTTTTCGAGGTAGTCCGTCACAACGCGAGAACCGGGGGCCAGGCTGGTTTTGACGTAGGGCTTCACCGTCAGGCCCCTTTCAACGGCCTTTTTCGCCAGCAGGCCCGCGCCGATGATGACCGAGGGGTTAGACGTGTTGGTGCAAGAGGTGATCGCCGCCAGCACCACCGCGCCGTGACCGATTTCAGCATGGCCGTTCATCTTGACGACTGCTTTGCTGTGCATCTGGTTTTCGGGGACGGCGAAACCGCGCTCGGTTTTGGGCAGGGCCAGCGATTTGTGGAAATTGGCCCTTACTTCGTTCAGAGCCACGCGGTCTTGCGGACGTTTGGGGCCGGCCAGGCTGGGCTGTATGCTGTTCAGGTCCAGTTCCAGCACATCAGTATATTCGGGATCGGGGGTATCATCGGTGCGGAACAGGCGTTGGGCCTTGCAGTACTTTTCCACCAGGTCGATCAGTTCTTCCGAGCGCCCCGTCAGGCGCAGATACTGCAGGCTCTCTGCATCCACCGGGAAGAAAGTGATGGTAGCCCCGTTCTCAGGGGACATATTGGCAATCATGGCGCGGTCCGAGAGCGACAGCGAGGACAGGCCCGGCCCAAAGAACTCGACAAACTTTTCAACCACGCCTTTTTTACGCAGCATTTGGGTGATCGTCAGCGTTAGGTCGGTAGGGGTCACGCCTTCGGGCAGTCGCCCGGTCAGTTTGAAGCCGATCACGTCGGGGATGAGCATTTCAATCGGCTCGCCCACCATAACGGAGATGGCTTCGATGCCGCCCACGCCCCAACCCACTATGCCCAGGCCGTTAATCATCGTGGTATGCGAGTCCGTTCCCACCAGGGTATCGGGGTAGGCTACAGTGTAGCCATCCTGTTCTTTGGTCATCACCACTTTCGCCAGGTATTCCAGGTTCACCTGGTGGACAATGCCGGTAGCCGGAGGGACGACCTTAAAGTTTTTGAAAGCTTTTTGGGCCCAGTGCAAAAATTCATAGCGCTCGCGGTTGCGCTCGAACTCCAGTTCGGCGTTTTTGCGCAGCGCGTCGGGCGAGCCGTAGTAATCCACCTGCACCGAGTGGTCAATGACCAGATCAACCGGCACCACCGGATTGATCTTATCGGGGTCGCCGCCCAACCGGGTGATGGCCGCGCGCATGGCGGCCAGATCTACCACCACCGGCACGCCGGTGAAGTCTTGCATCACTACCCGGCCCGGAAAGAAGGGGATCGAAACGCGCTCGCCGCTGGGCTGCCAGCCTGCCAGGTTGAGGACATCTTTGCGCACCACTTTGCGGTTGTCCAGGTTGCGCAGGGCGTTTTCCAGCAGGATGCGAATCGAGAACGGCAGCCGGTCGAGCTTCGTATAACCGGCCTCTTCCAGCGGCTCCAGGCGGTAAATGGTGTAGCTCCCCGATTGCGTGACCAGTTGGTCGCGTGTGTTGAAAAGATCCAGCGTCATACCTCACCTCACTGCCATATATTTGATGATAGCATCTGCAAATTCAGATGTCTTTAACAGCGTTCCGCCTTTCATCAGGCGGTGCAGATCAAAAGTCACCTGCTTCAACAGGATCGTAATTTCCATCCCGCGAATTAAGATGTCAGCGGCTTCCTTCCAACCCATATAGCGGAACATCATCTCGCCGGAGAGCAGCAAAGAACAGGGGTTAGCCACGTCTTGGTTGGCGATGGTAGGGGCCGTACCATGCGTGGCCTCAAAGACCGCTACGCCTGTATCGTAGTTGATGTTGCCGCCAGGGGCAATGCCCACGCCGCCAACCTGGGCGGCAATCGCATCGGAGAGGTAATCACCGTTCAGGTTCGTGGTTGCCAGCACGTCAAACTCGTTGGTGCGGGTGATCACCTGCTCAAAGGCGATATCGGCGATGATGTCTTTAATCAACAGCTTGCCGGCGGCCAGAGCCTCGGCCTGCTGGCGGTCGGCGGCTTCCTGCCCCTGTTCTTTTTGGGTGGCTTCCCACTGACGGCGGGTATACACCTGGTTGGGGAATTCGGTTTCGGCCACTTCATAACCCCAATTGCGGAAAGCGCCCTCGGTGAATTTCATAATGTTGCCCTTATGCACCAGGGTAATGTTTTTGCGCCCGTTGGCAAGCGCCCAGCGGATGGCGGCACGCACCAGGCGCTGGCTTCCCTGCTTAGAGATGGGCTTGACCCCAATGCCAGACGTTTCAGGAAAGCGGATCTTCTCGAACTCTTTAGGAAAATGCTCTTGCAGCAACCGCATAAAGCGCTCGTGATCGGGCGTATCCAGAGCAAATTCGATCCCGGCGTAAATATCTTCGGTGTTTTCGCGGAAGGTAACGATATTCACCTGTTCAGGAGCCTTAAGCGGGGAGGGGAGGTCCGCGAACCAGCGCACCGGACGCTGACAAACGTAGAGGTCTAGTTCCTTGCGCAAAGCCACGTTCAGCGAGCGAATGCCGCCGCCCACCGGAGTGGTCAGCGGGCCTTTAATGCCAACGATAAACTCACGAAAAGCCTCAATCGTCTCGTCGGGCAGCCAGGTCTGGTAGCGTTGATAGGACTTTTCTCCGGCAAATACTTCCATCCAGGCGATTTTACGGCTTTCACCGTAGGCCAATTGCACCGCGGCGTCAAACACGCGCCGCGCGGCGTTCCACACATCCGGCCCGATGCCATCGCCCTCAATAAAAGGAAGGATGGGGTGGTCTGGGACGCACAGTTGCCCGTTTTCTACAGTGATGCGTTCCCCTTCCACCGGAACCTGCGTATAGCGATACGTCATTCTTTCCCCTTTTGCGTTCAAATAATTACGACCCTTGACATCCTAAATTATACTCTCTATAATAGACGTGTAAATACGGGACATTGTCCCAATTATCGGGACAAAATTCAGCCCTACCAGGTTTGGCTACAATTTTGAGGTGAAGATGCCTGCTGAACAATTGCAGACCCTCAGCCGCGCCATCGCGGTGCTGGACTGTTTTTCACTGGAACGCTCGGAATTGGGCGTCCGAGAGATTGCCCGTATGGTGAACCTGTCTAGCAGTGTTACCGGGCGGCTGCTGGCCGCGATGAAGGCTATGGGGATTGTGAGCCAGAACCCCGAAACCCGTGCTTACTCTATGGGCGCACGGGTGTTGACCTGGGCCGGGGTCTATACCGCTAACCTGGATGTTCGCAACAAGGCGCTCTCGGCCATGGAAGAACTCCACGAATCTACGCGCGAGACAATCAGCTTGTACGTATTGGAAGGCAGCGAGCGCGTCTGCGTGGAGCGCCTTGAAAGCCCCCAAAACGTGCGAATTGTTGCGCGGCTGGGCCGCCGCCTGCCGCTGTATGCCGGCGCGGCCGGCAAAGTGCTGCTGGCTTTTATGTCTCCGGCGCGCCAGGCGGAATTTTTTGAAACCACTCCCCTGGTTCCCCTGACCCCGCGCACCATGGTTAACCGCGAGCAGTTGCTAGAAGAGCTCCGCAAGATTCGCCAGGAGGGCGTCGCCTCTAGTTACGGCGAATGGATCGAAGATGCCGCCGGCGTGGCGGCCCCTGTGCTGGATCAGGCCGGTGTTGCGGTCGCGGCCTTGACGATCTCTGGGCCGATCCAGCGTTTTACTCCCGAAAACGTGACCCGCTACTGCTGTGAAGTTAAGCGGGTGGCTGCCCGCATTTCTGAGGAAATGGGCTATCGGGGAGATTCTTAATCAGCGAGCCGGTCTTTCAGGATCGGCCTGAGATCAAAGAAATTGTGCACTTCTTTTTTGTTTAGCGCGATCTTCACAGAGCCAATCTTCTCCAGGAGCGAAAACGATGATTCTTCAAGATAAAATTGCTGCCCAACTGCCGGCCTGGCGTGAGCGCGTCGCCCGGCTTATCCGCGATTATGGCAACTGTATCGTCGGACAGGTATCTGTTGAACAGATTTTTCGCGGTATTCGTGATGTTCAGATCCAGGTGAGCGATATTTCCTACGTGGATCCACAGGAAGGTATCCGGCTGCGCGGGTATACGATCAAAGAACTGCTTGAACTGCTTCCCAAGGCTCCTGGCACGCGGGTACCCCTGGCGGGCGGTGTCTATTACCTGTTAATGGCCGATGAGCTTCCAACCTACGAGCTGGCGATGGAGGTCGAGAGCGAATGGAAGCGCCGCAGCCGCGTGCCGATTTACGTGTATGATCTGATCCGCGCCATGCCTGCCTGTACCCACCCTATGACAATGTTCTCGCAGGCCATTCTGGCTTTAAACTGCGAGTCGGTGTTCGCGGAACGTTATAACGATGGGATGCAGAAATCAGAATACTGGAAGGCTACTCTGGAAGACAGCCTGAACCTCACGGCCAAGCTGCCTTACATTGCGGCGTTTATCTATAATTTGCGTTTCAAAGGCGGTCGCCAGACCCGCCCCGACCCCGATCTGGATTGGAGCGCTAATTTTGCCCACATGCTCGCCCCTGGCGATAAGGAATATCAGGACCTGATGCGGCTGTTTATCATGCTGCACAGCGACCACGAAGGCGCGAACGTCAGCGCCCACACTTCTTACCTGGTTGGTTCGGCGCTTTCCGACGTGTATTATTCCTCTTCAGCGGCCATGAACGGCCTGGCCGGCCCGCTGCACGGCCTGGCGAACCAGGAATGCCTGCGCTGGCTGCTTGCGGTGCGTGAGCGGTTTAATGGCCTTCCGACCAAAGAAGAACTGGCCGAGTTCGCGCGCGATACGCTCAAATCGGGCCAGGTGATTCCAGGATATGGTCATGCTGTGCTGCGCGTGACCGACCCGCGCTTCACCGCTCAGTTAGAGTTTGGCAACGAGCATTTCCCCAATGACGAACTGTTCATGCTGGCGAAACTGGTCTACGAAGTCGTGCCGCAGGTCCTGATGGAAACCGGCAAGGTGAAGAACCCCTGGCCGAATGTGGACGCGCTCAACGGCACAATGCAGTATCA
Organism: Anaerolineaceae bacterium; assembly: GCA_034434155.1. GTDB lineage: Bacteria > Chloroflexota > Anaerolineae > Anaerolineales > Anaerolineaceae > DSYU01. The sequence continues at coordinate 55,415 of DAOUAC010000051.1, forward strand.
CTACGGGGTGCGCGAGTTCGATTTTTACACCGTTTTGTTCGGCGTCAGCCGCATTTTGGGGTTGACCGCCCATGCCGTTTGGGCGCGCGCCCTGGGCAAACCTATCGAGCGGCCCAAATCACTTACTACCGATATGTTGGAAGAAATGCTGGGCGTAAAAAACCGCGAAAAGTGAGTTTTTCATCGGTTTTGCGGCTCACTCGCTGTGAGACCGATGAAAAACTACGCTTCTTTATATCTCTGCCAGTCTGCAAGGATGTCGCGGTTGTCGCGGACGCGCTCCAGCCAGGACTGGCGGTATACGGGGTTCTTCAACTGCGCCGCAACCTGCATAACACGCCGGTAGGCCCTTTTCAGCAGGGCGTTGGCTTCTTCTACCCGCCCGTTGGCCCGCAGCGCGCGCGCATGGGTAATCATCAGCCCTTCGTGGGGCAATGGGAACATAGAGAGGATTTGATCTGCCTCGGTGATCTGGGTCAGGGCCTGGGCATTCTGTCCCATTGCCAGAGACAGGCGCGCGGCGTCAATCAAATGCCAGGCCAGTTCGTACGTCCAGCCGGTGTCGCGCAGCAGCAAAACGCTTTGATCGGCGTAACCGGCCGCTTCCTCAAACCGGGTTGGGTTATTCTCTAACCAGGCGATATAGGCCTGAATACTATACCACTTGGCGGCTTCGATGGGCCGCTCGAACTTTCTAGAGAGCTCGCGCACCTGATCGAGCGCCTGTCCGGCTTTTTGAAAATCATCCAGTCCGGCGGCTGCCAGGGCGGTCAGCAGGGCCGCGCGGGCCTGCGCCGGGGCAGTAAACGGGACGGCGGTGGAGTATTCTGCCGCTTCTACCGCCTCTAGCACTGCCTCATACTGGCCCAGCCGCAGGAACGTATCGGCTTTGTGGAGCATCAGCGCGCGCACCAGGAACGGATTCGCGGCGAAGTCTGGTTCAGCGCGCAACTGGTTAACGAACTGAAGCGCCCCTTCCAGATCGCCTTTACGCCAGTAATGCAGCCAGCCGATATTTTCAACTGCCAGTGAGATGCCGTAGCTGAACGAGGTTTCTCGGGCAATGGTCAGCGAGCGGAAGATATCCTGAATGGCTTCCTCAATCTGGCCGAGGTAGGCCTTGGTCAGCCCGATCAGGTTGAGGGCAGAGCTTTCTTCGGTGCGGTCATTCAGCTCGCGGTGGAGCGTAATGGCGTGGTTGGCAACTTGAAGCGCCTCGGCATACTTGCGCTGATCCAGATAGTTGATCGCCAGACGGCGCAGGCTGATGGCTTCCTGGCGGCGGTCGCCGGTCTGCCGGCTGAGGCGAACGGCGTCTTCGGCGTAGCGCTGCGCGATGGCAAGCTCGCCTAATCCCTGTAAACCGGTGGTCAGCGAAAGCATGTGCAGGCATTCGGCGGCGTCGCTGAGCAGTCCGGCCTGCCGGAAGCGAATAACCGATTGCTCCAGGGCGCTTAAACTTTCGTGGTGATCACTGCGGAGCCAGGCGCTAAAGCCCAGGGCGCGCAGTCCGCGCGCTTCGCGCACCGGGTCTTCTAACTTGCGGGCCAGTTCAACCGCCTGAAGCGCCGGTTCGCGGGCGTGGATATGCTCGGTATCAATGGCATAATGCGCCTGAGCCAGGTACGCGTCGCAGCGCAGGGTATCGTCGCCTGATTCCTCGGCCAGCTCCAGCATGGCGTCAATATCGGCGCGCTGCAAGCTGCGCTCTGCCAGCCAATCATAAACTTGCTGGCGGGCTTCGAGGATCTGGAAGCGTTCGGGTGCGTGGTCAGGCGTCAGGCGCAGCGCCTCGGTATAAAAGGCGATGGCCGCTTCGTTGGCATATAGCTTGCGAGCGCGGTGACCGGCGAGCAGGTTGTAATGCCGGGCCCTTTCAATATCTCCTGCCTGAGAGTAATGGAAGGCCAGTGCTTCAAAATCATCAGGATGGCGCTCTTCGATGGCCTCAGCCAGCCGCCGGTGGATTCGCCGCCGCCGCAGGCTGCTGAGGTCCTGCCGCAAGATAGCCGGTATGAGGGTATGAGCAAACACAAAGAACTCACCGCTGGATGAGCCGCCGCTCTTGCGGGGCGCTTCGGTAATCAGTTGGGCATTTTCGGCCTGTTCCAGCGCGTCAATTAGACCGTCTTCATCCAGGTCGCAGGCATTACGCAGTACTTCAAAGTCGAACTCGCGTCCGACCATGGCCGCCAACCGCAGTACGTCCTGGGCACGTTCGGGCAGGCGCGCCACCCGCATTTGCAAGGCCATGCGGATGCTCTGCGGCAGTTCCATTTCTTCCAAACCGCTCAATTCCCAGCCAGAACCACCACAGGTCAGACGGCCTTCTTCGATTAAGGCCTTGCAAATTTCCTCGATGAAAAAGAGATTGCCCTCGGTCACGCCGTAGATCGCATCCAGGAAATCATCGTGAATATCCTGCATGAACATGGTTGCCAGCAGTTCGCGCGTTTGTTCCCGGCTGAAAGGTTGTAAGTCAATGGGCAGCGACAGCCGTTCCTGGTTCAGATCGAGAAGGAACGTGTGCAGCGCCATATTGGTAGAAAGTTCGGATGGACGGTAGGTAACGGCGATGAGCAGCTTCAGCGCGGCCGCGCGGCTGCGGCGCGCCAGGTAGTGAAGCATGAGAAGCGAACCGGCGTCAGCCCAATGGACATCTTCCACGATTAGCAGGATGGGCTGTTGAGCGGCCAGCTCTTCAAACAGCAGGTAGACATTCTCAAACAGGCGCTGCTGTTCAGCCTGCGGCGCCGCCGGAGAGCGAAACGTCAGACGCGGGTTAGCGGCGATCTCGCCCTGGCTCTCGATCACCGCCGACTCAGCCAGCGCCTCTGCCAGAACCGAAGCCGGCAGGTCGGTTGGGATGGGCTGCAAAATCCGCAGCACCTGCGTGATTGGCGTGTAAGGGGCGCTGGTGCGGGCATAACAATTGCCTTGCAGTACCCGCGCACCCGAAATCTCTGCCAGGGTGCGAACTTCTTTCAGCAAGGGCGTTTTTCCAACCCCGGTTTCGCCGGTCAGCACCAAAACGCCCCGGGTGATGGCATCTTGATCGGCGCTGCGTGCCAGCACCTCGCGCCAGAGCGCCTTTATTTCGGCCATTTCGCGCTTCCGGCCTACCATCCGCCCCAGGGCCAGCCGGTTGATCGGTGAAAATTCGCCGGTCATGCAACTGTCTCCCTGGACGACGATTTCTTCCAGGAGCGGGTTTTCCATGACCTGTTGTAGAATCGCGCGTACTTCAGCGGCGGAAGCCGGGCGCTCTGCGGGCCGCTTGCTCATCAGCCGCACGATTAAAGTATCAATGGCTGGTGGAATGGCCGGGTTATAGGTGGAAGGCGGCACGACCGCGGCATTCAGGTGCTGCGAGATGACCCCCAACGGGTCATCTGCCACAAAAGGCAAGCGCCCGGCCAGCACTTCATACAACATGACCCCCAGGGCATACAGGTCGGCGCGGGGATCCACCTCTTGTTTCAGCGCCTGTTCAGGGGCCAGGTAATATACCGTGCCAACGATTTCACCCTCTACCGATACCCGCGCGGTGAGCGAGCGCGACAGGCCAAAATCCGTTAGCTTGGCGACGCCCGCGCTCGTGACGATCACATTTTCCGGCTTAAGGTCGCGATGGATAATGCCGTGCCGGTGCGCATGTTCCAGGGCACTGCACACCTGGCAGAAAATTTCCAGAATACTCTCCAGGGTTTCAGGCTTTTTTTCAAACAACGAGTCGCCGTCGAGCAGTTCCATGACGATAAAGGATATGCCATCGGCATCACCGGCGTCGTAGATCGAGATGATGTTGGGGTGATTCAGGCGGGCGGCTGCCTGTGCTTCGCGCAACAGGCGGGCGCGGCCCTGTGACCCCAGTTCGCGCGTTGAAAGCACCTTAACGGCGATTTCCCGTTCCAGCAGGGTATCGTAGGCGCGATACACAACCCCCATTCCGCCGCGCCCGACTTCGGCGTTGATCTGGTAACGGTGATTCAAAAGCAGGTGATCCATGGGCAGTTGTGGAGATTGGGCCTTACGCGCGTTTCACCAACAGAAGTGTGACGTCATCAACTGGTGTGGTGGAGCCAATATGATGAAACAGCGCTTCGTCCAGCCGGGCGAGGATCTCGCCAGCAGAAGCATGGCGGTGCTGAAACAAGATCTGTTCAACCCGTGCCAAACCAAAATCCTCCTGCCGTTCATTAATGGCGTCAATCAGGCCATCGGTATATAACAGCATCAGGTCGCCGGGGTTCAGGTGCAGGGTGCGCTGCGTAAAGGGCGACTCTGGATCAATCCCCAGCACCATGCCGTTGGGGTAGAGCCGCTGCAAAGCATCTTGTTGGTGGTTGTAGAAAATGGGCGGGTTATGCCCGGCGTTGACGCACACGGCCTCGCCGCTCTCGGTGTTCAGCCGGATATACACCAGCGATACAAACATGGCATTGGTTGATTTGCTGCTGATCAGCCGGTTGGCCTTCACAATGCTCTCTGCTGGCGACAGTGCTGAGGTAACACTGGCGCGGATGATGCTGTTGGTAAAGACCATAAACAGGGCCGCGGCGGCGCCTTTATCGGTCACATCGGCGATAACCAGGCCCAGGTGGTCGGGATCGAGCGGGATAAAATCGTAATAATCCCCGGCGACTTCGCGCGCAGGCTCCCAACGGGCGGCAAACTGCCAGCCCTGCACCTGAGGGATATGATCTGGCAAAAAACTGGTCTGGATTTCGCGCGCCATCTGGAGTTCGCGCAGCAGCCGGCCTTTTTCAACAGCCAGGTTGTACAGGCGGGCGTTTTCAATGGCAATCGCGGCGATAGACGTGATCGCGCTGAGCAGTTCCAGATCGGCCTGGGTAAAAATGCCGGCCTCGAAGCGATTATCGGCGTAAACCACGCCCATGATCTTATCTTTGAGCTTCAGCGGTACGCATAACACAGAGCGCAGTCCCAGAAGCATGATGCTCTCGCGCATGTTAAAGCGCGAGTCGGTCTGAGCATCACTGGTGAGGATGGGTTTGCCTTCCAGGGCTACCTGGCGCACCACGCTTTGCGAAACCTGCGACTGGGGCTTATCAATGGTCTGCTGATCCAACCCGCGCGCTACCCGGAAGGTCTGGCTGCCATCTGGCTCGATCAGCATGATAAAACCCCGCTCGGCGTGGAGCTTGGCGATAACCTCGTCAATGACGCGGTTAAGCACCTCGGTCAGATCCAGCGAGGAATTAAAAGTCTGCGAAAGCCGGTAGAGAAGCTCCAGGCGATCGTATTGCTGTTTTGGCGAGAGAAGGTCAGTCATAAAACCTATTCGCAGACCGATCCAGATAGGTTGAGCGCGGTTCAAGCAGTCCTTTGCAGGTTTGCCTGGAAACTGTGCCTTGTGAACCTGATTTCCATACAAATCTACATTCTACTCGAATTGAAAAATAAATTGTAACTGTTCAGACAAGCCAAAATGGAGAGGGGTTTTGCCGCCTGTCTGGTTGAGCAGTTATGAGAAATTATATCAAGATTTAACATCGTAAGGTGTTTTTTAGATAGGCTCCTTTAACGCTGTACAATTATGTGATTTAAAGGTGCAAAATCTCTTGAATCGTCCGATTGACCATGATACATTTAAAGCCACCGTGCGGCTTGAGAATACTTCCAGCGCCGGAAAATGTAAATTATCCGTTCAGAAAGGGGAAAATACATGGCAGATTTACTTCGTTCAGCAAGTGCAGTCTGGTACGGCGACCTGCGGGGGGGCAAAGGTACGTTTTCGGCCAGCAGCGGCGCGTTTCAAGACCTGGGCTATTCATTTATGACCCGTTTTGAAAATAACCCCGGCACCAACCCAGAAGAACTAATCGCGGCGGCGCACGCTTCTTGCTACAGCATGGCCTTTGCCAATACCCTGGCGAAGAAGGGTTATGCTCCTGAGAGCATTCGTACCCGCGCAACCACTGTTTTCAGCCCCAAAGAGGGCGGGGGATTTCGTGTCAGCCGGATGCGTCTGGAAGTAGAGGGCAAGGTCCCGAACATTGACCAGGCTACTTTTGAGCAGATCGCCAAAGAAGCCGATCAGGGCTGCCCGATCTCGAACCTGCTGCGGCCCGGCGTTGACGCCATCGAAGTCAACGCGAAACTGGTCGGGTAATTCTCATCGGTATGCCTTCAACCGGGCAAGGGTCTGGCGGGCATTTATGAAAGTCTGAGGGTCTGGCTTTGCCAGACCCTCTTCTGCTATGATGGTCACCCGGTTGGCCTATTAACCTCATTCGCGGTTGACCCACCGCTCTAATCCGGTGGGAGCCTCAAAGGATTCGAGCAGTTCTAGCAGGCGGGCGGGTTCTTCCGCGCCAACCAGCAGGACTTTATGCTCGGCGTAGATAAAGCCTTCCTGTAAAGCCTGCTGTACGAGCGTCAACAGCGGGTCGAAGTAGCGGCGGGTATTGAGCAGGCCAATCGGTTTGCTGTGCAGCCCAAGCTGCGCCCAGGTGAGCGTCTCAAACAGTTCGTCAAATGTGCCATAGCCGCCGGGCAGGGCAATGAAAGCGTCAGCCAGTTGACTCATGCGCGCCTTGCGGAGATGGATATTCTCTACCACCTCCAGACGGGTGAGGTTGGCATGAACCAACTGGGGCAGGTTGAGGTTCTCCGGGATCACCCCGATGACCTCTCCCCCGGCTTCCAGGGCTCCATCGGCGACGGCGCTCATCATGCCGGTTTTTCCAGCCCCGTAAACCAGGCGGATGCCGGCGCGGGCCAGCGTCGCGCCCATCTGGCGGGCGGAGTGGTAGTAATCGGAGTGAACGCCGTCGGCCGATCCGCAGTAGATGCAGACCGATTGAATGCGGCGAGAAGAGATGCTCAAAACGAAACTCCTTCCAGGGGTGGTTCTTTTGGGTTACAACGGCTGTTGTTCTACCACTTCGCTGTAGCGATGAAAACGCGGCTCGCGCACCGCAAAGTGCATCAGCGCCAACCCCAGGGCCCCAATAGCGGCAGAAAGGCCAAACACAAATGGGTAGCCAGCGCTGGCGGCCAGCCAGCCGCCGATCAACGGGGCAATGCTCGAGGCTACCCCAGGGATGGTGTTAGCCAGACCGATATAAG
>DAOUAC010000052.1:0-2197 GCA_034434155.1 Anaerolineaceae bacterium
CCGCCCGCGCCCTGAACCCGACCTTGTGGACGGATGAATGCCCCTGCTCAGGACGTGAAAACCCCTGCGGGGTTGGAGAATCAGAACCCCGCCCTATGAATAGCGGGCTGTGATCTAGCGGAACCCGCTTAAACTGCCCACGCCAACGCCAATGAGGGCCAGAATCCCCATCAGGGCCACCCAGGCGAGGCCAATAATAATCGCTACCGGAATGGATGCGATCAGCCATTTCAGCATGAACCCAACCATGGCCCCAACGGACATATTCACGTCAATAACCCGCGTGCGCACCGTGTTGGATTGGTTGTTTTCACGCTGCATGGAAATCATCAGGTTACGCTCCAGGTTCTCCAGCAGTTCGTTCTGACGCCTCAGCAAGGCAACGATCTCTCTTTGATCGTCAGCGTGGAGCGTGGGTTGATTCTGAATGGGGTAATTGGGTTGTTCCATGGCTGTATCTCCTTGAGTTCTGAAACCCTGTTTCCCGGCGTAGTGCCAGGCCGGCGGTCGCCGGTCTGCGGGCAGGGGGAAGCCGTAAGTCTTTCAACTCGCGTTTTCGTTAAACGTCGGCATATGGATTGTAGCATCATTCCCGCGCGCGCATGCGCCGCGCCCCGTTTGGCGATTTACGCTACAATTAAACGCATGACCGAACTGCGCATTGAAACCTACACCCTGCCCGGCGCGCGGCTGGGGGAAGAGAACCCACTGCCCTTCTTCCGCGACCCCCGGGTGAGCCTGAGCATTAAAGCCCATGAGTCGCTCCCGCCCGAAAAGCGCGAGTACCTGGGTTGGGAAACCGCCCTGCGCGTGCTTCCTTACCGCATGCAGGACGAATACACCCGCCAAAAACGCCCGATTGGGTTCCGGGCGGCGGTCTTAGAAAACGAATATCTGCGGGCCACCTTTTTGCCAGAGGTGGGCGGGCGGCTGGTCTCACTGATCTACCGGCCGCTGGGGCGCGAGCTTCTGCACCGCAACCCGGTCTTTCAGCCGGCCAACCTGGCGATCCGCAACGCCTGGTTCTCCGGCGGCATCGAGTGGAACGTGGGGCAGTACGGACACGCCTTCAGCACCTGCTCGCCGGTGTTTGCCGCCCGCATAGAGGGGCCGCAGGGCGAGCCGGGCCTGCGCCTCTATGAGTTTGAACGCTGTAAGCGCCTGTTCTGGCAGATTGACTTTTACCTGCCGCCGGGCCTGCCCTTCCTGGCCGCTCACGCGCGGGTGATCAACCCCAACGATGAGCAGGCCGCCATGTATTACTGGACCAACATCGCCGTAGACGAAGACCCCCTCGGCGATGGCCGTTTGCGCGTGTTAGCCCCGGCTACCCAGGCCATCTACCACAACCCCGGCGGCGGCTTCGGGCTGACAGATCTGCCCGGCCTGCCCTCGCTGAATGGAGCCGACGGCACATACCCGCTGAACTCTCCCTTTGCCAACGAGTTCTTCTTCCAGTGCGATTCCACCCCAGAAGGCGCGCTCATGCCCTGGGAAGCCGCCCTGGACGCGCGCGGAACCGGGCTGATCGAAGCTTCCACCGCCCGCTTGAAGTACCGCAAGCTGTTCGTTTGGGGGACGCACCCGGGCGGGCGGCACTGGCAGGAATTTCTGGCCGAGCCGGGGCAGGCGTACTGTGAAATTCAGGGCGGACTGGCCCCCACCCAGGTGCATGGTCTGCCCATGCCTCCTCGCACTACCTGGGATTGGACCCAGGTCTTTGGCTATCTGGAAGCCGACCCGGCCGTTATTCACGGCACGGATTGGAACGCCGCCTGGCGTTGTGCAGACGCCGCTCTGAAGCGCCAACTGCCCGTTGAGGCGCTCTACCGCCTGGAAGAAACCCTGCGCGCCGCCGCCGCTCAGCCGCCGCTCAACATCTTACAGTACGGATCGGGCTGGGGGGCATTAGAACTGGAGCGCCGCGCCCGTCACCCCGGCGCGGAACGCCTGCCCCTCTCGGCGCACTTCCCACGCCAGACGATGGGGGCAGAACAGGAAAAGTGGCTTAGCCTGCTGGAACAGGGCGAACTGCCCGAACAAGACCCCGCCCTGCCCCCCGGCGAGTGGATGGTACAGCCCGAATGGGAAGAACTGCTCGACCGCTCCATCCGGCAGGGCCACAGCCAGAACTGGTATGCCTGGCTGCACCTGGGGGTAATGCGCATGGAGCGCTTCGACGACCTGGGGGCCGAGG
>DAOUAC010000053.1:0-35342 GCA_034434155.1 Anaerolineaceae bacterium
ACAGAAATACCAGCGTCAGCGCCGAAAGAATAGCCGGGCGCAGCAGAGGCAGTGTGACCTCTGCCAGCACCCGCCAGCCCGCCGCCCCCAGCACCCGCGCCGCCTGTTCCAGCCGCGGGTCGAGCTGCTCCCAGGCACTCCCCACCGTGCGGATGACGATGGTGGTGTTGTAAAAAACGTGCGCCAACACAATCGCCGGCAGCGAGTTGAGGATCTGAATCGGCGGCGCGGTCAGCCCCAAACCTTCTACCAGCAGCAGGTTGAGCCAGCCGCGCGGCCCTAACAGCGCGTTGAAACTGGCCGCCACCACTACCGTCGGCAGAATGAACGGCAGCGTGGTCAGCACGCGCAGCAGCCCCTTACCGGGGAACTGGAACCGCCCAAAGAGATACGCCGCCGGCAGACCCACCAGCATGGTAAACAGCGTTGATAAGGCCGCCTGGTACACGGTGAACCCCAGCGGGCGGGTGATCGCCCCTACCACGCTGGGGTCTAACCCTTCGCGCCAGAAAGAGACGATCACCAGCCGGAAGATCGCTCCCAGCGGGTAGAAGAAGAACACCGCCAGAAACACCAACGGAACGGCCCACAGCAGCAGTCTCAGCGGCGACCCGCCCCAAACCGCGCGCGGCTGTGCCCGGCTGCCGGGCGTGGGAGCGACTGCGCTACTCATTTACCGCAGTACCGCTTCATCCCAGGCTTTGATCCATTCCTCGCGCTTTTGCGCGATGGTTTCATAATCCAGCGTGGCCGGCTTTTCGGGAACCTGGACGTGCTGTTGGTACACCTCTGGCAGTTCCGCCTCTGGCAGAACCGGAAAGACGAACATCTGCAAGGGCATATCTTCCTGGAAGGATTTGCTCAGCAGAAAATCAATGAACTTCTCCGCCAGCGCCCGGTTCTGCGTCCCTTTCAGAATCCCCGCGAATTCGATCTGCCGGAAGCAGGTATCGGGGCCAATGATGGAAGCGGTAGGCGCTTCGGCCGGAGGCGTCTCGGCAAAATACACTTCCGCCGCCGGGCTGGATCCATACGATACCACCATCGGCTGCGGCCCCTGTCCCGACGATCCGCTGAAGTTGGTGTAGTAGGCCGTTTCCCAATCGTTCACCACCACCACGCCGTTCTCGCGCAGTGACCGCCAGTAATCCAGGTAGCCGTCCTCACCAAAGTGCGCAATCGTCGCCAGCAAAAAGGCCAGCCCCGGCGAAGAGGTGGCCGGGTTCTCCACCACCAGCAGGCCGTTGTATTCTGGCTGAGTCAGGTCTTCCAGTGATTGAGGCACGGCCAGATTCTTCTCGGCAAAATACGCCTTATCGTAGTTGATGCACACGTCCCCATAATCCACCGGCACTACCCGCGCCTGCTGATCCAACTTGAACGCGTCGGGGATGGCCTCCAGCGCCGGAGAGGCATAAGGTTCAAAGATCCCGGCCTCCAGCGCGCGCGACAGGAAGGTATTATCCACCCCGTAGAACACGTCCGCCAGCGGCGACTCCGCCGACAGAATGGCGCGGTTGACGGCCGAGCCAGTATCGCCGCTCGGCAGGAACTTGAGCGTAACGTTGTTCTCCTGCTCGAAACGGGCGATCACCTCTTCACTGGCGGCAAAAGAGTCGTGCGTCATCACCGTCAGCGTCGCGCCCTCACCCGCCGGCGGCCCGGCCTGCTCTGGGGTGGCTGTGGGCGCGGCAGTGGCTTCCGGCACTGCCAGCGCAGCCGTCGGCGTGGGCGAGCCGCCCGCCCCCGCGCACCCCGCCAGCAGTACAACGATCAACACAATCGGTATCCAACGAGTAACCATTCTCTTTCCTCCTTTTTACAATTAAATTGGCTCAACCAGTAGCTTCAGGTACAGAAATCCCGCGCGAATGCACGCAGATCAACACCCCGCTTGTCAGCGTCACCCGGGCGCGTTCTCCTGTCATCACATTGCTGATGCCCCGCGTGCGCTCGGGTTTCAACGTTTCGCCGCGCAGCGGGTAATACAACCCCTCGGTGACAATCCCCTCCGCCGCGCCGTTCAACGGCAGAAGCGAGACCCGCTCCCCCGCCATCCCATCAATCCAACCATCCTGCCCTGCGCGGATCAGAAAGACCTCTTCATAGCCATCGTCCAGACGCGCATCCCGTTCCACCAGGGCCGGCAGCAGCAGTAAGAACAGATTGCCCAGAGTCATATCCAGCCGCCCCCCCAGCGCCCCCACCACCCGAATCACCCTGTACCCCGCCGCGATCACCGCTTCCAGGGCCAGTTCCAGGTCTGTTTCATTTTTGTGAATGGGATAGCGCCGGATCTCCACCCCTGCTGCCCGCGCCGCTGCAATTTCTTCCTCCGTGACCGAATCCAGGTCTCCGATCAGCGCATCCGGCCACACCCCCAAAGCGCGCGCAAAGCGCAGTCCGCCATCCGCCGCCGCCAGGTAATCGCCCGATGTGATCATCGCGCGCACCGTCTCGACGTGTATGCGTCCCCCATTGGCAAAGACAAAAGCCCGCCCGGCCGCTTCTGCCATACAAAAACCCTCCCGCCGGGGAGGGTCAGTGAAAAGCGTGCCACGTATCCTTTCCCTCCGCCGGCATTACCCGGATCAGGTCATGCGGGTCGAGGACTGCCTGTCCTCCTCTCAGCCCGGTCCACCGGGCTCCCCGTTCTATCATCTATGCGAGTATAAAAGAAATGCGTCAAATTGTCAAATCATGGAGAGCTAAAAAAGCGTGCCTCAAAGTGTCTTGCCAGGCCAGCCCTGAATTCAACACTCCACGCTCCCAGTTCCATTCGCCCTTCCTTGCCATTGGAATGACCGGAGAAAAAGCCAGCACACGGACGACGTCAAGAGCCTGTCTCGCGCAACCTGCGGTGATATCGGCGCATCTTATCTCTTGCTCCACAAGCATTCATACTGCACCAACGCCTGCTCTGGTTTTTGGATGTGTCTAAAAACAACCATCCGCAACCAGGGCATTCCTTGATATGAACGAGTTCGTTAGACAAAAGAAGTTGCCCGGCTGAATAGATAATCGGCCACAACAGGGCATCTGGCGTTTCATCAACCGGCCAATCCATCACGAAATAATGATCTTTTCTTACAAATACACCATGCGCTGTGGCTTCTGCATAAAACTTAATGAATGCCTCCATATCCCCTGGATCTGGCTCAGACCGCTTTGCTATTCTTGAGAACAGCCGATAGAACATTTCTCTCAACAGGATGGCTTTATCGAAAGCGTCCCGCGATTCCCCGGCGTCTTGCTCCGCTTGTTTCTGTAACTGGTTGCCCTGCGATACTGACAAAATTCCAACTTTGACGGCCCAATCTGTCAAATCTGAATACTTCGTCAAGTAATCATACTCTGGTTTGCGGCGTGAATTGATTGTGTTGGCAAGATCCAAACATAAGGCTCCGCCCACAATCTCCAAGCTTTGCAGTGTTCGAATCGGATAAGACGTTCTCATTACTTTACCACCAAAATATGTTTGACAGGTAAAAACATCTTTGATATTATTTTACCATCAAATTCGATTTAATTGGTAAAGGAAAGAAGACATGAAAACCGGCCAACCCTCAATTGCAAGTACCTCTCCATTAATCAATTTTTGGAAGCTTTGGAGCGCGAATAGTTTCTCTAATCTTGGTGATGGCTTATATCAGGTCGTTCTACCGCTGCTGGCGATCCAACTTACCAGGTCACCCGCGCTGGTAGCGGGCGTGAGTATCATGTTGAGCTTACCCTGGCTAATCTTTGCCCTGCTGGCGGGAAGCATTGTAGATCAGTTGGACCGACGCAGGATCATGCTTTGGGTCAATGGCGGTCGCTTTCTCATTCTCTTTCTTCTCACTCTGGCCGTAATGACAAAATTTACCTCTCTGCCATTGCTCTATAGCACAGCGCTTATTTTAGGGATAGGCGAGACGCTTATGGATACAGCATTGACATCAATTGTGCCTGCGCTCGTGTCCAAAGATCGGCTTAATTGGGCTAATGCGCGTATTGCCGCGGTCCAAACCGCGACCAACACCTTCATTGGTCCCCCATTAGCAGGATATTTAGCCGGGTTAGGGTTTGCAGTAGCTACTGGCTTCAGCACAGCCATGTACGCGGCGGCAGGTTTTGCGCTTATTCTGATGCGCGGCGTGTTTACCGCTTCCCCTCAGAAGATCGTACAGCCCACCCATCAGAGTTTATGGGAGCATCTGGCTGGAGGGGTACATTTTCTTTGGCGCGACCAGCTCATTCGAAAATTGACTTTGTTCACTGCCTCGATGAATCTTTTTTGGGCGGGTTGGGGAGCCTTGTTTGTGCTGTACGCGGTCAATCCTGGACCGATGGGACTGACTGAATTTGAATACAGCCTGTTATTAACAGCTATGGCGGCCGGCGGTCTTTCAGGCTCCATGCTCAGTGAACGAATCCAGCAAAGCATTGGAATGCGCCTCGCCCTGGCCTTAGACTTCCTGGGCACAATATTGCTGGTGGGCATTCCCGCTCTCACCACCCACCCTTGGGCTGTAGGAACGGCCACCTTCCTGGCAGGGTTCGGCGCTTCGGTCTGGGTCATTCTTGTCGCCTCGATCCGGCAACGAGTGGTCCCTGACGCTCTGCTTGGAAGAGTGTACAGTGCCAGCCGTTTCATTAGCTGGGGCGTGGGGCCCCTGGGCGCGGCCCTATTTGCCACTGTAGCGGAAGTTTGGGGGATTCGGGTTATGTTCGCGGTCAGCGGCCTCATGAGCGTGGGGTTGCTCTTCCTCTTCCTCAAGTCCCTCTCTCCTCAAATGTTGAATATTCTGGATGAGCCAGCGAAACGATAAAGAATCACCAGATCCATCTGGGTTTATCTGCGGTTTATCTGGGGTGCGCGGGCTTGTCTCAAACCGGTATAAAAATGGTCTATTCAGCATATTGGAATCCATATAAAAAATCCATATAATGAACATACCTTCTGGGTTGGTTGGTAGTAGGGGCGGTATGGAGAATATTAACGTGGTAGGGGAACTATTCGCTTGCGAATCAAAGCTCTATTCGCTGGCAAAATCGCAGGATTGGCATACTCTGGCGCACGGCGCGCTCGACCTGCTCGTGGAATTCTGCCAGGCAGACGCCGCCGCCTTATTTTGCCCCCATGCCTTCACCCACCCTATCACCGTGCGCGGGCGGGTGGAATATACCCACCTCATCGAGTGGGACGCTCTCTGGGAAAACCTGCTCGCCTGCGGTCATCTCAATCAAGAAGGCCCCCGCCTGCTGGATGAAACCGCCCTCCCCCCTCTACTCGACGGGCATTACGCTGGCCCCATCCACCCCGAAAACCTGGCCCTCATCCCCCTCTTCCGCGCCGGAGGTGCCGTCGTCACCTTTACCGTCCTCAACGTCCGCACCCCTGGGCTGGAGACTGCCCACTACATCGCCTCTCGCATGATCTCCGAACTCGAAAAGGCCAACGCCATCGCGCGCAACCGCCAGCACGAGCAGCGTCTGAAAGAAATCATGGAAATCGAAGACCAGATGGCCGCCACCTTCGACGCCGACCAGGTCCTGCGCATCCTCTTAGAGCGTTCTCGCCAGTTTTTAGGCGTCGAGGCCTCTTCCCTTTTTCTGGTTGATGAAAAACAGGGCGACATCGTGCTGGAAATGGCGAGCCAGCAAGACCAGCAGTTAGAGAAAATCCGCGTGCCGTTTGGCAAGGGCATCATTGGTTATGTTATCGAACACGGCGAAACTCTCGTCGTCGGCAACGTCCATCAGGATCAGCGCCATTATCAGGGCGTAGATCAGACCAGCGGCTTCCAAACGCGCTCCATCCTGGCCGTCCCCCTCGTCGCCCAGCAGATCAACCTCGGCAGCGGCCTGGGCGTCTCGCGCGAAAAGATCATCGGCGGGTTAGAAGCCATCAACAAGATCGAAGGCGACTTTCAGCCAGAAGACATCGAACTGATGCAAATGCTGGCGCGTAAGGCCGCCACCGTCTGGCAGATTTCCCGCCTCTATACCGACGCCAATCAGATGTTCGACGGCTTCATCCGCGCCATCGTCAAAACCATTGATATGAAAGACCCTTACACCGAAGAGCACTCTCTGCGCGTCAGTGAATTCTCCGTCGCCATCGCCCAAGAGCTGGGTCTGCCCCAAGAGCAGGTCGCCCACCTCAAGCGCGGCAGTCTGCTGCACGACGTGGGCAAAGTCCTCGTCCCCGATAATATCCTCAAAAGCCCGGGCCGCCTGAAACCTGAAGAATTTGATGAAATGAAGAAGCACCCGGTCATTGGCGAGAAGATCATCGCCGAAGTCGGCAAGCTGGAAATCGAACTGCCTGCCATTGCCGCCCACCACGAAAAACTGGACGGCTCTGGCTACCCCTACGGCTTGCTCGGCGACGAAATCCCCCTCTTTGGGCGCATCGTGGCCGTGGCCGATGTATTCGACGCCCTTACTTCTGACCGCCCTTACCGCCCCGGCAGCCCCGCCCACGAGATTTTTGAATACCTGCGCAAAAACGTTGGCAATCACTTCGACGGAGCCTGCGTCGAAGCCCTCGTCCGCGCCTACGAAAAGGGCCTGGTCATCCCCCAATCGGAGCGCAGCAAAGAACCCTTCTAATAGAAAAATGCGGGACGAACCCGCATTTTTTCTTCCAATATCCTCACCGGACGCGGCGGCGCCACTCTTCCTTCAGCAGTAACTGCCGGGGGCTTTCGCCCGAAGCCAGCGCCAGAAAATCCACCAGCAGGCGGTTGAACTTACTGCTCTCGTCTAGCATTGGAAAATGCCCCGACTGCTCAAACACTACCAGGTGCGTCTGCTCTGGCAGGGTCAGGGCGGCATCCAGGTCGGGCATGCTCACCGCCTGGTCGCTTACCCCGCTCACCAGCAGGCAAGCAGTTTTCAGGTTCCGGCTGGCTTCCTGCACCTCGCTGTTACTCAATCCATCCAACGAACTGGTAATTGCCAGCGGATCGGTCTTGGGCGCATCGGCGCGCACCGGCTCCGTCAGTGGAGATTTTTCCAACAGCCAGTCGGCCAGTTCCACCGGCGACGCCGTCCGCAGCCGGGGGTTGACGTGCGTCTCATTCAGCGGGTAGCCGACCGCCATCACCCGATCCACCACGTCCGGGTTATTCAGAGCATACAGCGTAGCCACCACCGCCCCCAACCCATGTCCGACCAGCGCCACCCGGCCAATGCCCATCGCGTATAGGAACCCTTCGATCAACTGTACCTGCCGCTTCAGGTCATAGTTGGGCTTCGCCTTGGCTGTGTCGCCAAAACCCCATAAATCGAGCGCATAGGCCCGGTATGACATCGAAGCCGCCTGCATCACCGGAATCCAGTACCGCCATGAGCCGACCCACCCATGTAGAAAGATCAGCGGCCGCCCGCGGCCGAGAACTTCGTAGTGTACAACCTGATTCTCGATGAGTACTACGCTCATGGCCTCTCCAGTTCCTGGAGCCTCCCGTCGAGCAAACGTTTCAGCCTTTACTTCCGATACTGCGCCAGCAGTTCGCCAACCCGCTGCGTCAATTCAGCGGGCGCAAAAGGCTTCAGCAGGTATTCCGCCGCGCCCACATCCAACCCGGTGCGGATCTCCGAATCCTGCCCCTTGGCCGATAAAAACACCACCGGAATATCTTTCAACTGCGGGTCGGCCTTCATCTGCGCGCAGGCCTCGTAGCCGGTCATGCGCGGCATGCGCACGTCCATCAAGATGAGGTCCGGCATCTCTTTGCGGGCCGCCTCAACGGCCTCTTCGCCGTTCCCCACCGCCACCACTTCATACCCGGCAAAGCGCAGTGTAAAAGTCACCAGGTCACGAATATCACGCTCATCCTCAGCGATTAAAATTTTTGCCATGCACTCGCCTCATTCTTCGTTTTCATATACGGGCAGGGTGAACGAAAACGTACTGCCCTCGCCACGCACGCCGCTGCTGGAAAACCACATGCGCCCTTGGTGCATTTCCACCAGGTTCCTGGCAATCGCCAGCCCCAAACCGAAACCGGCCGTCGCCAGCACCAGCGGGTCTTCACCTCTATAGAAGCGCTCAAAGATGCGGTGTTGTTCTTTCGGGTCAATCCCAATCCCATTATCCTGCACGTCCACCTGTATCTCCCGGCCTACTTCAGTGATTCGCACCTTCACCCAGCCGCCATCGGGCGTGTAGTTATACCCATTGCTCACCAGGTTTCCAAGCACCTGGCGCACGCGCTCGGTATCCCCCCGGGCGAACGGCAGTCCTTTGGGGATTTCCAGCGTAAACGTAATGGCGCGGTTCTCGTCTTTGGCGCGGCGCTGTATATCGGTGATCACATCTTTGGCGATTTCCTGCATATCCAGCGGCTGTAAGTTTAAGGTCAGCCGGCCCGCCTCAATCCGCGACACATCCAGCAGATCGTTCACCAGCACGCTCAACCGCTCGGTATTTGACTTCACAATCTTTAAGAAATGCGTCTGCTGAGGGTTCAGCTCGCCGCTGGCTCCCATCAGCATGATTTCCACGTAGCCCTTGATGGACGTCATTGGGGTACGCAGTTCATGGCTGACATTCGCCACGAACTCCGACTTTAAGCGGTCTACCTGCACCTCGTGCGTGATGTCGCGGAAAATTGAAACTGTGCCAAGAAATTCCTGCCGCCAGAAGACCGGAGCCAGATGCACCGCCGCAATGCGCCCATTGTCTAACTCAATTTGCTCGGCATACGAACTGCCGTTCTTATAAGTTACCGGGTCGTGCGACCAGTTGCGGATGGTCTCAATCCAGTCGGCGGTGGTCTTGCCAAACAATCCTACGAACTGATCCAGCGATTTGCCCGTCACCTGGTTGGCCTTGAGGCCCAAAATACGCTCAGCAGAAGCGTTGAACAGGTTAATCTGCCCCTGCGCATCTGTCACCAGTACGCCATCGGCCACCGCCTCGAGGATGGCGCGCGACCGGCTGGCTTCAATCTGCTGCTCGCGCAACATGCTCCCTAAATGTTCCGACTGGTCGCGGATCAGGTTGAACAGTTCGGCGTTGTTCAGGGCAATCCCAATCTGGCGTGCTGTTGCTTCCATCAGACTGATCTGATCCTGGTTGAAGAAGCCGGCCTGACGATGGAAAAGTTCTAACGCGCCCAGCACTTCTTCGCCCATCACCAGCGGCACGGCCAGCACGCTTTGGTAGGATGGGCCGCTCTCGGCTGAAATCTCCCAACGCGGGTCATCCTGCACGCGCGCGATGACCACCGGCTTGCGCGAGCGGATCACCCATCTGGCAATCTGGCGCTCGACCGGCATACCAAAGGCCGTATCCTGCAGCCTCGAAAGCGGCAGGCCGGCCCGGTAGTGCATCACGCTGCCCTGCGACAGGATGATGATGCTTTCCTCCGCCCCCACCGACTCGTTTAACACCGTCAGGGTACGGTTCAGCACCAGCCCCATATCCAGGCTGGTGGAAAGCTCCGTGATAATGTGCAGCAGCGTCTGCGAATTCTGATGCTCGCGGCGCAGTTCGCGGGTGCGCTCTTCCACCCGCCGTTCCAGGTCTTCCGTCAGCCGGCGGGTTTCGGCAAACAGGCGCGCATTTTGAATGGCAATCGCCGCTTGGTTGCAGATGGTCAGCGCCAGTTCCGTCTCAGAGGACGAATAACGATAGCGGCGCGTTGTGTAAAGCATAAACCAGCCTTGCAGCGCCGAACCGGCCGTCAGCGGAACGACCAGTACCGATTGAACCTTGCGCGGCTTGAAGAACATCTTCATCAGAGGAGCCAGTTCGCGCTCTGCCCCAACGTTATCGGTAAGGAAAATCCCTCGGGATTCCGCTAACCGTTCAAACAACGGCGTCTCAGGCAAGATCATGGGCAGGGGATCGTGCGACGAGGGAGCCTCGACCTGGACGATATTTTTCCCATCCTGGTTCACCAGAATGGCCGCCACCCCCGCCGCATCTAACGCGCTGACCAGTTGCTGTCCGGCCAATTTAAAGATGTGGTCAACATCCAGTGAAGTCACCAATTCGCCGGAGAGTCGGTTCAACAGCGCCAGGCGCTGCGAGCGCTCATCCAGTTCCGCCGTACGGCGTTGAGCCTCTTCAAACAGCCGGGCGTTCTCCAGGGCTACCGCCGCCTGCCCTGCGAAAGTGGTCGCCGCCTGGATAATTTCCGTAGAATAGAAATCCGGCTCGCGTTTCTCCAGAGCGATTAGCCCGATCACTGCGGATTTGTAAATGAGGGGAATGCCCAACCACGAGAGGTTTTCTGGCTCCAGCAGCGAGGGGAAGCGAGGGTCGTTGCGCACGTCATGGACTGAAATCGCTTCCATCGTCTGAATCATCGTCCGAAAGAGGACGCTATCTTCCACCGCCGCCGAAATATTGAGGCGCGAATCGTTGTCGGCGAAGCCCCGCGCCGCTAATACGGTCAGGGTATCGCCCTGGCGCAGCCACAGAGTGGCCGTATCGTAGGGGACTACAAGCTTCAACTGGTCCAGAAGCAGGGCGATGAGTTCGTCGCTCTGCAAACTCGAAGTGATCGTCCCCGCCGCCATTGTCAGGGCCTGCAACTGCGTGGCGCGCTGCTCCGAAGCCTGGTACAGCCGGGCGTTCTCCAGCGCCATGGCCGCCTGGCGCGTGAAGGAAGATGCCAGGTCCTCGTCTTCTTCGGTAAATGCTCCCTGCGTCCTGAAATTTTCCAGGCACAGCACCCCCAGCACGTTATCGCCAATCCGCAGTGGAATCAGCATCACAGAAATCGGCAGCCGCCCCCCACTGGCCCGCCGGTAGCGCTGCAAATCCTCTGTCGAAAGGTGATATTGAGTGGCAAAGTTCAGCTCGGCCACGCGCTCGCTGTTGCCCGTGCGGAAAACGCGCAGGGGCAGTACCACCCGCGTATCCATCACCTCGCCAGCGGGCGTTTGCAGCCAATAGCGGATGCCCAAAATGTCGGGCAGCGATTGATAGCCCACCGCCGCCTGGGGGACAATCGCCAGGTCGTTTTCTTCCCACATGCCAATCCAGCAGGTATCGGCGTTGGGAATGACCTGCGCGATGCTTTCCACCAACGCGGTAAAGATTTCTTTGGGTTCCAGGCTGCCCAACTTGCGGCTGAAGTCGAGCAGCAGGTTCACTTCTTGCAGCCGGCGGCGCATTTCGGTGAGCAGCAGCAGGTTTTGCAGCGCCACGCTCACCTGGCGGGCCAGTTGGGCAAACACGCGCCGGTCCTCTTCGATAAAAGGCGGCAGCGTGCGCTGGCCGATTGCCAGAACGCCCACCATCTCGTCATTTCCCAAGTCCAGCGTCAGGCCAATCATGCTGCGCGCTTCCAGCACGTTCAGCAGGGTGATGTTTTGCCATTCGGGGTGGTTATCCAGGCTGGAAACCAACACCAGGCCGTCTTCGCCGCTGCGCCCCGCTTGCAGCATCTGACGCAGTGGGTTGCGGAGGCCAAACAGGGCTTCGGGGTTGGTTCCCGGCGGAAAGACCCCTACAAAATCCTTCAGCCGCACGCCCGAGGCATTCCTTTCGGCCACCAGACCCACCTGCATGGCAAAGCGCGTCACCAATTCACTGGCAAGGGTGCGCAAAATCGCCTCGCTGCTCTCGTGGCGGGTGGCCTCTGCGGCGATCTCCACCGTCGCCCGCACCCGGTCAATGCGCTGATTTAGACCGCGCAAAGCGATGGACTGCTCCAGTTCTTTGCGCAACAGCATTGGCAGGTTGTTCTGCGCCTGGCGAGCGGCCAATTCCAAGCGGGTCTTTTCTGCCTCTAATTCGGCCAGCTCTTCTTCCAGATATTCCGCGCGCCGGTAGCTTTCTACCATCATGCTGGCGTGCGCGGCGAACAATTCCAGGGCTTCAAACGTTGGCCGGTCGGGCTGGCGGTTATCGCGCGGGCAGTCTACACTGATCAACCCCAGCGGAGCGGCATTGCTGTCGCGCAGGGGCACTAACAGCATATCCTTGGGGTTCCAGGCTTCTGGCCCGCGCGGTTTGCCGTTCTGAAAGGCCGGCTGAACATCCACCACATATACGTCATCAGGGATGGTTGGAACTTTGCTGTCTGGGATGTAATAAGCGTCGCCGACCCGGAATTCTTCGCGCAATAACTGCTCAATCGCCTGCCAGGGCTGGGTGTGCGCGCGCAACTGCTCCCACGCTTCCGCTGGCAACCCTACCCCCGCTGTCCGCCGCAGCGCGTCAATAGCCGGGTCGTACACGCTGATCAACACAGTGTCAAATGGCGTAGCCGACTGAATAGCCGCGGCAATCGCATTCAAGGCGTGCTGCAGCGAATGATCGGGACGCACGGTGCGGGTCACTTCGATCAGGCGAGAGAGAGTTTCTAATTCGCGCTTGAGCAGCGCGCTGCTGCGCTTCTGTTCTTCAAAGGCCAGAGCGTTGTTAAGCGCCACTGCCGCCTGAATCGCCAGCGATTGAGTAATCTCCAAAGCAGTCGCGTCGAACTGATTGGGCGCGCGGCCATGCAGCAAAATCAACCCGGCGTGACGCTGCTGGTAAGCAATCGGCACGGCCAGCATGGACTGCACTTCTGCATGCGGGCGTTGATATTCAGTCCGGCCAAAATCTGGCACAATCTGGGCGCTGTTCTCTTCCAAAACCCGACATTCCAGGTCGCTCAAAGCCGGCCCTGGCGGGTCGCCTACATAAAATCGAATAGATAGCCGCTCCCCGACCTCTGAGCTGCCCATCAGGTCAAACAACAGGATCGTTCCGCAGTCAGCCTTTGTGGTGCGGAGGGCTTCGTCATACATCAGTTGCAGCAGGTATTCGAGGTCCAGCGAAGTACTCAGCTCCCGGCTGATCCGCGTGATCGCGGTCATTTGCTCCACGCGGCGGCGCAGGCTGTCATCCGTCTGGCTAATCAACACCGACTGCTCCACCACGCCTGCTAACTGCCCGGCGGCCGTTGCCACTACCTGTACATCGGCCTGATCGAAAAATTCCGCCTGGCTGCTGCCAAACCATAATTCGCCGATCCCCTCACTGCGCACCACCAGCGGGACGACGATATAAGACTCCAGCCGCCAGTGGTCAATCAGGGCCTGGTAAAACGGCACAATCGGTTTGCTCTGCGCGGCAACTCGTCCAGAGGTCAGTACGTGCTGGCTGCCGGTTACCGTAAAATGAAACTGGGGATCATCCAGGCGCAGATGCGCCATGCGCTCTGGCATGGGCGCAGAGGAAGAAAAAACCGAGGACTCGTGCAGTTCTAAGAGCGAGCGCTCGTTATTCGTCAGGAAAACCGCGGCCACGTCGGCGCGCAGCAGGCGGCCCAACTCATTTAAAGAGTACTGCAAAATTTCATCCAGCGTGGCAGCCGAACTTGCCAAACTTGCCAGCCGCCGCAGCGCTTCTGCCCGCTGAGCGCGCTGGCGGGCCTGCTGCACCAGCGCCACGTTCTCAATAATTGACGCGGATTGGTTGGCGACAATCGTGAGCAGATGAATCTCAGACTGGCTGAAGGCGGTGCTCCCATCGGTATGATTTGATGCCTGCAAATAGCCCAGGATATGCCCGCCCGTTGCCAGCGGTAGCAGGGCCGTTTCGCGCAGGCTGGCGGCCTGGGCGATATTAATCAGCCCCAACATCTGCCATTTTTCGTCTTCCGAGGCGTTTTCCGTCAGCAGTACATCCTGGCTGATCAGCAGTTGCTCCGCTGGGCTGCCGGGCAAGATATCGGCGCGGTACAGCTCCACCACCTGGTTAGGCAGCCCGTGAAACGGGACTTTGGCCTCTAGCACGCGGGAGTTCTCGTTGTACATCAGAAAGCCCAGCACTTCTACCTTCACCAGCGGCTTGATGCTGTCCACCAGCCGGGCGAACAGAGCCGCAGGCTCGCGCACTGAGCTAAATGCCTGTACCAACTGCGCCAATCCCGAAAGCTCTGCCGTGCGGCGCTGTTCTTCTTCGTACAACAGGGCGTTGTGAATGGCAATCGCGGCCTGCCCAGACATCATCCGCACCAGCGCCTGGTCTTCTTCTCGAAAGCTCTCCGTATTCAACGAGCCAAATTCCAGCGTGCCAATAAATTCATTCCCTACTAGCAGCGGGAAACCCAGATAAGAGCGCAAGGGCATTGCCAGCCGCTCGGCGATGGCCTGCAAGTCGCTGTCGGCGGTTAAATCGGGGATCAGAAGGGGGGCACGTGTCTCGTACAGGCGGCCCGCAAAGCTGTTTTGGACGCTGTAACGGGTATTGAGCAGTTCCAGCTTGCGATCCAGACCCGGCAGCCCGGTGTAACGATAAGGGATGAACGTTTCGCTCTCTGGGTCCCAGATTGTCACTTCCATCAACTCTGCCGGGACCAGCTTTTCAATATTACTCAGAATCGCCCGAATCGTTGGCTCCAGTTCCAGGCTGGCCGCCATTTCTTGCGTCAGTTGGGTAAATGTCTGCAGCGTCTGCGCGCTAATCCCCCCGGTTTTGGTTCCAGCCGTCGCCAATTCTGGGAACCGCAGTGATACCAGCATCCGCACGCGGTCTTCATCCACCACCTGGTACGAGGTTCCCTCGATCAGCCGGCCATCCACAACAAAACGCGCCTGCCCTTCGGCGGCGCACAATTTTAACAAAATGTCGGTAGGGCGCGTGCGGCGAACCAGCCGTTCTAACGTGGGAATTTCACCTTCAGGGATCTGAAAAATCTGGCGGGCGCGCGGGTTCATCCAGTGAATCCGCCCGCCGTTTTCGACCATTAACACCGCGTCTTCATGTTCTGGCAGCAGCTCACCCGCCACCGGCAGCACTGGCTGGTAGTTGGGACGCATCAGGACTACTCCGCGCACCATCACCATGACGATTCCGAAGAAGAATAGTCCGGTTACGGTGAGAAGTATTCCCAGGCTGATAAAATCTAACTGAATCATCAATAAGCCGCCAGAACCTTAAATTCAAAAACATCGCAAGTAAAAAACCAACCGATGCTGAGCCCGATCAGCAGAGAAGCCTAACGCCCCGCCAGGCTGGCATCTTTCCGGCGCTCTTCCGAGGCCAGCTCGGTAATCTCACGAATGTCGGCAAACGAGTGGGTAGAAGGGGATACTGCCCCCATCGCTAACGTCATCAGAGGGGTTGGCTGAGGTTTTCCGGTTTCGTCGGGCGCCAGGATGTACCCCTGCTGCCGGTCCATGAAATTGTAGTGGGTCAGCACTTCCTCCTTAAATCGGCTCTTTAACCGCTGGCGGATGAGCGGGCTGGCCTCTTCGGTGGTAATAATCACAAAATTGTCGCCGCCGGCATGGCCTACAAAGTCGTTCTGTGTCCCCAACTCATCCATTACTTCGCCGATCAGCATGGCCGTAAACCGCAAAACATCATTCGCGGCGATAAACCCATACACATCTTTGAAAGGCTCAAAGTAATTGATGCGGACGTCAATGAACGACCATCCCTTCCGCTGGCGGATCACCTTGCGCAGTTCATCCTCAATCAGCCGTCCGGCGGGCAGACCCGTCTGTGGGTCGGTCAGGCTCTCGCGTTCGGACCGGGCAATCGCATTTTGCACATACAGCTTAAGCTCTTCGATGTCAAACGGCTTGGTGATGTAATTATCGGCGCCCAGTTCCAGGCCCTGCAAGCGGTCGCTGCGTTCATCTTTTTGCGTCAGGAAGATCACCGGGATGTGACTGGTGCGGGTGTTAACGCGCAAATTACGACAGACCTCATACCCATCAATATCCGGCAGCATGATGTCCAGCACAATCAGGTGCGGCATCACGGTGCGTGTCTTTTCCAGCGCATCCATCCCGCGCAGCGCCGTATCCACATCGTATCCCTGCGCGGTAAAGTAGATACGGAGCATGTTCGAGATGTCATGGTCATCTTCGACAATCAAAAGGCGGGCTTTACCCATTACAGCCTCCCTGAAGTGCTTCCTTTCTAACGCCTTGCTGTAAACCAGATGGATGAATTCGGTTGAACCTTAATAATCTTACGCAAAATACCGCAATCTGACAACCGTACTACACGAAAAATTTAGCCGTTTTTTACCAAGACTCGATCACCTTCTCACCGGCGCGGGGGAACATGCGGTGATGCAGGTTAGCTGCGGCCGGCGGCAGCTTCAGGTGATCGCTTTCCTCATAAGGCACATCCCGGTCAATGACGCGGCGCTCTTTGGTAGCAAACAAAACCACGTCCGATTCGATCATGCGCGCCGGATAGACGATCATCCCTGCGCCAATCCGGCAGTTATGCCCCACACAGCCGCCCAGCACCGGGCGGTTGGAATTTTTCAACTCATTGTTGCCATCCCGCGCTCTAATCGGCGAAGGCAGCAAGTTGTAATCCGTCCAGGTAGAGCCGGCTCCAATGAACGTGTTGCGCCCGATCACGCACATTTGCAGGCAGGTGTTTTGCGCTACCAGACTGTTTTCCATGATCGAGGTCATAAACAGCGAGGCCCGGAAGGGCAGGAACGTCCCATCGCCCACAACCGACAGCATAATCTGACAGCCCTGCGAGATGTTCACATTGTCGCCAATGACGCAGTTTTCAATCACCGCGCCCGCGCCAATGGTTACATTATCGCCAATCGAAGTTGGCCCGTGAATAATGGCAGTGGGGTCAATCACGCAGTTGCGGCCGATCTGGTTCACCGCTGAGCATTCAAGTAGCTGGCGGCCCTCATAGACTGCTTTTGCCAGCACCTTCAGCTTAAAGCCTAGGTCTTCGTTCAAGCGGCGTTCAAAACGCGCCCCCCGCCCAAACAGGCCAAAGACGGTATCGGCAATAAAGATATGCACCCACGAATCAATCGCAATCAGACTGCGCAGCGGCACCTGGTAGACCAGGTCGCCCTGTGAGGCGGCCATATAGAGCGGCACGTGGTAATAACCGATTTCTTTCGACAGCAGGTCAATCACCAGCGGCACAGCCCCTGGTTCTGGACCATTCGGATAATACCACAGGTCGGCCAGATAAATATCTCCCGCCGGGGTGTATGAAGTCGAAAGCGGCAGAATATGCTCGCGGAAGGCCGGGTCACTGCACGAAAACGCCGCCCGCACCGGGCGGTTGAGGGCCTGAGCCTGCTTTAAAAATTCGCGGATGTATTCATCGTCAAAATACAGGTTATCGCGGTAAACCAGGCAGGGTTCGCGCGTCTGCGGGAAGGGTGCGCCCGGCGCCAATTCCAATTCGTGGTGGGTATATTTTGCCAGCACATCACGCTGAGCCAGCCACAGCGGCTTGTTCATAATGCGCAGGTCGCGGGCTGGCTCATTGAAAGGCGGAATGTACTTTTTGGAATTTAAGATGATTTTTAACATCTCATCCTCAATCCAACGGCTTTTTCTCGACGCAAAAAACGCAGCGTGCGCCGCCTGAGCCGGAGCACTCCAGCTCACGCACCGGGTAAAACCGGCCCCCACTGCTCCACGTCATAAACTCCTGCAAAATACCAACTATTACGTAACACGCCGCCCCCTGCGATTGAGCGGTTTCCTGGCAGCAGGTCGGGCGGTCTTCCACAATCCACAACCAGTGCGTACCCGCGTCTTCCAGGGTAACGTGCTGGTGAAACTGCTGGTTGAAAATGAGGGCCAGTTGCGCCAGACCGCTTGCCATCCGGCGCGGCGCAGGCAGCAGCCTGAACCCTCTATCCATTAAGCCATAAGTTTTGCCAAAACGCTTTAAAACGCGCGTAAAAATTAACCGCCCCATCCGCACGGCCAGACCCTGCCCACCGCGCGCGCCAAACACCCGCTCTAAAACCGCCGGAAAGGCGCAGGCTTCTGCGCCGCTCCACACTGCTTCCGGTGAGACGCCATCCGCCTGGAGGGCGTCAGGGCGGACAGAGAGTTCCGCCATTAAGCGCGCCAGGTAAGTCACGCCAAACAAATCCCTGGCCCCTTCGATCAGAACTCTGCTGTATTGCAGCATTCCATCGGGGTCTGCGTGAGAAGAAAAAGCTGTCTGAGTCATGAATGGGTAGGCGTATCTAAGAAATTTTTCAGCTTTTGAATGAAGTTGGGAGGATCATCCAGCATGATAAAATGGCCGGCTTTCGGGAACCGCTCGGTGCAGGAACGGGGATAGTAACGATTTAATACTTCCCACTGGCGCGGGTGGACGATTTTATCTTTATCACCGTACATCCCCAAAACCGGAACCTTCACTTTTGCCAGGTTGGGGCGCAGGTCCGTTTGCCTCAGCGTTGATATGCTGATCAGGAACGATTCCAACGTAGTTTTAGAAAGGTCCCGGTCCATCATATCTGGGAAGCGCGGGTCACTGCAAATAAACCGCGAATACACTCGCATACCGGCCCGGAACGCGCCGAACAGGTTGAAAAGCATAAAGGCAACCGGGCGGTAGCCGGCTATCTTCAACAGCGGGGCCAGTGAAGACCCCACAATAGGCGAGCCGATCACCACCACTTTATCTACTCGCTCTGGATATTGGATCGCCACCGACAGGCTGACCGTTCCGCCCATACTGTGGCCTACCAGGGGAGCGTGCAAAATGCCTAGTTTTTCCATAAACTGGTCTACCAGGCTGACAAAATCTTGCACCCGGTACGTGTTGCGCTTTTTCCCCGACTCGCCAAACCCCCAGAAATCTAACGCATAGGTGCGGTAATACTGCCCCAAGAAGGTCATGGTCTCTTGCCATAAACCCCAAGAGCCCAGCCATCCATGCAGCAGGATGACCGGGCGTCCACGGCCGTACACCTCATAATGAACGATTCCCTGGTCGGTCGTAATCGAAGACAAGGTCGCTGGTTTTCGGGCTGTCTCTACTTACCGCCCGCCTCCATTTCTGCCAGAATACTATACAACAGTTCGAGCAACACCGCCTTCACGGTATCCTTTTTATTTGCCACACAAGGCAGTAGTTTGGTCTTTTCCGACAGCCGCAGCGCCAGCCGGATATCTTCCAACTCCCAGGCATCCGGCAGATCTTGCTTGTTTGCCGCCACCACGTAGGGCGTAGGCGCATAGGCCCGGAAGGTCTCTAAAATGCTGCGGGCCTCGCGGAACGTTTCAGGGCGGGTGCTGTCAACCATTACGATGAACCCCAGCATCCCTTCCGAAAGGATTTCCCACATAAAATCAAACCGCTTCTGACCAGGCGTGCCAAACAGATACAGCACCAGATCTTCATCAACGGTGATCCGGCCAAAGTCCATCGCCACTGTCGTGGTGTTTTTCACGCGTTCAGCCTCAGAAGAAATCTTGCGCTCTGTTGATACCACGTTGATTTCACTGATAGACTGAATAAATGCCGTCTTACCTGCGTTGAATGGCCCAGTGACCACCATTTTGACCGTTTGCATAAGACTGTGTCCTTATCCGGCTGAATTTAGATGGAACGAATGCGGCTGATCAGGCGGTTGACCAGTGATTTTTGTTCGTCTTTGTTCTGGGTCGGGAACGCCCGAGCGGGGGTTGCCACCGGCATCCCCCCAGGCCGGACAAGCTCCACCAGACCGGCCTGAAGCAAACTGTATACCACGCGGCGGATCTCCAGGTCATTCATCTTGACCGTCTTGGCAATCTGCGCAATCGTATTCTTCGGCGAGACATACGATACCACGCGCCACTCCTCAATGCTCAGATTGATGTTCTTTAGGTTGGTCCCCGGCCGGTCGGTGAACTTCAGCGCCATATCCAGGCTGGGAATTTCTTCCTGCAACTGCTCCCATTCGCGCAGTTGGCGCGACCCTTCGATAATGAGGTTTTCCAGGTCAATCTTGACGGTAATTTTTCCATCCAGTGTAAAAACATCCTGATCAAACCGGAAGAACCCCTCCACCCAGGTAAACAGCCGCCGCACCACGTCAATAAAATACTGTTGCAGGCTGCTGATAATATCCTCTTGCGTCAAATACCCGGCGTTGATAAGCAGCAGGCCCAATTCCTTGTCGCTCATCTGCGCGGTACGCTCGCGTAGAATCCGGTACTGGTTTTGTGTAATTTTGCTGGCGCGCAAAAGAATCGCGGCCAGGCTGCAATCTTCCTGGCCGAACTGCGCAAACGAAAGTTTGCCCTCACGAAACATCAGCCGCGATGTGTCGCCAGGACCTTCAATAACTAATGTCCCCGTCTTGCGGGCCAGATTAATAAGATTCAGCAGTTGGGTGATTGTGAAATCGCGGAGATTTCCTTTAAGAGCCATGGTCCGGCCTTTACGGAAAGCACTATATATTTCTGAGGAGCGTCTGAAAAATTATACCTGTAAGCCTTTTCAGCGTCAATTACACGAACCTTACAAGTACAAACTGGCGCCAATTCCGATTAGAATCAAGGTATGCCAGATCTGTTCCACACGCTGCAAAAGCATGACCTCGGCTTCCTGAAGATCGTCGCCGCCGCCTGGGGTATTGAACTCACCGCCCCAGACGTGCACACCGCCCTGCCCATCGTGGTAGACGGCATCCTCAACCATGCCCCGGTTGACGAAATCATCGGCGAACTGCCCGAAGAGGCTCAGAACGCTCTCTATACGCTCATGCAAAACGAGGGGCGCATGCCCTGGGCGGCCTTTACCCGCCAGTTTGGCGAACTGCGCCGCATGGGTGCGGCCCGCCGCGACCGCGAGCGCCCCGATCTGAAACCCGCCTGGACGACCGAAGTTCTCTGGTATCGCGCGCTCATCGGGCGCGATTTCCTCGACCTGCCCGGCCAGTCTGAGCCGCAAGAGTATGCCTATATCCCCGACGACCTGCTCATGCTTCTGCCCACCCTTCAATCGGCCTCGCCGCCGCCGCCGGGGCGTCCGGCCACCCCCGTGGAGTGCGCGCACCCCAGGCCGGTCAATAGCGCCATCCTGGACGACGCCTGCACTCTGCTGGCGGCACTGCGCTTAAAGTGGAGCCAAGACGAAATTAACGCGCTCCCCCTCAACCCGCCCGCGCCGATCCTCACCGGCCTGCTGAGAGCCGCTCACCTGCTCGCCGCCGATGATCTCCCCCACCCCGACCGCACCCGCGCCTTCTTAGAAGCTCCACGCGGCAAAGCGTTGGCCCAACTGGTTCAGGCCTGGATGGAAGACCGCGTGTTTAACGAACTGCGCCTGCTACCCGGCCTGAAGTTTGAAGGCGAATGGAGCAATGACCCTTTCCGTGCCCGCGAAACCATCCTGAACTTCGCCAGCCGCGTCCCCGAAAACCAGTGGTGGAACCTGGCATCTTTCGTCTCCGCCATCCATGAACAGCACCCCGATTTTCAACGCCCCGCCGGCGACTACGACTCGTGGTTCATCCGCCGCGAGGACAGCGGCGAGTACCTGCGCGGGTTCAGTTCGTGGGACGAGGTTGATGGGGCGCTCATCCGTTTCCTAATCACCGGACCGATGCACTGGTTGGGCCTGCTCGACCTGGCTTCCAGCGAGCCGGGCGGCCCGCCGAGCGCCTTCCGGCTCTCGCGCTGGTCGGCCCAACTCTGGCACGGCCATGCCCCCGCTGACCTGCCCGCCGAAGATGCCCCCTTGCGCGTCACTGCTGAGGGCCGGCTGCGCCTGAGCGCCCTCACCCCCCGCGCCGTGCGCTACCAGGTAGCCCGCTTTTGCCAGTGGGAGAGCGTTAGAGCCAGCGATGGCCCACGTGAATATGCTTATCGCATCACCCCTGCCGCTCTTGAGCGCGCCCGCGCCCAGGGGCTGCGCGGAGCGCAGCTCCTGGGCTTGCTGCGCCGCCACGCGGAAGGCCCGATTCCCCCCAACCTATCCCTGGCCCTCGAACGCTGGGAACAGGCCGGGACCCAGGTGGTGGTTGAAAAAGTCACCCTTCTGCGCGTTACCTCTCCCGAAATCCTGACCACCCTGCGAAAAGGCCGCGCCGCGCGCTTTCTAGGCGAAGCGTTAAATGAGACCACCGTTCTGGTTCGCCCCGGAACCGAAGAACAACTTCTCGCCGCCCTTACCGAGGCTGGCTACCTGCCGGGGCTGGTAGTGATCTCAACCGGTTAGCCGCTTATCTTCCCTGCTCCCCCGGGAGTATAATTTTTTCACAGGAGGTTCCACCATGACCACAATGACCACGCGATTAGATTGGATCCAGCAGGAGCTTGACGCGCTGCAAGAAGCCGGGCTGTACAACCGCATCCGCACCATTTCTTCGCCGCAGGGAGCCTGGCTGGTAGTTGATGGCAAGCGCGTGCTTAACTTCTGCTCGAACAACTACCTGGGGCTGGCCAATGACCCGCGCCTGGTGCAGGCCGCCACCGCCGCCTTGCAAAAATACGGCGTTGGCCCCGCCGCCGTGCGTTCCATTGCCGGCACGCTCGACCTGCACCTCGAACTGGAACGCCGCATGGCCGCCTTTAAAGGCGTCGAGGCCGTCGTTTCCTTCCAATCCGGCTTCACGGCCAACCTGGCGACCATCCCGGCCCTGGTGGGCAAAGAAGACGCCATCTTTTCCGATGAACTCAACCATGCCAGCATCATTGACGGCTCGCGGCTCTCTGGCGCGCGCATCATCCGCTATGCCCATGCCGACCCCAATGACCTGGAACGCCTGATCCGCGAAAACCAGGGCAGTTACCGGCGCGGCCTGGTGATCACCGACGGCGTCTTCAGCATGGATGGCGATATTGCCCCGCTCGACCAAATTTACGCTGTTTCCAGCGCCCACAACCTTATGTTGATGGTTGACGATGCCCATGGCGAAGGGGTGATGGGCAAAGGCGGGCGTGGGATCGTTGATCACTTCCACCTGCACGGCAAAGTAGATGTTGAGATCGGAACGCTCTCCAAAGCCTTTGGCGTGGTTGGCGGGGTCGTGGCCGGCAGCCGGTTGGTTGTCGAGTGGCTCCGCCAGCGCGGGCGGCCTTTCCTGTTCTCTTCCGCCGTCACCGCCGCCGATGCCGCCGCTTGCCTGGCCGCCGTGGATGTCCTCGAAAGTTCAACGGAACTGGTAGATCGCCTGTGGGAAAACGCGAACTACTTCAAAGCCGAAATGCGCCGCCTCGGCTTTGACACCGGCCGGAGCGTTACCCCCATTACGCCTATCATGCTGGGTGAGGCTCCGCTAGCCCAGCAGTTCAGCCGCGCGTTGTTCGAGGAAGGCGTCTTTGCCATGGCGATTGGCTTCCCCACCGTCCCGCGCGGCAAGGCCCGCATCCGGGTGATGATTTCTGCCGCTCATTCCCGCCAGGATCTCGACGCCGGTTTGGAAATCTTCGCCCGCGTGGGCAAAAAGCTGGGGGTGCTGTGAATGTCAACATCCCTACCCAGTTAATTATCAAATTTGACCGCCTGATTGCGGCCAGCACCGACGAAAACGAACTGGGCGTTCAGGTGGCCGGTGAGCTGGCCGAGGCCACCGGAGCCGATTTTGCAATGCTGGCGGCTTCCGTTGATGATGACCCCGATACGCTCGAACTGCAAGCTCTGGTGCGTTCCTCCTCGAACCGCGCCGTTGGCCGGCGCGCCGACCTGGCCCGCCATGCGCCGCATGAAATGCTCGAGGCCAGCCTCGCCACCATTCTAAAAACCCAACCCGGGGCGCCGTTCTCTTTCGTTCAGTCTGCCGGAGCCAGCGCGGAGCAATTTCACATCTTAGGGCTTAACCTGGCCGTCGCCGCCGATGCTCCCGCCGCGCTCCTGCTGGCGCGCGCAGACCGACCGTTTGACGCCGCGGCCTTCACCCTGCTGCAAATCGTCAGCACGCGCTTAGAGAGCGCCCTGCGCGGCTTTCGTTCTGCCCGCCATCTCGCCAGAGAGGCCCTCGGACTGCGCACCGTCCTGAAAATTGACCGCATCCGCGATACCAGCAGTTCGCTTGACGAAATGCTCAACCTCTCGCTCAACGAAGTCTGCCGGGTGATTCCGTCGCAGGCCGGGTTTGTGATGCTCTACGACCGGCATGGCAACCAGCTAAAAATGCACGCCATTACCAACCAGGGCCTTCTGGCGTATGAAAATGCCATGCAGAAGCTCAGTGCCTTCGCTGACCAGGCCATCCAGGAAGGCAAAATTTTCCAAAAATCACTGCCCAAGACCGGCCCCGATGATTCGGTCAGTGATGTGATGGGCGTGCCGCTGATCCTCCAGGAACGCATCATCGGAGTGCTGGGAGTCATCAACCGCAGTGACCATAAGGGCTTTTCCCCTGCCGACCAGGAACTGCTCCAGGCCATTGCCTCGCAGATGGACACCGCCATCTTCGAGCGCCTGCAAACTCAACGCCTTCGCGAAGCCTTTGGCCGCAGCGTTGGCCCGCAGGTGATGGAACACCTCTTGCAGATTGACGACCGCGACCTGCTGCGCGGCGACCGCATGGAGATCACCACCCTTTTTTCGGATATCCGCGGCTTTACCAACCTCGCCGAAACCCTTGACCCCACCCTGCTGGAAGGGTTAATCAATGATCATCTCGGCGCGATGACCCGCCTGATTATGGAACACGACGGCTTACTGGATAAATTCACCGGCGATGGCATGATGGCCCTGTTTAACGTCCCGGCCCGCCAGGAAAACTACGCTCTCAAAGCGGTGCAGACCGCTCTGGCGATGCAGCAGCTCCATCAGGAAATGCAGAACGCCATCCCGGCCCACCAGCCCAAACTGCCGCCCATTGGCATCGGCATTGCCACCGGTGTAGCCGTGACCGGCAATTTTGGCTCCAGCGCCCACGCTGAATATACGGCTATTGGCATGTCGGTGAACCGTGCGGCCCGCCTGTGCGGGGTCGCCAACAGTCACCAGATTTTAGTAGACGCCCGCACTTACGAACTGATCGCCCCTTACGTCGAAGCACAGTGTCTGGAGCCAGTTTTGCTCAAAGGCATCAGCCAGCCGGTAGAAAATTGGGAGATTTTGGGGCTTAAGTCTTAATTCTCGGCCCATGTTGGTTAACGCAAACGCGCCGGAGGGGAGGCCGGCGCGTTGACGTTCTGTGTTTCAGGGTGGTTGGGTTACACCCGGTGAACGTTGAGAACTGAGGGTTACTCAGGCTGTTTTTCTTCAAACGGGTCATAATTGGGGTTGGTGCCGGCCCACACGCAGGTGGCTTCATCCAACAGGCCGCACTCCACCCCGCGCGAGCAGCGGTGCGCCACCACCCGCGGCCCCTGATCTGGCAAGTGTTCTTCAGGATAGAGAACCTCAGCCTCCAACGCGACTTCGCCGCCGGCATGTTTGCAGTACTGAACCTTAATAGACTGCCAGACCTTGATTGCCATATAAGCCTCCGACTGAAGCGAAAAGTGAACGAAAGTTATCTTATTTGGTAATATAACTCGCTGCACTCACTTTTGCCAGTGACAGGCGTCATATTTCAGGCGGACAAACGGCGTGACCAGCCCGGCATCGTCTCGGCGGGCACAGCCAGCGCCGTAACTTCCACCACCGGCAGGTAAATGAAAGCAGTTCCCTTGCGCTGTAACCGGTAAATGCCCCCATTGCCCTGGTCAACGGCATAAATTTCCCCCTGCTCATCCTGACCAAACGAAGACAGGTTCAACCCCGTCTCGAACAACTTCTGCGCCTGCCAGGCCCCGCTTGGGTCGCGCATGAGGCCCCAAATAAACCCACTGCAATAATCGCCAAACAGGTAAATCCCCTCGAACTCCGGCAGGCGGCTGCCCCGGTAAACGTACCCGCCCGTCACCGAACAGCCCTGGTCGTGACCATATTCAAAGACCGGGTCAATCAATTCCACATCCGGCGGGGGAGTACCCCGGTACTCATGCGTCCCTTCGCGGTAATTCCAGCCATAATTGGCCCCGCCCGGCGCGCCCGCCGGCTGGTAGTGGATCTCTTCCCAGGCATTCTGACCCACATCGGCGATGTACAGGTCGCCGTTGGCCCGGTCAAAGCTGAAGCGCCAGGGGTTGCGCAGTCCATACGCCCAGATTTCCGGCGCGCCGCCCCCATCCACAAAGGGGTTATCCGGCGGGATCGCGTAAGCCCGGCCATCCGAGCCAGGGTTATTGACGTCAATGCGCAACAGCTTGCCCAGCAGGTTGTTGACGTTCTGCGCATTGCCCTGCGGGTCGCCCGCCGAGCCGCCATCCCCCAACGAGATATATAGATAGCCATCTGGCCCAAACACCATGCCGCCGCCGTTATGGTTGGGGTAGGGCTGATCCACCTGGAGCAAAATTTCCTCGCTGTTAGGGTCGGCCTGGTTGGGGTTGGCTTCCGAAACCGAATAGCGCGCCACCACTGTATCACCATTCAGATCGGTGTAGTTGAGGTAGAAAAAGCCATTGCTTGCGTACTCTGGGTGAAAAGCTAACCCTAACAGGCCCTGTTCATTGCCGGTGATGCCAATCCGGTCGCGGATATCCAGGAACGGTTCAGGCAGCAGCGCGCCGTCCTGAATGATGCGGATGACGCCGCGCTGGGCCAGCACAAACAGACGGCCTGTGCCATCCGGCGAAGGCTGGAGGTCCGTTGGCCGGCCAATCCCGGTGGCAACCGGCGCCCATTCAAAATCAGCAGGGTCTGGAAACCCGCTCTCGTTCTGCGCGGCAGCAGTTGTGGCGGTCGGCACGGCGACAGCAGGCGTGTCGGCGGCCATCGCCGTAGACGTGGGTGGCGTTGTGGCAGAGGGTTGTTGGACAGCCTCGGTTGTGGCGGTTACAACGGGCCGGGTTTCCAGCGGCGCTGTTGTTGGGGCAAAATCTGTGAGCGTAGGTATTTCGGTGGCGCTGCTGCCCACCGGCCCACAGGCCGCCAGGGCTAACGCTGCCGCTAAAAAAGCAGGTACGTAACGACTTACCAGTTTTTGTAGAATATGCAACTTCATCGCTCCTCCCTTGTGCATTCCTCGACAACGACTTACGCTCTCCGCCCTACGCGGAGACGCTCTGATGCTGGCGGCGCTGCTGCCAGCACGGTTTTAATTTTTAGACAGCGTTTTTACCACAGAATATCCCTGGATGAGAACCACCTATATAACGTGCGTCAGGAGATACGGCCTGGTTCGAGCCGTATCTCCCGTTTTCAACCGCCGTCTTTTCTGCGCGCCCGTTTACCGTCCTGGGTTCTGCGGGTCTTGGGGCTTGCCGGAGTCGTAATATTCACCATCCACCACGTCATCGCGGCGCGGGGGGGCCGTCCGGGCGGGCGGAACGTCCCACTGCCCAGGCACAATCCCCTGCAGTTGGTTCAAATGCTCCTGCACCACGTCCGGCGGGCAAAGCTCTACAAACAGGTACGTGCCCAACCACATGATGAGCGCGTCATCCACCGGCCCTGGGATATCTGGGAACAACAGGTATACCAACGAGCCGAGCGGCAGCAGTTTAATCACCGGGTTAACGCGCCTGTCCATCATCAAACGCCCGATCAGGCGGGCGCGGTTGGTTAAGTCATAGAAGAAACCCGACCGCCGGGGCGTAATTTTGCGATCATTGGGATCAGCCATCGCTGTACATACTCCTTCCTTAAAGGATAATTCTACCTGTCCTGTCTAGATATACGGAAAACCCGTTCTGGGGTTGCGCGATGGCCCTAAGCGCCCTATTCGCTGTCCACCTGCTCTCACGGGTAATACCCCGTGATTGACCGCACCTGATAAGCCCCGGCCACGCAGGTATTCGGCCATACCGTGCTGTCAGGCAGAAGTTCCATTAAACCGGCCACGCTGTCGAGCGCCGCCACGGTAATATCCTGCTCGCCCGCCGCGCGCTGGGCGCGGATTGCGCGGTCGCGCGCATCCCAGGCTGCCGCCCGCTGCTGGTGAGCCGGAACTTCCGCGTAGATCAGCGCCGCCGCGCGCACCGGGTACAGAGATGCCACCACCAACAGCGCCGCAGTCAGAAACAGCAGTACGCCGGGCAGACGTCCCCACAGCCGCGCCTGCGCCCATCCCAGCGCGAAGCGCCCCGTCAGCCAGGCAGGCCCCACCAGCCCGGCGGTCATCACCCACCGCGCCGCGATCAACGCCCGTTGTTCAGGGTAGGCCACCTGCACGTACACGCTGGGGGCCATCACGCACGCCAATAACAGATACATCGCCCCGAAAATTGCAGTGACCCGCGCCGCCCACCACCGCGCGCGGCGCTCCACCCCCGCCGCCTGAGGCCCGTCCAGCTCGCCCCGCGCCGCCCCGGCGGCCATTCCCAACGCCAGCCCCGCCAGAACTGCCACGCCCGTCGGCAAGGGTTGGGTCTTGACCGTGTCGATGATGAAATCCAGCGCAAACCGCAGCGACAGACTCACAATTTCTACCAAACCGGCCTGTTTTTCAAAATGCGTCAGCCGCAGGCTGTTAGAAGGCGAGACGAACAACACCACCATTGCCAAAGCCGTCCCCACCAGCGCCGCCAGCAAGAGTTGGAGCGCAGAGGAACGCCCACCTGCCCGGCGCTCCGCCCATGCCCCTGCCAGCGCCAGCATCACCGCCCCCAACTGGAGCGCCGCGGTCGTCTCCGAAAACCCGCCGGCCCCAAACGCCAACGCCGCCGCAATGCCCGTCTTCCAGCCCGCGGCCCGCGCGTCCTGCCCCCACCGCAGCACCAGACCGGCCAGCAGGGTTTGGAACACCAGCGGCATAAAATACGTGAGCATCCCCGTGCGCCAGTACAACGCCTGAAAGAGATTAGGCGCCTGCCAGAAGGTGAAAAACATCAGAACTTCGGCCCCGGCCAAAGCCGGCAGCCAGGCATCTTCCCATCCCCACCGCCGCGCCGCCTGGCGGATGGCCCAGGCCGCCACGCTCACTCCTGACAGCACCGCGGCCAGCGGCCAGAAGCGGACTGCCCCCGGCCCAAACCATTCACTGATCCCCACCAGCGGGATTACTGAATAGCGGTCTGAAGTATAGAGGTAAAAAGTAACCTGAGCTTTCCAAAAACCGTCCTGGTTCAGCACGGCGGTATAGCAGTAATCATCGGCCCACAGGCGCATGAAGTACCCGGTATAGGCAAATCCGGCCAGCGCCAGGCCAAAACCGGCGCAAAACAAGAGCAGAAAGAGCTTGGGGAAAGGTCGAGGCCGCATGGATTTCTTCATGGAACCGTACTGCTCCTTCCACTGCGCAGATCATAGATCAAGAGATTGGGCCTCGCTTCTACTAACGGATAGTGTTCGTCCAGGTAGGCCTTTAAATCGGGCTGAAGCTCCAATTCTTGCGGCGGCGAGATCACAAAAAAATCGCGCCCGGCGGCCAGTTCCTCGAACCGATCCGCGAACTCGCTTCCCTGCCCCACTTCCGCGCGGAAGCGCAAATCTTCCGCGCTCGGCCAGTTCACCGGCAATGTCCAGCCCCAATAGGCCATGCTGCTGCCGTAGTCATCGCTCAGAACCACCACCCCGCCGCCCTGGCCCACCCGTTCCCCGGCGATCTGCCAGGTACGCGCCTGCTCGCGGTAGTCGCTGCGTTTCAGCAGACTGCGGGCCTGGTAGCCGATCAGCGCCAGCGCCGCTAACAGCACCCCAGCGGCCACCAGCCGCGCCAACCAGGCCGGACCGCGCAGGCGCGTAAAGGCCAACTGCGCCAGGGCCGCCAGCCCCAGGGCCACCGGCAGGTACAGCGGCAGGTGATAGTAATCGTGCGTCGAAATATGGTGCGGCAGCGCCATGCCGCAGGCCAGATAGCCCAGCCACAGCCCCACCAGCGCGGCCCGCTCAGCCTTACGCTCCACCAACAGCGCGCCAACCAGCGCCGCCAAAGCCAGTTCAAATGGAATCGCCCGGCTGAGGTTGCTCACCCAGCGCAGGTAAAAGGCCGGGTCGAGCCACATCGCAGGGAAAAAGCGCAGGCTGAACTGCCCTACCAGAAAGCCGCGAACATACACCCCATCCACGTGATAGATCAGGTATGGGATCACCGCCAGCACGGCCATCACCCACACCTGACGGTCGCGCAGAGCGGCGCGCAAGCCAGGCCCCCACAGCACCAGCGCGCCCAACGCGGGAGCGATAAAAAACACGGCCGTTGATTTAATATAAATCGCCAGGCCGCCTAACAGCCCTGCCGCCAGCGCCCAACTCCACGTCCGCCGGCGCGCCCAACGGCTGGCGGCCCAAACCGCCGCGCTGATCAGGGCCGTCATCAACGGGTCCGGTTGAAACGCCCGGCTGGCCGCCACAGCATAGGGCCAGATCAACACCAGAAGCGCCGCCACCAGAGCCCCTTCACGCCCGATCCATTCAGCGGCCGTGACGAACAACAGCCCCGCCCCGATCATCCAAAACACGATCGAATACAGGCGAGGAATCTCTAAAAAAGGCCCACCGGCCAGCCGGTAAGTCCAGGCTGTCAGCCGTTCCAGCACGGGCGGCTCAATCATCCCCTCGGCATGCCACTGGCGAATGGCTATCTCGCGCTGCCACTGGGAGGCCGAGGGCAGGCCGGCATAATACATCCCGCGCGCGATCAAAGCCGAATGCAGTTGGCGGTTGGGGTGAAAATCCAGCGGCGGGTCACTCAGGTCATACAGCCGCACTGCCAGACCGACGGCGAAGATCAGCGCCGCCAGCGCCCACCCCAACCAGGCCGGATGGAAAAGCAGGGCGCGCGGCGGTTCGCTCCGTTCAACCGCGTTCATCTCTCTCGCTCACTTCCGCTGGCGCAGATCATAGAGGATATAGCCATCTCCCTCGGCCGCGACCGGGTAATGCTCGCTTAGTTCGGCCTTCAAAAGCGGTTGAGCTTCCAGGTCGCCAAACAGGTTGACCAGGAAGTAATCCATGCCCTCGGTTTGCTCCCTGAAAAAGGCCTGAAAATCCGCAATGCGTTCTGCCCCTGCCGCCTGGGCAAGCTGTAAGTCCGCGCCAGAAGGCCACAGGCGTTGGGGAATGCGCAGGCTGTAATATTTCAAGCGGT
Source organism: Anaerolineaceae bacterium (assembly GCA_034434155.1). GTDB lineage: Bacteria > Chloroflexota > Anaerolineae > Anaerolineales > Anaerolineaceae > DSYU01. The sequence goes on from DAOUAC010000053.1 coordinate 30,717, forward strand.
TGCCGTAATCTTGGGTCAGGGCGATAATACTGCCATCGCACGGCAGTTCTGCGCCCATCCGCACCCATGGAATCGGCTCGTTACGGTAATTCACCGCCAGCAGTACCGAGCGGCCCACGTAAGCGTAATATCCCAAAATGCCCAACGCCGCCAGACCAACCCCTACCTGCCAGATGCGCGGCTGAACGCTCAGCCGCTGAAAGGCCAGTTCAGCCAGCGGCGCCAGCCCCAACGCCGCCAGCGGAACCAACAGCAGGCTGTAATAATCGTGGGTATAGATTTGAAATGGAAAAGTCAGCCCCGTCAGAACGTAGCCGGCCCACAGCCCAAACACCACCGCCCGCCCCCTGGCATTGTATAAGAAGGTCGCCAGCAGCGCGCCAAAAAAGACGCCGGCGTCCATCAACCCGCGAATCAATCCCAGCCAGCGCACGTAAAACTTACTGTCGGCCAGCAGGCCGCTAAAGGACAAAATCCAAAAAGAAGCGAACTCTGAAGAGCGCGCGCCTAACCCCAGGTAATACCCCGCCGGGATCAACCCTGCCAGCGCCAACAGCGGGTAGATCTGTGCGCGGCGCAGCACGTTCAGGCCATCCTGCGCCAGCCGCAACAACAGCACGCCCGCCAGCATTCCACCTACCGGGTAGAGCGCCGTAGCCTTTACCAGCACCGCCACGCCGCACAACAGGCCCGCCAGCAGCGCCCACCCCCACGAGCGCCCCTGCCCAGCCGCCCAACGTTCTAACGCCAGAGCCGCCAGCAGAGTCCACATCACCATCATCGGGTCAGGCTGGAAAGAACGGCTGGCCGACACGCCCCAGGGCAGCACCATATAAAAAGCCAGCGCAAAGAGCGCCGCCCAGGGCGTAAGCAGGTTACGCGCCAGCCGGTACAGCGCCGCGCCGCCGACCATCCAAAACAAAATCGCATACAGGCGCGCCACCCATAGGCGCTCGCCCCCCGTCAGCCAGTAGGTGAGAGCTACCAGCGCCTCAAAGATTGGCGGCTCATAGCGTTCCATGGAATTCCAGGCCATGATGGCCGGTTCGCGCACTGCCGGGTCTACGTCGGGCAGCCATTGATAATACATGCCCCGCGCAATAATCGCCGAGCGCAACTGCCGAGTCGGGTGAAAATCTAACGGCTGATCGGTAAGGTCAATCAGGCGAAGCCCAGCCCCCAACCCAAACAACAAGAACAGCATCACCCATTCCAGCACACGCGGCCGGGTTCTGCTCAACGATGATTGCTCCAGAGAGTCTCTTGCGTTCATGTATCCTGCTTTCTACCGGCCGCGCTGATTCAACGCATTGGCATAGCGCCGCTTGCGGCGCTCCAGGTAGCCTTGCTTCAGCCCATCCACGTTCACCACCAGCCCGGCCAGCGCGAACAAAATGCGCCGCCACTCACGCAGACCAGTTGGCGGGTACGAGAGAATACTGCGCAGGTACGAGGCGAGCGCCGCGCGCGCCAGACCGCCGTCTTGCAGGTAGCGCGCCCCATACAGGTAAGCCCCGGCCCAAATGCGCCGCCGCAGCCGCTGGAAATGTCCTTGCAGTTCTGGCTGAGTCTGCATCCACTCCACCAGACGGCGGGCTTCAGCCTCATAATAGGCCGCCCTGGCAATATTCTTGGCCCCGGCGTGGTAGCGCGCCGCCGCCCAGGTCTGGGGCACGTAGATCATGGGCGCGCGCATCGCCATTTTGAGGAACAGGTGCATGTCCAGCACCAGGTCAAAGGATGGCTCCAGTCCTCCGGCCTGCATTTGCACGCTCCGCCGCATAAATACCGCCGGCTGTCCTAGAATTTTAAACTGCATCAGGTCGTCCAATCCCCAGGGGCGGCAGGTCATCACATTAAACGGCTCCCCTTCGGCGTTGATCGAAACCACGTCTCCGTACACCATCCCCGCTTCGGGGTGGCGCTGAAAGGCTTCTACCGCCGCGCGCACCGCGCCGGGCAGGTAATAATCGTCTGAATTGACCCAGGCGACTATATCTCCGGTAGCGCGCGCCAGGCCCTTGTTAATGGCCTCGGCCTGCCCGCTGTCCTTCTCGGATACCCAGCCTGCCAGCCGCGACTCGTATTTGCGAATGATCTCCACACTGCCATCTTGCGAGCCGCCGTCTATTACCCAGTATTCAATGTGAGGGTAATCCTGCTCCAAAACCGAGCGAATGGTCTCTTCCAAAAAACTGGCCTGGTTATAGGAAGGGGTGATGATTGACACCAGCATCATGGATTCTCCTGCGCCCTGTCAGCGCGCCATCGTTTCGTAAATTACCGTCTCGCCAACTTGCCCCAGCCGCGCCGCTGTATCCAACGCAAAATCTTCCGGGCGCAGGCCCCGCTTAGCCACTGCCGAAGCCAGAGTTTGCCCTTCGCGCAGACTCACCACGACATAGGCGCGTCTGAACGGGAAAGGATGTTCTTCGAGATGGTGAACCGTGCGCTCTGGAATTCCGTACAACTTCAAATAATACCAGAGGACGGGCGAATCTTCTGAGGAAATAATCACAATATCCCCATCCTGCACCCTGGGCTTCAGATAGCGCGTCACTACCTGCTCCATTTCGCCCATGTAGGGCTGTAAGGCAGGGTTCTCAACATGGGTATAAACCCAACTGCCGGCGGCCATTCCCACCAGGGCCAGCCCCACGAGCACGTGTTTCAGCCGCGCGCCCCAACGCACCCGGTAGAACGGCTCGATCAGACCCGCCGCCGACCAGATCAACGCAAAGGGGATCAGAAACGTCCACATGCGCGCGTAGGCGTTGGGCCGTTGGATCAACAGCAGTACAGTAAAACACAGGGCCGCCGCCAACTGCAACGGCACACGCACCCGGCTGATCCACCTGTGCAGGGCCAGCGACAGGCCAAAACCCACTGCCAGCAGTGGACCGGCCCAGCCCGGCAGATCCAAGTTCCATTCCTGCCAGGTATCCACCATCCGCGACCAGAGCGTCTCTGGCAGTTCCCCCCAAGGCAGAGGGATGACAAACGGGTTGCCCACCAGCGATTTCAACCCCGTCCCCCACACCACCACCGGCAGGTACAACAGCCCCGCCAGCCCCACGGCCAGCAGCGCCGCCGCCCCTGTGCAGGCGATCATCCGCCGACGCCCGCCATAGGTTAGCCCCGACTCCGCTATGGCGGTCAGCAGAAGCCAGGTAATCACCATGCCAAAGGGGTAGAGCATCACCGGAACCGTATACAGCCCCAACGCCCCCAAGAGCGCCAGCAGCAGCCAGCCGGCCAGGTTGTTGTGATCTTTTAGATAAACCGCCAGCCCGGCAATCAGAAGGCTAAATAGGGTAAACAGGCTGTAGCCCCGCGCGTTGGAGCTGTACAGGATCATCACCGGCAGTACCGCCGCCAGTCCCGCGCTGACCCAGGCCGCGCCGCGCCCATACAACCGCCGCGCCAGCAGGTACGCCGCCGGAATGGTTAACACCCCGGCCACGAACGCCGGCAGCCGCACCGCCCAGGGTTCGATCCCCAGCAGTCCGGTCGAGAGCTTAACCAGAATGGAGTGAAAAATATGATTGTTCGGCAGATGATAGTCGGTAATCACCCCCACCCAGGGCCGAGAGGCAAATCCCACAAATGTGTACGCCTCATCGTGGGCCATAGGCCGGGTGAGGAACAACGCGCGCGCCGCAATCGCCCCAAGCGTCAGCAGGCCCAGGCCTGCCCACTCCAGGCGGGCCGCCCGCGAGTCTGCCCTGACCACAGCGCGCCCCAGCGCCGCCGCATCCCCTGGCAGCCGCCGCGCCTGACCCCCGGTCCAGATCAACAGCCGCTCTATCCCCCGCACCGCCCCGCGGCGGAAAACGATCAACGCCGCGCCTCCCAGCAAAGCCAGTCCCCCCGTCAGCCGCCCTGGCGCGCGCAGTGCCGCAAACACTTCTGGCGTCAGGCGTTCAAAACTGCCATCGGCGCTCAAGCCATCACCCCAGGCCCGCGCCTGACGGTACGGAGCGGCAAAAAAAACCAGCGTTAACAGCCCTACCACCAGACTGCCAACTATACCTGCCAGCCATAACGCGCGCGCCCAGTCTGAGGCGCGCCGGACGGCTTTAAAAGAGGCTGTCATACTCCACGCGCTCGAATACCCGCAGTTTACCGCCGATGGTGGCATCCACCACCTGCCGGCCATCCGCTTCGTAGACGCGGCGCGCCAGGCGGTAAGCTTCTTCCCACTGTACCAGGTCTGGGAGCTGCCAGCGGAACCCTTTGCCAAAATACCCTGGGTGGAAGTGGTTAGGGTCCTCGCCCTGCGAAACGACCGTGGCATTCGGCTTGCCCTGGGTAACGTAATTATGATCCACGCCCACCAGAATCACCTGCGAAAAGCCCAGGTAATAGGCCACTTGCAGTGAAGTATACGTCACCGTTCCACCTTCCCACACGCGCCCGCGAATATCGGTAGCGAACTTTTCGCCCGTGTAGGTGGTATGGATGAAATACTGGTTCTCTTGGGGCTTCAACCACCGGCGCGCCCGCCACGAGACAAAACGCGGCATCGTCAGCTTTTGAATATCCTCGGCGCACTGCTCAATCACCAGATCGTTGACTGAAAGGTAGTAACTAGTTTCAAAGCCCAGTTCTGGGAATGCCAGGTAG
>DAOUAC010000054.1:0-32793 GCA_034434155.1 Anaerolineaceae bacterium
AGCCCACTGCACTTGCTTAAAAACGCCACTTACCGGTACTGCCGCAGTGAACAGTGCGGCATCGCGGACGCGGCAGATACGGTTGGCCCAACCGCCGCCGGCAAAGCCTTTCAGAGCAACGGCGAGCAGAAGAACTATAACGATACCGTTGAATCTTGGGCTTTGCTGGGCTCCACCGGCGATCCGATTACCGTGACGGCGCAGGAAATTCGCGCGCGTGGGGCAGATTTCCTCGCTGGAGCCGAATTTATCCCAGCCTATCACCCAAGCTGGCAGCCCTACGTCACCTGGGCATTTCAAAACCTCAAAGACATCGGCGCGAATACCGTGATCCTGGCTCCCACCTGGCACTGGACGCACCAATCGCCTCCGGTGGTCGAACCGGTTGCCGGTCAGGATGCGCTCTGGAATGATCTTTCTGGCATGAACAACCTGGCGCGCAAGCGCGGCCTGGAAGTGATCCTGCACCCTACCAGCCTGGTCACCGGTGACGCCGCGGAATGGTGGAGCAGTGCCCCGCGCGATGAGGGCTGGTGGCAAAGCTGGTTCGACCGCTACCGCACTTTTTTGATCTATCACGCCGACCTGGCGGCCCAAATGGGCGCCAAAGGTCTCATCATTGGAGATGACGCCATCTCGCCAGCCCTGCCCGGCGGAAAGTTGGGGGATGGTTCGTCTGCGGGCGTACCCGACAACGCCGAAGAACGCTGGAGTAGTCTGATTGCAGAGGTCCGCGCCCGGTTTAGCGGGCGGCTGTTGTGGCTGGTTCCCCTCACCGCGGCGGACGCGCCGGAACTGCCGGCTTTTGCCGGGGATGTGGATCAACTGTACGTGCGCGTCTCGGCCCCGTTGGTGCAGGAAAACGCTCCAACCGGCATGGCCGAACTAGAAGCCGCTTTTAACGCGCTGTTCGATGAGCGTCTCTTACCCCTGCAAGAGGCCAACGGTCAGCCGGTGGTGTTAAGCCTGCTGTACCCGTCGGCTCCGGGGGCCGCCGCTGGCTGCGTACAGGCCGAAAGTGGCTGCCGGTCGGTTCTGGAATTACAGCGCCCCTCCGCCCAGGCTGGCAGCCCCGAAGATTATGCCCTCCAGGCTGTTATTTACAGCGCCGCCCTGAGCAACGTCAATCAACGTTCGTGGATCGCGGGGTTCGTCTCTGCCGGATATTACCCGGCCACCGGCCTGCGTGATACCTCTGCCTCGGTGCGCAGTAAACGAGCCGCAGATGTACTCTGGTATTGGTTCCCGCGCCTGACCCAACCATAGGCATCGTTGTGGGGTATGTGAAATCGCATACCCCACAGTTTTCTTTAGACCACCTTCAAGTAGAGCAAGTTCTTTAACAAAGGAGCACCAAGCATGCAAAACAAGGGTTTATCCAGCCGATGGGGGTTGGAAAATCATGGGTTGCACCATTTGAGAACTGTATTTTGGAATCTTGTACCCTCCGCACTCGTTGAGCAGGCCGTCCTCCGGCAAGAAGGCGAGCTGGTCTCTGGCGGCGCTTTGGTTGTCAACACGGGCAAATTCACCGGGCGCTCACCTTCTGATAAATATCTCTCCAATACCCGTTCTCTGGAAGGGCAAATGATCTGGTGGGGCAAAATAAACCAGCCCTTAGCGCCGGAGCGGTTCCATCAGTTATATATGAAAATACGGGCTTATCTCCAGGGCCGGGATGTTTTTGTGCAAGATATGGCCGTTGGAGCGCACCCGAACTATGCTTTCCCTATTCGTGTTATCAGCGAAAAAGCCTGGGCCAGCCTGTTTGCCTATAATCTGTTTCGCCGCCTGCCGCCCGAACAGCTTTCGAGGCACGTTCCGCAGTACACCATCTTGCACTGCCCCGACTTCGAGGCGTTAAGCGAGGAAGATGGAACCCGCTCAGGGACGGTCATTGCTATTGACTTTGAACGCCGCCTGATTTTGATCGCTGGCACCAGTTACGCCGGTGAAATAAAGAAGTCCATGTTCAGCGTGATGAATTACGAACTGCCGCGCCGGGGCGTCCTCTCGATGCACTGTTCAGCCAACGTGGGGCCAGAGGGCGACGTGGCCCTCTTCTTCGGCCTGTCTGGGACGGGAAAAACCACCCTGTCTTCGGACCCGGAACGCGCCCTGATCGGCGACGATGAGCATGGTTGGGCCGAGGATGGCATCTTCAATATCGAGGGTGGCTGTTACGCCAAGACCATCCACCTCAACGCCAACCTGGAACCCCTCATCTGGGCCGCCGTTCACCGCTTTGGGACGGTCCTGGAGAATGTCGTTTACCACCCAGAAACGCGCAGTCTGGATTTTGACGATGACCGCTTCACCGAGAACACCCGTGCGGCTTATCCGCTGGAGTTCATTCCGAACTGCCACATCGAGGGGTTCGCGGGGCATCCACGCCACATCTTTCTGCTGACTGCCGACGCTTTTGGGGTGATGCCCCCCATTGCCCGCCTGACGCCGGAGCAGTCGCTTTATTACTTCCTGTCGGGGTACACCTCAAAGCTGGCGGGAACCGAGAAGGGACTGGGCAGCGAACCGCAGGCCACTTTTTCGGCCTGTTTTGGCGCTCCTTTTCTGCCGCTCCACCCAGAGGTATACGCCGGGCTGTTGGGTAAGAAAATCCAGGAACACCAGGTAAACGTCTGGCTGGTCAACACCGGGTGGACTGGCGGCCCGTATGGAATTGGCCGCCGGATGCGCCTGCCCTATACCCGCGCCATGATCCGCGCGGCCCTCAAAAACCAGTTTGAAGGCGTGCGCTTCTACCAGGACGAGAGTTTTCACCTGTGGATTCCAGAATCCTGCCCTGGCGTGCCGTCCGAAGTGCTCAACCCACAGCAAACCTGGGAAAACCAGGAGAGCTACCGCCGCCAGGCGGCTATGTTGATCGAGCAGTTCGAGGCGAACTTCAGGCAGTTTTCTTTGGGCGTGCCAGAAGGGATTGCAATGGCAGGCCCGCATAATCGTTAGCGAGGTTAGCTTAACACCAGCTTGGGTGAAATACTGCGCCCTTCGTGGATGTCCTCAATAATGCCGGCCAATAACGGAGCAATGGAGATGATCTCCAGCTTGGCGATACGCTTTTCGGGGGGGACCGGCAGGGTATTGGTGACGACCACTTTCGCAATGCGGTCATCTTCCTGAATCATGCGCAGGGCGCTGGGCAGCAGCACCGGGTGGGTGATGGAAAGGTATGCCGGGCCTTCCGCGCCCTGCTCGTAGAGAGCATCGAGCGAATTTAAGACACTGCCGCCGGCCATGACATCGTCAATGATGATGGGCATTTTGCCGCGCACATCGCCGACCAGGCTGGCGACTCTGGTATCCAGAAAGGATTCGCGGCGCTTGTGGATGATCACTAACGGCAAGCCGGTCAGTTCGGCATATTTGCCCGCCACTTTGGCGCGCCCAACATCCGGCGACACAATCACCGCGTTGCTGAATTCTGGTTTGCGGAAATAGGCGCTTAACACGGGTATCGCCGATAGAGAATCGACCGGCACGGTGAAAAACCCTTGGATAGCCGGCGCGTGGATATCCACGTAAATCACGCGGTTGACCCCCTGGCTTTGCAGTAAATCTGCCATGACCCTGGCGCTGATCGATTCGCGCCCCTTCGACATGCGCTCCTGCCGCGAATAGGGGTAGTAGGGCAGTACGAGCGTCACCGAGTGAACACTGGCGCGGCGGAAGGCATCGAGATACAGGATCGTCTCCATGACGTGATCGTTCACCGGCGGACTGCCGGTTTGCAGTAAGAAAATATCCTTGCCGCGCACGACCTCATCAATCCGCACGTGAATTTCACCATCGGGCAGAATGGTGGTGACGGACTTGCCAAGCGGAATATTTAAGATCCCAGCAATTTCAATTGCCAGTTCTGGGTGAGATGTGCCCGCAAAGATTTGTAATGGATGAGCAGCCATAGTTCCCCTACAAATCATGGATTATTCGTAATAAGTGCTTAGCCACGAAATTAGATTTACCCATCTAGGGAATGCGATTGAATGAGATAAAAAATTTTATCACATTTCCCGCCTTTCTAAGGCACGTTACCCTGCGGTTTCTCCGGTTATTGTATAATAATAAAACAACAGTGGTTTTACATTTGTAACTGACCTGTTCAAGAGGTCACAGGGGAACACAGATTTTCCAACTTTGCATCTGTGTCCATCTGTGTCCATCTGTGGTTTTGACGCCGCAAAAGTAACCAGGCCAGTGAAAAATGAAAAACGAGGGATTTCTTTGGACTATTATTGGCTGTTAGAGTCGATCGGAGATGCCGTTATCGGCCTGGACGCGACTGGGACAATTGTCCTGTGGAATCCAGCCGCAGAGGCCACTTACGGCTGGAAGAAAGAAGAAGTCCTCGGAAAGCCATTGGCGGGCCTGTTGGGAACCCGCTACGATGATCCTCAGGAAAATACCCAGCGCGCCAGAGAGACGGTGTTAGCCAGAGGGGTCTGGCGCGGCAAAGTTCACCAAAAACGGAAAGATGGAACTCCGCTGGTCATTGAGTCAACGGTCTCGACCTACCCGATTGATGGCGGCGGGCCGGGATTGGTGGCTGTCAACCGTGACGTAACCGAGAAGCACCGGTTAGAGGGCGCACTGCGGCGGTTAGAGTACCTTAACCGCGTACTGCTCCGCTTCCCAACCCTGGAAGAAATGTTTCAGGCCTTTGCCACCCAAACTCGAGATATTCTGGCTTTTGACCGCCTGGAGCTGTGGCTGTTGGATGAAACCAAGAGTCAGGTGCAGGTGGTACAGCGCTTTGCTGTAAACCGGTTCACCGGCCTTCCCCTTAATCAGACCTGCTCTCTCCGAGAGACCCCCCTCAATATCGTCCAGATCACCCGCCAGACGCTCCTCATCCCAGACCTTCGCCGCCATTCTTCTCATAAGGGTCTGGTAGAGGAATCTGACAGGGCACTGCTGGTCTTCCCTCTCATTCTCAATACTGCGGTGATCGGCGGCGTGGCGTTTTTCAGCCGGAAAGCCGGTGCTTTTCACTCATCCACTGCGGATCTGTTATTATCCACCATCGAACAACTGGCGCTGTCCATTCAGCAGAGCCGGTTGATGCGATCCTTGCAAAGGCAAGTGGAAGAAAACAGCCGCCTTTTGCGCCTCTCTCAGGAAGATTCACGCCGGCTCCAGACGGTTTCGGAGATTCTCATCCACACCCAAGAGCGTGAACGTCAGACATTGGCCAGAGAGTTCCACGATCAGATCGGCCAGTCGCTCACGGCCCTGCTCCTGAATCTGCGTTCGATCCGCCGGGAGTGTTCCAGCTCAACGCCGAAAATCCGTGAAACGCTTGATGAGTGTATCGGGCTGACCTCCACCCTTCTGGAAGAGGTGCGCACGCTTTCTCTGGAACTTTACCCCAAAATCTTGGAAGACTTGGGGTTCATTTTAGCTATGCGTTGGTTATTGAATCGGGCCGAGAAGTTGGGCCATTTGCAGGTTGATTTCACCTATCCTCCCGCATACGTGCCCCTGGACAGAGAACTGGAATTTGGGATCTTTCGGATTGCCCAGGAAGCCGTGACTAACATTCTGCGGCATGCCAATGCCCGCAGGGTTTCGGTACAGCTCTGGCAGGAACAGGGTTCAGGCGGGTTGAGGATTTCGGATGACGGCAAGGGTTTTGAAGCCAGCTTCGCTTCAGCCGCGGGCTTACCGGCTCATTATTTTGGTTTCCACAGCATGTTTGCCCGGGCAGGGCTCATCCACGCGGACTTGCGGATCACTTCCTCTCCCGACCATGGAACTACGGTAGACCTTCAATGGAACTATGGACCATCCTCTGAAACTTCTTCTGGCGGATGACCATGCCCTGGTCCGAACCGGGATGCGGGCTATTCTGTCACAGCAGGCCGGTTTCGAGATCATCGCCGAAGCCGCCGATGGTCATGCCGTCCTCGCGGCTGTGGCTGAAATCTCTCCGGACCTGGTACTGCTGGATATTTCACTGCCCGGTATCAATGGTCTGGATATCATCCCCCGGATTCATGCCATCAACCCGGGGGTTGGAGTGGTGGTGCTTTCCATGCACAATGCAGAGGAATACGTGCTCCGGGCCTATCAGTTGGGCGCTCTAAGTTACCTGACCAAAGATGCTCCCGTTGAGGAACTGGTGGCCGCGCTCCGGGCCGCCGGAATGAAAAACCCTATTACCCTGCCGGCATTCAGCGGGAGCAGGTGGAGGCCTTTCTTCAATCTGGCGAAGATGCTTCTCTGACGCGCCTGAACCGTCTGACGCTGCGCGAGCGAGAGGTTCTTCAATTACTGGCTGAGGGGCTTTCCACAGCCGCCATCGCCTTGAAGATGGGGGTTTCTCCAAAGACGGTTGAGACTCATCGCGCGCATCTCACCGAGAAACTTCAGATGTACGATGTGGCATCGCTCACGCGTTTTGCAGTTCGCTGCGGCCTGGTCTCTCTGGAGTGAGCCCCCTTCCCCATCAGGAAATTCCCGATTTTCAACCCCCTGTTTCTGTCATAAGCTAAAAACATGCCCATACGAACCTTGCTTGTGGATGACAGCCACGAATTCTTAAATACTGCCAGGCGTCTTCTTTCTTCTGTACCAGCGATTGAATTGATCGGCACGGCCACAGATGGAAAAGAAGTGATCCACCTGGCCGAAACATGGAAACCCGATCTGATTCTGATGGACCTCATCCTGCCTGGGATGAATGGCATCGAAGCGACCCGGCGAATCCGCGCGCTGCTTCCTCACGCGGTCATCGTCATGCTGACGCTTTATGATCTGGCGGAATACCGGAACGAGGCGCTGTCTGCCGGGGCGGATGTTTTCATCCATAAATCAGAATTGAGCGAGGATTGGTTAATCGCTCTGGTGGAGGAGCGGATGACACACACCCAAAAGCTGTCGGTGCTGGTTGTTGACGATTCACCCACGATCCGGCGCATGGTCATGGCGGCCCTGGCGCCGCTGGAAGCCCGTTTTGGAGAGGCCAGCACAGGCCTGGAAGCGATTGAGCAGTTGGCGCTTAACGCTTACGACGTCCTTATGTTGGACCTCAACATGCCCGACATGCATGGCATGGAGGTTTTAAATTTTTATCCGCCGCTCTGAACGCTACCGTAACCTGCCGGTCATTGTGCTGACTACGCGCGGGGATGACCTCAGCCGGAGAGACGCCCTCTTGGCCGGCGCAAATCTTTACCTGACCAAACCGTTCCAGCCCTCTGATCTGGTCCGTGCTGTAAAGGAGTTGGTCCAACCATGAGTCAGTTCACCTCGGAAGAGTTTTTACAGAGTTTTCTGGTGGAGGCTGATGAGCATCTGCAAACCATCCTGCGGACTTTGCTTGAACTGGAAAAACAATTCCCGGATGGGAGGGCGGGGCAAGCCGAAAGCGAAGAAGACCTAGAAGTCGTCACCGGTCATCTCCACCAATTACTGCGGTCTTTGCACTCATTGAAGGGGATTTCTGGCATGGTGGGGCTTTCCCCTGCGGCGGATCTAAGCCATGCCATGGAAAGCGTTGTAAAGCAGTTGGAGCAGGGACAGCTTTCGTTCTCCCCAGCCCTGTTCGACCGGCTCATCCGCGCGGCTCAGCTTCTGGAGAAGGTGGTTCAAACCGTGCGCGACCCATCCGCCAGCCTGCCGGCCATCGAAGGAATGCTGGCCGAATTGAATTCGCCGGCAAAAAAGGAAGCAGTGAGAGAAGCACGCCCAGAAGAAGCTCCGAAGAGTACCAGCGGCGGTATTGAACCTTCCATGGGGCAGACTTTTCCCCCTGAAATTGCCGCTCAGCTTAATCCCGCTGAGCTCCGAAAGGTAGAGGCTGCCTGGGCCGCCGGGCGTAAAGTAGCCATTACCTACTACGACCCCGTCCGATCGGAACATCAGGCAGGGGGGAAAGTTAACCAGGTGCGTGAATGGTTGCTCCGGTACGCGACGCTGATCAAAGCCATTCCCCTGATCCAGGAAGGCATGGTCCGCTTTGCCTTCGTGGTGGCCGGTGAGGCATTTCCGCCGTCTGAGGAACTTCGGTTTCTCGATTGGGTGCTGATCGCGCCAGAGGTGAAGCTTCCTTCGGCTCTTCCTGCGCCAGCGCCAGAGGCGCCCTTGGCTTCGCCAGCCGCGGCCGGAACAGGCAGTGGGCCAGCGGCCACGCTCCGGGTGGAATTGAGCCGGATGGACGACCTGATGAAGCTGGTAGGCGACCTGGTTGTGACCCGTTCGCGCATTTCGGAACTGGTGCCTCAACTAGGGGGAGCTAATCCGGCGCTGTTAGAGACATTGGAAGAATCAACCGAAACCCTGGAACGGCAGATCCGTTACCTGCGCCAGGCCGTGATGCGAATTCGTCTGGTTCCTCTGGCAGAAGTTTTTTCTCGAATGCCCCTGGCTGTACGCGATCTGGCGCATACCAGCGGGAAAAAGGTCCAGTTAGTAGTGGAGGGGAGTGACACCGAACTGGATAAATCGCTCGTAGAACGCCTGGCAGACCCGCTTATGCATCTTGTGCGCAACGCGGTGACTCACGGCATTGAGGGGCCAGAGGAGCGGGCGGCGGCTGGGAAGCCCCCTGAAGGCACGCTCCGCCTGAGCGGGAAAACAGAAGGCGACCACGTTTGCATTGCCATTGAAGATGACGGCAAAGGGATTGATGGGGAAAAGATACGCGACCGGGCGCGGGCGCTGGGATGGACGGTTCCAGAGGGCGAGCTTTCCTCTCAGGAATTGCTTGATCTTTTGTGCCAGCCGGGATTCTCCACGCGCGATACAGCCGATCTCGGCTCTGGGCGAGGGATGGGCATGAATGCCGCCGCCGAGATTATTGCTCACCTGGGTGGAGTCTTGAGCCTCGAAACCTGGCCGGGCAAAGGAACGCGCTTTGTTATCCAGCTTCCGCTTACCATCACCATTGTGGATGCCTTTATTGTGCGGGCGGGGGGAGAGTCCTTCGCAGTTCCTCAAAGCGCCGTCCGTGAGATCATCGAAGTCTTCCCGGCCCAGATCACCTCTTTTCAGGGGCGTGAGTTGCTTCCTTACCGCGGTACGCCGCTGACGCTCTTCAGGCTGGCCGGGGTCTTCGGACTGCCTGTGTCTTCGGGCGAACGACAGATCGGGCTGGTCATGGGCCAGGGAAAGGGAGAGATGATTCTTCTGGTGGATCAGGTGATTGGACTGCGCGAAACGGTCGTTCATCCTATCACCGACCCGCTGATTGCCCGGCCAGGGATCAGCGGCGTCACTGAGTTGGGGGATGGAAGCGTCATCTTGATCCTGGATGGCAATGAATTCATCAGCCAGATCAAAACGATGAAGCCCATAGCGGGCCGGAATGGCTAAGGTGAGGTGTTTATGGCAAAGAACATTCCATTGATCGTCTTTCAAGTAGCAGAATTGACCTTCGGCGTTCCTGCCGAAATCGTTCAGCAGATGGAAATGATCGAGCAAGTTACCCGCGTGCCCAATGCCCCGAATTTTGTGGACGGCGTGGTTTATTTGCGCGGGCAGGTCATTCCGGTAATTAATCTGCGCCGCCGGTTTGGGATGAAGCCGATTCCCTACGACCTGCACTCACGACTGATTGTGGTCAACCTGGCTGGCCGGTTGGTGGGGCTGGCCGTTGATTCGGCAAGGGAATATCTGGCTGTCTCAGAAGATCAAATTCTCCCGCCGCCCGCTCAGTTGGGAGACGAAAGCCTTACGATCATTCAGGGGATGATCTCTCAACCGAACCGTCTGATCATCATTTTGGATGTATCTCAGGTGTTAAGCGCTGCGGCGCACGAACCCCTTAACCTAACCGTTTGAGCATTTTTTGCAGGAGAAACCCCAATGGCAGACGAACGTATACCAGCTACACGAAAGGGAAAAGGCCCGATGAAGGTGATCCGGTTACTGCGTCAGGTGCAGGAGGCGATGGAGCATGAGGCCGGGGTAGTGGGCCGATCGGTCAGCCTGGCCGGCGAACTTGCCAATTCGATTCAAAATACCGTCAGCCAGACGTTGCCTATCGTCTCAGCGACCGAAGAGTTGGGAGCCAGCATCAACGAGACGTCCGCTTCGATTGAGGAAGTGGGGAAAATGGCCGCCAGCCTGGCGACTTCGGTGGAAGAGACCTCGGCTACCATCGAGGAAATCGCCTCATCCATTCAGAGCGTGGCGTTGATGGCTTCTGATTTATCAACCTCTTCGGAAGAGACGGCTACTTCGATTACCCAGATTGGCTCCAGCATTAAAAACATCTCTGAAGACACTACCAACCTGGCTTCCAGCATTAATCAGACTGCCGCCAGCATTGAAGAACTCTCCAAATCCACCTCCAGCGTGGCCGCCAACGCCGATGCGCTGGCTTCCTCAGCAGAAGAAACCCTGGCCTCGGCCAACGAAATGTCCGCTTCCATTCAAGAAGTGACTGCCTCCATGGAAAAGGTGAGCCGCTCCGTGGATGACACCTCCAACGCCATCGAAGAACTGGCCGGCTCCATTCAACAGGTTGCCGGGAATGCCGGGCAGATCACTACCTCCAGTCAGCAAGCGGCGACGGTGGTCCAAGAGTTAGATCGTTCCATCCGATCAACCGCCGACCTGGCCCGGCAGATCAACGAGGTGACCGGGCGAAGCATCCGCGACGCTGAAACGAGTGCTTCTACCGTGCAGAAGTCTATTAATGGGTTAGGGCGCATTCGTGACTCGATTGGCACTTCTTCCGTCACTATCCGCGAGCTTGGAAAACGCGCCGAAGAAATCGGTTCCATTGTCAATACTATCAGCATCATTGCCGAACGCACGAATCTGCTATCTCTGAATGCCTCTATTGAAGCGGCACGGGCCGGGGATGCCGGCCGGGGGTTTGCTGTGGTGGCCGAAGAAATTCGCAACCTGGCAGACCGGGCGGCCAAAGCTACCAGCGATATTGCCGCCATCATCCGCGCTCTTCAGACAGCCACTCAGGAGGCCATTCAGACAACCGGAGAAAGCCTGCGGGTGGCTGAAGAAGGAACCCGCCTGGCCGATGATGCTTCGGAGGGGTTGAAGAACATTCTAAACAACATGAAGGAAACGTCCACGGCCATCGGTCAGGTCTCCCGCGCCACTGAGGAACAAATGATTGCCAGCGCCAGCGCGCTGAAGGAAGTCAATATGGTCAGCACGCAGGCCCAGCAAATTGCCACGGCAACCCACGCGCAAATGCAGGCTGTCCAGGGGGTTGTCGCCTCGGTCAGCGCGATTCGGATGGCAACCGGTCAGGTAACTAGGGCGATGAATGAGCAGTCGGTCGGCACCCGTGACATTGTCAAGGCCAACCAAACGGTGGCCCGCCTGGCGTCTGAACTCAAGCGGGCCACTTCTGAACAAACGCGCAGTGCCGAGCAAATTGTTTCAGCGATGGAATTCATGCGCAAGGGGGCTCAATCAACCATGCGGGCGGCTCAGGAGATCACCACCGGGGCCGAGCAGGTTGGCAAGGAAGCCTCGCGCGTCACCCGTATTGCCTCTCAACTGGCCCGGGCCACCGAGGAGGAAAGCACCGCCTCCAAACAGATTGTGGTGGCGGTGGAGAACATCCGCAAGCAGACCAACCTCGTGAACAATGCAATGTCTGAACAAGCCAAGGCCGCCCGTGAGATTGTTAAAGCCAACAGCAATACCGTCAGCCAGATCAGCATCATCAGCCGGCTGTCTCAGGAACAGGCACAGGCGGCTTCCAGCTTACAGACACATCTTGCCGAGATTCAGAAGATCAGCCAGAAAAACCGCGAGGACCTGGAAGAAGCCGAAGAACAGGTGGAGATTCTGGCTTCTACTGAGGAGGAAGCGCAAGCGTGAGCGCGGATTTTGAATCCCTGCAATCGGCGGACTGGCGGAAGCGCAGGGAGGCCATTGAGGCTCTGCGCGCCGCCAGCCCTGCGGAATTACCTGCCCGGCTTTTGGGGCTGATCCGCGACAATCACCGCAATCTATCGGCCCTGAACGCGGCGCTTCAACTGCTGGCAACCCTGCGTGATGACGTCTTGCCCGGGCTGGTTCACTTACTTGATGACCCCGACCCTGAAGTACGCGCGTACGCGCTGATTGCCCTTTCCGGGCAGAAAGACCCCCGCATCATCCCTGATCTGATCCGCCTGATTGACGATCCTGACCCCAACGTGCGCTTCAACGCTGTGGAGGTGCTGGGGAATATGCAGGCGGTTGAAGCGGTGGACCGCCTGCTGGCGGTGCTACGCGAGCGCGACTTCTACCTGGGTTTTGCCGCAATCGAAGCCCTTGCGAAAATCGGTTCTCCGGTGGCCGTAGACGAACTGGCAGAGTTGTTAACCGACGAAACGCTCGCGCCCGCCGCTGTAGAAGCCCTGGGCAAGCTGGGAAGTGTTACCACTGTGCCAGTCCTTTTAAGCTGGTTAGACTCGCCCATCGGTCAGGCTGAACCGGTCGTGGACGCTCTCCGCGAATTGCACCGCCGCCTTTCATCTTATAACGGCGATCCTCCCCTGGTGCCCCTGCTGGCGGCCGATTCGATTACCCACGAGGGGGAGCGGAAGATCTTAGCCGCCTTTGAAACAGCCTTGAAGAAGACCAGCGGGCATTACTTCCCGGCCTCTCTGCCCGGGCTGATCACCCTGGCCGGATGGCTGCTTGCCAGCCCGCACCGCGGCGGGAACCTGCAGGCCCGTTCCGAGTTCAATGCCGCTGTGCGGAGGCTTCTCATCCAACTGCTCGATCACCCTCAACTGCGTGAGCCAGTTCTGGAAGCCCTCAAACAAACCGGGCGTGAATCTATCCCTGAATTGATTCAACAATTTAACACCGGAGACGAAGAGACCCGCCGGGCCGTTCTGGCCGTCCTTGGCTCCATTGGAGACCGGAGCGCCGCGCCGGTGCTGATCGAGGCTCTCCAATCTACCGACGGAGATTTGCCCGCTGTAGCCGCCGGCGCCCTGGGGAAAATCGGCGACCCGGCGGCCTTCGACCCTCTGTGCGCCCTTCTGGATCATCCTTCGGCATTGGTGCGGCAAACGGCCATCGCGGCTATCAATTCTCTGGGGCACCCGGCGCACACCGCGCGCATGATCGAGCTGGCCCATCATGAGAGTCCGCGCGTTCGCGAAGCCGCCATTCGCTCTCTGGGATATTTCGGCGACCCGCAAGGCCTGGAAACCGTGCTCAGAGCCTGCGAGGATGATTCTGCCGTTGTGCGGCAGGCCGCTCTGGAATGCCTTTCGTTTTACGAAGACCCGCGCATTCTTCCTCTGCTGGAAGCCGCCCTGGCTGACCCCAAGCCGGGCATCCGGTCAGCGGCCGCCCGCGCTCTGCGCTTTATGCCCTCCGATTTTGCCATCCCCCACCTGATCGGTGTGCTGGCTGACCCCGATATGTGGGTGCGCGTTTATGCCTGCCGGGGTCTGGCCCATTTCCGCCATCCATCCATCGAGCCCGCTCTGCTCGAACGGGTTTCCGACCCTTTGCCCCCAGTCAGAGCGGCCGCGGTCGAGGTGCTGGGACGCCTGGGCGGCAAATCCGCCGTCACTGCACTGCGCACCCTGCTGACTGACCCTGAACCCGACGTGCGCGCGGAGGCCATTCGGGCTTTGGCGGCCACCCGCCACCCGGCGGCTGTGCCTCCACTTTGGGAGTTAGCAACCCATGCCGAACCCGGCGTTCAACAGCAGGCCATTCGCGCTCTGGGAGCGCACGGCGGAGCGGAAGCCGTTCATTACCTGAAACAGCTTCTCCAGGCGGCGCCTCATCAGGCCACGGACGTGATCGAAGCCCTTTTACAGACCCGCTCTCCGGAAGCCATCGAAGCGATTGTCATGGCCGTTCAACAGCCAGAATGCCGCCTTCCGGCTGTCGAAGCCGCCATCCGGTTGGGACCGTCTGCCATTACGCCTTTACAGCGCCTGCTGGCCCGCCCAGCCTGCCCGCTGGAAGCCCGGCTGGCGGCCGTTCAGATCCTCCAACGCGGGCATCTTCCCCAAGGGACTGAAATTCTCATCCAACTGCTTGCCGACCCCTCGGCGGCGGTGCGGATGGCTTCTGCATTCGCTTTAGGTGAAATCGGCGCATCTTCTGCACGTGAGGCCCTCACCCGGCTGATGACTACCGACCCCGATCTTCAAGTCCAACGCCGCGCCCGTATGGCACTGCAGAAATTATCCAAGTAAGGTGGTTCAATGCCCTATCTGACCGAAGCCCTTCCCCTCCCCGACCCGGTTTTCCAGTTGCTCCGCGATCTGATTCAGGAGCGACTTGGGCTTCACTATGATGTCTCCCGCAAGGACGTGCTGCAAGACAGGCTGGCGCCGCTGGTTGCGGAGCAGAATCTCTCTTCCTTCATGGATTACTACTATCTCTTGAGATACGCCGACGATCGTCATCAGGAATGGCGCAGGGTGCAGTCGGCGCTGGCCGTGCGGGAGACGTATTTCTGGCGCGAGTTTGATCCGATTCGCCTGGCCGCCGAACAGATTGTGCCTCAACTGCTTCAGCGCTTTCCGGGGCGGCCGGTGAGAATCTGGCATGCGGCCTGTTCGTCGGGAGAGGAACCGTACAGCATGGCGATGGCCCTGGAAGAAGCGGGAGGGTTTGCCCAGGGATTGGTGGAGGTGATCGGCACTGATTTCGATGAAGAGGCCCTCGCCCAGGCCCGGCAGGGTGTTTTCCGCGAGCGTTCCTTCCGCGTCCTGCCCGAAAGCCTGCGCCAGAAGTATTTTTCAACGCATGTCAACGGCACCTGGAAGCTGGCCGACAGCATTCGCCAGCGGGTGCAGTTCGCTTACCTCAACCTGGTTGACTTCCCCGCTCTGCGGGCTATGCCTACCTGTGATGTGATCTTCTGCCGCAATGCTTTCATTTACTTTGACCATGCCACTGTCCAAAAGGTGGCTAATGAGTTTTACCGCGTGCTGAGGGAACCAGGGTACCTCTTCTTAGGCGCCGCCGAGTCTCTTTTGAGAGTTCAAACACCTTTTGAACTAGCAGAAATGTCAGGTTGTTTTGTATACTGTAAAAGTGTGGCATAATTGAGTGCCATTTGTATGACAATGAGGTTTGGATGCAAACGAAACCGCCCATCCCCATAAAAGTGCTTGTTGTGGATGATTCGGCCTACATCCGTAAAGTGGTCACGGAAATGCTTTCCGCAGAACCACGCATTCAGGTGGTAGGCACGGCCCGTAACGGCCGCGATGCGTTGGAAAAAGTAACCGAGCTGAAGCCCGACGTGGTCACGCTGGATTTAATCATGCCAGAGCTTGACGGGGTAGGGTTCCTGCGCGAACAGATGCAGCGCCGCCGCCTGCCGGTCATTGTGGTCAGTATTGCCAGTGAAAACGGCGCGTTGGTGGTGAGCGCACTTGAAGCGGGCGCCCTGGATTTCGTCCAGAAACCTACCGCGCTGGCATCTGAACGGGTCTATGAAATTCAAAGGGACCTGATTGAAAAAGTGCTTACGGCCGCGGCCATTGAGCCGGCCCGGCTTCCGGTGGGTATATCGGTCCCTAAAGAGGTTCTCCCCCTGCGGAAAACTGCCCCGCTGGTGGACGCGGTGGTGCTGGGGATTTCCACCGGCGGACCGCAGGCTCTCACCCAGCTCATTCCACGCCTGCCGGCCGACTTCCCGGTCCCTATGGCTATTGTACTGCACATGCCGGTGGGCTATACTGAGTTATTCGCCGCTCGGCTTAATGAGATCAGCGCGTTGGAGGTCATCGAAGCCTCTGAAGGCGATGAAATGCGCCCTGGACGGGTGCTTCTGGCGCCAGCGGGGCGGCATCTCACTTTCCTGCGCTTACAGGATAGACGGGTGATCAGCCATCTTGACCTGCGCCCCCTCGATTCCCTTCACCGGCCGTCGGTAGATGTGCTCTTTCAATCAGCCGCGGAGGTTTACGGAGGGCGACTTCTGGGAGTGGTGATGACGGGCATGGGCAAGGATGGCACTGCCGGCGCCGCATGGATCAAAGCTCAGGGGGGAACGATCCTCGCGGAGGCTGAGGAAAGCTGTGTGGTATTCGGAATGCCGCGCGCAGTGATCGAAGCCGGGTTGGCCGATGAGATTGTGCCGCTGGAACGCATGGCCGATGCCATTCTAGAGCACAGTTAGAAATCGAGAAAGGGCGCTGGATCGCCCGGGAACTTCAGGAGGATGAATGCCAAAAATTTTATTGATTGACGACTCAGCCTTTGCCAGAAAGACCCTCAAACAGCTTTTGGGAGATCAGTTCTCCTATGCGGAGGCCAGTGATGGCCTGAGCGGTCTGGAAGCATATTTTCTTGAACATCCTGATTTGGTAATCCTCGATATTACCATGCCCGGGGTGAGCGGGTTGGAGATCCTTCAACAGCTCAAAACGTTAGACAGCCAGGCCAAGGTCATCATTTGTTCAGCAGATATTCAGGAATACAGCCGGTCTCGGGCGATGGAACTAGGGGCGGCAGCTTTTGTGGGAAAACCGGCCACGGCTCAATCTTTACTCGCCGCCATTCAGCCGGCACTAGAAAATAAAGGAGGTGGATGATGCTGCTCTCTCCCCCTCAGCGCGTCGCGCTGGCGGAACTGGTCAATATTGGGTTTGGGCGCGCCGCGGCATCGCTTTCGGCCCTGGTGCGTCAGCGTATTCAATTACAGGCTCCTGAGGTCAGCGTCTATCTCCTTCAAGAACTTCAAGATCACCTGGACTTCTCTCATCCTGAAGTGGCTACCGTCCATCAGATCTTCAGCGGAGAGCTGAACGGCGATGCCATGCTCATGATTGATATTGACGGGGCCGTGAACCTGATCGGCCTGATTACCGGCGAACCCGCCGTGATCAGATCGTCTCATCTGACCGCGTCGGATCGTGAAGCCCTGGTGGAAGTCGGCAACATCCTTTTGAATGCCTTCGTGGGATCTTTTGGCAACCTGCTCAATGTGCATGTCACGTTTGCAGTTCCCCGGCTGAGGGTAGAAACCGTGAAAGATTTTTTGCACACCCTGCAGGTAGGCCAGCAAGAAATCCGTTACGTCCTCCTCGTGCAAACGCGCTTTCTGGTCCTAGAAGGACAGGTAGAAGGGTTCGTAGCCTTGGTGATGGGCATCGAGTCGTTGGACAAGTTGTTTGAAGCCATGGAGAAGGCTGGTTACCAGATTTAAGGAAGGCAGGACGACTTGTTCGGCTTTGTCACCCTCAACGCAGATCTGATCATCACCCAGTGGAGCGACTATCTGACAGCGCTCACGGGCATTCATCCAAGTCAGGTGATCGGAAAGCCCCTCCTCCAGCTCTTCCCTGACCTGCATGAACGGGGAATTGACATTGCTATTCAACACGTGCTCGAAACCGGCGCGCCGTTGAATCTGTCGCGAATTCTTCATCGCTATATCTTCCCGGCCCAAAATGGCACATTGGTTGAGCAGAGCGCCCTGATTCATCCCCTGCTCCAGGGTGACCAGGTAATTGGGGTGATCTTAAATATTCAAGACGTGAGCGACCGCTCGCTGATAGAACTGGAGTTAAGCCATCGTCTGCGCCTGCTCGAAGCCCTGCGCGCCATTGACCGGTTTTCGATAGCTGATGACCTCCATGCGGCCCTTCAGCATACGGTGAAGGCCGCCGTGGACTTGCTGGGCGTCAGCCGGGGCAACCTGTGCTTGTTTGAAGATGGCAAATGCCTGAGGTTTACCTCCGAACCCGCCCTTTCTGAGACTTCTCAAAATTGTTCTGAATGCGGCATCTGCATTCGATTGAAAGAAACGCGCCGGCCTTTGCGGGTTTTTGAGCCGTCCGCCAACCCGTGGGTGCCGGCAGTCTACGCGGAAGCCCAGGCCCTGCTGGCTGTCCCCCTGCTGGGCCATGACCAGATGCTTGGCACGCTCCTGGTAGCCGCAGATTCGCCAACCCGGATCACGGGAACAGCCGTTGAGATTCTAGAGTCGCTGGCCGGCGCAGCGGCGGGGGCTATCCTCGCGCACCATCTTCGTCAAAACGAGCGCCGGAGAATGCAGGCTCTTGAGATCATTTACCAAGCCAGCGCCCAACTGCGCTCTGCCAATTCCTTCGCAGAGATCCTTCAGCAGAGCCTGACTCTGGCCGTACAATTGGTTGGGGCTGCAGGCGGCCTGCTGTGGATGCCGTCGAAGGACCGCCGAACGCTGGAGGCCGTTTTGCAGTACAACCTGCCCGCAGAGACGCTTCAGATGCGCCTGCCGGTGGACAAGAGCCTGGCCGGAGAAGTGTTTTCAAAGGGCGCACCCCTGCAGTTTTCGTCTTCTGAAATTCAACCTTCCTCTGAGGCCGCCATCCCTGCGGCCATGGAGGAAACACTGCGGTTACTGCCCGGCTGGATGTATGCGCCGCTCAGCGCCGAAGGTTCATCGCTTGGCGTGATGGGGGTTTGCAGTGATGCTCCCCAGAAGTTCGGCAATGAGAGTCTGCAAGCTTTGCAAACCATTGCTGAGATTACCGCGGTGACCCTCCAGCGCGTTCAAAACCTGGAACGCGCCAACCGGCGCGGGCAGCAGCTTGCCTATTTGAATGAGGTGAGCCAGCGGCTGGCCGCTGTGTCAGACGTGCAGGAAGCCTATCGGGCAGTGGCCCACTGCTTGGTGAATGAGCTGGGTTACGCGCTGGCGGTGATTTCGGAACGGGACCCCGCCGCGCGCGGCCTGGTCCTGCGGATCGTTCACAGCCGGGATGGGAAACCCCATCCCGTGCCTGAGCGCATCCCCTACGGTGTGAGCATTACCTCAGAGGTCTTCGATACGGGGCAAAGCCTGCTCCTGAACCGGGTCGCCGGCGATCCTCGCTACCTGAAGCTTGCCGATTTTCCCGCTGGCTCTCAATTGTGCGTGCCCGTCTGGCAGGATGGGGTGCTCACTGCTGTGATTACGGTGGAACACCCCGAAGAAAATGCGTTCGACGAGACGGATCTAAACGTCTTGCATGTGATGGCCGCCCATCTTGGCGCGGCCATGAGCAACATCGGGCGCTATCAACGCATGGCCGCAATGGCCGCGCGCCCGCAGGCTGATATAAGCACCGAAGGGGTTGTTATTCGGGATATGAACGGGAAAATCCTCTACGTCAGCCAGGCCGTCAGGGCGCTGACCGACCAGTTGGAGGGAGGCGTCTTCGAACGATCCAGTGAGTTTTTTGAACTGCTGTCTCGGCTTCCCTCTCCCCAAGATGTGGAAGCCTGGAAAGCTCTGGCCCAGGCGCCCATCCTGCGCGATCTGCATTTACCGGCCAAAACCGGCGGTTTTTTAGACTTTCATCTCACCATCTCGCCCATTTTGGACGCCGACGGCAGGCCGCTTGGCTTATTGAATGTGATTAAAAAAATTGATCCCTCAAACCTTATCGGAAGCAGTGCTTAACAGCAAGGGATGGTGATAATGACATCAGAATTTACGGAATCTTCGCCGGTGTCCATCGAAATGCTCCAGTCGATCCTGGAGCAAATGCCCTTTGGAGTTCTGCTTCTTAACCGACGCCTTGAGGTGGTTTCGATCAATGCCTTCCTGCGCGAGCGCTTCTCTCTTGACCTGCGGTGGAACCCGCACCCGCCCCTGGAAGCCCTGCTTGGCGAGGATCCCCAAACCACCCTGTACGCCCTGCGGCAGGCGTTGGAACTGGGCCAGCCGGTTACGCTTTCGACCCGCTTCCACCGCTCTCCCTTCCGCC
Source organism: Anaerolineaceae bacterium (assembly GCA_034434155.1). GTDB lineage: Bacteria > Chloroflexota > Anaerolineae > Anaerolineales > Anaerolineaceae > DSYU01. The sequence continues at coordinate 19,656 of DAOUAC010000054.1, forward strand.
TGCAGTCCCTGCCGGGCTCACCGCTTCAGGAAGACGTTCCTCAGCAGGTGATTGTCCTGCCGGTCCGTGAAACCGGCGCGGTCTCGGCCCTGGCCGTCTTGGTGCAGGATGTGAGTGACCGCGTTCTAACGGAGCGGGAGCTTCGCCGCGAAATTGAAAAATGGGCCTTTCTTCACGATTTAGATGTGGCATTGAGCACCTTGAAGATCGAAGAGTGCATCAAGGTGCTGGTTACCCGTCCGAGGCAGTTTTTTAAAGCAAAATTTTCGGCCTTACTGGCTTTTCGAGATGGACAGCTAGAGGTAGTGGCTACCGACGGCCTGGAACTCCCGAACGATATGCTGGCCGAGGGCCTCTCGCGTGGGATTGCGGGCTGGGCCGCTAGAAACCGGCAGTCGGTGCGCGTATCGGATGTTCGGCAAGACAGCCGGTATGTGGCGCTGTTTCCCACCATCCGCTCAGAGATGGCCGTGCCGTTGATCGTTCATGGGGAGTGCATTGGCGCGATGATCTTCCAAAGTGATGTTCCGGCGGCTTTTTCGCAGGAAGACCTCCATCTGCTGGAACTGGCCGCTTTCAGCGCGGCCAATGCCCTGCACAATGCCCGCATGTATGCCAGGGTTGATTACTGGCGTTCGTATTACGAAGCTGTCACCAACCAGACGGGGGATGTTCTATACACAGTAGACCGGGAGTGCCGCATTACAGGGGTCAATACCGCCTGGGACGAATTTGCCCGTGAAAACGGCGGAGAGGCGTGGTCATCTACCTACTGCATTGGCAAGCCTCTGCTCTCGGCATTCGATTCGACCTTTCGCTCTAAATGGCAAACCCTGTGCGCTGAACTGCTGGATGGAAAGCGCACTCACTATCAGGAAGAACTCCCCTGCCATGCACCCGGAAAAGAACGCTGGCTCTCTTTGCGGGCGAACCCATTGAAAAACGAAAAGGGCGAGGTGGCCGGGATTGTGTTCAGCACCCACGACATCACCGAGCATGTACTGGCCGAGCGCCAGCTCAGAGCCATGAACCACCAGTTAGAGACCCTGTTACGACTGGCGCAGACGTTCAACCAGAACCCAACGGCCAGTAACCCCTCGCAGATAGCCGTGGGAATGCTGGCTGAAACGCTTCAGGCCGACTGCGTGACCATTCTCCAGTACGATGATGAGAAAGAGGAAGGCGTTGTTCTGGCGTCTTTTGGGGCTGTAGAACTTCCCTCGCAGGGTTTCCTCTCTTCCCGGGAGCAGGCGCGGGCGATCCTTGAGCGTTACGGGAAGACCGGCATAATCTACAACCTGCCTGAGGCGGCTCAAACTATCAACCTGCCCGGCTGTCAGCAGGATGGCTGGCATGGGGTGTTGTATTCGCTGATTGAGTACGAGGGAAAGATTATTGGCGCGTTGAATATCTTCACCCGCGATGTCCACCGGCAGTTTGGCCCTGAGGAGCTCAGCCTTGTGCAGGCGATTACCCTGCAAATTGGGCTGGCGATGGAAAATGCCCGGCTGTACCACGAACTGTTAAACCAGGCAACCACCGACGGCCTGACGGGGCTTGCCAACCGCCGCCAAATGGAGGATTTGCTGGCCGCTGAAATTTACCGCTGTCAGCGCTATCGGCGGAGCTTCTCGGTTTTGATGATTGACCTGGACCACTTTAAATGCTACAACGATACATACGGCCACGCGATGGGGGACCGGCTTCTAAAACAGGTAGCCGCACTTTTCAAAAACAATTTGCGCACCGGTGACGTCCCAACCCGGTACGGCGGAGATGAATTCGTCATCATCCTGCCCGAAACCAACCTGGCAGGCGCTTCCTGTATCGCCCGGCGCCTGCAAAAAGCCGCCGCTGAGATTGCCCTTCCCCTCAACCATGAAAAGACCTGTCCAAAGATTACCCTCTCGATTGGCATTGCAACGTATCCGGGAGGCGGAGACAGCCCATCATCCCTGGTGCATAACGCCGATCTGGCCCTGTACCGCGCCAAGCAGTTGGGGAGGGACCGGGTTGAAATTTTCATAGAAGGTTAAGGCTTGGTATACTCTCAGATGGTTTCTGATTTTCGCTATAATTGAGGGCAAAGATTAACAGAGAGGTCAGAACCATGCCCAAAAAAATCTTAGTCGTTGACGACTCGGCCTTTGCCAGAGCCATCATGCGCCAGATTTTAGAAAACGCCGGCTACGCCGTGAGTGAGGCCAGCAGCGGCCTGGAAGCGCTGGAAATGTTCCCCCAGGTAAAACCCGACCTGATTACGATTGATTTGCTCATGCCGGAAATGGAAGGCGAGGAGTTGTTACAGCACTTTCACGCTCTGGCTGAGACGTGCCCTGTGGTGGTCATTACGGCCGATATTCAGACGATTACCCGGAATGAACTGCTCAAAGGCGGGGCCGCTGGGTTTCTCAATAAGCCGGTCAACGAGAACGATTTGCTTGACCTCGTTCAAAGAATCCTCGGCGAGAACCAGGGGGCTTAATGGCAGATGAGAAGGCGGCAATGGAACTTTCTGCGTTTCAGAGGGATGTGCTGACCGAAATCATGAACGTGGCCGCCGGCAGAGCGGCGGCTTCGCTGGCGGGCATTTTGCGCCTCCACGTCCGCATGAGCGTTATTGAGATCCGCTCAATCCATCGGGAGGAGTTGAGGTCTTTTCTGGAAGATGAAATCGGCGAGGTCGGATCGATGATCGAGCAGGATTTTACCGGCGGGCTGATGGGTAATTCTCTGCTGGTGATGACGCACGACCATGCTGAAAGATTGGTGCAAACCCTTCTTCACCAGAACCGCGCCTTGGCAAACCTGACGAGTACCGAGCAAACCGTGCTGGCCGAAGTGGGCAATATTGTGCTGAACGCTTACATTTCGATGTTTGCCAATCAGACGGGGCGGCGGCTTCACTACAGCCTTCCCAGGGTAACTCTGAATCTGCAAGGGAAAAAGCTGGCGGCTGACATCCTCACGGTATGGAGCGTTCTGGAAGGGCTGGTGATGAAAACTCACCTGATCGTTGGGCAGACCGAAGTCACCCTTTATATGCTCATTTTGTTAATGATGGATGAGCAAACGATTCGAACAGTTATTGACGAAGCTATCAACCGCCGCTTAGAAGTTTGAGCGGGTGTGGATCGCCAGAAAAGCCGCCACGATCTTGGGGTCAAACTGTTTTCCGCTCAATTCCTGAATATAAGCCAAAGCGCGTTCTACGTCCCAGGCCTTGCGGTAGGGGCGGTCTGAGGTCAGGGCATCGTAGACATCCACAATAGAGAAGATGCGCGCCTCAAGGGGGATCTGATACCCGCGCAGTCCGCGGGGATACCCTGTGCCGTCCCATTTTTCGTGGTGGCAGTAGGGAATGGGCAGTGCCGGACGCAAATACTCGATCGGCGAAAGCATCTCGTAGGCAAAAACCGGGTGCTTTTTCATAATCGCCCATTCCTCATCGGTCAGCGGACCGGCTTTGTTGAGGACGTGATCAGGGACGCCCAATTTGCCGATGTCGTGTAAAAGCGCCCCGCGCTGGATGTGCACCAGCTTTTCGCCTCGAATGCCCAACGCGCGGGCTATTTGCAATGTCAGCCGGGTTACGCGTTCGGTATGTCCTTCGGTCTCGCGGTCACGCAGTTCCATCGCCTGAGACCAGCCGGCAATGGTGGCGTCATAAGCCTGCAACAACTGCTCATTGGCTTGCTGTAAGTTGTGATAAAGTTGAACGTTTTCTACGGCTATGGCTATCTGCCTCGCCAGGGCCTGCATAAAGTTCAGCCAGGTCATATCAGCCGGGATCACCTTGCGGCTGAACAATTCCAGCACCCCTTTCAGCTCACCGCGCAAGATGAGAGGCAGTCCAAGGTAGGCGGCAAAGCCTTCCTGGTCCCAGAGGGGATCGCGTGGAATGCCAGGGATTTCTTCAGCCGGGCTGGAAATCAGCAGAAAGTTGCGGTCGGCCGCCACTTTTCCAGCCAGCCCCTCCCCCGGGTGGAGGTTCACTTCTGGTAAATTGGGCGAATGGAATCCTACCGCAGTCTCGCGGGTAAGCAGGTTCGAATCAGGTCTGAAGACGAGCAGGTTAGCGGCATCTACGTATGGCTGGGTAACGATTTCTTTCAGCGCCTGCTGATAGGTCGTGGCACTCTCTAGGTTGGTGGTGATCGCCAGATCAATCTGATGCAGTACCTGCAGTTCAGATACCCGCTGTTGCGTTTGTTCGAACAAACGCGCGCTGTGCACAGCCATGCCAACCTGACTGGCGACCAGGCTCAACCAATCGTCGTCTTCAGGGTGGTAAGCGTCTTTTTGCAGACTGCGAAACTCCAGCAGTCCCAGCGCCTCTCCGGCCACCAGAATGGGAACAAAGAGGGCAGATTGGAAGCCCGTTCCAGCCGTCAAGCCGCTGGCGGCCTCTTCGCCGGGTGAGGAAATCTGTTGGGCAGTGAAGATGAGGAAGGGCTTTTTCTCGGTAACGGCCTTCCAGCGCCCATCTAAAGCCGAGGATCGTGACAAGCGCTGATGCAGGCGCTCAGAGGGCAAGGGTACGCCGCGTTGGACTGCAAAGACGGTCTGCAAGGTGGACTTTCGCTCATCCAGAAGCGTAATTCGAAAGTCTTCACAATCTATGATGCGTTGAAGATGCTGCCAGACAGCCTGGTAGATGCCCGCAAAGTCCAGTCGGCCGGTCAGTTCCCTTCCCAAAGAGGCAATGACTTCCTGGAGATCCGTTTTGCGCCGCAAGGCCAGCTCAGCGCGCTTGCGTTCCGTAATATCTTCCTGAATGCCGATTAGGTATTCCACCTGACCGTTGGAGTCGATTAAAGGGGTAACCGACTCTTCTACAACATAGAGCGTGCCGTCTTTGCGTTGGTGAACTATCTCTCCACGCCATACCTTGCCCTGAGACAGCACTTCCCAAAGCTGGATGAAATTCACCACTTCTTCAGGCGAAGGTGGCAGGAGGAGGCGGGTGCTCTGCCCAAGCAGTTCTTCTTCAGAGTAGCCGCTCAGGCGGGCGAACGCCGGGTTGACCCACCGGATGATGCCCTGCCGATCGGAGATAGAAATGGCGCTGGCGGCGGCATTCAGGGCCGCGGCCTGCAGGCGCTGTTGGGCTTCGGCCTGCTTTTGGGGTGTAACGTCATGAACAATGGAATACAACAAGGTCTGGCCCTGGTGCTGAATGGGGCCGCTGTATACCTCTACATCGCGGATCTCACCATTGGCCAGGCGGTGCCGGAACTGAAAATGATTGCGCCGCTGAGTAACCGCATTGTGCATTTCCTGTTTTATTTCTTCTTCAGTCAGGGTGTTAATTTGGGTAATGCGCATGCGGGTAATTTCTTCATGGCTCCAGCCATAATATGCGCAGGCGGCGGGGTTGGCGTCAATAATTCGCCCGGTGGAAGGGCTGATGAGCAGCATGACGGCATGATTGTTCTGGAACAGGGCGCGGTAGATGTCTTCGCTTTCGCGCTGGTTCCTCTCAGCCTCGGCTTTCTCGGCGCGCAGTTTCCGGCGCAGGATGGCATCTTTTACGGCAAAGGGCAGGCGTTGAAGATAGTCTTTGAAAACGTAGTTATCCGCTCCTGCCCGCATGCACTCAACTGCCGTCACCTTATTGATTAGGTCAATCAGAATAATCACCGGCACGTCAGGGGATTTTTCCTGTACCAGGCGCAGTACCTGCATCCCGTCGAAGCCCGGCATGAGGTGGTCGGAAAGGATTAAATCTGGCTGGAAGGTCTCCAGGGCGCGCAGGAAGTCCTCACGGGCATCCACCCGCATAGAGGTGAACGCCAATCCTTCGCTTCTCATGGATTGTTCAGCCAATTCCTGATCCGCCGGTTCACCTTCGACGAAAAGAATGCGAAAAGGTTGATCCATCCATCCACTCCGAAAATTAGACGGGGCGAGGCAGGCCGGGGCGTTTCCCCCTGGATTGAAAGACGGCCCATTCCCGATGGGGGGACTGCAAGAACCTCGCCCACTTTTCTACTTATACTGTCCTGAACGCGACCCTTGAATACATAAATTATACCTGATTCATTCTCAATCAGGATCAGCTTCCCCGCACGAAACCAGGGGTGATCTTACGCCATTCTGATCAGGCATTTCCCCCAGAGGGGTAGGAAAAAACACCCATTGTTTGCTATAGACGGCTCGTCTAAGATACCTGTGCAGCGAGATGCCGGCTTTCCCGCTGCCACGCCTTTTGGGGGAAAGTTGAAATTCGTTTTAGATCGTTAGGAGGATTGAATGAAGCGTTTTCGTTTCTTAATCGTACTGCTGGTGGCTGCCTCTCTGGTGTTGGCCGCCTGCGGCGCGGGTAATGGCAATACCGATGCCTTTGAAACGCCCGGCGTCGTTGATGAAACCCTGGCCCCTGGTGGCGAACCGGATCTGATGGCCACCGCCACCCTTCCGGCGCCGCTTGAACCGACCGTGACGCTTGCGCCGGTTGAACCCACCGCCACCTCTGCCGCCGCCGAGCCGACTACGGCCGTTACCACTGAGACTCCCGCGGCCCAGGGCGAAGTGACCCCCCTCACGAATCCTTACCGCCTCTCGACCGTGGTGGATGCCGATATTAAGACCCGGGACGGCGAAGATATCGGTGAGATTGAACGCCTTGTCATCAATCCCGATGGCTCCATCCGCTATGGTGTGCTGAAGACCGGCGAATTCCTCGGCATGGGCGGGCGCTCTATTTTCGTCCCCTGGCAGGCCTTTACGCCCTACGTAGATCAAGGGGATAACCTGGGCGCTGGCGATGTTGAACTGGCGCTGAACACCACCGAAGAGGCCCTGCAGGGCTTCCCTGAAATGGACGTAGCAACCGTTGATTTTGCTATGACCGACTGGGATAAAGACGTGGTGGCTTACTGGTCCGGCCAGAACCTGACCGTCCCCGTCACCGGCGCTGACCCTACTGCCGGTGAGCCGATTGTCTTCAACCGCGACTTCGACGACATTGACGTGGTGAACACCCAGGATGAAGAATTGGGTGAAGTGGAAGACTTCATTGTAGACCCGGCCAGCGGCCAGATCCGCTATGCTATCTTTGAGATGGGCGGCTTCCTGGGCGTCGGCGAGCGCTACATCCCGGTTCCGTGGGCTTCGCTCAATTGGGTACAGCACGACGCTGATGGTGAAATTGAAGTGCTGTTCAATGTAGATAAGGATCAATTCAACACCGCTCCGTACTTTGAAAGTTGGGACGACGTGGACCTGACTTCTGACCAGTTTGACGCCGATTGGAACGCCTTCTGGCAGGGCGTTGACAATACCATTGATGACGCTCTAAATACCACTCCCACCCCGGCCGCGCCGTAATTGACGCTGTGTCTAAGAAAAAACAGTGGAGCCCGCAAGGTTCCACTGTTTTTTTACGGGGAGTTTCTGCGCAAAATTTTGCCATTAATACTATAATATAGGTCAGGCGTGCTAATTCACTGCGCGAAGGAGTATCTTATGCCCTGGACATCTATGACGCCCATCCTGATCTGGGCTATCGTGTTTATCCCGTTTACCGTCATCCTGTTTCGCACGCAGATCAAAGATCGGCTTACCCCCATTCTGCTGCTGTTGGCCTACACGGCCGCGAATCTCTTCTTTTTCCTGGTGGTCAATTGGGCGCTCTTCATTTATTGGGTGCGCTTCTTGCCCATCATTGTGATTATCTTTTACCTGATCGGCTATCTGTTCTTAAGCCGCCTCAAGCACAAGCCCTGGCTTCAACCCTGGAACCGCTTTTACATCGCCTTGCGCGCCGGGGCGCTGATCGTCCTGGTGATCTTTGGCATCCTGGATGCCATGGCCCTGCGCTCGTATGTGTACCCCGCGGAGCCTAAAGTGATGGCGATCTACCCCGCCTACACCGGCATGTACGTGATCGTCAACGGCGGTAATGGATTAGACGGCTGGTTTATGAACAACTCTTACCGCGACTGGTTGGGCCGTCCTACTGCCCCTACGCCCTGGCAGGCTTACGCGGTAGATATTATGGAAATCCGCACCAATGGCAAAGTGGCCGATGGATTCCTCAATACCGACCAGAACAAGTACGAGGGTTCGGTCAATGAGCCGGTCTACGCGCCCTGCGTTGGGGTGGTGGTGGATAAGGACTTCAGCCACCCCGACGTCAAGCCCTTCTCGCCGCCCGGCGACCTTTTGGGCAACCGTGTGGTCATCCAATGCGCCAACACCGACTACTACATCACCGTGTCGAATCTGATGCACACCTATGATTTGGTGGATATCGGCCAGCCGGTCGGTTTTAACAACATCATCGGGCACATCGGCACGTCTGGCACGCCCTCGATCCCTCACGTGCACGTCTTTGCTACTCAGGGCGGCTGGGATGAGAACGCTCCCCCCGTGCCGATTGAGTTCGAGTTCCGCTACCCCGTCCGCAATTTTCTCTACATCCGCTGAAGTGCCGGTTTAGAAAAGCCATTTGAGGTTTCGCATGAGTAAAGTATTGGTAACGGGTGGTATTGGGCATGTGGGGCGCGCCGTGACCCTTCATCTGCTGGAAAAGGGCTATGACGTGCGCATTCTCGACCGCAAGCCAGAGGCCGAAGTGCGCCATGCCGAAGGCGCAGACAGTTATGCCCGCGCCGAATACGTGCAAGGCGATATTAATGACTACCCCGACCTGCTGGAAAAAACGCGCGGCTGTGACCTGATCGCTCACCTGGCGGCCATCCCCAGCCCGGCCGAGGGGACACCGGAGCAGGTCTTTCACGTTAACGCTGGCGGTACGTTCAATGTCTTTCAGGCGGCGGCCGCATTGGGTATCCGCCGGGTATCGCAGGCCAGTTCGATCAACGCCCTTGGGCTGTATTACGGCGTCAAACCTGCCGAGCCGCTCTACTTCCCTATTGATGAAGATCACCCTCCGCAGGCGACCGATGCCTATTCTTTCTCGAAATGGGTGGTCGAAGAAATCGCTGATTACTTTTGGCGGCGCGAGGGCATTTCCAGTGTATCACTGCGCTTCCCGGCGGTCTTTCCGGCGCAGGCCGCCCAATGGGTAACGCGCCGGCGCGAGAGCGCCCGCGCAGTGCTGGAGATGTTGTACGCCATGAGCGCAGCGGAGCGCGCCGCCTGGCTGACCGACCTGCTGGAGATGATGCGAGACCTGCGTGCCCAACGTAAGATGGAAGACCCCGCCTTTATGCGCTCGATGTTCGGGCCTAACGCTGTCATCCCGGAAGAGCAGCGCCGCCGTCTGATGATTATGGTCATGCGCAACAATTTTTGGACGCAAATTGACGTGCGTGACGCCGCCATTGCCATTGAAAAGGGCTTATCTGCCCCCTATGAAGGCGCATACCCCCTCTTTGTCAATGATCGCGTCAATGCCGTAGGGGTCGAATCAGAAGAGCTGCTGCGCCTGTTCTTCCCTGCCGTTACAGAACGCAAGCGCCCTCTCCGCGGCACTGAAGCCCTCGTCAGCATTGACCGCGCCCGCCAGATCATCGGCTTTGAACCGGAGCACAGCTATCAGGATATCATTTCCCACACCTGATACAACCCCAACCGCCCGCCCTGGCCGTCGGACTCGTAAGTGGCGCGCACGGTAAAGCCGGTCTGCGCGGCCAGGGCATTTAATTCTTCCAGGTCAAATAAATGCACGTAGCGCAGGCCGCGCCCGCCGGGGGCGCGCCAGTCTAAGAGGGTATCGCCCGGCTCCAGATCGGCGGGGTCCAGCCCGACCGTCTCCCAGGGCAGGCGGCGGGCCATGAGCTTCGGCGAGTGTTGGAACTGCCATTCAGAGTGAAAAAACAGCCCGTTGGGGGCCAACAGCTCGCGCACCTGGCGCAGAACGCGGGCGCGCAGTTCGCTTGAAGGCAGGTGATGCAGTACCGCGAAGGCCATTGCTCCGCGCAGGCCCCCCACCGGCAGGCCCGCCGCCCACTGCGGGTCCGCCAGGTCGGCGCGCGCAAAGCTCACCCGCTCCGGCGCGGTTCCCACAGCCTGGCGCGCCTCGGCCAGCAGCGTTTCGCTGAAATCGAGGCCGAGGTAGGCGCTTTGGCGGCCCTGGCGCAGCCATTCAGCGGCCAGCGCCCCCGAACCACAGCCCAGGTCCAGCCAAATGCCTTCATCGGGCATCCATGTCAGCGCGCGGCGCACACCCTCTTGAATGCGCCGCCGCGTAGCCGCGAAAGAAGGCCCAAATTCCGCGTAAAACCTGCGGTTAAGTTCGATTAAGAAAGAGATGGTTTCAGCCTTCATGCCCTACCTTTCCACATTCTCTATTGTACCTTTCCCCCCTTGTTTTTGCCTGCGATTCGGCTTAAAATCATACCAACCGGTCGGTTTTTTTTTAGGAGTCATCATGCCTCAACTGCGCAGTGAAGAAACCCGTGCCCGTATCCTGGCCGCCGCCCTGGACTGTTTTGCCCGCTCTGGCTACGATTCCGCCGGAGTTGCCGCCATTTGCCAGCAGGCGGGCGTCAGCAAAGGCGCTTTTTACCATCACTTTGCCAGCAAGCAGGCCGTTTTTCTTGAACTGCTGGATGCCTGGCTGGCCGCTCTCGACCGGCGCTTCGAGCGCGTCCGCGCCGGGGCCGCGACTGTCCCCCAGGCTTTAGCCGCCATGGCCGCTGAAGCCCAGCAGGCCCTACAAGAAGCGCGCGGGCAGTTGCCCCTGTTTCTAGAGTTCTACCGCCAGGCCATGCGCGACCCCCTGCTGCGCGCCCATACCCTGGCCCCTTTCGATCGGTACCGCGCCTTCTTTGCCGGCCTGATACGTGCTGGCATCGCCGAAGGCAGTCTGCGCCCCCTCGACCCCGATGCCGCCGCCCGCACCATCCTGGCGCTGGCGGTGGGTCTGCTGGTTCAGGCGGCGGTGAATGCGGAAGAACCGCCGGCGGGCGGCAATGGACAGTCTCCCGCATGGACGGCCCAACAAGCCGTTGAACACCTGTTAGGCGGCATAGCCGTGTGAGGCGTTCACCTTTGGAAAAGTTAAGTTGCTAAAGAATCAATCTCAACCAAACCAGGAAAGGATCTGAATAACCATGTCCAGCAATATGCACGAAGAAAGGCTGACAAAATCCACGCTTGAAGCGGTTCAACGCTTCAACGATGCTTTTAACCGGCATGATGTTGACGCCGTAATGGCGGCCATGACCGAAGATTGTATATTCGAAAACACCTATCCCCCGCCGGATGGCGAGCGTTATGAAGGACGGGCGGCTGTCCGTGCCTTCTGGGAACGTTTCTTCGGTTCTTCGCCCCATGCCACTTTCGAAACCGAGGATATCTTCGCATGTGAGGATCGCTGTGTGGTTCGCTGGCTCTACCGCTGGGTTGAGCAGGATGGCAAGCGTGGACACATCCGAGGCGTGGATGTGTTCCGCGTGCGCGATGGAAAAGTGGCTGAGAAGTTCTCCTACGTCAAAGGTTAAGAAAAGGAAGAATTATGAATCTGCTTCTGACCGGCGCATTCGGCAACATTGGACGCAGTACGCTGATTGCGCTCATGGCCCGCCCCGAACCGGTTCACCTGCGCTGTTTCGACACCCCCACCCCCGCCAACCGCGCCGCCGCCCACGCTTTCCGGCGGCGTTACCCCAACCGCCTGGAAGTGCAGTGGGGCGACCTGCGCCGCCTGACCGATCTCGAAGCCGCCGTTGAGGGCATTGACGCCGCCATCCACCTGGGGTTTGTCATCCCCCGGCTGTCGGCCACAGGCGTGAACAGTGAAGACCGCCCCGATTGGGCGCGTGAGGTCAACGTGGGCGGCACAGCCAACTTAATCACGGCTTTGCAGCACGAAGCGGAACGCGCCCGCCCCTTTACCCCCCGGCTGATATTTGCTTCATCCCTGCACGTCTACGGGAAAACCCAACACCTGCCCCCGCCCCGCACCCCACAAGAGATTCCTCACCCGGTTGAGCATTACGCCATCCATAAAATCGAAGCCGAGGGCCTGGTACGGGCTTCGGGTCTGCCATGGGCCATCCTGCGCCTGGCGGCGGCCCTGCCCATCCGGTTAATCCTCGATCCTGGCATGTTCGACGTTCCTCTTGCCAACCGCATCGAGTTCATCCACACGCGCGACGCCGGACAGGCCTTCGCCGCCGCGCCTTTCTGCCGGGGCATATGGGGTAAAACCCTTCTCATCGGCGGCGGGCCGCGCTGCCAGCTCTATTACCATCAGATGATGGAGCAGGTACTGCGCGCCGCTGGAATTGGCCCACTGCCCCCTTCGGCCTTCGCCCAGGAACCCTACGCTACTGACTGGCTCGACACGCGCGAGTCGCAGGCGCTGTTGGGCTACCAACAGCGCACCTTTGCCGATTACGTGGCCGATCTGCGCAAGCGGCTGATTGCACTGCGGCCTTTCATCTTCCTCTTTCGGCCTTATATCCGCCGCTGGCTGTTGGCGCAATCACCGTATGCTTAAACCGCATGCTTTTCTGGGAGCGTTACAATGAACCGGGCCCCCTGGCCGGGCCGGCCCTGCGCGGTAATTTCCCCACCGTGCCGCTCAACGATCTTTTTACAGATAGCCAGTCCCATTCCGGTTCCCTCGTAGCGCCAGCGTTCATTCAGGCGGATGAACGGCTGAAAAATGCGCTCGATATCCTTCTCATCAAAGCCGATACCGTTATCTTCCACCCAAAAGACGATCCGGCCCCCGGCGGCGCGCTCTCCGGCCACCTTCACCACCGGGAGAACGCCCTCACGGTGGAACTTTAACCCATTGCCCAGCAGGTTTTGCATCAGCAGGCGCATCTGCACCGGGTCGGCCTCCAGCTTCGGCAGCGGCCCCACCACCACCTGACCGCCGGTCTGTTCCAGGCGCACCGCCAGGTCATCCACTACCTGACGCGCCACCTCGTTCAGGTCCACCATTTGGTACGGCTGTGCTCGCGTGGATACGCGCGAAAGCGCCAGCAGATCGCGGATCATGCGCTGCATCCGTCCGGCGGCGGCGTGCACCCGTTCCAAGTACTCGCGGTCGGCGGCGCTCAACGTTTGGGCGCGTTCCATCAACAAGGTCGTGAAGCCCTCGATCTTGCGCACCGGCTCCTGCAGGTCGTGCGAGGCCACAAACGCGAACTGCTCCAGCTCGCGGTTCGAGCGGGCCAACTGCTCCAGCGTGCGGCGGGTTTCTTCCTGG
>DAOUAC010000055.1:0-132242 GCA_034434155.1 Anaerolineaceae bacterium
GGTTGGTTCATGGGACTACTCCCTTACATAAGCTTGCCAGGCGGTCAGCCCGCTTCCTGGACAATTTTAACGCCAGAGCTGGTTCCCAGGCGGTTGGCTCCCACTGCCAGCATGGCGCGCGCATCGGCCAGCGAGCGAATTCCTCCAGCGGCCTTTACGCCCATATGCGGACCGACCACCCGGCGCATCAGTTCCACATCCTCTAAAGTCGCCCCACCCGGCCCAAAGCCGGTTGATGTTTTCACAAAATCGGCCCCGGCAGACTGGCTGAGCAGGCAACCAATGATCTTTTCCCTGCGGTTGAGAAAGCCCATTTCCAGAATTACCTTAACCAGCGCGCCGTGCGGCCGGGCGGCTTCCACCACTGCCGCAATATCTTCAGCGACGGCCTGGTACTGCCCGCCGCGCAGCAGTCCAATGGGGATGACCATATCAACTTCCTGCGCGCCGACCTCAATCGCCCGGCGGGTCTCATCTGCCTTCGCGCCGGTCAGGGTAGCGCCCAAAGGGAAGCCGATCACGGTGCAAACCCGCACATTGCTGCCTTCTAACATACGCCGGCACAGAGGCACAAAAACAGGGTTCACGCATACGGCGGCAAATACGTATTCCAGAGCTTCGCGGCACAGCATTTCAATCTGCTCCGGCGTGGCTTCTGGTTTGAGCAGAGTATGGTCAATCCACGCCGCTATGCGCAGATCGCCCGGATGCCCTTCCGGCAGCCGGAGCGGGGGAAGCTCGCGGTCATACTCTGCCGCGCGCGTGAGAACTTCTTGTAACTGCATGTTGTATCTCCTTCCCACCTAGTTCGCGGCGGCGGCGACAGGGACCTGGTTCAGGATTTTCAGTTCTTCCAGGGGCCAATATACCACCAGCGCCCGCCCGATCACCAGATCGGTAGGCACAAACCCCCAACTATGCGAATCGGAAGACTGATTGCGGTTATCTCCTAACACAAATAACTGCCCTTCTGGAACCTCCCAACTGTTCGAGTAGGCCGGGGGGCCAGAAATATAGGGTTCTTCCAATTCCTGACCGTTAACGTACACCTTACCGTTCTCAATCCGCACCGAATCCCCTGGCAGACCGATTACCCGCTTGATATAGTCCTCCTGCGGGTTATGGGGGTAGTGAAAGACGATCACGTCGCCGCGGTGAAAGTCTCCCAGGCGATAGGCCAGCTTGTTCACCAGAATAAACTGCCCCTCATGCAGCGTGGGCTGCATGCTCACATTCTCCACCCGCACGCGTCCAACTACCGTATCAATCAAAAAATACAGCACAATTGCCAGAATGATGGTTTCCAGCAGTTCCCACAGGAACACCGCCCAGGCCGGTCGTTTGCGAATCGGCTGAGTGGTTTCCTCTTCGGGTACTGGCTCAACAAAGTTCTGATCCAAGTTGCCTCCATCATGGTCTGTATTTCCATTTTGTGCGGCAACCAGGCCGCGCCTGCTCTTCAGACATCCCTTCCACACAAAATCGGACAAACAGCCCAATATCTTCTTGTTATTATAAAACGCCGCCAGAGGTTGAACAAGGGCACTTACATTTTCTTAAGGTACTTCTAAGGTAAGCACGGCTGTTTATTTTTAGTGGTTGCCCGCCTTCAACAAACTGGAACCTGCCAGCCCGGCCCTATTCTCGACGGGATTTTAAAACCAGCCGGATCGGCGTTCCCGTAAAGGGGTACTCCTGGCGAATCTGGTTCTCCAGGTAGCGCAGATAGGAAAAATGCCCCAGCTTCGGATCATTCACGAATAAAAGGAAGGTGGGGGGGTCACTGCGCACCTGCGTTCCATAATAAATATGCAGTGCCCGGCCTGAGCGTGACGTGGCGGCGTGTTTATCTTGTGCTTCGTGCAAGATGCGGTTGATCTGCGAAGTGGTCAGGCGCACCAGGCGCTCTTCCTGCACCCGCAGCGCCATCGGCAGCACCTGGTCTACGCGCTGTCCGGTCTTCGCCGAGATAAACAGGATCGGCACGTAAGGCATAAAGTTTAACTCGGTGCGAATGCGCTCGGTGTACTCCTGCATGCTGTAGCTGTCTTTCTCAACGGCATCCCACTTGTTGACCAGCACAACGGTGCTTTTCCAGGCCTCCAGAATATACCCTGCAATATGCGCATCCTGAGCGGTAATACCGGTGGTCGCGTCAATCATTAACAGCGCCACTTCGCACCGCTCAATGGCCCGCATGGTACGGATGACGCTGAATTTTTCGACCCCCGGCTCCACCTTGCCCCTGCGCCGGATGCCCGCCGTATCAATCAGCGTGATCGGCACGCCGTTATACTCCATCTTCGAGTCTACCGCGTCGCGCGTGGTCCCCGGAATGGGGCTGACAATGGCGCGTTCTTCACCCAAAAGCCTGTTCAGCAGGCTGGATTTGCCAGAGTTGGGCTTGCCCACCAGGGCGATCTTCACCGAATCGTCCTCTTCCTCCTCCTGCGGCTCTGGGAAAGAAGCGACCAGGGCATCCAGCAAGTCGCCGGTTCCGGTTCCATGCAGGGAAGAAATGGGGTAAGGCTCGCCCATGCCCAGTTCGTAAAATTCAGCCACGTTTGCGCGAATATTGGCGCTGTCGGCCTTATTGACCGTCAGGAACACAGGCGGCCAGGGTTGGCCGTCACGCGTCTTCTGAGCGCGGCGCAAGATTTGCGCCACCTCGCGGTCGGCGGGCGTTACCCCACTGATAGCATCCACCACAAATAACACCGCATCGGCTTCGCGGATGGCAATTTCAGCCTGCGAGCGGATCTCGGCAATAAAATCAGCAGAACCAACCGAGAGCGGCTCCCCTTTGGCAGATGAGGTGATTGGGTCAATCCCACCGGTATCAATCACATCAAAGGCTTTGCCGTTCCAAATCGCTTCGGCCATCAGCCGGTCGCGGGTTGTTCCCGGAACATCATCCACAATCGCCAGTGGCTCGCCCACCAGGCGGTTGAATAAAGTGCTTTTTCCGACATTGGGTCTACCCACCAATGCCACAATTGGTTTCACAGCCATCTCTTACCTCAAACCACAATTATCGCCCAGGCGTCGGCGTTGGCGTCACGGTAATCGTAGGGGTAGGGGTAGGCGTTGGCGCTGGCTCCACTACCACTTCGATTGAACTGGGCAGGATCGATTCTACTCGCAATTCGGCCACGGCGAGGTTAACGCGCGGAGCCAGTTGATAGGTTCCCGGCACAACATTCGTCAGGTCAATCGTCACGCTCATATCGCGCGGCCCCAGCTTATCAAGCATAAGCACCGGGCCAGAGACAATCACATCTACCGTAGTGGGCGAAAGTTCCGCGACCAGGTCTGGCGGCAGGCCCGTTATTTCAACGGCAACGCCCGAAAGCGTTACGCTGTCTTCGATGGCGGCCACCCCCACCTGAACCGCCACTGTCTGATCCCCTACCACAGACACGTTCCTCGGCAGGTTTAGCTCCAGGCGCACTTCTATATCATCGCGCACGCCGGTCAGGTCTAAGGGGCTGGTTTCGACAAAGCCGGGTAAGCTTTCGACCAGTTGCGGGTTATTCGAAAATACGGTGACATTCGGCGGGAACACCGAAACGCTGGTCAGCCGGTAGCCTGGCGCCGGCTGACCGGTGGTGATCACCTTGACCACCACGTTGCGGTAGCCGCCCAGGCGGGTAATCGGCTGGCTGACGGTGACCTGCTCCGGCAGCACTGTGATGCCGCTGACCGGGGTTTCGTTCTGGTCGAGCGCCTGCACCTCCAATGCCCGGTTGATGTTTTCACTGGCCTGGGTTAAATCCAGTACCGCCCGCACTTCCTTCACCCGCTCCACGTTTGAGGCCGGCCCGCTGACCGTCACCGTCTCCGGCGTTACCGTGGCCTGTTCCGCGCGGAAACCGATAGCCGGCTCGCCACGCCGCACCAGGCGGACGGGGAACGCTTGCGACGCCAGCGGTTCCAGGGTCACTTCGACCCGGGCGGGGTTAAAACTGTTCCGACGCACCGGGCTGTGAAGCACATCCACATGAACGTCAACCACGTGCGTACCCGGCCCCAACCCCGAAAGGTCTACCCAGGCGCGGATAGGGTTACGGTCGCTCAACATCTCGTCCCATACCGAGCCGGGCGCGCTTAACGTCACTGTCACCTGGTTGGGCGGGTTGCGTACAATCACCAGTGAGGGATCCAGCCCGTAATATTCAATCGTCACCGGGCGCGGGTACAGGCGCTGTTGAACCGGGTCTTCAGCCGTCACCGCGGAAATCCAGACGGCCACCGCCAAGGCCAGCGATAGAATCAGGGTAGGAATGCTTTTGATAAACTCTTGCAGCAGCCGCAGCATCTAGCCCTCCTGACGCGGTTCGCCGCGCTGGCGCGTAAACACCCGTTTTAACCAGGCGCGCGGGCGAGAGGGGATTTCAACCGGACGATAAAAGGCCAGCAAGATGTTTTCCAGCCGCTCCGAATCCAGCCGCCGGATCATCCGCCCACCGTGAGCAATCGAGATGGATCCCGACTCCTCCGAAACGACCACGGCGATGGCATCCGTCGCCTCCGAGGTTCCCAAGGCCGCCCGGTGACGCAGGCCCATCTGGCGTTCTGGCGAGCGGTTGAGGATGCCGCTGGACGAGAGCGGCATGACGCAGGCCGCCGAAGCAATGCGATTCCCGGCAATGATAACCGCCCCATCATGCAGCGGGGTGTTGGGGTAAAAGATTTGCAGCAGCACCTCAGGCGTCACTTCGGCATCCATATGTACGCCGGTACGGATATACTCCTCCAGATTATCGGAACGCTGTAAGATAATCAGCGCGCCGTGCTGCCGGGCCGAGAGGCGCGAAGCCGCCGTCACCACCGCGCGGATGGTTTGCTGAATCGCCTGGCTGGCGGCGTTATTCTGGCGGATCAGCAGTGTACCCGACCCGGCCCGGCCGATGCGTTCCAGACCACGCCGGATTTCCGGCGCGAAAATAACGGGGATCGCCAGAAACAAAGAAGGCAGCGTGGTGCGGATCAACCACGAAAACGCCGGCAGTTCCACCATGCTGGTAAGCAGGCTCAGCAAGATAATCAACAGGATCACGCCGCGCAGCAGCACCACGGCTTGGGTATCCCGGATAATCATTAGAATGATGTAGAATACAAGCGTAACCAGCACCAGGTCGAGCAGGCTTAACCAGGTCAGGCGCTGAAACAAAAAGAGAATGTCGTTCAACAGGTCCGGCACAGCCACCTTCAAGCATTAGCAGTTTACAGTCAACAGCTACCAGCAAATTTTTTGAATTGTTCACTGTCAACTGATCACTGATCTAAATAGGCCTCAACACCCGGTCTTCGCGCAGTTGTTTAAAGAACATCGCCTGGCCGGGCCTCAGCGTTTCTTGGGCGGCCTCCGTCCACACGGCCACGCCCAGGGTCTGAGGTGTGCGGCGTTCATAGCCCAACTCCTGCCAGACGGCATCGTTCGTATACTCCGGCGGCGTAAAAATCAACGAAGCTTCACACTGTAAATCGCGCGAGGCCCGTTCCATCTCGTTGACCATGGCCGGTAGAATCTGACCTGCGGGGACGGACGGGTCAATGACAATGCCGGTAGTGCGGGCGACCAGGTTTTCCACCTGCCAGCCGGCCACCGCTACCAACTGCTCGCCGACCCGCGCCAGAAGAAAGGCTTTTTCGCCAAACTCTGCCATAATATCGTTCTTGCTGACCGGTTTACCTGTTTTCTTCACGCGGTTAATCAAGGCGGCAATCGCTTCAGAATCGCGCGGGCGTCCGCGCGTCACAACAATCTCGCCCTGGGGCAGGCGCGCGGCGCTCCGGGCAGGCGCAGCGGGGGCGGCGGTTACTGCCGCCGGCACAAACTTCTGCCACGCTCCCAATACCTGCTTCCAGGTATCTTCAAAAGCGCCAGCGTTATGAATCACCACATTCGCCGCGGCAACTTTTTGCTCCTGCGGCGGCTGTGCCATAATGCGCTGGCGGGCTTCCGCTTCGCTCATCCCTCGTTTTTGCACCAACCGGGCCAACTGTACTTCCGGCGGAGCAATCACCACCCAAACACTGTCGCAGGCCGTGTGCAGGTTGGCTTCCAGCAGTTTAATAGCCTCGATCACGATCACCGGCTGTGTCGCGCGCTGGATCGTCCAATCAATGGCGCGCACCACCAACGGGTGAACGATGCTCTCCAGAATTGCCAGAGCATCTTTGTCTGCAAACACCACTTTTCCGAGGCGCGCGCGGTTAATTTCACCATCTGGCCCCACGACCCAGCGCCCAAACATCTCAATAACCTGCTGGTAGCCTGGCGCACCTTTGGCAATCGCCCGATGGCCCAGCGCATCAGCATCAATCCCATAAGCGCCCTGATGCTCCAGCATCCTGCGGACAACGCTCTTGCCCGTGCCAATATTCCCTGTCAACCCAATCACATATTTGCCCGCCCACTTACTCACGGATGCTCCTTATCCAGCTCTACGATGCAATCTGGTTAATCTACGTGTTGATGTCCTCATTTTAGCCTTGCCAGGTCAGAATGTCAAACTCGGCTCGCTAAGATTCGGCAAAGGGTAAGTCTTGACAATCTGGGTGGGTCTGGTTAAAATCACATTATCAAGCGCCGCTTGGATGCCGAGATAGCTCAGTTGGTAGAGCACGCGACTGAAAATTGCGGTGTCGCCAGTCCGATCCTGGCTCTCGGCACTCACACACCCCTACCCAGGGGTGTGTTGCGTTTAAGCGCGCGTGAAAGCGCCATCATGTTACAATCAGACGGTATGCGCCGTTCATTCACACCCCCGAAAGCTCTGCGGCTGTTCGCCGCCGGAATCATCCTGGCTGTCGCGGCGGCAGCCGGCCTGTTCTACCGCCCCATCGTCATCCTCGATGGGGAACGCACCATTTCCCTTTCCCCTCGCCTCGATGCCCCAACCTGGAACGCCGGGCAGGCTCTCTATCGGGCTGGCATCGCTCTTGACCCACACGACACCGTCACCCCCGCGCTCACCAGCCCCATTCCCCTGAGCGGAAGGGTCCAGATCATCCGCGCCGCGCACGTTTACCTGTGGGAAGCCGGGAAGCTCACCCACCTGGCGGTGAGCGGGGCGCTTTCCAGCGCCGCGCTGAACGCGGCCGGCCTGACGCTCCAACCCGGCGACCGCCTGACTCTGGATGGAGCCGAGTTCTCCACCAACGCGCCGCTTGCGCCCGGAAAAGCCTATCTCCTGCGGGTGGAGCGCGCCCGGCCCTTCAGCCTTCTGGTAGATGGAGAAAAACAGACCCTAACCACGCGCCGGGCTACCATTGCCGGCGCGCTGTGGGATGCCGGGGTACGCCTGGCTCCAGGCGATTGGACCTCGGCTCCCCCAGAAACCACCCCGGCTTCTCTGACCGGCTCGGTTGCCATCCAGCGCGCCCGTCCGGTGATCATCCAGGTACAGGGCCGCGAAATTTGCGGGCGCTCGGCGGCGGCCACCGTTGGGCTGGCCCTGGCCGAAAACGGGGTCGCCCTGCAATTCCTCGATTACAGCATCCCCGCCGAAGATCAGCCTTTGCCTCCCGACGGCCTCATCCGCGTGGTGCGCGTCAGCGAAGCCCTGGAGTTCGAACAGCAGGTCATCCCGTTTGACACCACCACCCAACCCGACCCCACCCTGGAACTCGATCAGCGCCGCGTCCTCGAGCCGGGCCAATATGGCGTGCAGGTCAGCCGCTACCGGGTGCGCTACCAGGACGGGCAGGAAGTGAGCCGCGTCCTCGATTCTGATTGGGTGGCCGCGCAGCCGCGCACCCAGGTGGACGGTTACGGCACGCAGCCGGTGATTCACACGCTGGAAACCCCCGACGGCGTCATCGAATACTGGCGCGCCGTCAATGTCTACGCCACAGCCTATTCGCCCTGCCGGCTGGGACGGCCTAATTACTGCAACGACCGCACCGCCAGCGGGCAAAAACTGACGCGCGGCATCATTGCCGTCTCCACCGCCTGGTACCCCTTGATGGTCGGCCAGCGCGTGTACATCCCCGGTTATGGGTTTGCCGTAATTGCCGACATGGGGCATGGCATCCCCGGCACGCCCTGGATTGACCTGGGCTACGACGATGACAACTTTGTTGGCGGCGGGCGCAACGTGACGATGTATTTCTTAACCCCCATCCCGGAGAATGTGCCGTGGATCCTTCCCTGAACCTTCCCCCGTTGAACGTCCCTGCCCTGCTGCGCGCCCACGGGCTGCGAGCCAAAATGAGCCTGGGCCAGAACTTTTTGATGGACCCTACCGCCCTGGAGCGTATCGTCGAGGCCGCCGAGATTGGCCCGCGCGATGCGGTGTTAGAAGTAGGCCCAGGGTTGGGCAGCCTGACGCGCTACCTGGCGCGCGCCGCCCGCCGCGTAGTCGCCGTTGAACTGGACAGCTCCCTCATCCCGCTGCTAAAAGAAGTGCTGGCCGGAGCGTCCAATGTGGATGTAATTCATGCCGATATTCTGGAACTCGACCCGGCGCAGTTAATGGGAGAACCGGGCTATCTGGTGGTTGCGAACATCCCATACTACATCACTTCTAACCTGATTCGCCACCTGCTCGAAGCCCCCCTCCAACCCCGCCGGCTGGTGTTGACCGTCCAGCGCGAGGTTGCCAACCGCATCACCGCCGGGCCGCCGGATATGAGCCTGTTAGCCCTCAGCGTCCAGGTATACGGCAGCCCGCGCATCGTGGCGCGCATCCCCGCCGGAGCTTTTTACCCCGCTCCCAAAGTGGATTCCAGCGCCGTGCGGGTGGACCTGTACCCTCACCCGCTCATCGCTCCGGCCCACCTGAACGCTTTCTTTCAGCTTGCCAGAGCTGGCTTCGGGCAAAAGCGCAAAACCCTGCGCAATGCCCTGGCCGCCGGGCTGGGCTGGCCCAGCGAAAAGGCCGCGGCGCTTCTCTCCGCGGCCGGCATTGACCCACAGCGCCGCGCCGAAACCCTCTCTCTGGCCGAATGGAACGCCCTGACCGAGCGCTTCACTCACTTATAGGTGAGTAGCGGCACTGCGCGTTTCCACGCTCAGGTCACGGTAAGCCCACGGCAACCGCCACACCCGCAGCGCGGCCTCTAACTGAATGCGGAAATTCATCTTTGACTTTCCCCAGCGGCGGTCCGCGAAGTAAATCGGCACTTCTTTGTGCTTAAACCCCAACCGGTGAGCAATATAGGCGATTTCCACCTGAAACACATACCCATTAGACCTTACCCGCTCCAGCGGCATATTCAACAGGGTTTCGCGCCGCCACAGCCGGAACCCACCCGTTACGTCGCGCAGGGGTAAGCCTAACAGGGTGCGCGCGTAAAAATTCCCCCATGCCGACAGCCCTTTGCGCCACAACGGCCAGCGTTCATCCAGGCTTCCGCCCGCCACGTAACGCGAACCAATGGCTATATCTGCTTCTCCGATGGCGCAAACCAGTTCAGGAATCTTCGCAACCGGGTGTGAAAAATCCGCGTCCATTTGGCCCACGGCCTGCGCTCCATGTTCCAGCGCGTACCGAAAGCCCTCAATATAAGCCGTCCCCAATCCCATTTTACCGGCGCGGTGCAGTACGTTCACCCGCCCACCATAGCGCGGGGCCAGCGATTCGGCTAGCCGGCCGGTTCCATCCGGGCTGTTGTCATCAACGATCAGCAGGCTCAATTCGGGAAGCGGAAGATCGAACAAAGCCGCAAATAGTTTGGGAATGTTCTCCGCCTCATTATAAGTAGGTATGACGATGGTAATATTCACAGGCTTCTTTAATGACAAAAGTTTTCCAGCTCGGCCCTCAAGCTGGCGACATCACGCTGTTCGACCATTCCCAAGGGAAGCTCGCCAATCTGAACGGAAAGCCGTTTATTGCGGAATGTGCCTTGCTCGCGGTCCTGATCGCTGTAGAAGTAATCGAAAGACTGCTCCAGCCGCTTTTGAATGCGCTCGCGCAGGATTGCCGTCCCCGGCTTACGGGTGATAATGAGAAAGTCCGAAGAAGTCAGATGCCCAACAAAATCACCGCCTTCTCCCTGCTCTGGACCAATCTCACGGACGGCATCTTGTACCATTAAAGACACCGCCCGCAGCAGGTCATCCGAAGCCACGAACCCATAGACTTCGTGGAAGCGATTGAGATTTTTAATCGAAACCACCATCGCTACCGCATCGGGCCGTCCAAGCCCCTGGCGGAGGGCCTCATCTACCAGACTACCCTCCGGCAGGCCGGTGACGGGATGGGTCAGGGTTTCTTGTTTGGAGCGATGCAGGGCATTACGCACCCGCAGGCGCAGTTCCTGGATGTCAAAGGGCTTGGTGATGTAATCGTCGGCCTGGAGTTCCAGCCCACGCAGGCGGTCGCCGCGCTCGCGTTTTTCGGTCAGGAAAATGATCGGAATCATCTTCGTCTTACGGTTACTGCGCAAACGGCGGGCGACCTCAAACCCGTCGATGTCCGGCAGGCGGATATCGAGGATCACCAAATCGGGAGAGTTGGTCTGGCAGGCACGGACGCCATCCTCCCCCCAATTGACGGTCAGGACTTCGTATCCCTGGACGCGAAAATATGCGTTGAGCATATCGGCGATGTCCAGATCGTCCTCTACAATCAATATGGTTGACTTTGCCTTTTCCACAATATCTCCCTAAGAATGGACCCTTACTGGCCTTCGCTGGTGCAGTTAGGCGCGCCCCGCGCCGCCCCACAATAATCTATCCCTAATTATAAGCAAAAGAGGCCCAACGGCCCCTTTTCCCAATGCATCGCGCTGAGAAAAACGGATTTACCGGCACGCGCGGGCCAAACCAAACCTTAACCGATCGGTTCCTTCATGATCTGGAAATTACAAATCTCATCTCCAGACGCTCTACAGGTGGTCTGCACTACTTTAAACTCACGCCCACCAGAAACCCACTTCAAGCCTTCTTGCAGTAAGCCAACCGCCATAAAACAAGCAGGCCGGTCCACCGTGCGGCCCCAACACACCGGGCATTTGTGAATCGAGTAGATGAAGTGGTCTTCATGTTCCTCAGTGGTGGAATACTGGTCGCTGGTGGTTGAGAAGATCTTCGCCATGGCCGGAATGCCAATGTGCAGCTTGGCAGACAGCGGCAGCACCTTAAAGGCCAGGTCTCCGGCGCCGGCTAACGCGCCAAAATTGCGCAGCCCTTCCGAAAAGGTGGCCCGCCCGGCCCGCAGCGCCAGCCCACGCCCGCCGCGCGGCCCATACATCTCTTCCAACGCGCCGTTGATCGCGGAAAAGTCAGCAAAATCAAACTTACGTTCGAGGTTGTCGGGTGGGTAGTTGTCAATCAGGTGAGAAAGCCCGGCCAGGTTTAAAATCGCGTTTAAACCGTTTTTTCCCATCACATCCTCGATCGCCATCAACGCGATACGAGCAATTTTATTCGGGTAATACAAACCACTCTTCGGGATCGGATCCATGCAAGGTTACCTTATGCCGTTTCTAGATCAGCTTGGTAAGGTCTTCAACGGCCCGACGCATATCCAGGAAAATAAGGCCCAACCGGGCCTGTCCCCGAACCAGGGCCGTCAACACCGCTTCTTCCCCAACAGACATCAGCACGACGTAGCCGGATTCCCCTTTGATATACACCTGTTCCAGGGATCCCCGCCCCAGTTCGTTGGCAATGCGCTCCCCCAGCGAAAGCATAGCAGCCGACATAGCCGAGACACGATCGTCCTCTACGCCTTGTGGAAGTGCCGAAGCGATTGTCAGGCCATCAACGCTGACAATAGCGGAGGCCTCAATGTCTGGAGAAGAGGCTTGGAGCTCACGCAGACGTTCAACCATCAGTTGGGTGCGAGATTTTGTCAAGGCTGCACTCCTTTTATGGAGGTAATACCGCATTAAACCAAATTTTTATTGGAGACGAACTATGGAATAATTTAACACAGGGTATCGGGTGTGTCAAGCAGAAGAAGGCAGGGTTTTTGGAGTGTTAAGAGATTGATAGGCATGCGCCGAGATCCCAATCCCATTGTTGGAATGCAAAAAACAGGTTCAATCTGCTCTCACAATCCACCGATGGCTTTATAATAAGGGCCACCGAAACGGAGTAGAGTCTACATGCCGCCAACCTTTAAGGATGTGCGCCAGTTTATTGACTTGTTAGAGCGCCGCCAGCAGCTCATCCGCGTGAAGGTCCCGGTCTCCGCCGAACTGGAGATTACGGAAATCACTGACCGGGTAAGCAAACTGCCAGAAGCGCACAACAAGGCGCTGTTATTTGAAAACGTCTCCGGCTACAGCATTCCGGTATTGATCAACGCCTTTGGGTCTGCCCGGCGCATGGCCTGGGCGTTAGGCGTAGAAACGCTGGAGGAGTTAAATGAGCGCCTGGCGCGCCTGATTGATCCGCGCCTGCCTGCCAGTTTGGGCCAGGCGGTAGGGCGCGGGCGCGACCTGCTGGCCGCGCTGCGCGCCGTCGGTCTGAAGCCCGTGCGGGTGCGCAAAGGGCCTGTTCAAGAGGTGATCGAAACCACAGCGCCTTCTCTCGCCACTCTGCCCATCCTGAAATGCTGGCCCAAAGACGGCGGGCGCTTCATCACCCTGCCCCAGGTCATCACCCGCAACCCGCAGACCGGCGTGCGCAACGTGGGCATGTACCGTCTACAAGTGCTGGATGACCGCACCCTGCTGGTTCACTGGCAGCGCCACAAGGGTGGGGCTGAACACGAACAGCGCGCCCGATCCTTACAGCAAACCCGCATCCCGGCGGCGGTAGTCCTCGGTGGCGACCCGGCCAGCATATGGTGCGCCTCGGCTCCACTGCCGCCAGAGATTGATGAATACCTGCTGGCCGGCTACCTGCGCAACGCGCCGGTGGAGTTCATTCCGTGCATTACCCAACCCCTCGAAGTCCCCGCCCACGCCGAAATCGTCATTGAAGGGTATGTTGACCTCACCGACTACCGCCCCGAAGGGCCGTTTGGCGACCATACCGGCTACTATACCCCGATTGAGCGTTTCCCGGCCTTCCACGTCACTGCCATCACCCACCGCCGCGACCCCATCTACCCGGCCACCGTTGTTGGCATTCCACCGATGGAAGACGTCTGGATGGGCAAAGCCACCGAGCGCCTGTTTCTCCCCCTCATCCGCACCGTGATGCCAGAAGTGCTGGATATTCACATGCCCGCTCAGGGCGTGTTTCACAACCTGGTGATTGCCTCGGTGCAAAAGCGGTTTCCGGGCCATGCCCGCAAGGTGATGCACGGGCTGTGGGGCTTGGGGCTGCTCACGCTGGCAAAGGCCATCGTAGTGGTGGACGAGTGGGTCAACGTGCAGGATTTGTCGCAGGTGGCCTGGCAGGTGTTGGGCAATGTAGATTGGTCCCGCGATCTGCTGCTCACTCAGGGGCCGGTAGACCAACTAGATCACGCCAGTTACCAGCCTTTGTTCGGCGGCAAAGTGGGCGTGGATGCCACTGCCAAATGGCCCGAAGAGGGCTACACGCGCGTCTGGCCCGAAGTAGTGCAAATGACCCCGGAAGTAAAAGCCAGGGTTAATCTTATCTGGAAAGATTTAGGAGTTGAATCATCATGAAGCGTTTGTCATCCATTGTTCTGCTCGCCGCCCTGGTGCTGGGAATGGTCTTATCCGCCTGCACTCCCCAGGCCGCTCCAGCCGCCCCGGCGAAAATTCGCATCGCCGCTCTGCCCATCATTGACGCACTGCCGTTGTATGTAGCGCAGAAAGAAGGGCTGTTCGCCAAACACAAAGTCGCAGTTGAGTTTATTCCCGCCGCCTCCGCTGCCGAACGCGACCAGCTCATCAGCGCCGCGCAGGCCGACGGCATGATTAACGACCTTGTGTCGGTGGCGCTTTACAACCGCGACCAGGTACAGGTTCAGGTGGTGCGCTTTGCGCGCGTTGCCAGCGCCGACAGCGCCATGTACCGCGTATTGGCCGCGAAAGACAGCGGCCTGCAAACCCCTGCCGACCTGGCCGGCGTGCCGATTGGCATGTCACAGGGGACGGTCATTGACTACGTCACCTCACGCTTGTTAGAAAAGGAAGGATTAAGCCCAGAACAGATCACCTCGGTGGCCGTGCCCAAGCTGAATGAGCGCATGGCCCTGCTCGACGCCGGCGAGATCAAAGCCGCCACCCTGCCAGAACCCTTTGGCAGCATGGCCTTGCAAAAAGGCGCCGTCCTGATCGTGGACGACTCGAAATATCCCGAATATGGCAACAGCGTCATTTCCTTCCGCAAAGCCTTCATAGACGAGTCTCCGCAGGCCGTCGAGGGATTCCTGGCCGCCGTTGAAGAGGCTGTCGCCGCGATCAACCAGGACCCCGAAAAATACCGCCCCCTGTTAGGCGAGTACAAGCTCGTCCCCGATCCGGTGGTGGCATCTTACCCCATGCCGACCTTCCCGGCCGCCTCACTGCCTGCCGCCGCCCAGTTTGAAGATGCCGTGGCCTGGGCTAAAAGCCGCGGCCTGATTACCAACGATGTGAAATACGAGGATTCGGTCACATCTCAATTTTTACCCGATTAAACAGCACGATCTTGATCGCTCTCGACCGCGTTACTTTTGCATATCCCCACCGGCCCCCGCTCTTCGAAGGGTTTTCCTGGCAGGTTGAGCGGGGGCAGTCTTGGGCTGTTTTGGGGCCATCGGGCAGCGGCAAAACCACACTGTTGTACCTTCTGGCCGGGCTGCGCTTTCCGGCCTCTGGTCAGGTACGGATCGAAGGCGCGCCGCTGGCACGCCCGCGCCCGCAAACCGGCCTCATTCTGCAAGATTACGGCCTGCTCCCTTGGAACACCGTACTGGATAACGTCCGCCTGGGGTTGAGAATCCGGCGCTTTTATGGCCCAGATGGTAAACACGCTCCCGCCGATGCCGCCAGCCTCTCCACCACAGCCGATTCATCCGAGCGCTGGCTTCAGCGCCTGGGTCTGAGTGACTTGGCCGGCCAGTACCCCGGACAGCTCTCCGGGGGACAGCGTCAGCGCGTGGCAATCGCCCGCACTCTGGTCTTACAGCCCGACCTGCTGTTGATGGATGAGCCTTTTTCTTCCCTCGACGCCGCCACCCGTGAAGATTTGCGCGCCCTTACCCTGCAACTGTGGCGCGAACAGGGCTTCACCTTTATTGTCGTCACCCACGCCATCGAAGAAGCCGCCTATCTGGGGCAGTTTATCCTGGCGCTGGGCCGCCCCCCGCACACCCGCCCCACGATTCTCCCCAACCCCTGTTTTGGCCGTGCCGAACCAGACGAAGACCCTCAATACCGATCTCTGCTGCGCACCCTGCGCGCCCATCTGGCGCAGAGCGCCGCTGCCTCTCTTCCAGAGGCCGGCCCCCACGGAGGCCGCGGATGAAACGCAGTGAGATTTTGTTGACTCTGGTGGCACTGGCGCTGTTCTGGCAGGCTCTGGCAATGGTCCTGCGCCTTGTCATCCTGCCTACCCCGCTAGAAGTGGCCGCCGCCCTCTGGCGCGAGACCTGGCGCGGCCAGTTGGCGGCCCATTTTTTTGCCAGCCTGTGGCGGGTGATCGCCAGCCTGGCCCTTTCGATTACCCTGGCCGTCCCGGCCGGCCTGGTGTTGGGGCAGTCGCCCGCGCTCAACCGCCTGTTTGCCCCCCTCATCTATCTCACGTATCCCATTCCCAAAGTGGTGCTGGCCCCGCTGGTACTGCTTTTTTTAGGCATCGGCGATCTCGCCAAAATAGTGATTATTTTCTTAATCTTGTTCTTTCAGATCCTGGTACTGGTGCGCGATCAGGCCGCGGCACTGCGCCCCGAACTGATCCAGTCGGTGCGCAGCCTGGGGGCCGGGCGGCGGGCGCTCTTTCGCTTCGTCTACCTGCCCGCCAGCCTGCCGGCTATCCTGACGGGCGTGCGCCAGTCCATCGGCGCGGCGGTGGCCGTGCTGTATGTGGCGGAACTGGTCGCCACGCGCTTTGGCCTGGGGTATTATATCTATTACCAGGGGACCACCCTGCTCAACTACCCCGCCATGTACGCCGGCATCGTCTTGATGAGCCTGCTGGGCGCATTGCTCTACTTCACCACCGACCGCCTGGAAAAAGCCCTCTGTCCCTGGTTAGGAAAATAATATGCGATCCATCCGCGCCTTTCTCGACCTGATTAAGTTTGAGCATACCGTTTTTGCGTTGCCGTTTGCCTACCTGGGAATGCTGCTGGCGGCGCGCGGCTGGCCGTCTTTCGCCCAGTTTTTCTGGATCACCGTTGCGATGGCCGCGGCGCGCACCCTGGCAATGGGCTTTAACCG
This sequence comes from Anaerolineaceae bacterium, assembly GCA_034434155.1. Taxonomy (GTDB): domain Bacteria; phylum Chloroflexota; class Anaerolineae; order Anaerolineales; family Anaerolineaceae; genus DSYU01. The sequence goes on from DAOUAC010000055.1 coordinate 16,249, forward strand.
CATCGCCGACCGCTATTGGGACGCGCGCAACCCACGCACCCGCAACCGCCCACTCATTACGGGGAGCATCTCTCTGCGCGCCGCCTGGACGGGAACGCTCCTCTCGGCCCTGGTGCTGGCGCTGGCCGCCTGGCAGCTCGGCCCGCTGCCGCTTCTGCTGCTGCCCGGAGCCATCCTGTTCCTGGTCGGCTATTCTTTCACCAAGCGTTTTACCGTCCTCTCGCACTTCATCCTCGGCTTTACCGATGGGCTGGCCCCCGCCGGGGCCTGGGTAGCGGTGCGCGGATCATTCTTGGCCTCCGCCGACCTGCCTGCCTGGCTGCTCTTGCTGATCGTCACTCTGTGGATCGGCGGCTTCGACCTGATCTACGCCTGCCAGGACGTTGACTTTGACCGTGAATACGGCCTGCATTCCATCCCCGCGCGCTACGGCGTGGCCCTGGCCCTCACCCTCTCAGCCATCAGCCACTTCCTCATGATACTGCTCCTGGCCCTGCTGGGCGTGTGGATGGCGCTCGGCTGGCCGTTTTGGATGGCCTTTGTGATCGTCATGGGCCTGCTCATCTGGGAGCACCGCCTCGTCAAGCCGGATGATCTCTCAAACATCAACCTGGCATTTTTTAATATCAACAGCTATATCAGTATTGCCCTGTTTATTGGAGTACTGGGGGCGCTCTATCTGGTATAAATCCTCTCGATGATGGTGTTTTTGTATTACAATTATCGTCCTATGAAATACCGATTTCTCCTTCCGGTTTTTCTGATGGCTTCTGCCGCCTTGCTGCTGTTAACACCTGCCTCCGCCGCGGCGCAGAACAGCACGCCTGCTGAACCTTACCCTGGACAGGCCCTGTGCCTGCCAGACACCTATCTCCAATCTCCCACCGACTGCCTGGCCCTGGGACCTTCGCAAACCCTCACCGAACTGGCCCGCATGGGTCTGAGCTACCCGCCCCGCCCACTGCCGGCCGCCAAGCCACCCGCCGAACTGGCTATCAGCCCGGTGCAGGTGGCGCGCATCAACGCCGACCCTGCCACCCCGGTGGATGTGTACGCCACTCTCGATGACGCCGCCGCTGGAACCAACCCCACCCGCCAGATTCCGGCGGGCGCGCTGCGCTACGTTTCTTACATCCAGGTGGCCGAAGTAAACGGCAATCCCTTTGTCATGCTGCGCTCCGGTGAATGGGTGCGGGCCTCGCCCGCCGGCTACCCCAACCTGCAAGGGCTGGCCTTCCGGCAGACGCCCACCAGCGGCTTCGGCTGGGCGCTGGAAACGATCAAGCCCTACACCCGCGCCGGTGACTGGAACTCGCAGAGCGGTGGGCTAGACGTTCCCCGCTGGGGCGTCATCCAGATTTACGAGATCCAGGTGTTTGACGGCATGGAATGGTACCGCATCGGCCCAGACCAATGGCTGCCCTGGCAAAAAGCCCGCCGGGTGAAAGTCAACACGACCCCACCAGAGGGCGTCACCGGAGACCGCTGGATTGAAGTTAACCTCTACGATCAAACCCTGGCCGTCTACGATCACCGGCGGCTGGTGTTCGCCAGCCTGGTTTCTACCGGCATCGAGCCTTTTTACACCCGTCCCGGCCTGTTCCAGATCTACGAAAAGAAAGAACTGGAGACCATGCAGGGCGCTTTCGAGGCCGACCGCTCCGATTTCTACTACCTTGAAGATGTCCCCTGGACGATGTACTTTGACCAGGCCCGTGCTCTGCACGGCGCTTACTGGAATCCCTTCTTCGGTTGGGCGCGCACGCACGGCTGTGTGAACCTCTCCATTGGCGACGCCGCCTGGTTGTTCCGCTGGGCCAATGTGGGCGACTGGGTCTACGTTTGGGACCCCTCTGGTCAGACCCCCACCGACCCCAGCCTGTATACCGAAGGCGGAGCCTGACGCAGGTAAATACAGCCGGTAAAGTCGCCTGCGCAGTTACAGAAACAAGACCAGCAAAGCCTGGGCCATTAAGATCTTGATAATCATCGCGGCAGGGTAAACAGCCGCATAGCCGATATTGGGCAAATCGTTGTTGGCCTGTTCCTGGGCAAAGCTCAGCACGGCGGGCTGAGTCTGTAGGCCCGCCAGAATGCCCACCAGCAGCCCCATCGGGATTTTCAGCACCTTATAGCCCACCCACAGGGTGATGACGGCCGTCAGGCAGGTGATGAGCGCGCCGGAGAGGAACAGCCACCCCCCGGCCCCCTGTGTGAGGGTAGAAAAAAAGGCATAGCCAGCGCGCGTGCCGACCCCCGCCAGAAAGCAGATCAGACCAACCTGGCGCAGGGTCAGGTTGGCGCCGTAGGGCAGCGTCCAGATCAACGGCCCGGTGCGCCCGCGCGCGCCCAGGATCAGTGCCACAATCAGCGGCCCACCGGCGATCCCCAAGCGCAGCGTCAGCCCGCCGGGCAGGGGAATTGGCAGCAGACCCAACAGCAGGCCAACCGCCAGCCCCAGGCTGAACGTCAGAATGTCGATTTCACTGACCACGCGGTACGAATCGCCCAATAAATGGGCAATGGCGTTCATCTGATCGTGCGGAGCTACCACCCGCACCTGGTCGCCAGGGGCCAGCACGGTTTCGCCGTGCGGCAAAAGCTCGGTATCTCCGCGCCGCACGCGCGTCACAATCGCCTGATACCGCCCGATCAGGTCTAAGTCGCGCAGCCGCCGCCCGATCACCTGGTTACTGGAAACAAAAATGCGGCGCTTGTCGTAGCGAGAAAGGTCCCACTCCAGGCGTTCTTCGCAGTCACAGCCCAACGCGGCTTCCACGTCATCCAATGCGTCTTTCGTTCCAATCATCGTCACCAGGTCGCCTGGCCGGAAAACCGTCTGCCCGGTCGTCACCCCATACTGCCCATCCGTCGTGCGGATGCGGCCAAAGACCACGTCCCAGCGGTTGCGCCGCACCAGTTCACGCACCGGCGTGTCCACCTCGCGGGAGATACAAATCGTGCGGGTCATCAACGGCTCACTGCCGCCAGCGTATTCTGGGGTGCGGCGGGCTTCTTCGGCGTAATCAATTTTCCAGACCCGCTGGAAAATTGAGATCACCATTAACATGCCCAATACCCCCACCGGATAACTGATGGAATAAGCGATCACCGGCGCGGCCAGCACTTCTTCGCGCAGTTCTACCGCCGCGGCACTCTTGATGTGCTCCACCACCCCGGCCAGCGCGGGGGTATTGGTCAGACTGCCGGCGTACATCCCGGCGGTATAGGCCCCATTCAGCTTAAAAACCCAGTGAAGCGCGGCGGCCAGCGCGGCGGCCAGCAGTAGCGATCCAATCGTCAGCAGATTAAAACGCAGTCCCTTGTGCCGCAGTGAAGCGAAGAATACGCCGCCGCTGCTCAATCCAATGGTATAGACAAACAGCACGACGCCCAACTGATAAACCACCTCTGGCAGCTTCAAGTTGGGGTCGACTGCGCCAAAAGCCAGGCCCACAAACAACACCGCCGCGACTCCCAAACTGGCTCCGCCCACCTTCACCCGTCCCAACGGGTAACCGATGGCCGCCACCACGAACAACAGCAGTAATGGATTTTCTTTGAGAATGGCTATCATGAGTACAGGCGAATACCCCACAGCACCAGGCCGGCCGTCACTGCCGCGATCACAACGCCAACGACCCAGGCCTGCGTATCAGAACGCCGGTCTACCAGGCGGTATTCGGGCCACAGACCCTCTACCGCCAGCACCGGCCCGGCAAACCAGGCAAAGGCCCCGCCCGCCAGCAGACCGCCCAGGTGGCCCCAGTTGTCAATCCCACTCGAACTCAGCCCTAACACCAGGTTCACCACCAAGATCACCACCACATTTTGCAGCGCCGGGCGAGCACGGTCACCAAACATGTGCCGATTTTGAAAAATAAAAGCCCCTTCCGCCGCGATCAGGCCAAAAACAGCCGTCGAGGCCCCCACTGAAAACCCGGGCGAAAGCAGAAAAGACAGGGTATTGCCGCCGAATGCCCCTAAAACATATAAAAGCAAGAAACGTCCATGCCCATACTGCATTTCGAGGGAACGCCCCACTGCGTATAGGGCATACATGTTAAAGCCAATGTGCAGCAGCGAAGCGTGCAGCAGCGCCGGGGTGAACAACCGCCACCACTGCCCTTGTACGATCAAAACGCGAATCTTGGCCCCCAGCAGTATCAGCAGGTCACTGCCCCAGCCCTGCGCCAACAGCGCATCCATATCCGCGCGGCCAAAAATCAAGCGTCCCAGCTCGATAAACGGCTCACGCAGAAAGCCGGCTTCGGTTGCCAGTTGCAGTAAAAATACAAGCACCGTCACTCCCAAGAGAATGTGAGTGACGGCGGGCTGCTGCACCTGGCGCTGCACCAGAACCTGTGCCTGACTGCCAGGAACCGCCTCGGACGCAGGCGGCTGTGTGGTCGGGGGCATGGACTCGTTCATAAGCTGACCTTGCGCGGATGCACGCGGTGATGTTCTGCTTCAATAATGGCGACGATCGTATTAACCGTCTCATTCAGGCGGTCTTGGGTGTTGACCACCACATAATCAAACTCAGGCAGGTATTCCAGTTCGCGGGCGGCTGTTTTCAGCCGCAGCATCAGGCTTTCGGGCGTCTCGGTTTTGCGGTTGCGCAGCCGCTCGAACCACTCTTTTTGACTGCTGGGGATCAGGAAAATCAAAACGGCCTCTGGGCAAAGCCGGCGCAAGGTCTGCGCGCCCTGAACATCCACCCGCAAAATTACGTCTCGCTGCGATTCCAGCGCCGCGCGGATCTGCGACTTGGGAATGCCCTTGTAATCTTCATAGACTAAGGCGTATTCCAAAAATTCACCCTGCTCGATCAGCTCTTCAAAACGCTCTTTCGATACAAAAAAATAATCCACCCCATCCACCTCGCCGGGGCGCGGTTTGCGGCTGGTCATCGTCACCACGAAATGCAGCGGCAGGTCGCGCTGTTGAAGTTCCTTCAATACGGCATCCTTTCCCACCCCAGAGGGACCCGAAATGACCACCAGCAGTGGCTGGGGATGGTAATGGTCAAAGGATAAGGTTTCTTCCGTCAAAATCGTTTCTTCAGACATAACTCCATCCATTGGCGCCGAAAAGATTTTCAACCCAGGTGAATGCGATGACCCTTCTCCAAGAGCCCCGTTCCGGCCTCTTTGGGCTTTGCTGTGACTGCCACAACAATTCCTGGAGCCCCTTTCTGGATTGTCCTAGTGACGATTATAATGGATAAAAGCCGATCTATTTTTCGTTTGCCGTAAAAAAATGGGGAGGATGGCAATTCACAAGTACAGCAAAAATGGAGGGACGTATGCCAAATTATGAATACCGATGCCTCAACTGCCGCAAGCGATTTGAGATCTTTATGTCCTACCGTGACTATGGCACGCGGCCCGTGAACTGCCCACACTGCAAAAGCGACAAAGTCCAGCGCCGCATTACGCGGGTGCGGGTGGCCCGCTCGGAGGAAAGCCGCCTGGAAAGCATGGCCGACCCCGAAAACCTGGCTGGTTTAGAAGACGACCCCCGCGCCCTGGGCCGCATGATGCGGCAGATGAGCAGCGAGCTTGGCGAAGACATAGGTCCCGAGTTCGATGAAGTCGTGGGACGCTTAGAAGCCGGGCAGTCGCCCGACGAGATCGAAAAAGAACTGCCCGACCTGGAGACTGGCCTGGGCAGCGATGGAGAAGATTAATTTCCCGGTCAGGCTTCACTGCACCAATTGCTGAAGCTGTTCAAACGAAGTTAGCCCGGCAATGCGCCGAATAAACTCAGTCAGCGATGCGCTCCGATGGCGCAGGCGCTGGACCGCTGGCCCTACCGGGTCGCGTCCGGCGGCCCCACCGCCGGGAGTATCAGCATAGGCCCCGTAAAAGGCAAAATAAGCCTGGTTCAACCGGCGGATGCGGTAGCCCTGTTCCCAAAAGACCTGGCGGCGCTGTTCCATATACGCTTCCGCTTCCTCAATCTTGCCCTGCGCCAGCAGTTCATCTACCCGCACGCGGGTTTTGTGCATCTCACGGCCAAACCGGAAGATCGTAGGGTCTTCTGGCTCAGGGGTGGGCGTGGGCGCGGCGGGCTGTTCTGGCTCTTCGGGTTCTTCGCCGGTGGGGATTTCAGGCGGCGTTAACTGCGCGGCAATCTCCGGGTAAAAACGCTCCAGGGCGGCCCACCCGATTTCTTTGCCCGCAATGTTAGCGGTGGTTTCGTTCATGGTGCGCAGTTCCGGCGAAGTCAAGTAATTGATCCCCAACGGGCGCAGCGTCAGGTAGTTGTGAATCCATTCGTGCGCGATCACTTCTAATAACCAGGGCAGGTTGGTGGAATTCAACACCATTGTCGGGTACGTCCCCACTCCGCCGACCGGAACCACCAGAGCCGACACGTTCAGCTCCTCTTCTACCGAATGCTCCAGATTGACGATCTGTTCAATCGTCATCTCTGGCAGAAGTGAGATATTGTAATCCTGGCGAATCACGTCACGCGGAGAAATGATCAGGGCGTTGGGAAGGCTGGTGGCATGGTACATCACAGGCGGCAAGGGCTGTCCAGCCGTCCCCAAACCGATCTCACCGACGATCACGCTCACCTGATATTGAAGGATTTCTTCAGCAATGGGTTTCTGGCTCTTTTCCATGGAGCGTAAAATTTCCAGCCGCTGGCTGAGCTCTGCCGCCGCGCCAGGCTTATCTGAGATGGCCGGGTCGGCATAGATGCGGTTAATGGCCAGTGAAGTTTTGTTGATCCATGCCACCAGTTTTATATAATCCATCACCGCCTCGCGCTGCTCCGCCACGCTCAGATGGCGCGGCAAATCCAGCGAGCCATGCGCGAACTTTAACAGTAGCGCATCCAGCGTCCAATCGAGGTAATCAAACTCATCGTTGCGGGTAAATGTGCGGATGCGCTCATAAGGGTTAGCAGGCGGCAGACTGCTTTGGGCCAGCAGCAGCAAGCAGATCACCATCATCAGAGTATTTTTTAGCGTGGTTTTAAACCACCAAACCAACCTGGTTGGTACTCTCCAAAATCTCAAACTCATATCCATTTACAAGCCTATAAGCATTCAAATATCACCAGACCCTGAGAATTATACCGTACCCTCCAACGGCTTTGCACATGCGCCAAAACAGTAGTACTTCAAACAGTGAACGCCCTCAAACAGCGTGGCGCGGCGAATAAACTCGCGAGTTTACACGTATTAACGAGGAAACAGCCGCAAGTGTAGTATACTCGCTGGAGATTTCACAGAGGGAAAGATATGAGACGAACGATTATCGTGATCCTGATTATTCTCCTATTGGGCGCTGGAGGATTTTATCTTTTTCAACAGTTTCAACGCGCGCAGGCCCAGGCCAGCCTGAACTTCCAAACGGTAGAAGTGAGCCGTGGAGACCTGACGGCGTCAGTCGGCGCGACGGGTACAGTGCGTGCCAACCAGTCGGTCGTGGTGAACTGGCAGACGACCGGCCGCGTGGGTGAAGTGTTCGTCAAAGTGGGTGACGTAGTTACCAAAGGCCAGCAGCTTGCGGCTCTCGATGCCCGCTCCCTGCCGCAGTCCATTATTCTGGCCCGCGCCGACCTGGTTTCTGCCCGGCGCACCCTTGAAAACCTGCAAAACTCAGACCTGGCACGCGCCCAGGCCCAACAGGCCCTGCTGGCCGCCCAGGATGAACTGGAAAACGCTTTAAAGAAGCGCGAGAGCAAAGACTACGCCCGCGCCTCGGATGCTACCATTGACGAGGCCCGCGCCAACTACGTGCTGGCCGAAGACGCCGTGAGCAAAGCCGAGCACGTGTACGATATGTTCGATGATCTTCCAGAAGACGATCCCAACCGCGCCGCGGCCTTCAGCCAGTTGGCCGCCGCCCGCAAAAACCGCGACCGCGCCCTGGCAAACCTCAATTACCTGCTGGGCAAGCCCGATGAACTGGAAATCTCCCAGGCCGATGCCGCCGTACTGCTGGCCCAGGCCAAACTAAAGGACGCTGAGCGCGAATGGGAACGCCTGAAAAACGGCCCCGACCCCTTGGATATTGAAGCCGCCCAGGCCCGCGTGACCGCCCTCGAAGCCACGCTCGATCAGGTCACGCTGACCGCCCCCATTGATGGAACCGTCACCGAGGCAGCCATTCAGCCGGGCGATCAGGCCGCCCCCGGCGGGACGACCGGCTACGCCTTTCGCATTGACGATCTATCGCGCCTGCTGGTGGATGTGGAGATCACCGAAGTGGATATCAACCGCATTAAAGTGGGCCAGCCCGCGCTGATATCTTTTGACGCTATTGCAGGGAAAGAATTTGTTGGCAAAGTGATCGCTGTGGATCAGGTGGGGCAGGCTCAACAGGGTCTGGTGAACTTCACCGTAACCATCCAACTGGATGACGCCAACGGCGAAGTACGCCCCGGCATGACGGCGGCCGTCAATATCGTCACCGATATGATTGAAAACGTTCTGCTCGTTCCCAACCGCGCGGTGCGCCTGTTTGAAGGCAAGCGGGTGGTTTGGGTACTACGCAACGGCATCCCGGTGATGACCGAAGTAGTACTGGGCAAAAGCGCCGATACCATCAGTGAACTGGTCGGGGGAGACGTCCGCGAAGGCGACCTGCTGGTGCTTAACCCGCCCATTCAACAGCGCTTTGAGCCTGGGCCAGGCGGTAGAATGCAATGAACGCGCCGCTTTTACCTACCTGGAGCCAACCAAAACCCTTGCTTGGGAGCGACCGATGAACGACCAGGCTTCTCAGGATGAGAATGTTATCCGGGCTGTCAACCTGACCAAAACCTACCGCATGGGGAACGTCCTGGTAGAAGCCCTGCGCGGGGTCAGCTTTCGCATCCGGCGCGGCGAGATCGTTTCGATTATGGGGCCATCCGGTTCTGGCAAATCCACTCTAATGAATATTCTGGGCTGCCTCGACCGCCCCACCAGCGGCGATTATTATCTCGATGGCGCCCTGGTCTCCAAATTAAAAGACGATCAACTGGCAATGATCCGCAATCGTAAGGTGGGGTTTGTGTTTCAGAGCTTCAACCTGCTGCCGCGCCAGACGGCCCTCTCGAATGTTGAACTGCCGATGCGCTATTCTGGCAACGGCAGAGACCGCCGCGAACGCGCCCGCCAGGCTCTGGAAGCCGTGGGGTTGAAAGACCGCGTCAACCACCGCCCGGCCGAGCTATCCGGCGGACAGCAGCAGCGCGTCGCCATTGCCCGCGCGCTGGTGAATGACCCGGCCATCATCATGGCCGATGAACCTACTGGCAATCTCGATTCGAAGTCCGGCAAAGAAATCATGGAACTGCTTCTCAAGCTCAATCAGGAGCGCGGCACGACCCTCATCATCGTCACCCACGATCCGCGCATCGCCGAGCAAACCCAGCGCGTTATCCGCCTGATGGATGGTTTACTGGTGGAAGGTGGAGAATGAATATCGGTCAATCCATCATTGAGGCGCTGGAAAGCCTCAGCGCCAACAAAACCCGCTCTGCGCTCACCATCCTGGGGATCGTCATCGGCGTAGCCGCCGTCATTGCCATGCTGGCGGTTGGGGCCGGCGCACAGAATGCCATCACCGGGTCCATTTCTGGCATTGGCACGAACCTCTTATTTGTGTTCCAGGGCAATATGCAGGAAGAAGTGCGCAACCCCCAGCCACTCACCTTGCAAGATGCCGATGCCATCAACGACCCCTTCCTGGCGCCTTCCGTGGTGAATGTGGCCCCGGTCATCCAGGCCAGCCGCGAAGTAACTTTTGGCCGCGAGCGCACCCAGTCTGAAGTCACCGGTGTAACGCCCGCCTACCAACAGGTGCGCAACTACGGCCTCATCGAGGGGAGCTTTATCACCGAAGAGCATATCCTCGGTCGTTCATCGGTAGCTTTGCTTGGCCCTGAAGTGGCTGAAACCCTGTTTGGGCATACCGACGGCCTGGTCGGTGAAACCATCCGCATTGAGGGCCAGCCCTTCCGGGTGATCGGCGTGTTAGAGTCGAAAGGCGGCGGCGCATTTGGCAGCCAGGATAACGTGGTACTGGTCCCCTTCAGCACCGCCCAAACCCGCCTGATCCGCCGCTCGCGCGACCGGGTTGATGTGATCTTCGTCCAGGCCATTGACGCCGACAGCGTCCAGCGGGCCAGCGATGAAATCGCCAACATTTTGCGCGAGCGCCACCGCACCGAGATCGGGCTGGATGACTTTACCGTATTCTCACAGCAAGATTTTGTGGATACGGCCCGCACCATCACCGCCACGCTCACGCTCTTTTTGGGCGGGGTGGCCGCCATCTCGCTGTTGGTGGGCGGCATTGGCATTATGAACATCATGCTGGTCTCGGTGACAGAGCGTACCCGCGAGATTGGCCTGCGCAAGGCCTTGGGTGCCCGCCGCCGCGATATCCTCATCCAGTTTTTAACCGAATCCTCCCTGCTCAGCCTGTTCGGCGGCGTGATCGGCATCGGCTTGGGCTGGCTGATTGCCTATGTAGTTGGGGTGATCGCCAAAGCCAATAACACCGACCTCTCGCCTGCCGTTGGCATTGATGCGATTCTGCTGGCAACAATCTTTTCCACCGCAGTGGGCCTGTTCTTTGGTATTTACCCGGCCAACCGGGCCGCAAATTTAGAGCCGGTCGAGGCGCTGCGCTACGAGTAAAGCTTCAGCCGGCGCTAAAGACCGTCTGATCAGCTCCAAACCAGAGCGCCAGGAACAAAATCTGCCCGCCCTAACGGGCGAAAGCCCGGAAGGGGTTGGTTTGGGTCAGTTGCGTGATGAGATCATCTGAGAAGCCCGCCGCCCGCAGGCGAGGTAGAAAAACTTCGCTGATGTAAGTGAACGGTTTGGGCGTTCCGCCGCCCGGTTGGGCCGGGTCGTACCAACCGCGGTCGTGACTGAGCAGAATCTGCCCGCCAAACCCGGCATCCAGCATCCGCCGAATGCGGTCAATGTAAAAGTCATCGGTTGCGGGGCTGGAAATGCCATCATAAGAGATCCAGGCGCCGCGCCGGGCCATTTCCAGGTTCAGGTTAAAATCCGGCTCGGCCTGAGCGTGAATCCAGATAAAGCGCCCGGCAGTATACCCCGCCTGTTCTACAGTATCAAGCTGATCGCGCAGCACCCAGCCGCGGATCGTGTGACTGCCAATGACGGCGTTGGTAGCGGCGGCGGCGCGCGCGGCGGCCCGCAGGACTTTGCGCTCTGTATCAGTCATGCCATCATCCCCCGCGCTCAGCTTGATAAACCCGGCCTGCACGCCGCTGCCCTCAATCTCGCTTTCCAATTCGCCCTGCATCCAATCGCACAAACGGCCTTCATCCGCGTCGTGAATCCAGGGCAAGATCCACGGTTCACGGTATACCCCGGTTGGGACTACTAACGGAAAGCGCGCCGCTGTGGAAACCGCCTTTAATATATCCGCCCGGCGGCCAACACCTAAAGGGGTACATTCTACCAGCGCCGTCACGCCGGCCGCGCGGGCTTTCTCCAGTTCGGGGGCCATCAGGGAAATAACATCCTCCGCCCGCGCCTCGGCGTACCCGGGTTGGTCCCAGGTGCGCAGGTCAACAAAAACGTGTTCGTGCGGCAGGATCATCCCCAATTCATCGGCAGTTTTCCGACCTTGTGTCGTGATTAATTCGCCCACCTCGCCTCCTCCCACCATACAATTGAACAATTCTTACTCCAGCCACACCGTGGAGCGGCGCGGTGTAGGCCACAAGCGCTTATTAGGCAGTGACCGCGATCGCGCGATTGGCCGCTAGCCTGATTGGGCCACCTGGTTTGGTTTCACCTTGCCCACTGCAAGTGGCTATTTCTTGCGAGTGGAAAAACCGAACGGAAGATACAGCGGACAAAAGCCAACGAAACTGGTGACGACCAAGACGACAGCCAGAATGCCCAGGATGATAGCCGCCAACCCCGAAAGATTGCTAGTGAAGTACAGAATGGCGATCACGGCGGCAATCGCTAGCCGGATGATGCGGTCTAGGGTTCCTATGTTCTTGTTGAGCTTCATTGATTCATCTCCTCCTTGTTTGTCTATTGGATGAGGGATTGAATGAGCACAGCCAACCCAGTGATCGGCCTAATACAGATCAGGCAGACCAGAAACAGCTTCAGTGGCTTGCGTTTCGTATCATCTACAGCCCTCTTTTTCTTTTACACCATTCAACAGACAGGATGGGCTGCCCAACACAAAATTGAACTGTCGAGATTAATTATACAACGACCTGCCCATTAGGCTTAGTTTAACGGGCTGATTCGATCAGCCGCTGATAGCCCTTCTCTCCAAGCAGGTAACGCAGTTCTGGCTCAAACGTCTCCAAGAGCGGAATAGGGCGGTCTGCGGGACGCAGGCAGGAACCCGGCTCATCCAACAGCAGGCTGGTTTCATCGAGGGTGATGCGCCCTTCATCATCCAGGTCCAGCGGGTGCAAGATGCAGTAAAAAGGCTTAAAGCGCCAGGGGTGCAGTCCGGCGGCATCCGCCGCGACCTGCAAAGCGCATTTATAATCTTTGCGCAAGAAGACACAAGCCGTTTCGCCGTAGTGTTCTGGGTCAGGGAGGACGGTAGAATGCACTGCCCAACCAGAGAGCGCATGTTCATCCGGTTCTTCGCGCCCATCGAACCAATCCGCCGGGTCGCGGTTTTCGGGTTCCAGGTAAGGGGCAATCCGATGAGCGTTCAGGCGAATATCCTGAGCTTCAATCCGGTCAATCCATACGCCATGCAGACAGCAAGCCGCCCGGCACTCTCCCAGCGTACAGCGCCGCAAATATTCCGATTGTAATAAGCGAGGGTGAATGCGTCTTTCCATTGGGGTCTTATTTTAACACAACCAGCCTTAATGGACTGTTAACGTATTCCTGTTCACTATTTTGAGGTAAAATCAACACGTGTTGTTGTTGTGCATCGTTTCACATAGTTCTTTAAAAATCAGCACAGCCTGGTGGGCAGTGCGCCGCCCACCGCGCCTCGCTGAAAACCATAGTAACCTCACATGGTAGTGCAGGAAGGGAGTGATCGCATGGCAGCCTGGAAAATCCTGGTGACCGATGGCCTGGAAGAAAATGGCCTGAAGATTTTACGGGAAGCGGCAGAGGTTTTGGACCGCAACGGGATCTCAGCAGATGATTTATTGAAAGAAATTAGTGGTGTAGATGCCTTAATTGTGCGTGGCCGGACGAAAGTGACCGCTCAGGTGCTGGCGGCGGGAACCCAATTAAAGGTGGTCGGACGGGCGGGTGTTGGCGTTGATAATATTGATCTCAAAGCAGCACGCGAGCGCAAGATCATGGTCGTCAATTCGCCTTATGCGACCACGATAGCGGTGGCCGAACTGGCTATGGCGCTAATGTTGGCCATGGCACGAGAGATTCCGCGCGCTGACGCCGCCATGAAGAACGGCAAATGGCTGAAAAAAGAACTGGAAGGCGTTGAACTGTATCGCAAAACCCTGGGAATCATCGGGTTTGGCCGGATTGGGTCTAGCGTTGCCCGCCGCGCCGAAGCTTTCGATATGAAAGTACTGTGCTGCGACCCGAAGATTACCGAAGACAACCAGAGCCTTTACGACTGCCGCGCCCTGCCGCTCGATGAACTGCTGGCCGAGTCCGATTTTATCTCATTACACGTACCCCTGAATAACAGCACGCGCGGAATGATCAACCGCGAGAAGTTTGCGCTGATGAAAAACGGCGTGCGCATCGTGGATGTATCGCGCGGCGGGGTCATTGACGAGCAGGCCCTGCTGGAAGCACTCGAATCGGGCAAAGTGGCCGCCGCCGCCCTGGACGTGTTCTCCATCGAGCCGCCCGGCCAGACGGCGCTGGTCTGCCATCCTCGTGTGCTGTGCACGCCGCACATCGGTGCGCAGACCGTCGAAGCGCAGCAGCGCGCCGCCGATGATATCGCTACCGAAATTTTGGCTGCTCTACGCGGCGAAGAATTGCGTTGGCGGGTTGTTTGATATAATCTCTCTAGATTTTGCGCGCGCGCCGCGTATGCCCCAATCCAGGCCGGTGCGGCGCGCGCGCAAGAAGTTATCGGTAAAAGCTCTGTGCGAATGTGTATCAATTTCGTGTTTATTGCGTTAATCTTCAAAGACAATTAAATAAGGGGGCCACAGACCGCCGGTTTGTGGAGAGTTCGGCATGAGGCGATTTTCGGTGACATTTCTGGTTGCTTCTAAATGGCGGCCTGTAGTTTGCCGTAGTATGCGCCCGTAAAGTTCAGTACCACGACTCGATTTTGAATAACCGGAGAGACAGCAACAGTGAAGCGTTTATTATTCGTGGACGATGATGTAATGACTTTGCAGTTAATGTCCAAAATAGCCAGCATCTTGGGGTTTCACGCCATTCTTTGTTCCTCGGCCAAAGAAGGACTGCAGTTGGCGGCTAAAGAAAAACCTTCTGTGATCTTTGTTGATATGCAAATGAACGAAATGGACGGCATCGAGTTCGTCCGTAAAGCCCGCTGCCTGCCTGAGACTTCAAAACTGCCGGTGTTAATTTGCTCGGCAGGAACCGATGGCTGTGACGAAGAGAAAGCGCGGCAGGCCGGCGCCAACGGCTACCTTTCGAAGCCCCTCAGCCTGCATAAATTACAGAAGACGATCGAGGCGCTCTTCTCATGAGCGTATCTGTCCTAAGCCCGGTGTAAGGGGCAGGGATAATGTTGACTGTGGCACTGCCCCAGATTCTCTCGCTTAACGCAAATCAAATCTTGGAATTCAATAAGATACGCTAAAATTGGCGTATGACATCCCGACCCATCCTTAACCGCCCGGTCAGATGGCTGCTGCCGGCGGCGCTTTTTGTGGTGATGCTCGCGGCCGGCTGCAAGTTCGACCTGCAACCGGTTGAGAATCCCTCCACTCCCACCGCTACGCTCTCGCCTACGTCAGCGGCCAGCCCATCCGGTGATACTAATACTCCGCAGCCCCCCTCCGTCACTCCACCAGAGCCCGCCGAAGGTCATTTCACGCCTGCCGCCGCGGTTGCCCTCATCTCAACATCAGATGGAACCGCCACGGCCACCATCACCCCCTGGCCGAACGACACGCCCACCCCAGGGCCTTCTCCGACGGCTTCGCGCACGCCCACGCGCACGCGCGCCCCTACCCGCACCCGCGCACCCACGCAGACCAAAACCATCACCCCCACCCCGACCATCACCTACACCCCTACGCCCCCACCCCCCGATCAGATGATCCTCCGCCCAGGGCTGATGTCGAAGGTCATCTCACCGATCCAGGTGGAGATGTACGCGGTCACCGGAGATGACGGCCTCGTCATCCTTGAACTGATTGGCGAGGATGGTCGTATCATTGCCCGACAGCTTCTGGACTTTGCCCGCCGCCAGCGCTACGTGTACGCCGTCCCTGAAATCCCCTTTGAAATCGCCGCCGTATCTGAAGTAGCCCGCTTGCAGGTGCGGTCAGAGGATGAGTTTGGGCGGCCCATAGCGATTTCCTCAGTTGATCTTATCTTGCTGGCAGTCGGCCGCAGTGAAATCAACCCGCCCGCCGTCACCCAGGAACCTTATATCATCCGCTTGCCCAGGCCGCGCGCCGTGGTGACGGGCGGCCTGCTGGTGGTTGATGGCCTGGCCCGTCCGGTCAACGATTCCAACCTCATCCTCGAACTCACCAATGAGAGCGGGGCCGTCATCAGCACCAAAACCTTCCGCGTAGACCCACCCGCCTTCGGGCAAAGCCACACGCCCTTCCACCTGGAAATTCCCTACGCGGTTAATGCCTCCACGCCCGTGCGCCTGTCGATCCGTCAGGAAAGCACGCGCATCCCCGGTACGGCGGCGCTCACCAGCATCACCATTACGCTCGAACCGTGAGCCCGGGCAGCTACTTTTGGATTGTGACTACCGCTCCGGCACTGCGGCCCTCCACTTCGGGGAAGTAGATCAGCCAGGCGCGGGCCGGCAGCACGCGGAATTCACCCGGCAGGAAGGCTTCGAGGCGGTAAGTCAGCTCATAAGTGCCGGCAGGCAGGTAGGCCGCCGTCCAGCGGATACTGCTATCGCGCACGACCGGCTCGTTGAAGAACCACCACCCCCAACCGCTCTGGAACGGGCGGGCCGGGTCGAACAAAGACGGCTCGCCTTCAGGCGCAGGCTCCTCAAAACCGGGCGCGCCGCTGCCGAGCTGGCTGGTCTTCAGGCGCGGGTTCAGAACTTCCGCGCCCGCCGGGATCCAATCTTCCACCGCCACGTGATACATATCTTCCGGTACGACCAGCGTCAGCCGCACGATCACCGGGCCGGGAGTGTTCAGGTCCATGCGATCCAGCGACGGGCATCCCGCCGTCTGGCAGTCTGCCGAGGCCGGGTAATAGGCGCGGGTGATGCTCAGGCCGCGCTGCACCGCCGGAGCGTTTTCAACCGGGCGGGCCACTTCCAGCGCAGCCGTGTAATACAACCGTCCGGCGCCCTCGCCGCGCGTCACCCGCAAAGCCGCCGGTGCGCCAGGCTGTAAACTGCCCAGGGGTACCCAGGTCAGGGCCGGCTCTGCACCTTCCATCCGGCCAGAGAGCAACACACTTCCGTTCAAATCAACGGTGTAATCATACCCGGCCTGCGCTTCGCCCAGCGCGCGCGCCGCTTCCGCCAGCGCCTGGATGACCCAGGCCGAGGCGTAACTCGACCCCCAAGCCGAGACCGCCCTGCGGTTAAGCGCCAGGTAACGGACCGCGTCCACCAGGGCAGGCGCGGCAGGGTCTAACCGGGCAATCGCTTCGACGGCCGCCGCGCTGGTCACTGCCGGGCCGCTCCAGTTCTGCCAGGCCTGCTGCGGCGGCTCCCAATGCACTCCGGTGGCATAGCGCTGTGCCCCCGCCTGCACGTCCGCAATTAAAGCACGGGCGCGGTCATCTTCTGGGCGGGCAGCCGCCAGCGCCAACGCCAGCGCCGCCTTGCCAAACGGGCTGAGACGGTCGCGCAGATCATACAGCCCGTCGAAGTTCAGGTCGCTCCGGCCCACCTGCTGCAAAGCCAGGGTCTGAAAAGCCAGCCGGTCCAGTTCCCAATCCTGCCGTTCCACGCCAGGCTGGACCAACAGCGGAACCAGATATTCCTGGGCCCGCTGGAAGGCCGCTGGCTCAACATAAAACCCGGCCTGCGCGGCTCTGCCCAATCCATAGAGAACGTAAGAGGTTATCCAGGGGTCGCCGGGCTGATTCCATGCCCACCCCCAACTGCCATCGGCATTTTGCGCGCGCGCCAACCGATCAATAGCCTCTTCGACTTCCTTTTGCAGCGCCGTGCGGTACGGCTCATCGCGCAGTTGGAGATCCACCGATAAGCGGTAAGCGGCCAGGTTTGCTAACAACTGCGAGGCCGCCGCTTCGGTCACATCCAGCGAGAGGTTCTGCATTGCTTCCAGGCCCTCGAATAAGACGCCCGCCAGCGAAGCGGTCACTTCCACCCGCAGCCCTCCGCCGCTGGGGGTAAACGAGCGCGGCAGGCCCAATGATTCCACGCGCTCGCCCGGTTCACTCAGCACTCCGGCAGTGCTGAACGTCTGCGGCGCGGCATAGCGCAGCACTGGAATGGTTCCCTGCGGCGGGCGAGTAGAGTCGCGCAGACTGCCAGCGGCGGCATGGAACACCAGGTCTAGCGCCGCCACATCTTCCACCGTCCCCCACCAGCTCACCTGAGCGCGCTCATCGGGCGGCAGGTCCACCATCTGCGCCGCCTGGGCAGGGTCATCCAGCCGGAACCCCTGCGCCTCCAGAGATACTTCGGCCTGCAGCGGTTCGCCGGTGTTGTTATGTACCACTGCCGCAAGCTGTACGTGATCGCCCAGCACCACAAACCGCGGCGTCACCGGGCGCACCAGCAAGGGCTGGCTGACGGTCAGTTCAACCTGCGCCTCGCCTACCCGGCCATCCAGCGTAATGCCGCGCACGTCCACCAGCCAGGTGGTCAGGTTATCGGGCAGTTGTACCGTTACCTGGGCCACCCCATCCACATCGGTCACCAGAGCACCGTTCCAGTAAGCGGTATCCTCAAACTTCTCCCGCAGAACGCGCTGGGCAAAATCACCTCCGCCGCCGCCCCCTCCGGCCGGCAGGTTAGGGAAGCGCCCGCTGTATACTGCCAGCGCCAGCCCGGTAAACACTTCTAATGGCTGTGGGTCATAAAAAGCAGACACGATCCCCGGCGCATTCGGGTCGGCCAATGCCAGCACGGCCTTATCAATGACCGCCATAGAAAACTCACCCTGCACCGGACTGCCAGAAGCATCTTTGACGCGCACATTCAGGGTTAGCTCGCCGCCCGGAGCGGGCTGCTGTGGGCTGGCTTCCACCGTCACATCCAGCACCTGGGCAGACGGTTCAACCCGCAGTTCCACATATCCCATGCGGAAAGCCGGACGGTTGTTCTGACGACCCAGCAACTGCGCCGCGACGTACACATTGGGCGCTTCCTGGTCCGTCAGGGGGAGTTCCAGGGTGTAGCTTGACCCTTCAATGGTAACGACAAAAGATTGCATCACCAGTCCACGCTCGATAGTGATCAGCGCCAGGACCGGGCCGCCAAATGGGTTGGGAATCCACACCCGCGCAGTTTGACCGGCCTGATACTGGTCAGCATCGCGCCGCAATTCGATCTGCTCGGCCAGCCAGTTCGGCCAGGTGGCGCTGCCCTCGCCGCCCACCCATAACAGGTACTGCGCCACGGCTCCACTGCCATCTTCCCGGCCCGCTTCGGTCACATCCAACAGGTACGTGCCGGGCTCGGCCAGCATGAACCCCAGGCGCGCCTCGCCGCGCTCGGACGTATGAAAATCAACGCTGCCCGCGTCACTGTATTCTGGCCGGAACGTCGCTGCTCCCGATGGCAGTTCTTCCTGCACCCAGTTCACCTTGCGGAAGCGCGCCTTTAAATCCACCAGCGGCGCGGGGCTGCCGTTCCATTCAAAGGTGCGGACGTAGAAAATAGTTTCCTGGCCGGCTACGCCCATCCAGTTTTCTGGGCGCACGCCAATATCCAATTGGGCCGGGTGCAGGCGCGTACTGGCGCGCGCCGACACCGGCAGGCCGCTTTCATCCACCAGGGTAGCCTCTAAGGTCAGGCGGTAAGTTTTGCCAGGGCGCAGGGGTTCGTCCAGACGACTGCCCTGGATCGAAATGATGAGCGAGCCATCAGCGGTAGTACGGCCTTCTCCTTCGGTTATATAAAAGCCCAGGCCCGGCGCCCCCCGGAACCACTCGCGCCGCCAGTTCTCCAGATCCAGACTGCCGGTAGCTAAGCCGCCCGGCAGTGCGGGATCTTCTTCGAGCGCGTACAGCACCCAGTGCACCGGAGCATTGCCGGCCGGCGCGCCAAAGAAGTACCGCGCCTGCACTCCGGCGGCCAGGTCTGCGCCGCGCAGGTAATCGGGCTTTGCGAAAGTCACCTGCAGGTCTACCTCTGGCTTGCGATATTCGGCGACTTCAAACGTCACCGCCGCATCCGGGCGGCCATCCACGCTGAGGGTATACACGCCCGGCGTCGCCTCGGCAGGCAGGTTAATCGCCCCAACGGCAGTTCCATAAGGCGTCAGCGGCAGGCGGATTTCATCAATCAGGCGGTTCTCAAAAGAAACCGGATCATAGGTTTCCACCTTAAAGGCCAGTTCGGTTTTGTCCGTCAGGCTGTAGCGCCCATTGTCTTCGTTACGAAGCACGGCCCGGAAGTTCACCACCTGACCTGGCCGGTAGATAGGCCGGTCGGTGTAGAGATAATACTCCTCAGGCGTGGTACGCGCCTGTACGGGCAGGCCAAACTCCCAGGCTGAGACGCCCAGGCTCCAGTTGGAAGACGTCAGACTGAAATTAGGGTCGCCGGGCAGACCGATGGCGGCGTACACCGGGCCGAAGGCTGTGCCGCGCAGTGGAATTTCTGTCTGGCAGACGCCCTGCGCATCGGTCGCGCACGTCCCCAGAATATTGGCCTGCTGGTCATAAAAACTGACGATCTGGTCCGCCGCCGGGCTGTTACCGTCCAGGCGCACCGCCCAGACGAACGCCTGCCGGCCCGAAAGTTTGATGGTCATCTGAATCGGGCTGACCACCAGCAGTGCTGGCGGCATCACTCCAGAGTTTTCTGGAGTGCCGGGTTCGATACGCAAGAAATACAGGCCCGCGTCTAGCGGCCGGCCCGACTGCGTCATGGGCAGTCCCACCGCTTCAGTGACATTATCGAACAGGTAAAAGAGCTTGACCCATGCGGACTGAATCTTAACCGTCCAGTCCGGCCATTGTTGAGGGCCAACCGCGTCCAGCGCCGCAATAAATTCGGGCAGGCTCAACTCACCGCGCGCCAGGCTCACCCGCGATACGTTGATCACCCGCGCCGGAATCTCCGCCTCGCCCTGGGGGATGAAGATCACCGGATACCCCAACTGCATCACCGGCACGGTCAGCGAAGGGGTTGCCCGCGTGGTGCTGAAAGACAGGAAAAAGGTCTTATCCAGCATCCCATCCCAACGGTCGCGCAGATCGGTGGAAATATTCAAATCGTACTGCTTAGACGGCGCAAAAATACCGGAGATCATCAACTGCGTGCCGTCTTCATTGAGGAAGTAAAAGGGCTCGCTGATGGCGGGCGAGATCGTAACCAGGCTCTTCCAATCCTGGTTGGGCTTTAAGGGGGCGCTGAACGTCACCGTTATCATGCCGTGACCTTGCGTCAGGTCCAGCAGGCCCTGCCAGCGCGGGGTACTGCCCACCACGCTCAGAGCCGGGTAGGTGCGCAGCCGGGCAGCGTAACTTTCTCCCAGAGCCGTCCCGCCCTGGGCTGTTGCCGCGCCGATCAGGATGAGGGTATAAAAACTACCGCGTTCCAGCAGAGCGTCGGGTTTAAAGGTCATCTCCGTACCAGCATCATCCCACGAAAACGCGCCGGGAATGGGCGTTCCATCCGGGCCGGTGAGCAAGAAATCTGCCTCGGTCGAAGTCCGCTCCATGGGCTGGTTGAAGGTGAAACGGAAGGCCGCATCGAGGGGCAAGGGCAATTCTGGCGAAGGCTGGACCGCCAGTAGTTTAGGCGCAGCCGTGGTAAAACGCCACTCAGCGGGCCCATTGGGGTCTGCGGGAAGGGCGGCAAAAGCGGCCAGATCTGGGTTGACGCGCACTGTGAACTGCACGCCTCCGGGCAGGGCCGGCTGCGGGTAAAAGACGTAGGTGCTGGTGTTCTCCCACTCGCCGCGCCCCACTGGCGCCGGGTCAATGCTGAAGCCCACCGGCAGGTTAGCCGAATCGACGCCCAGCGGCACAACCGGATGATTAAAGGTCACAGCGATGGCAGAAGTTGGGTTAACGTCTACGGCGTCTGGCTCTGGCAGGCGGTGCGCCACACGCAGCGGCCCAGGGGTCTGATAGCGCACCTCTAGCGCCTCTGGCAGCGCCTGGCCGTTAGCGGCGCGCGCCCCGGCCTGAATAGTCAGCGTAATTTCTTGCTGGGACGGGTCGGGGAGCGCATCGAACACATAGCGCAGGGTGGCATCATCCATCCATTCCAGCCGCCCCGGCAGCGCTGGCTGTACCTGAAAGGCCGCTTCTACCGAACCACGATCCATGCCCTGGTTAAAGTAAAAAACCGGGTAACGCCCCGGCAAAAGCTCGCTCAACGGCTGAGGGTCTACCTCGACCAGCGCCGGCGGCAGGTCGGCAGGTGGGGGTGCTACCGCAACCCCTCCCCCGCCAGGGGCTGCACCCTGAGCAGTGGGGGTGAGCAGCGCCGTTTCCTGATCCGCGCCGGAGAGCGGGGCAGTCGCGGTTGGCGCAGGGGATACCGGCCCCACGCTGCCGCCCCCCGGAAGGGAACAGGCCAGGCTGACGATCACCCAAATCAGGAATGGCGCGATCAGGTGGTTTTTGATATGGTTATGACGCATCCTCATCCCTTCTCCTTGTCGAAACCCGTTCTTTAGATTATACATCAGGCATTGCTGCCCAATTTTTTGAGGCAGTTAAAGCATCTATCCGTTAAAACGCTGTAGCCGCCGAAATGGATAGACCGGCAACGGCCATTTTAAACAATTCAAAGACCTGAGGAGAGATCACCGCATGAACAAAGAAGACCTGCTGGCGCTGGACCAGACGATCACGAACCGTTTGCGGCTGTCCTCGCCGCACAGCCCCGCCTGGCGCACCGCCGTCTGGCTGGCCCATTCCGGCGATTCGTGGTTCTGGGCCATCGGGCTGGCACTGGTGTGGGGCTTAAGCGGCCTTACCGGAGATGATCTCTGGCGGCGCAACGCGGCTATCCTGCTTATTGCAGTAGTTTTTCAAGCCCTGTTCGTCTTTGCCCTAAAAAACCGCATCCGCCGGCGGCGGCCCGGCGGCGAATGGAGCGGCGTTTACCGGCTGATTGATCCGCACTCCTTCCCTTCCGGGCATGCCACCCGCGCCATGCTGCTGATGGTCCTGGCTATCGCCCTGGGGCCGGCCTGGTTTGCCTGGCTGGTGGCCGCCTGGGGGCCGTTCATGTCCATCTCGCGCGTGTTAACAGGCGTTCACTACTTCTCAGATGTCGCCGGCGGCTTCGTCCTGGGGTTAATCTTAGGACTGCTGGCACTGTCGGCGTTTCCCTTTCTGGTACAGTGGTTCCCGTTTCTCTTTTAAAGAGAACACGACCTGCTGTAACCAGCAGGTCGTGTAGATTGGATCAACACCCGTCTTTTAATCCGAAGCGAGCGGCAGCCGGGCCACCTCTGAAACCTGCACCGGAACCGGCTGAATGCCAGCGGGATGGAGCAGGCCGTAGCGCGAAGCGCCCAGGTAGAGAATCTCCAGAATCAGGTCAGTATAGCTCAGGCCCTCGGCGCCAGCGATCACGCACAGGTCGCTAAAACCGGGCGAAAGGCCAGGCAGCGAGTTGATCTCCAACAGGCGGGGCTTCCCCTCCGCGTCCAGGCGAATATCAACGCGCGAGACATCCATTGCGCCAATCGCCAGATGGCCGCGAATCGCCAGGTCTTGGAGCTGGCGGGCCAGTTCTGGCTCCACATCCGCCGGGCAGATGAACCCTGGAATGCCCTCGTCTCCAAAATGCAGGGTTTTGGCCTTATTCCCGTAAACGCCGGGCGTCACCGAGTTACTGTTATCCACCTCTAACACCGGGAAGCGGTGGAAGCCATCTGGCCCATAGAGTTCGGGGCGGCGGCTGTAGAGCGCCGCATCGGGCCGGCCCAGCACGCCAATGGTAAACTCACGGCCAGGCAGATAATCTTCGACCAGCGCCGGCTGGCGGTACGTATGGATCACCCAACGCACGCGCGCGCGAAGCTGTTCTTCTGTATACACCACCGACTCGCTCCCCATGCCCATGCCCGTACCCTCGCGGGCGGGTTTCACAAATAAGGGAAAGCTCAGGTGCGGCGAGAGCGGTTCTTCGCCCGTGACAAATTCCTGAAAGGCCGCGGTCGGCAGCCCCACGTCTCGCCAGATGCGCTTGGTCATGGTTTTATCGAGCGCCAGGGCGTTGGCTAGCACGCGCGACGCCGTATACGGAACCGAGAGCATCTCTAAAAGAGCCGGAACCTGCGCTTCGCGGGCATCACCGCCCAGACCTTCGGCAATGTTAAAGCAAATATCCGGCCAGAATTGTTTCAGTCGATCGGGAAGGGTGGAATCTGCGGGAAGAAAATGGGTGATATGACCATCAGACTCAATGGCCGACCGGATTGCATCAATCGTTTCCATCCGGTCAAACTCCGCGCCGGCGTCTGGTGGGCCGTCGTGTGCGAGCGAATATCCTCCCTTCACATTCGCAATGACCGCCACTCGCCAGGGACGGGCCGGGCGCGGGCTGGTACTGGGAGGTTTTTCGCTCTCTTGCTCTTGTTGCTCTAAAATAGCCTGTGTATCCATCTATGCTTTATCCTTTCGTGATATTTTCATCGGGATGTGCATCCCGCATCGCATTATATAACACTCATTCGTGAAAAAAAAGACTCCATGGAAGGCAATTTAAGGGGAATTTTCCCGGTATCACCATTAGGGATTACAATGGGCCTGCGCACGACATGAATGCGCCGGGAAGAAAAGCTGGCGGCGAAATTTGATGAAAGCGCGACTCTTTTTGACCTCCTCATTCGTTTATTCTCCTTAGAGGCGCTGTGATGCTACAGGAACCTGGGCTATGACCTTTCATGACAACCCCAATACCATTGCGTCCCTCGTTAACCGCGCCCAACATGGAGATCCCGGGTCCGTCGGAGCGCTGTACGAAGCGTTCAGGCTGAGCATCTACCGCTACATGTTCTACCGGACGGGCGACGCTCAGACCGCCGATGACCTGACCTCCGAAGTATTCTTGCGCATGATTCGAGGCTTAGCGGGGTACCGGCAGCAAGAGGTGAGCTTTCAGGCGTGGTTGTTCCAGATTGCCCACAACCTGCTGACCGATCATTACCGGAAGATGAGCGTTCGCAATCATATTTCTCTTGAGGAACAGGAAATGACCATGCAAGAGCCAAAGGAATCCGCCCATACGGATCGCAGTTTAAACAGCGTGACGTTGCGGCAGGCTCTTAACCGTTTAAACAGCGAACAGCGCGATGTGATTGTACTGCGCTTTGTGGCCGGCATGCCCATCGCCGAAGTAGCGCAGGCGCTCAACAAGAGCGAAGATGCCATCAAGGGGTTACAGCGCCGCGCGCTGGCCGAACTGCGTGAAGTTCTTGCCGATTGGGAGGTTCATTATGCCTGATCTCGACACTCTCCTTCAGGAAAAATTGGACGCACTCGAGGCCGGGCAGCCTGTAGCCGAAATTTTGGCATCACTGCCGCCCGAAGCCGCCGAACTGGAGGCGCTGATTCTCCTGGCCGCCGCCGTGCGCGCCACGCCGCACCCCGAACCATTGAGCGCCCAGGTAGAGGCCCAGCGCAGCCGGATTATGGCCGCCGCCGAGGTTGAAACCCGTCCCCTCCGCCGCCCTGCGGCGGCCCCCGCGCCCACCCGACCTCACCAGCGCCCTGCCTGGCCCTGGAGCGGTAAGAAGCTGGCCCTCGGCGCGGCCCTCAGCCTGGGCGGCGCGCTGGCACTGCTGCTGTGCGTTGGGCTGGCCCTGCTGGTTGGGTCACTGCTGAACCGCCCCGATACGGCCCGGCTGGCCTCTGTCACCGGGCAGGTGCAGGTAGCAACGGACGCGCAGGGCCAGAACTGGAAAAACGTCTCCCCCGGACAAAAACTGCACAGCGGGCAGCGCGTGCGCACCCTGGGAGCGTCCAGCGCTCTGCTGGTGTTCTTTGAAGGCTCGCGCACTTACCTGGGGCCAAACTCACAGCTCGATTTGACACAAATCAACGGCAGTGGGCGGTCTGTAAAAATTGAGATGACCCAGACCAGCGGCCTAACCAGCCATGAAGTCATCCCGCTCCAGGGCGGCGGCAGTTTCTTCCGGGTACACACGCCCTCGGGCACCGTCAGTGTACATGGAACCAGCTTTAATGTACGGGTCAACCGCGACGGCCATTCGCAAATTTCGGTCAACCGGGGCGAAGTGCGTTTCAGCAATGCCAGTGCCGAAGTCACCGTATCTGCCGGGCAGGCCACCGATGCCCAGCCCGGCCAGCCGCCCGCCAGCCCCACGTATCAATTCACTGTGCAGGGCAGCCTGATAGCCAAACAGGCGGGCGCCTGGGTCGTTTCGGGCATTCAGTTTGCCGTCACCGAAGACACTTCCATCTCCGGCGACCCACAGTTGGGCGATACCGTCCAGGTCACGGGGCGCGTCCTCGCAGACGGCCAGCGAGTGGCCGACAGCATCGAGATTGCCCCTAACAGCGACCAGACCGCTTTCTTCACCGGCCTGCTAGAGAGCATGGCGGGTACAGCCTGGCAGGTCAGCGGCAATACCGTCTACGTGGATGCCAACACCCTTCTCGACGAGGGTCTGACCATCGGCGAGCCGGTAAAGGTTACGTTCAACATCCTGAGCGGCGGCGAATGGCTGGCCCTGAAAATCGAAGGATTACAAGAGAATCCGCTTGAACCCACACCCACCGCTACCGCCACCCCTGCCGCCGGAGCCATGCCCAGCCTGTCCTTTGAGCCGGATGAGCTGCAAATCACTCAGTGTACTTCGCAGGGCGCTTACCAGGTTGGCGGCAGTCTGCACAATACCGGCGACCCCGGCAAAGATTTCGCCGCCAACGTGCAGTTGGGCTACGTGATCATCAGTGGGGGCGAATATGTACAGTCGGTGGATATCAACCCCACCGGCTGGAGCCGCATCGAGGGCGGAGAGACCGTCCATTATGTGGTCAACGTGGGTATGACCGGCGATTTTACGCAGTCTGGCGCCGAAACCGAAGTGAAACTGCGCGTCTTCGTGGCCCAAGAAACCAACCGCCCCGATCATCACACCGGGCGCGCCACCATCACCATCTTACCGGGCTGCAAGCTTACGCCAACCGCCACCGCCGTTACCTCAACTCCCGGCCCAACAGCTACCGAGACGGCCACGCCCGAACCTACCCTAACTGGTACGCTCGAATCGACGCCTACACCTGCGCCGACCTCTACCATCGCCACCCCCACTGCCGCCCCTACGGCCACGACCGCGCCAACCGCCGCCTGGCAGTGTACCGGCAGCGACCCCCATCCTACCGGGATGACGCTCGCACAGCGTTACGGCGTACCGTATGAAGAAATCATGTACTGGTTCTGCCAGAACTACGGCTTTGGTGAAATCGACCTGGCCTACAGCCTCAGCCGCTCCTCGAACCTGCCGGTTGATCAAATCTTCCAGATGCGAGCTTCTGGGCTGGGTTGGGGCGAGATTAAGCAGCAGGTTGCCCCCGATGATGAGGCAGACAACGGCTCTGATGACGGCGGCGGCCAGGATGAAGATGACCATAACGGCCAGGGAAAAGACAAAGACAAGGATAAAGACAAGGGCAAAGATAAGGACAAAAAAGACCCGAAGAATAAAAAGCCCTAATCTTCTCCGCTAAACGCGCTCTCTGGAACGTAGAAGCAGTGCAGTTTACACCCACTCCAGGGAGACACCGGCGAGGATGGCACTCGGCAGCCATCCTCGCCCTTTTTATCTGCGCTTCTAAATCCTTGTCAAACCAGGCGGCTTCGAGTATCCTATTCGGTGGGGATGGATAGGTCCCGGTGGGCCTCCCGGTCTTCAAAACCGGCGGCGGGTCGCGTTGCGGGCCGCGGTGGGTTCGACTCCCATCCATTCCCGCCTGCTTTGTGCAAGCGAGCGGTCCAGTAGAGAAGATCGTTTGCCGAATTGAGTATAAACAGCGAGCCGTGTCTGCTATTTACGCACAATTCGAAATACCATCGCAAGAGGCAGATAGGGAGACGGTATGGATAGCTCTAACCCGATGGCCGGAGCGCCGGCTTACGACCCGTTGCAGCTAGAAGCGCTGGTGGCGCGGGTTTTCATTATCGAAGATATCACCCTTGGCGGCAGGCAGCAAGATTATATCGTCCGTTACCGGGGCCGGCTGCGCAGCGCCGATTCAGCCGCGGCCTACGATCAGCTCGCGGATCTGCTGAAGCCGCTGAACATCACGCCGCTGTTTCGCATGGAAGAGGGCCGCCAGGTCATCCGCCTGGTGAATGGGCGGCCCACCCCTAAGCCATCGAACCCCTGGATCAACCTGGTGATGTTTGTACTGACCCTGCTCAGCGTGGCCTTTGTCGGCGGCTTGAGCGAAATCCAGGAACCCCTTCCTGCCAACCCTCTGCTGCTGACGTACATGATCCTCTCCAGGGGCTTTCCGTTTGCCCTGGCGCTGATGGCAATCTTAGTAGCGCACGAATTCGGGCATTACCTGGCCGGGCGTTATCACCGCGTTCACGTCAGCCTGCCTTACTTTATTCCCCTGCCGCTGCCGCCCTTTGGCACGATGGGCGCGTTTATCAACATGAAGGAACCGCCCAAGAACCGCCGCCATCTGCTGGATATTGGCCTGGCCGGGCCGCTGGCCGGGGTAGCCGTAGCGATCCCGGTACTGCTGCTGGGATTAAAACTGTCGAGGCTTGACCCCTTGCCCTACCATCTGCCGGCAGGCATGGCCCTGACCCTGGAAGGCAACTCACTGCTGTACCTGCTGCTCAAATACCTGACTTTCGGGCAGATTCTACCGGCGCCGGCCAACTATGGCGACACGCCCGTGTGGCTGTACTGGCTCCGGTACTATTTCACCGGGCGGCCCTTCCCGCTGGGTGGGCTGGATGTACTGCTGCACCCGGTGGCGCTGGCCGGCTGGGGCGGGCTGTTGGTCACCTCACTCAACCTTATCCCGGTGGGGCAGTTTGACGGCGGGCATATCTTGTACGTACTGCTTGGCCGCAAAGGAATGCAGCGCATTCTGCCGTTTGTCCTCATCGGGGTAGTGGCGCTGGGCATGTTCTGGGCCGGCTGGTGGCTGTGGGCCGCGTTGATCTTCCTGATGGGGCGCTTTCACGCCGAGCCGCTCGATCAGATTACCGAGTTAGACAGCCGCCGGCGCTGGCTGGCGATCCTTGGCATTGTGCTGTTTATCCTCGTGTTTATCCCGGTCCCAATGAACCTGATTGGGCTGAATTAACCCGTTTGATTTAATAAAACCCAATGTTCGGGTCTACCTGGCGTGCGTAGGCTTCAATGCCGCCCGCCAGGCTGTAAACCGACTGCCAGCCCTGATCTAACAGCCAGGCCGTTACCTGGGCGCTGCGGATGCCGTGATGGCAAAAGACCACCAGGGTGGCCGAGGTATCGCGCGCAGGTGGGGGCAGGGCTTCCAGATATTTGCGGGCCAGCTCGCTCATGGGCGCATAAACCACACGCTCATTAGTTATTTTGACGCGGGCAAACTCATAAGGCTCGCGTACGTCCAACAGCACAAGGTCGGGCCGGGTTTGTATCCACTCGGCCAGCTCACGCGGGCTGATTTCTGGAACCTTGGGCAGTTCAACCGCTTCCTCTTCTTCGCTCATGTATCTCCCTTCCTTTTCCCCCGTTGATTACCGTTCGACCGCTCCACCTGGGTCTGACCACCGGCGGGGTCGGGCTTTTTCTCTTCATGAAACTCAAACGACAGCACCTGGTTAACGTGCAGTACGTGCGGGCGGCCCTTTTTGCCGATATGGACCACGCTGATCGAGGCTGTGCTAGAGGCCACGCGCTGGAACTCGTCCAGCGGAACGGCCAGGTAGTGGGCCACCAGCAGGCGGATCACATCGCCGTGGCTGAAGCAGGCCACCAGGTCTTTCTCATCGTGGGCGGCCACGATACGGTCAATCTCGGCAACAGCGCGGTTTTGCACCTCCACAAAGCTCTCTCCGTTGGGGAAGCGCATTTCAGAGGGCTTCTCCTGCACGATCTTCCATAATTTCAGGCGGCCCAATTGTTTAAGAGTCTTACCCTGCCAGTCGCCGTACTCCAGTTCGATCAGTCCAGGGGCCAGTTGAACGGGCAGTCCCAACGCCTGCGCCAGCGGTTGGGCCGTCTCCAGGGCGCGCTCCAGGGGACTGCTGTAGATGGCCTTAATGGGCGCTTTGGCGAGCGCCTGGGCAATCTGTTGGGCCTGCTGCTGGCCTTTCTCGTTAAGGTGGACGTTGGGCAATCGCCCGGCCAGGCGCTTACCCACCAGGTTATTTTCTCCGTGACGGATCAGTAGAAGGGTCGTCATGTTTCTCCTGCTGTTTAGCTGACAATCCCTCGGCCTGAGCCTGCCGCCAGCGAGCCAGGCGCTCGGCAATGCGCGCCTCGTAGCCCTGGTCTGAGGGTTCGTAGAATACCGTGCCAAGCAGGTTGGACGGTAAATACTGCTGTGGAATGAAATGTCCCGCGAAGCTGTGCGGGTACTGGTAGCCCTGTCCATGCCCCAGTCCTTTGGCATCGCGGCTGGCATCCATCAGATGGATCGGCACGGGACCGGCCCCATGCTCCATGATCTCCTGGCTGGCCTTGAAGTAGGCCCCGGTGGAGTTGGATTTAGGGGCAGTCGCCAGGTAGAGAGTGGCCTCGACAATCGGGTAAATGCCTTCCGGCATCCCGACAAACTCAAACGCCTGGGCGGCGGCGGCGGCGATCACCAACCCCTGGGGATCGGCCAGGCCAATATCTTCGCCGGCCAGAATAATCAGGCGGCGCAGGATAAAGCGCGGGTCTTCGCCAGCGTTGAGCATCTTCGCCAGCCAGTAGAGAGCGGCATCGGGGTCCGAGCCGCGCACCGACTTAATAAAGGCCGAAATGGTATCGTAATGGGCATCTCCGCCTTTGTCGTAGGCCAGGGCGCGGCGTTGGATCGATTCTTGGGCGATGTCGAGGTTAATGTGAATGACGCCATCTTCGCCGGGCGGGGTGCTTTCGACGGCCAGTTCGAGGGCGTTGAGCAGATTGCGGGCATCGCCCCCGCACAGGTCAATCAGATGAGCGCGGGCATCTTCATCTAAACGAACCGGGCGCGCGCCGTAGCCGCGCTCGGGGTCGGTCAGAGCGCGGTCGAGCAGAATGTTCAAATCGGCCTCGGTGAGCGGCTGAAGCTGGAAAATGCGCGAGCGCGACACCAGGGCGCGGATAACCTCAAAATAGGGGTTCTCGGTAGTAGCCCCAATAAGGGTAATCATGCCGCTTTCAACGTGAGGCAGAAGCGCGTCTTGCTGGGCCTTGTTCCAGCGGTGAACTTCGTCCACAAACAAGATGGTGCGGCGGCGGTGGAGCTTGCGGCGCTCTTCAGCCTCGGTAATCACGCGGCGCAGTTCGGCTACGCCCGCTAACACCGCCGAGATCGTCTCAAAATGGGCTTTCGTATGCAGAGCAATCACCTGGGCCAGCGTGGTCTTACCAGTGCCGGGCGGCCCCCACAAAATGATGGACGAGAACAGGCGGTCGGTCTCAATGGCGCGGCGCAGCAGCCGGCCCGGCCCCACGATGGCATCTTGCCCAACGATTTCATCGAGAGTACGCGGGCGCATGCGCGCGGCCAACGGCGCTTCGCTTTTCATGCGGTCCTGCATGGCATGGGTGAACAGGTCCAATCAGCTATCCTTTCCTCTCAGAGCCTCGAACCGAAACGCCATCCGCGTCTCTTTCCTCCTGGGCCATTATAATGCCAGCTCAAAGCCGGAGCAAGAAAAGACCCCAAATCGTTGCACAGTAGGGCGTCTTGGTAAATAATTAGCTGGACCGCTCCCATTCTTTTGTTGTATCTGTCTTGTCAAAGGTGGATCTATGAACTCGGATTTCATTATTCGCCCAGAGGAACTTAATCTGGCTTTTTCGCATGGTAATGCTCCTAAGCAGTTGGCCTTTCAGAACTGGAACGGCACTCCTGAAGATTGGAAAAGAGCTTGTTGCGAAAAGCTTTCGCTTTTACTGGGCCTGGGAGATCCAATCTCTCCGGGAATTGTTCGGGAAGTCAGGCGGTTAGAACAAACCGGCGTTACCATTCAAGCTTTAATCATGCAGATTGATCATAAACTTTCCATTCCCGCCTACCTTCTTTCCCCCCCATCTCCAAAGGACCCTTCCAGGGCTGTGATGGCAATTCATGGACATGGCGAGGTGGAAGCCTGTCTTGGACTATGGGATGATTATCATCATTCTTTTGCGCTGGCCTTAGCACAGGCGGGTCACGTGGTGCTTTGCCCAGAATTACGGGGCTTTGGATCATTATTTGACCTGGCATTGCATAAACAAGGTTCTCGTCTGGATTACTGGCGATGGGGCGAGCATATGGCCTATTCATTAGTTACAGACGGTTTTCTATACGGCAAAACTCTGATTGGCGAAACCATTGAAGATTTGCTGCGTTGGGAGAATTGGTTAGCAGAAAATCAGAAGATCACCTCAATAGATGCAGTTGGAATTTCCTACGGGGGTGATCTGTCTCTAATGTACCCCGTTTTCAGCCAGCGGGTTGAACGAATATTTGCCAGCGGTACTTTCGGCTCATTCAGCGTTATCTTTGACCAATGTTACAATGCGCCTGCTCACTGTATTCCTGGTATTATGCAATGGATGGATCGCAGCGATATCGCGGGTCTAAATGTGCCCAGGCCTATTCTTCTCCATTTTGGTCAACTGGATGTGCCTGGTCCCGAAAATTTCTCGGCCTCTTATAATTCTTCCGTTCCCATAGCATTGGATGAATTACGTGCAGTTTATCGAAATTACGGAGTAGAAAATCGAGTACAGATGCAAATATCTCCCGGTAAAGGTCATGAAATGGATACTGCGCTGATTCTAAAATACCTGGACGGACTTCACCCAAACCAGCTTTGATTGTTTGTTAAGACCGTCACCCATGCTGAAGGCTGGCCGAAAGCTGGCTCAACTGACTGCGCAGGCTGGCAATGATGGCCTCATTGCCAGATTCGTCGCCGTGGGTGGCGTACTGGCGCTTTTTGTGCGAGAGTTCACCGCACAACTGGAAAAAGCGGACGGTGGCGCGGTAGCGGCGGCGCGCCAAAGCGGCAAAGCGGGCCTGGGTCTGCCCAAAGAGGGAACAGGCGGCGTCATACTGCTGTTGGGTGATGACGCCCAAATTCACTTCTTCGCGCAGGTGTTCGGCCAGCCATTGTTTCTCGCGCACGACCATCCAGACAATGAAGATGAACATCGCCAGCCAGCCAAACCAGGCTACGCCAACCGCCACCGCCAGCCCGGCCAGGTCGGGAAAGAGGGTGAGGATGGAATTGTGCAGTGAGTGGGCAAAGATAGCCAGCGCCAGGCCGATGAACGGGGCTACGATTTTCACCAGCCGGTCGCGGCTCTGACGGGTGATCGCCAGCCCAATGCCGATAAACGAGGTAAAGAAAGCGTGCTGCCAGCCGAAAATGACAAAGCGCAGGAAGAACAGCACCATCATGCCCCCAAAACCATCTTCGATGTACGCGCCAAAGTAATAGAGAGCATCTTCGGTGGCGGCAAAACCCAGAGCGGTGATTGAGGCGTAAACGATGCCGTCGAGAATCGAGTCAAATTCCTTGCGGAAGAAGAGAAAGATGAGCAAGACGGCCATGCCTTTAAGGATTTCTTCGGTGATGGGGGCAAAGAGCGAAGAACCGGCAATCTCTTCGAGCAGTTCCGACCCGGTAATCGCCAACATCACCTGACCAGCGGCCAACTGCAAAACCAGCGCGCCGATGACGGCAATGATCGCGCCCCAGGCAAAGGAACCGAGCAGTAACGGCCCTGGCTCTTTTTCGTAGCGGTCCAGCCAGTACATAATGCCCGCCAGGAAAAACATTGGCACGAAGCCCAAAACGATTGCCAGGAAAAACCCCATCAGATCCATGCGCTTGCTCCCTTTAAAGCCAGAGATTGACCAGGGCAGGGCCGTAGCTACTGCCTTCCACATTATCCGCGCCGCAGATCAGCCGCCAACGCCCGCCGTTGAGTTCCAAATCCCAGAGGTTGGCGTACAGGAAAACGTTAATTCCGGCGCGCGCGCCAGCCGCCGAAAAGCGACCGGCCAGCGCATATTTGCCCCAGGCCAGACGCTCGGTTAACCGGCCCACGTCGGCGGGGTCTACGTCGGGCGCGGGCGGCCAGCCGCTGTAGCCCTGCCAGGGCCGCTCCCACGCCCACCCCGGAGAACTGGCCGAAGGGACGGCGAGAAGCTCCACGCCCAGGCTGTACATATGCTCATAGACCTCTGGGAACCACGAATCGGCGCAGATGAGGATGCCCAGCCGCCCGGCGGGGGTATCGAACACGGGCAGGTCACTCACCGTCCCACAGGTCACAAAAGGCTTCTCGCTGGCGATGGGGTAGACTTTTTTGACCACTCGCTCATCGGCCCGGCCATCGGGGTGAAACAGGAACGCGGCGTTATACAATGCGCCCTGCCCGGCCTGCACCTGCCCATCCACCACCTGCGGATTGGGCAGCAAGATCGAACCCGCCGCGATCGTCACGGCCCAGCGGCGGGCCAGGCGCGCAAAGGCCGACTGGTACGCGCGCGCCATAGCCGGGGCCTTGACACGAAAAAGCGCGGCGGTGGCGCGGTCTGGCTCGCGGGCGCGCAGCAGTTCACGCAAGAACGGCCCCAAATGGCGCACTACCAGCGGGCGCATCGCCGCGGAGACGGTGCGCGCCGCCAGCACCGCCGGCCCCTCTCCAATGGCGACCAGCCACGTGCCCAGGTATTCAGGGAACACCACGACCGTCCGCGCCCCCACCCAGCCCCTATCGGCGGCCAGAGCCAGACAGCCATCGAGCTTTTGGTAAAAAGCCTCTTCCGAGGCATAGTCGGCGGGCCGCATGAGCGGTTGAATGCCCAGCAGGTTGCCCCGGCCGGCATCGCGCCCGTGTTCGTAGAATTCCTGGAATTCCAGCGTATCCATGCCGCCCTCGTTTGCGCTTTGATTTATACAGGTATTATACGGGTATTTTAATCCGCATTCGCCCGTGAAAGTGACCGCCGCTCCGCACTGCGGCTGAGATTTACCAGCGAAATGCCGGCGATCACGGCCAGACCGCCCAACCACTGCCCGCCAGAAAGCGCCTGCCCTGCCAGCGGGATAGCGAGCAGGGCCGTAAAAACGGGCTGTGAGATCATCGTGGGCGAGACGACCGAAGCCGGCAGGTGGCCGAGGGCATAGGCCAGCAAAAAGTGACCCATCACCTGTGAAACCAACCCCGCCCCGGCAATCGCCAGCCAGGTTTCAGTCGCAAAACCCCACAGAGGCATCTTCAGAGCCAGCGCGGCGCCCCCCAGTAAAGCTCCCGTAACCACTTCAACCAGCCAGATGTACAGAAGCGTGTCCATGCAGCCGCGCCCGCGCTGCGTCACCAGGTAGTAACCACCCCAGAACAGGCTGCTGACCAGGGCAATGGCATCGCCGGCCCCCAGGTTGGGATGGCGGAGCAGATCACTGCCCAAAACGATGGCGGCCCCGACCATCACCAGCGCCAGGCCCGACCAAAAGCGGGCGTTGAGGTACTCGCGCCAGACCAGCCCGGCGAACAACGCCACCCACAGCGGGGCAATGTTGTTGAGCAGGGTGGCGTTGGCAATTGAGGTGTAGCTCATGGAGGTGCTCCATAAGCCCTGATCTAAGGCAGTAAACAGCCCGCCGAGCAGTGGAAAAGCCCACAGGCGGGCGGCAGGAAAACCCATCTTCCGCGCCCGCCAGGCTACCACCGGCAGAAGCGCCAGCACGGCCACGACCATGCGGTAAAACGTTGTGACCACCCCCGGCGCACTCGACCAGTGAACAAAAATTCCCGACAGGCTGAGCGCAGTAATGCCGCCCGCCAGGGCCAGGTAAGGAACGAACGGGCGGCGCGCTGTCATCAAAGCGGGCCAGGGGCCGGAGAGCACCCCACCAGGGCAGGCAGTTCAGAGAGGGCGTCAATCGTTACACGCGGAGGATGCAGAGCCAGAAGCTGACCGTTAGCGGGGTTGTCGGCCCGCTGCCGGATCCACACACTGGTGATGCCCAATCGATTCGCGCCCTCAATATCGGCGGGGAGGGTATCGCCGACCATCACGGCCTGTTCGGGCCGCGCCTGCCAGGTTTCGAGGGCGCGGAGGAAGATAGCCGGGCCGGGCTTGCGCCGGCCAAACGCCGCCGAAACCAGAATCACGTCAAAATACGAGCGGATTCCGGCATTGTCAATGAGCTTTTGCACGTCTTCATCATCGGCGGCATTCGAAATCAACCCCAAGCGGCAGCCGCAGGCCCGCAGCGCCTCAAGAGTGGGGATGGTATCGGCTTCAATGAACCAGTGCGCCTGCGAGACGGCGTACATATCGCGCAGGGCAGCGCGCAGATGGTCAGCGGGCGGGTTGGCGAATCCGTGAGCGCGCAGAGCTTCGCCCAGGATGAAATGAGCCGGGTATTCGGTGAACTCTTCTTCGCGCCGCCGGTAATAGACTTCGGCCAGATCTTCAAACGCCTGGGCAAAGCCCTGCTCATCAAGCGCATAACCCTGACGGATGAGGGCACGGGCCGCCGCCCGACAGGATTCACTGACGACTTCAGACCACACACCCTGGAAGTAAATTAAGGTATTACCCAGGTCAAACAACACATACGGATAACGGGGAGCCAATTTCAGTAACCTCTCTGTAAGTCAAAACGGTTAAGCAGTTCAGCGCCGGTCACGTAGCGCTTCAGGTTTTCCATAAAGAGCTGGAGGGCGCGCTCATCATAATGCACGCTGAGGCCGGCGATGTGAGGCGAAATAATGACGTTATGCAGCCGCCAAAATGGGCTGTTGGAAGGCAGCGGCTCTTCCTGAAAGACATCTAAAGCGGCCCCGGCGATCTTGCGGTCTTGCAGGGCCGCCAGCAAGGCGTTCTGATCCACCACCCCACCGCGTGCAATGTGAATAAGGAAGGCCGTGGGCTTCATGACCGCCAGTTCGGCGGCGCCGATCAGGCCGCGCGTTTCGGGCGTTAAAGGCACGGCGACGACGACAAAATCGCACTCTTTCATCATCGAGCGCAGTGCCTGGGCAGGGTAGAGGCGGTGGAACAGGTCGCCGGAGGGGTCGCCCAGGCCGGGAATGCTGTAGCCGGGGTCTTGGGGGCGCATGACATCGCGCTTGGTCGCCAGAATGGTCGCGCCAAAAGCGCGGGCCAGGCGGGCCACCTCGCGCCCAATGCTTCCGTAGCCAACAATCCCGACGACGCTGTCGCGCAGTTCGATGGGCCGGAAGCGCTCCCAACGGTCTTTGGGCCACTCGGCCTTCTCCTGAGCCTGCCGGAGGTCCAACATGCGGTGGCCGAGCGCCAGCATCATGGTTAAAGCATATTCGGCCATCTGCGGAGCAGCCGCCCCGCTCAAGGTGGTGATGAGCAGGTCGGGCTTTTTCATAATGGGCAGGTCGAGGGCAAATTCAATCCCGGCATAATGGAATTGAAGCCAGCGCAGGCGGGGGGCCTGCTCTGGCGTGGGCAGCACCCGGTCGGTGTAGAGAACCTCGGCGCGCGCCCATACATCAGCGGGGATGTCTTCGGGCTTGCGCACGGGCAGCACCGTGAAGTGCAGGCGCGGGGTGATCTCGCGCAGACGGTCAATCTGGTGAGCTTGAAACGGGATGGTGACCAGAACTTCGATGAAAGCAGGATTCTGACTTTCCATGATTGATCTCAGGCAGGTTGATTACCCCAGGTAAATGCGCCCCGGGTCCAGTTCTTCGCGCAGGATGCGCAGTTCTTCCGGAGTAGGCGGGTCCGTCTGGCGGAGGGTCTCAGCTACGCGCAGAGGCCAACCGGTGTTCTCTTGCACCTGAGCGACCGTCACGCCCTGGTGCAGCGCGGTGAGAATCAGCTCGCCGCTTGAGTCTGGCTCTAGAATACCCAGGTTCGTCACCACCGCCTGCGGGCCGCCGCCCCGCACCCCCACCTGACGGCGCTCGATTCCGCCGTAGCGAAAACCCGCCGAGGTCTGAAAATCCACCGTTTCAGGGAAGCGGCGCTTCTGGTGCGGGGTGATGATGTAACAGCGGTTGGCCCAGGCCGCAATTTCCATGGACCCGCCCGAACCGGGCAGGCGCACTTTGGGCCGCTGATAATCTCCAATGACGGTGGCGTTAATATTGCCGTAGCGGTCAATCTGCGCGCCGCCCAGAAAACCAACGTCCACATTGCCGCGCTGGAGATAAAGAGTAAAAACATCGTACATGCTGCACACCGCCGCCGCGCCGCTGACGAGCGTAGGGTCGCCAATGGAAAGCGGCAGGCGTGAAGGCCGCGCGCCGATGACGCCAGCCTCATAAATCATATAGAGATTGGGGGCATGGGTGCGCCGCGCCAGGTTGCAGGCCAGGTTGGGCAGGCCCACCCCCACAAAGACCACGTCGCCATCGCGCAGCAGGCGGGCCGCATGAACGGTCATTAATTCAGAAGCAGTGTAGTCGGCCATGTCAATAGGCTCCATAGCTAACGGGGGCCGCCGGACGCTCTGGCACGCTCAACCGCCGGAGTAGGTCGGGGCCTAATTTTTCCACATAGGCGGCGCGGTCTGGCACGCCCAGCACCCATTCCGCCAGGTACGTCCGGATGTTCTCCGGCGACTCGCTGAGCTGATCCCAACGCAGGTAAAAGTCGTTGTCGCGGTCATAATAACCCTGAGTATAGGATGGGTGCGCGCAGAACGGCACGTGGCAGACGGCATCAACAATAAATTCCGGGATGAGCGTGCGGTTGGGGTCTGAGCGGATAACGGCTTCGTCTACGATCTCTTCAGCCGTGAGGATGACGTGACGTGCAGCAAAAGCGGCCTCTTTCTGCTCGCCGATGATGCCCCACAGGTGAGCGTTGCCGTTGGCATCGGCACGCTGTACATGAACCACGGCTACATCGGGGTGAAGGGGAGGCAAGACCACCACCTCTTGCCCGGTGAAGGGATCGCTCACGCGGCGGTAATTGGGGTTCGAGCGTTCCAGGTCAACCGCGGCGGTCAGCTTCATGGGCAAAAAGGGCAGTCCGGCGGCCCCGGCTTGCAGGCGGGTAATCATGCCAAAGTGAGAATACTCTTCGATTTCCAGCGCGCCCGCTTCGATCGCCGCGCGCACGGCGCGCAGTGAGCCAACGCCCGGGTTGCCCATATACGAAAAGATCAACTTGCGGGCGCAGCCCGCCGCCACCATCTGATCATACACCAGGTCGGGCGTGGCGCGCGCCAGCGTCAAATCTTTGCGGCCCTGACGGATAATCTCATGCCCGGCGGCAAAAGGGATGAGATGGGTAAACCCGGCCAAATAGATGCAGTCGCCATCGTGAATGTAGCGGGCAACCGCCTCAGATAGAGAACACAGTTTGCTCATAGGGGTTATTTTTTCCTGGAATCCGACTTTTGGTCTGGCTTCTTTGACATAATCTTCCTCACCGTGCGAAAGCGCTCCGCTTTCGGCCCAGCCGGAGCCGGGCTGCGCATCCATAACACAATGCCCAAAGCGAACAGGAATCCACCCGCAATCAAAAAATTACAGGAAGGGGCTTTTGCCAGGTCCGACAGGATGAACATGACAATCAGCCCCGTCCCTAACAGGATACAAAACGTGCCAATCCGACGGGTCACAGCCTACCTGCGCGCCCTCAGGCAGCCCGGGTAACAAGGGTGCGGATTTGCTCGTGCATATACAGCGGCAGGTAATACAACCCACCGGCATTCTTGCCCGTTGCGCCCGACCCCTTCCAGCCACCAAAGGGTTGGAACCCCGGCCATGCCCCGGTGGTCGCCCCCTGCGGGCGGTTGGCATAGGTGACGCCCGCTTCGATCTTGTCGAAGAACCATTCCGCCTCACTCGGCGAGCCGTAAAAGCCAGCAGTCAGGCCATAGGTCACATCGTTAGCCAGGCGCATGGCCTCTTCCAGATCGTTCACCCGCTCAATGGTCGTGATGGGAACGAACATCTCGGTTTTCCAAAGGGCATGATCGCGCGGCAGTTGATCAACCAGGGTGGGGGCCACAAAGAAGCCTTTGCTCAGGTTCCCATCTACCAGAACCTTCCCGCCGGTGAGGATGCGCCCATGCTGGCTGAGGTCTTCAGCAAAATTCTGATAGTCGCGGTAGGCATTGCGGTTAATGACCGGCCCCATGTACACCTGGCGCTCGGTGGGGTCGCCGATGACGAGCTTATTGGTCATCTCCACCAGCCGGCCTACCAGTTGATCGTACACGGGGGCTTCAATGTAGACGCGCGAGCAGGCCGAGCATTTTTGCCCTTGCAGTCCAAAAGCCGAGCGTACAATGCCCAAAGCGGCATCTTCAAGGTTGGCGTTGCGCGAGACAATCGCCGGGTTCTTGCCGCCCAGTTCGAGGATGGTGGGGCGAATCCAGGCAAAATGGGCGAAATCGCGGTAAATCTTCATGCCTACATCAAACGAGCCGGTAAACGTCACCCCGGCCACGTCGGGGTGGTCAATGAGGGCCTGGCCCAACGTACTGCCCGGCCCGGTGACATAGTTAAAAACGCCATCCGGCACGCCCGCTTCGCGCAGGCATTCAGCAATTAACCGGGCAGTCCAGGGGGTGTCGGTGGCGGGCTTGATGACCACCGTATTGCCCGTCACCAGGGCCGCGCCGGTAGGGCCGCCGGTGAGCGCCGCCGGGAAGTTAAACGGGCTGATGACCAGCCACACCCCGTAGGGGCGCAAAATCGAAATGTTGGTCGAGTGAAAGCCGGTCAGCGGGTCACGGCCCATCTCGGCAATATAGCCCCGGTTGGCTTCCATCTGATCGCAGGAATAGCGGAAAAGGTCGGCGGTTTCGGCCACGTCGCCGAGGGCTTCCATACGGTTCTTGCCCACTTCCAATGAAACCACCGCGGCCATCTCAAAAATACGCCGGTCAATGATCTCAGCGGCCTTGCGTACCAGGGCCACGCGCTCCTGCCAGCGCATCCGGCTCCACATGGGGAAAGCCCGCTTCGCCGCGGCGATTGCATCGTTGGCGTCTTGGACGCTGCCCTTTTGGAAAATCCCTAACACCCAGTCGGTGTTAATCGGAGAGCGATCTTCAAATTTTTCAGCGGCCAGACGATCCTGGCCGTTGATGATCATGGCATGTTCCTGACCGAGACGGCTTTTGACCTCCGCCAGCGCCTCCTCGAAGCGCGTGTGCAGCTCCTCGGGTGGGTTAAACATGGTGGAGTAAGTCAGTTTAAAAGTGGTTTCGGCAGACATACGCGTGAATCCCTCCTGAGTGATCGAAAGCGAACAACGCTGCTGTAAGTATAGCCCAGGTGAGCGGGTAAGTCAAAACCAGTGGAAGCCGAGCGCGCCGTAAGATTGCGCCTTGGCAAATTTTACGCTACACTGAACGCATATGGCAGCGACCATTTCTGTTTTCATGGGCATTGATATCAGCGCGGGCGCGCGGCCGCTAACGTATGTCTCCATTGATGCAGAGCGCCGCCCCATGGCAATCGGTGAGGGAGACTTGCCCGACGCGCTGGCCTATGCCGCCGGTCAGCAGGCTGGCGCGCTGGTGGCGATTAACGCCCCGGCTCGCCCAAACACTGGGCGCATGGGTGACCCCCAGGTGCGCGCCGGGTTAACGCCCCCACCTGAGCGCGGCAAGTGGAAGACATTGCGCCAGGCCGAATACGAGTTGATCGCTTTGGGGGTGGATGTGCCGCAAACCCCGGCCTCAGCCGATCACAGTCTGCCGTGGATGAAGCGCGGTTTTACCCTGGTGGAACGCCTGGAACGGTTGAATTACCGGCCTTACCCCCAGGAAGAAGCCTCTCGCCAGTGGATGGAAGTACAGGCCGACGCGGTCTTTTGGTCTCTGGTAGGGGTTAACCCGCTCCCGGCCGGCACGCTGGAGGGCCGCATCCAACGACAATTGGCCCTGGCCGACCTC
Organism: Anaerolineaceae bacterium; assembly: GCA_034434155.1. Lineage (GTDB taxonomy): Bacteria > Chloroflexota > Anaerolineae > Anaerolineales > Anaerolineaceae > DSYU01. The sequence continues at coordinate 57,537 of DAOUAC010000055.1, forward strand.
GACCTGCCTGTGCCAGACGCGATGGAGTTTTTTGAAGAAATCACGCGCTTTAAACTGCTCCGGGGCAGCCTGCCGATGAAATATATCCTCGCGCAGGCGGAGATCAACGCCTGGCTGGCGGCTTACACCGCCTGGGTGGCCTGGCATCGGCCCCAGGAACTGCGGCGCTTCGGCGCGGAAGAAGAAGGCGTGATCTATTTACCCTGCCGAAACCCATAAAACCTACACATATATCACCTTTATCCTCTGAATTGCGCTATAATTCACACAAGCCTCGCGGGTTGATCCGGGCGGCACATCAGCATTCAGAAGGAGATTGGGCATGAACGTGGGAATGTGGGTTAAGGCACTGCGGGTAATTCCCCGAATTGACAAAGCCGAGTGGGACCAGTTGGACGTGATCTCACGCTGGTTGATTTCCACCCGCGCGGCGGTGCTGGTGATGACGTTTGTCTCGGCCAGCATCGCCGGGATCATGGCGTTTGCCGCCGGGCAGTTCAACTGGCTGCATTACATTCTGCTGGTGATCGGACTGGTGTTTGCCCACGCCACCAATAACCTGCTCAACGATCTGACCGATTACGACCGGGGCGTTGACCGCGACAATTATTTCCGCACCCAATACGGCCCGCAGGCGCTGGAGCAGGGCCTGATGACCCGCCGCGAGCTGATCACCTACGCCGCCGTCACCGGGCTGATTGCCCTGGCCGCTGGCGCATACCTGGTCGCCATCCGCGGCCCGCTGGCGCTGGGTCTGCTGGCCGCCGGAGCCTTCTTTGTGCTGTTTTATACTTGGCCGCTCAAGTATATCGGGCTGGGTGAAATTGCCGTGATCCTGGTGTGGGGGCCGCTGATGATCGGCGGGGGGTATTATGTCATCACCGGACAGTGGGATTGGAACGCCGCCCTGGCCGGTCTGCCCTACGCGCTCGGCCCTACCACCGTGATCTTCGGCAAGCACATTGATAAACTTACCGAGGATCGCGCCAAAGGGATTCGCACCCTGCCGGTCATCATTGGCGAGAAAGCCGGGCGCTACGCCATTTTGGTGATGATGGCGCTGCAATACCTGCTGGTGCTGGCGCTGGTGCTGACGGGTTTCTTCACCCCGATCATGCTGATCGTGCTGCTGGCGCTGATCCCAACCCCCTGGGTGTGGCGCATTTTGCTGTCTCCCAAGCCCGCAGAGCCCCCTGAGCAGTTCAAAGCGGGCTGGCCGATGTGGTTCGTTGCGGCGGTCTTTCTCCACAATCGGGGCTATGGAATGTGGTTCTTACTCGGCCTGATCGCCGACGCTCTGATTAAGCGCCTCTTATAAGACTGCGACCGCCTCGACTTCTAACCAGGCGGCCTCTGGGTTGGGCGAAGTGCCGGTTCGGATGCGCCCATCGGGGGGGAAGGCCGCGTACTGGTTGTCAATCCACAGGACCAGACCCAACGGTCCGCGTGGAGCCACATGGGTACGTAGAATCATTTCGCCATCCACTGCAAACGCCGCCTGCCGTTCTTCCCATTCCAGCCGGTAAGTATGCCAGACGGTGGGATCTGAAGTCACCAGGGCGGCGTCCTCGTGGATGAGCAGGCGGGCGGCGCGGCGCAACAGGCGGGCTGTAGGGGCGAAGAGCGCCAGGGGGGCCGCCAATGCCCCCGGCGCCATCAGCAGCACCGGCAGAGGGGGCGCGGCAAACGCCGCCGCCAGAAAACCCTGGGCGGGGTGAGTATCTTGAAACGCCAGGTAATTGGGCCGTCCGGCGTAAAAAAACCAGGCGGCGTTTGGCAGTGCAGGCAGGCGGCGCGCTGTTCCGCCCACCCCCAGGCTGGCCGAAAAAGGGTCGTTCCAGAGGCCAAAGCCCCAGGTTCCGGGCAGATCGGGCGCAGAGACGCGGGCGCGCAGTTCCAGCCGCAGTGGGGCGCGCCAGGGAAAATCTTTGCGCCTCAGATGCAGGTAATCGTCTAACTGCGCCCAACGGTAGCTCCCTCCTGTCCCCGCCGGGATTTGCATCCTCCAGCGCCCCGGCGTTAGCTCAACGACCTGGGCACCAGGGGTCTGGCGGGCATGTAAAGCGGGCTGCATTTTACCTCGCTTTCTACAACTTGCCGGTCACAGGCCAGACAAGCGTTAAACATCCTTATTATTTATTTTCTCACGTTTCCTGCCGTGCATCGGTGTCTATCTGGAGTTCATTCCGACTATAATTTCTTCTTATGGCAAAAATATCCCTCTCCTCTCCGGTTCAGCAGCCCAAAACCAGCCTGGCGGCCATCTGGGCGGCTATGATCGTCATCTATATTGTGTGGGGGTCAACGTACCTCGCCATCCGGTTCGCAGTCGAGACCATCCCGCCCTTTCTTACCGCCGCCGCGCGCTTTCTGGTTGCGGGAGGGCTATTGTTCCTCCTGCGTCTGAAAGCCGGCGACCGCGTCCCCTCTTTCGCGCAGTGGCGCGGCTCGGCCATTCTGGCGGCATTTTTGCTGTTAGGCGGCAATGGGGCCGTGACATGGGCCGAGCAAACCGTCCCTTCAGGATTGACGGCGTTGATGGTCTCATCCTCGCCCCTATGGATGCTCCTGCTCGAAGCCCTGCTGCCCGGCGGGCGTAAGCCCAACTGGAGAGCAGTGGTCGGGGTGTTCGTGGGGTTTGGCGGGATCTTACTGCTCTTCTGGCCGGGACCAGACAGTCTCTTGAACATCCACCCGGCCGGGGCCGTTGCCTTAATCGTCGCTACCCTCTCATGGGCCTTTGGTTCGGTCTACAGCCGCCAGTTAGAACTGCCTACCGCGCCGCTGATGGGCGCCGCCGCCGAAATGCTCACCGGCGGGACCATCTTGCTGATTGTCGGAGCCATCGCCGGAGATTTTGGCCGGCTGAACCTGGCGGCCATCTCGCTAAATTCGTTCCTGGGACTGGCCTACCTGACGATATTTGGCTCGCTGGTTGCCTTTACCGCCTACACCTGGCTGCTGCGGGTAGCGCCCACTTCGCTGGTTTCCACCTATGCCTACATCAACCCACTGGTGGCGCTCGTTTTGGGCGTGGTCATCGGCAGAGAAGTTCTGTCGCCCCGCTCACTGGCAGCGGCGGCTATCATCCTGGCATCGGTGGCCCTGATTACAGTGACAAAAAGAGAGTAGTTCTTTCTCCTTCCGGCTTTAATGAAACCTTTTGGCGCTTTTCTTCGTATATCTTGGTAGTCGGACAAAGAGCTAAATGAAAGAACTGGCAAGGAGAATAAACCATGAGCGAAGAATCAAAGGTCAACGAGCAAGCCGGGCAGCAGCAAGAGCAGTCTGGTCAGGGAACGCAAGGACCGTCACCGGCTGAGGCTAGCTGGCAGGAAGTTGGCAAACAATTTCAGGCGTTGGGCGCCAGCCTGGCGCAGGCCGTCCGCACCGCCTGGGAAGACGAACAGACCCAGCGCCAGGTAAAAGCCATGCGCGCCGGGCTTGAGGCAATGGTACGGGATGTGAGCAAGGCGATTGAAGACAGCGCCAACACCCCGCAGGGCAAGCAAATCCGCGAAGAGGCCGGGCGCACCGTAGAAGCCCTGGGCAAAGCCGGCCGGCAGACCGTGCAAGAAGTCCGCCCGCATCTGCTCACAGCGCTCCAGCAGTTGAACGAAGAACTGCAAAAGCTTATTGCCCGGATGGAAAAGAAAGAACCCGCCCAACCGCAGGAACCAGAAGCGCCGCAAGCACCGCAAGAGTAAAAATAGCGATCCACTGGCTGTAGACCATGTACGGGGCGTGCTGTTTCACGCCCTGCGCATGGTCTATTTGATTCACAGAACCTTAACCCCACAAAACCTCTAATCTGTAGTATGATTTAGATATAACCGCTTTTCGACCGGATAACTCCATAGGAATGAACCGGGCAGTATGTTCAACCATTGGGCCGCTGGCGAATCGTTTATCTACGAGATCGGCATCACCGATTTTTTCAACGCGCGCCATGCCGTGGGTGGAGAAGCTCCCCACGCGCATAGCTGGAAGATCGAGGCGCGTTTTGGCCGCCGGCGCTATCTGGGTGAACATTCGGTTCTCGATATCGCCCAAATCCGCGAGAAGATGCGCAGAGTTTACGCGCCGTATGAAGACCGTTTTCTAAACGACATTCCGCCCTTTACTTTCCAACCCCCCACCATCGAAAACGTCGCCGCGTACCTGTTGGAAAAGTTAATCCGCGAATTTCGGGATGCTGATGCACAGTTTCTCTCCTTCACCATTTGGGATTCACCCACCAGTTGCATCACCCTGCGGTTGAAGGAGGATTAAGGAGATAAGAAAGGGTCACCGGATGACGAGACGCCTCCTTTTAGCGGTTCTTTTCGCGGCGTTTTGCCTGCTCACCCTGTTCATTTACCGCGCCATCCTGTTCCCATCCGATCAGGCCGCTCTACCCTGGGGGTCCGATACGCTCGGCCACGTCATGAAGGTGGAGTTCCTGCAATCGCAGGTGGCACAGGGCAGGCTGTATCCGAACCTGTTTCCGGGCTGGTACATGGGCGTGCAGATGATGCGCTATTACCCGCCGCTGCCCTATTACCTGTTACTGCTGCTCTCTTACCCGGCCGGCGGGGCCATTGCGGCGGCGAGCTGGCTGGTGGCGCTGTGCGCTCTGGCGGGTGGGGTTAGCTGGCTGCTTTACAGCCGGTGGGTGGGCTTATGGCCGGCGGCTGTGGGGGGAGTGCTCTACCTGTTTCTGCCCGATAACCTGCGGGTGGCCCTGGCCGAAGGGAACCTGCCGCGCACCCTGGCGGCCGCACTGCTGCCCCTGGCTGTGTATTTTCTACTGCGCGCTCTGGAAGAAAGAGGCCAGCGCCGCCATCTGGCCGCGCTGGCGCTGTGTTTTACGGCTATTTTGCTGAGTCATGCTATGATGGCCGCTATCTATGCCGCCTGCCTGGGCGCCCTGGCCGCACTGTTGTGGCTCTTGCGGGCCGCATCGTTTCGCCGCATGGTCTGGACTGTGAGCGCCATCGCCCTGGGTATCTTACTCGGCGGCTGGTGGTTTCTCCCCAGCCTGACGGGCGGCATTACGGAAATCGACGCTTCGGCCATGACAGAGGCCCTATCCGTTATCCCCCTCAGCGACTATCTCAACCCCCTGCTGCGCGCCGCCAACCCCGAAAGCTGTTACCCCGGTGCCGCGCTGCTCATCCTGGCCGCGGCGTTTCTGTTCGTCCGCACCGGGCGCAGTGGAAAAACAGCGGCCCTGACGCTGGTCGGACTGTTCGGGGTGCTGATCAGCACCCCGGGGTTCAACACGCTCTTTAACGCCCTGCCCATGCACAACCTGTTCTGGCCGCTGCGCTTTCTGGGGATCGCCAGCTCTCTGCTGTTACTCGCGCTGATCTGGCGCATCCAGGCTGTTTTCCAAAGCCCCAAGCCCTGGCTGGCACTGCTTATCCTTCTGCCGATACTGGCGGACCAATGGATCTCGACGCGGCTGGTTCACCTGCGCCCGCCCCATGCCGAAGTTCTGGCAACCGCGCGCGCCCTAACCAACCTGCCCGGCTGGCGGCAGGCCACCTTTGATTTCAGCCGCCTGGGGTCGCCGGCGTCTTATTACTATACCGCCCTGGGCCAGCGCGAGCAGATTTTTGGGTGGGCCTACCAGGGAGCACGCACAGCGCGTAACGTCGCCAACCTCAATGAGGCGCTCAGTACGGGCTATTACCATTACCTGCTGGACCGGCTGGCACTATACGGCGTGGATGATCTGGTGTTCTTAAACGAGGAAGTGCGCCCGCCCCTGCCGGAACTGCTGGCCCAGGCCGGGTACCAGCCGCGTTACCAGGGAAGCACGCTCACCCTGTACCACCGTGACGGCGCGCCGCGCGCCGTATTGGCCGACTGGCGCGTGCTGGGCATCGGCAGGGGGGCTTATAACCTCAGCTTTCTATTCCCAGAGATCATCGTCGGCGCGCATACCCAGGTGGACCGCTATTCGCTGGAAGAGCTGACCGCTTATCAGGCTTTGTTCCTCTCCGGGTTCGATTGGGATAACCGCGTCCAGGCCGAGGAACGCATCAAACAGGCCGCCCAGGCCGGCGTTTCCGTGGTCATTGACCTGACCGGCTCTCCGGATGACCCGCTGGCCCGTGAACCGCACTTTTTGGACGTATGGGGCGAACCTCTCCTGCTGGCCGATGCCCCCATCCAGGTGACGGCGGCAGGCACGGCGCATTTTCTGGCCCCGGTCGGAGCCGAATTCAGCGCCTGGCAGTCGCACGTTCCTCAGGGCATGCAGGTTGAAACCATCCAGTTTGACTATCTGAATGTAAAAGGCGCGGTTTTGGGATATAACCAGTATGGCTCTGGGAAAGTCTGGTTTATTGGAATCAACTTACCCTACCGCGTGTTTCTCAACCGCGACCCTTTCATCATCCAGCTTTTTTCTGACCTGCTGGGCGTGCAGCCCAATCAGGCCAATCCTTACCAGACCACGCCGCTGACCGGCTACACGGCCAGCGAAGACGGCTATACTTTCACCTACGTGCTGGAACAGCCCCACCAACTGCTCGTTCCAGTGGCCGCCCACGACGGCGTTGAAGTACGCATTGACGGGCAGGCTGCGCCCCATTCCGCGCTCGAAAACCTGGTGCGCTTCCAGGCCCCGGCCGGTGCGCATCAGGTCGAGATTCGCTTCCGGCCCACGCTCATCTATCGAGCAGGGCAGGCCGCCAGCGTGGCGGCTCTGATCGGTCTGATTATTCTATTAGTGTGGCGTCCTAAAACCGCGCCAGAGGTGCAAGCATGAACCTCATCTCAAACCCATCTCCGCTGCGTTGGCGGCCCATTGCGCTGGTTACACTGCTCATCCCCCTGCTGGCGGCTCATCTACTGCTGGCCGGCCTGGTGGTGGACGGCAATTTTGACGATTGGGTGGGACAGCCGAACCTGCCCGACCCACCCGGCGACGGACCCAACCCCAACACCGACGTGCTGACTTTTTACTGGGGGACCAACCCCGATGAAGAGGCCATTTACTGGATGGTCGAGCGGCAGCAGACTTCCAGCGGCAACCCCAAGGTGTATTATTACGTCTACATTGACACCAACGACAACGGTTCCACCAGTGATGCCGCTGATCGGAAAATCGTAGTGTTTTATGACCCTCAGCGCAACAGCAGCGCAGTGACCGTTACAGTGATGAGCGGGACGGGAGCGGTGATTACCGAATCATGGGGGAACTGGGGCGAATCGCTCTCAGCCGGCGGCGCGCGTGTGGAATGGCGCGTTCCGTTTGCCGACCTGGGCATTGACGCTCATCAGGCCATTCACATGACGGCCGCCGCCAGCCAGAGTGGAAGCGAGAGCAACATTGACCGGATGCCCGACAGCGGCGACATCACCTGGTCTCCCATCCCCGTGTTGGGGTGGCCCTGGCTCATCGCCCTGGTAGCGGCAGTGATCATTTTGACCTGGTTCCGCTTTGGGAGAAGGGTTTGGCGTCCTACTACCTGATCTTTGGTCTATCTGCCCTGCTATGGCTGGCACTGACTGCCTTCTTCTACTGGCGGCGCATCTGGCTGCTCTATTACACGGTCGCATCGGTGGGGCTAGCACTGCTGTTAATTTTTGGCGGCACGCGCCTGCTGCCGCTGGAACGCTGGATGGAATACGCCACCGCGTTCAGTGCCCACGCTATCAGCACCGGGTTAGGCATTCCCACGCGGGTATTCGAGGCCGCGCCCGGCAATATTCTGGTATGGGTGGTGGTGCAGTCACCGGGTTGGACAGTGGTGCGCGTGGACCTGGAATGCTCCGGCCTGCTGGAACTGGCGGCCCTGACCGGTCTGGTGTTGTTTTACCCGGCCTGGTCTGCGCCCCGCCGTGCCTGGCTGGTGCTGTTGGGATGGGTCGTCACTTTTGGCGCGAACATCATCCGGGTGCTGGTGATTATCCTCATCCTGCACGGGTGGGGTAAGCAGTCTATTTTTATTGCACACACCTTAATTGGCCGGATGGTGTTTTTTGTTATTGTATCTGGTATTTATTGGGCAATTCTTACGCGTGGTACACTGCGGACGCTGCAAAAGCAACTGACGGAGAGGATGTTGAGTTGACAGAACGCATGATCAGCCTGGCCGTCTATTGGGGAGTCTGGCTCATCCTGCCGGTGCTGGTGGATGGGCTGGCGGCGCTGGTGCAAATGGTAGAAGTGCTGATCCAGCGTCTGAAGCGGCGCACCCGAAGCAAAGCCGCCGCATCAGAACGCGGCACTCAGGGGTTGGCGCGGGTCTCTGGCAAGGGCGTTTCGGTCATCATCCCGGTCTACAACGGCGAAGCGTCGCTGGGGCGCTGTCTGGACAGCCTGCGCCACCAGCGATTTCCGCAAGAATTGATAGAAATCATTGTGGTCAACAACGGCAGCACCGATGCAACCGAAGCGGTCTTTACCCGGCACGCGGCCCGCCCCTTCAACGGTCAGATGCACTGGATTTCAATCGCCGGGCGGGGCAAATCCTATGCGCTCAACGCCGGGCTGCACCTGGCCAGTCACAGTTACATCTGCAACGTAGATTGTGATACCGTGCTCCACCCCGATGCACTGCGGATTATGGTGGAGCATTTTGAAGCCAACCCCGACCTCGGCGCGGCCACCGGCTCTATTGAAGTACTGCCCGCGCCGCGCAGCCGTCAGCAAGAAGACTGGATGCCTTTTCTTATCGCCGAGTGTGAATTTCAGGAATATCTCACGGCGTTCTGGCTGGGTCGGCAGGGGCAGACGCTCACCGACAGCCTGTTTACCCTGGCAGGGGCTTTTTCGTTCTTCCGGCGCGAAGTGCTGATGGCAACGCTGCTGTATGATAAGCAAACCGTCTCGGAAGACACCAAAATCACCCTCGATATCCGCAAGCAGTTTGCCCAGCGGCGCATTGGATGCCTGCCCGAAGCCATCGCCTATGTAACGCCCACGCCGTCGCTGGGGGCGCTTTATTCACAGCGGGTGCGCTGGCAGCGCGGAGAAATTGAGGTAGCGGCCGTGCATCAGGACATGGTCGGCCAGAACTGGCTGCAACTGCGCGGGCTGGCCCTGGGGCGCACCCTGCTGATTGATCACACCTTCCTGTTCCCCCGCCTGGTGTGGACTTTCCTGTTTCCGGCGCTGGCGTTTTTTGGCTACCCACCGGGGTTAATCCTCAGCGCGCTGTTGATCATTTATCTGTTCTATATGTTCATCGCTTTCATCTCGACCGGGGTTATTTATGGGTTAGCCGCGCCGCCTATCCGCCGGCGGCTGCGTAAAAATGGGTGGGTCGTCGCGCTCGTCCCATTGTATCGGATGATGATCTTTGTCTTCCGGTTGGCCGGATCAATTATTACGTTGACCGAACCCCCCGGCTGGAAAGTCCGCCCGCCCTGGGTAGAGATTCAGCAGGCAGGGCGTGAGATCTGGCAGGGTGTACAATTGTATTGGAAACACAGGAACCCTAAGAAAGGCACATCCGATGGCATATGAAATGTTCACCGTCCTGCTGGTTGACGACAACCCGGTGACGCTGACCCTCTACGAAAAATTTCTTTCCTCGCACCACTATCAGGTGATTAAGGCCAAAGATGGAACGGAGGCCCTGCAAAAAGCTTTCTCCGAAAGGCCCGACGTCATCCTGCTCGATATTATGATGCCCGGTCTAAGCGGGTACGACGTCTGTGCCCGCCTGCGCGAAGCCCCGACCACAGCAGACGTTCCTATTATGATCCTCACGGCCCTGGACCGTGCCTCGGCCCGGCAAAAAGCCTTAGAACTGGGCGCGGATGACTTTATCGTTAAAACCGAAAGCCTGGAAAGCGTGGATGGGCGCATTATGATGCTGTTAAAAAAGCGCATCCTGGCGCACACGCGCAGCTGGCTGGCGGACCTGGCCGGCAGTACGGCTTTTGAGTACAGCATTCAAACGGCAATCCAGGCCGGGCGGCCGCTGGCGGTCCTCTATCTGGATGTTAAAGGGTTGGGGGTAATTAACGAGCAGTTCGGGTACGAAGGGGGCGACCGCCTGCTCTGGCAGGTTGCCAAAATCCTAAACAAAGCAACGCACGAGCGCGCCAAAGGCGAATTTGTCGGCTACCTGGGCATGGATCATTTCGTCATCCTGGCAGAAATAGCCAGCGCGCGGCAGTTGGCGGAGATCATCGCGCAGGAATTTGAGGTCGTCATCCAAAGCTGGCTGCAATACCCCACCCAACGCAACGATTTTCCATCTCTGGCAATTGGCGTAGTACTGGTGGAGAAAAGCAAAGGGGTTCACCTGGGGCAAATCCACCACGCCGGCCAGACTCTGCTAAAGCAAGCCAAGGCCCAGCCGGGCACGGTCGTGCGAGCGGCGCAGCTACGGCCTATGTCGTAAAAAAGCATCGCGTATCGGCCCACCCGCCGCGCCGCGAATGCGTATGACCATCGTCTGGCTCAATCGGGTTTCTCTTCAAACGCATCCCAATAGCCTTTATCCAGTTCGTCATCAGAAAGATGGGCATAACGTTGGGTGACGGCGATGTTGGTGTGACGGGCCAGTTCCTGGGCCAGTTTGAGGTTGCCAGAGGCTTGCAGCACGCGCGTGACAAAGTAATGGCGGAAGGAATGCGGCGTGATCGTGCCAACCGCCTCTTTGCCTAAAATTTGCTCCACCCGCTCGGCCACAATATTGCGCCCGGTGGCCGTGGTAATGGCTTTGATCTTCTTGCCGGCGCCCTTATCGTGGCGGGCGAACAGCGGCAGCGCCGCAAGGTGGCGGCCCGAAGCCCCATCCAGTTGGGCACGGGCGGCCAGATAGTCGCGCAGGGCAAGCATCGCGCGCCGCGAGAAGCGCACCACCGCCTGCTTGTTGCCCTTGCCGATAATAACCGCCCGGCCTTCGTTCCAATCCAGGTCGCCGCGCCGCAGCCCGCAAGCCTCATGGACGCGCAGGCCCGTGTCGGCCAGGGTGATCAGGAAGGCCCGGTCGCGCAGATCGCGCAGGCGTTCGTTTTCATCCTCATAAGGGCCAGAGGGAGCGGGGGTCAGCCGTTCCACAATTTGCTCAATCGCATCTTTGGGGAACTGCGGCAGGCGCACGCCAGGCCGCCGCGCGCGCTGGCGGATGAGCAGCCGCACGCGCGGCAGGTTGACCGGCGCCAGGTTCTCGGCGGCCACCCACTCAAACAGCGCCGACACAGCCGTCAGGTACAGGCGCTCAGTGGCGGGTGAGTGCGTTTTCAGCGCCGCCGCCAACCAGGCCACGCTGTCTTCTTTCAGCCCGGCAATTGGATCCTTCTCTGGGTCGAGGTGATGATCTCTAAGAACCTCACGAAAGACCGCCAGACCGTTCTTATAGGTGCGGTGCGTGTTGGCACTGCGCGACAGGTTAATCCCATCCAGAAACGCCGCCATGGCTTGCTCAATCGTCATTGCATCGGATGCCATATTGTGATTGTATCACGCTGTGAAGGCAAGGCAACCGCGTTGAAAGAACCGCCAGATTCACGACCTGCTGCAAAGGCGGCCTTGAGAGGCTGGTAAAACGCTTCTATTTTTGTTATAATCGGCTACAATAAGACCCACCCGGGAAGCCTCGTCTCCCCGCTTTTCAGAGAGCCGCCGGACGGTGCGAGGCGGCAGGCGCGAGCGGCGAGATCCACCCCGGTTGCCCATAGAAATTGGGCAGGTTGCCTTCGCAGGGTGAAGCCAGACGGCTCCACGTAAGAAGGCCGGTGAGGCCCGTTAACGCCCAAAAGAGGCTGCGCCTTGGGGAGCGAATCCCCGGCAGCAAAAGCAGGTGGCACCACGAGATAGCCCCCCTCGTCCTGCATGGAGGAGGGGGTTTTGATTTAACATTCTCGCCGGTACGCAGGCGCGCATTCTGTACCGCTGAGAAGAAGCTTTAATCTTGTGGAGGTGCTGCATGTTAGACTTGAACCTGATCCGCGAACAACCCGACCTCGTCCGCAGTGCGTTACGCAACCGTCAGATGGACCCCAGCGTGGTGGACCAGGTTGTGGACCTGGACCGCGAGCGCCGCGCGCTGTTGGCCCAGGTGGAGGCTCTGAAAGCCGAGCGCAACGCCGTCTCGAAAGAAATCGGCAAGATGAAGAACCCAGAAGACCGCCAGGCCAAAATCGAACAGATGCGCGCGGTTGGTGACCAGATTACCGAGATGGATAACCGCGTCCGCCAGGTGGAAGAACGCCTGCAAAACCTGGTTGCGAGCATCCCCAACCTGCCGCTGGAAACCACCCCCATTGGGGTGGATGAGAGCGAAAACGTGGTGTTACGCACCGTGGGCGAGCCGCGCGATTTGGGCTTCACCCCCCTGCCCCATTGGGAATTAGGCCCCAAACTGGGTATTCTCAACTTTGACCAGGGCGTCAAAATCACCGGGTCGCGCTTTTACGTCCTCAGCGGAGCCGGGGCCCGGTTGCAGCGCGCGCTGATCGCCTGGATGCTCGACCTGCACATTCGCCAGGGCTATTACGAGCAGTATACACCCTTTATGGTCAAGGCCGCCACGCTCTTCGCCGCCGGACAGCTCCCCAAATTCCAGGATAACCTTTACCACGACGCCGAGGAAGATTTCTGGATGGTTCCGACCGCGGAAGTCCCCCTCACCGGGCTGCACATGGATGATGTCTTGAACGAGAACGATCTCCCCATCCGCTATACGGCCTACACGCCCTGCTTCCGGCGCGAAAAGATGAGCGCCGGGCGCGATGTGCGCGGCATTAAGCGCGGGCATCAGTTCGATAAAGTCGAGATGTATATCTTCTGCAAGCCCGAAGACTCGCCGCAGGAACTGGAGAAAATGCTGGCCGACGCTGAAGAAACCTGCGCCCAATTGGGGCTGACATATCGCGTCAAACAGCTCTGCACCGGCGACCTGGGTTTTAATGCGCGCATCACGTACGATTTAGAAGTCTGGTCGCCTGGTGTCGGTGAGTGGTTGGAAGTCTCGTCGGTCTCGAATGTAGGTGATTTCCAGGCACGCCGCGCCAACATCAAATACCGGCCGGCGGAAGGCGGCAAGACCCGCCTGGTGCATACCCTCAATGGATCGGGCCTGGGCTTGCCCCGCACCCTGATCGCCGTGCTGGAAAATTATCAGCAACCCGATGGCTCAGTGGTTGTCCCCGAAGTACTGCGCCCCTGGATGGGTGGAATTGATGTGATCTGTCCGAAGTAGTTTAATATCTCCACCCGCCCAAACAGTGGGTGGAGATATTGACCATTGCCCAGTTTCGCGCCCTGGTTGCCGGCCTGCATAATTCCCGGCCCTCCACCGGTGATGACCACCAGGCCGGCCTCGGCTAACAGGCGCGCGGTCTCGACCGCCGCCAGGTATTGAGGATCATCTGGAGAAGTGCGGGCCGAGCCGAAGATGCTGACGGCCGGGCCCAGTTCTGCCAGCGTGTCAAACCCCTCCACAAACTCGCCCAGGATGCGCAGCACGCGCCAGGGATCGGTATGCGTGAACAGTTGTTCCTGTTGGCGGGGGGCTGCCAACAGCTTTTCATCTTGCGTCTGGCGCCGGTTCCTGCCCGGCTGCGCATGGCGCTGGGGAGATGTGGATTCCGACACTTTACCTTCCTCCGAATCGTATATCACAATATACAGTCATTTTCTCGGTGGAGTATAGCATAGGAAGAATCACATTTTGGTTGCACTTTTCCCCAGAACCTTTTACGATAGAGAACAGTGGAAGAACAAAGGAGAGTGAGCATTGGAAAGTCTCAGCGCGGCAACTTTTCGCATCATCATCCTGGCCGTCATGCTGTTTGGAATGGCGGGCCTGCTCATCCCGGTACTGCCGGGGCTGGTCATCATCTGGGCGGCGGCGCTGGTGTATGGCGTTGTAGCAGGCTTCAGTGGAGCCGGTATTGCGATCCTGGTGGCGTTGACGGTCCTGATGATTGTGGGCAGTCTGATTGATAACGTCATCATGGGCGCTTCGGCCCGCCAGACCGGGGCTAGCTGGCTGGCAATCGGCGCGGCCCTGGCCGCCGGGTTGGTAGGCAGTTTGCTGATCCCGCCGTTTGGCGGGCTGGTTCTGGCCCTGGCGGCCCTGTTCGCCGTGGAATATCACCGCCTGAGAGACTGGCAGAAAGCGGCGGCATCCACCCGCAGCATGGCGTTGGGCTGTGGGTGGGCGGTTGTCGTGCGCCTGGGAATCGCCGCGGTAATGATCCTGTTATGGGGCGTCTGGGTCATCTGGTTCTCGTGAGCGCCGTCCTTAAAAAGCGCGGCGCGTCCCGTACTTGGGGCGCGCCGCGCTTGAAGACATCAGGACTGCGAGGCGGCGCGGCCCTGGCTTTTGATCCAGTTGCGCACCATGTCGTTTAAAGCCTCTGAGTCGATGAAGGGAGCGATGGCGTTCAGCACCCGGCGGTCGAGCCTGCCGCTGATGATTTTCTCCAGCAGGCCAGCCAGCGTTTCCTGGCTGAGATGGGGCGCCAGGGATGCAATTTGACTGCTGTTAATCATCTCTCCGGCCCGCCGGTTGACCAGGTCATCCAGCAGGTCGCCCTCGATAAAGGGGGCCAGGTCTACCAATTCCTTAAAGCTCAGCGTCCCATCCTCAAAGCGCGCAACCATCTGGCTTAAAGCGGCTTTGCTCATAAAAGGCGCGAAGGTGGTCAGGCGCAAAGATGCCAGCCGGCCCTGCCCGGCCTGGCCCGCCAGGCGTTCGACCGTCTCCTCCGGCAGAAACGGGAGCAGTGCGTTCAGGGTGTTTACCTCTAGCTCACCCTCCAGCACCCGGTTCACGAGTTGGTTAATCGCGTCCTCCTCTAAATGGGGAGCAATTGCCCCCAACAGCTCGCCATTTAAATGGGGGCCTTCAACGGTATTGACCAGTTCTAACAGAGTCTCCTGGTCGAGAAAAGGGGCCAGTTCGGCCACCTGTTTGAGGTCAAATTCATAGCCTTCCATGTTTTCCATCACTCCTTTTAACAGGTTCGGGGGGGTCAGTGGAGCTACTTTGATGAGGGTGTCCACATCCACGCGTTGCTCTTTCACCATGCGGGCCACTTCTTCCGGGCGTCCTTCGGCCAGCGCCGTTACCACAATGCCCACTGCTTCGCTCGCGGCAGCGGGCCGGTGGGCCTCACGCCCGGCCTGCTGGGTCATCTCGCCTCGCAGCAGTTCATCTACCGTGATGCCCAACGTCTGGGCCACGTCGCCGAGTACGCCCACATCCGGCAGTGAGTCACCCCGTTCCCAGCGCGAAACGGCCTGGTGGGTTACATTCAATTGATCTGCCAACTGCATCTGCGTCCAGTTCTTATTTTTGCGCAGTCTGGAGATCAAAGCGCCGATCTTACGGGTATCGATCATGGTGAGTATCCTTTCCACAAGACTTCATTCGCGAATGCGCCCCCAATGTAACATGCTGGCCCCGGAAAAACAATCAATTCTCACTTGAATCGCGGCTTTTGGCATCCGCAAGCGGCGGTTGAATCGTTCCAGCTTTAATAACGAACCCCCGGAAGTACCGCTTCCGGGGGTTCGTTATTTAGCCTGGAGTTTTTGGCGATCCGCAAGCGCGCGGTAGAGGACAATCGAGCCGGCCACGGCGGCGTTAAGCGACTCGATCTTGCCCAGCATGGGCAGTCCGATAAGCACGTCGCATGTGCGCCGCACCAGGTCGCGCATCCCTTCGCCTTCGTTGCCGACCACCAGGGCCAGGGGGCCGTCCAGCCGGACGTCGGTATACGGCCTGGACTGCGGTCCGCCCTCCAGGCCCATCACCCACACGCCGGCATCTTCCTTGAGGGTACTCAGGGCCTGGGCAAGGTTTACCTGGGCCACCAGCAGGTGTTCTGCCGCGCCTGCCGAAGCATGAACTACCGCCGGGGTCACGCCGGCCGCCCGCCGCAGCGGGATGAGAACGCCATGCACCCCCGCGGCCTCAGCGGTGCGCAGCAGCGCCCCCAGATTTTGAGGGTTTTGGAGCATATCTAAAACCAGAACAAAAGGCGGCTCGCGGCGCTGTTCAGCGCGTTCTAAAATATCTTGCAAGGCGCAGTAAGGGTAAGCGCTGGTTTCGACCGCCACGCCCTGATGACTCTGACTGTCGCCCACGCCGAGCGAATCGAGCTGCTGGCGCGGAACGCGGCTTACAGGAATTTTCCGCGCCGCCGCCAGTTGCAAAATCTCACCCAGGCGGCCCTTTTCTTCCACGCCCTGGGCCACCATCAACCTGAAAACCTGCCGGCGCCTGGCCCGCAGCACTTCATAAACCGGGTTGCGCCCGGTGATCCATTCCTTCAATGATCACTTCCCTCCTACCTGAATGGCATGGAATCAAAATGCAGTGACCGCGGCGAAATAGTTCTCCGCGGTCACTGGGTTGAACGATCAGGATTCGGGGCGGGCAAAGATCATCCTGCCGGCGGCGGTTTGCAAGACCTTGGTCACAACCACGTTGGTCTCGCGGTCAATATATTCGCGGCCGTTCTCCACGACCACCATTGTGCCGTCGTCCATATATCCCACGCCCTGGCCGACTTCTTTCCCCTCCTGAATAATGCGCACGCACAGAACTTCGCCAGGCAGCATTACAGACTTGACTGCATTGGCCAGTTCGTTAATATTCAGAATGGATACCCCCTGCAATTCTGCAATACGGTTGAGGTTGAAATCATTGGTCAGGATTGGACAGCGCATCTGGCGGGCCAGGATGACGAGTTTATCATCCACTTCGCGCACGCCCTCCACGTCAATATCGGTGATGCGCACCGGGATGGTCGGCTCGCGCTGAAGCTGGGCCAATACTTCCATGCCCCGGCGCCCGCGCTGACGGCGCAGGCTGTCGGGCGAATCGGCAATGTATTGGAGTTCGTTCAGCACAAAGCGAGGAATCAGCAACGAGCCGGGCAAAAACCCGGTGCGGGCAATATCGGCAATGCGGCCGTCAATAATGACGCTGGTATCCAGCAAAATCGTGCGGTTCTCCGCCCAACCGGCTGCTGGGGCCGGCGCATCGCTCCCTGGAGCCGCCGCAGCATTGGGCCGCAGCGCCGATAACACCGTGAATAAATCGTTTTGCCGCATCACAAAGACCGAAACGCCCAAATACCCCAAGATAACGACTCCCAGGAAGGGCATCACGCGGCCAAAGGGCGAAGGCAGCAGCGAGAGCGGAAACGCCAGCAGCACCGCAATCACCAGGCCGACGATCAGCCCAATGAGCGAGGAAAATAAAGTTTGCGGGGTAATCCGGGCCAGAAGCGCCCGCAGAGCGCGAACAGGACGGGTGGTAATAAATGGGGTCAGAATAAGTCCAGCCAATGCGCCAACCAAACCAATGGTAAAAGCATACTGTTCAATGGTAAAAGGCATGTCTCCACCGGGAGCGTTAGCCAGCCTTCCCAGGTACGTCCCTAGCCAGACGCCCAGGATCGAAAAGACAATCATCCCGATGAGACGGGCAATAAAATCTGCGCTCATAATAACTCCTTCTATTTGGTTTTTAATGTGCAATGAAACGAGATAATTGCTCAATTGTTAGAGGATGATAGCACGGGGGGGCCGGTGTGTCAATTAGAATCAGATAAGAAACGCGCGCTCCTTTCATTTAATGGAAAGAAGGGGGGATGGCCCTCCAGAAAACAGTTTGAAAATGGTCGAATTGATTGACAATCGCATACGCATATGATAAAATCCGGGCGCTTACCAAAGCACCGGCCCCCATCGTCTAGCGGCCCAGGACGTGGCCCTCTCAAGGCCAAAACGAGGATTCGAATTCCTCTGGGGGCACTGTGCAACAGCCGCAGTGAATGCGGCTGTTTTTTATTCTCACGTATTCAGGGTTGGGCGGCCGGCAGCGCCGATCAGAACATCAGGTCTCTGAACTGCAAAACGCCCGCCTCTACGCCTGTTTCTGCTTTTTCCCCGGTTCTGAGATTTCCTGCACCACGCTGGCGGTTGTCTCTTCAGAGGCTTTCAGGGCAATATCGGCCTGAGCGACAATTCCACACACCCTGTCCTGTTCGTCCACTACCGGGATGCGCCGTACCTGGTATTTTTCCATCAAGCGTACCGCGCTTTGCAAATCATCCTCTTCTGCTACCACCACCACCGGCTTCGACATCACGTCTCTGGCCTTCATCTCCAGCGGATTCTGGCCTTCGGCCACGCAGCGCACAGTGATGTCGCGGTCTGAAACCACGCCAACCACTTTCATGGTATCTTTGTTATCAATGATCGGGATCAACCCGACATTATGATCCACCATTTGCCTTGCGACCTTCTGTAAATCGGTATCCGGCGTCGCAAAGGCCGGTTTTTCGGTCATCACATCTCTGACTTTCATTCTGCGGCTCCTTTCCTGATCATTCTGTAAAAATCATAAGGGAAAGTAGACAGCCAGAAAGTCAGGAATTCCCTTCCAAGCGCGCAGGAATTTACCTGCCGCTCCCCTATCCACCGGATAACGGAGAATACTTATGACCACCGCAAGGATGAATATTTCTTCAGGAACCCATTGGGAAAGCGTCGTCGGATACTCGCGAGCTGTGCGCATCGGCCAGATCGTCGAAGTGGCCGGCACGACGGCTGTGGACGAGAACGGGCAGGTGGTTGGCCCCGGCGACCCCTACCAACAGACCCGCTTCATTTTGACAAAGATCGAAAAGGCGCTGGCTCAGGCCGGCGCCGGTCTGCAAGACGTGATCCGCACCCGCATGTATGTGACGGATATTCGACAGTGGGAAGCAGTAGGCCGGGCGCACGGCGAATTCTTTCGTGAAATCAGGCCCGCCGCCACGATGGTCGAGGTCCAGGCCCTGATCCGCCCGGAACTGTTGGTCGAAATTGAAGTTACGGCGGTGCTTCCGTAGCCAGCGCCTCATCGAAAGCCTGGCGCAGTTCATCCGCTGAGACCGCCGCATCCCAAAAATAGATCACCCTCCCCTGCCCATCCACCAGGTACAGCTCTGGCGTGGCGTTAAAGCCGTACTGTTCCATCAGGGCTTCGCTCTCGGGCTGGAGAATATTCACCCGCGCAAACTCAATGCGTCCTTCGTATTCCGCTTCCACCCCACGCACGGTAGGGATAACCTCGCGGCAGGTCGCTCAGAGCGGCGAGTAAAATACGATGAACCGCAAGCCGCTTTCTTCGGGCGTAGGCGTTGGGGTTGGGGAAGGGATCGCCAGCGGCGCACAGGCGGCCAGCAGGCCGCAGGCCAACAGTACGAGCCTTTTTAACATCTCAACCTGCCCTGCGGCGCACCAGCCTCACTCGCTCGATCATCTGGCGGATGGTTCCCAGGTGATAGGCGGCGTGTGGGACCAGGGCAATTACGCCGGTGAGATATTCTTCGGGGAGGTGGGTTTGTTCCTTCAAGAACTGCCGCAGAATCTCAAACTCCTCGCGCAGTGCCCGGCGCAGGCGCTCCCAGGCGGCCTCATCGGCGGTGATTAAATCCCAACTCTCGCTCCATTTGGAATTGTATTCTTTGCCGCGAAACGCGCTGTTGGCGTTTGCCAGGCTCCAGCGCAGGTGTTCCACATTCGCCGCGATGGTTGAGCCGCGCTCGCCGCTGCCATCTACCGAGATCGAAGCTTCTTGCGCCGAAACCCCCTCTAGAATGCCCAAAATACCCGAATTGGGTTCGTTATCAATGAACCAGGTAGACCTGGGGTCGGGCGGGCCCTCATAGGCTTCGGTGAGCAAATCCACCAGTGAAGTTATCAGAGTTTTCGCCAGGGTACTCATGCCGGTAATTTTCACTCCTGTTCCTGCATCTCCCCGCAATCCAGGGAAATTTGGTTAAAGTTGTTCTAATTATAGAAAAAATTTTGTTCGATTTTCAATAGCCACCGGCACAGTTTAGGGAACCAACTTCGCCGTCTGGCGTCTTAAAAGATATGAAAAAGATCATCTTACTGATCCTGTCAATCCTGCTGCTGGCAGGCTGCCAGTCGTTTACCCAATCCCCCACGCCTGAAACCACTGCCACGCCGTCACCGCAGCCTACTCTGCCCCCCCTGGTGGGCAGCGAGTGGATTCTTACCGGCATCCAGGGCAAGCCTCCCATCCCCAATACCTTTATCACCCTCGAATTTAAAGAGGACTCACTGAGCGGCTCGGCAGGGTGCAACAGTTACGGCGGCAAATACAGTCTGCCAGATGGCCGGTTAAAAATTGAAGAAATCGTTAATACCCTCGCAGCGTGCCTAGAACCGGAAGGCGTGATGGATCAGGAAGCCGCCTACCTGAAAACCCTGCAAGATGCCGCGCTCGTCACCGCCGCCCCCATGCGCGTTTCAGAAGACAGCCTGGAAATCCTCAATGCCCTCGGCCAGTCCGTCCTCACCTACCGGCGTAAGCCTCAATTTGCCATGAACCCGGCGGACCTGATCGGCACAGCCTGGCGGCTGGAAAACGCGGCGGGGCAAAAACCGGCCTGGAATATGACTCTGGTGCTGCTGAACGACCATGAATTCAGCGGCTTTGCCGGCTGCCGCCACTTTTTCGGCAACTACCAGGCCGCGGGCGACGACATCCGCTTGACCAGCATGACCATGCTGGGGGCAGATTGCGGCGCGAATCAGGCCCTAACCAGGGCGGAAGGCGAATACACCACCCTGCTATCTACCACTACCGATTACCGCCTGGAAGCCAACCGGCTGATCCTCTTGCAGTCCTCCGGGCAGACGGCCACCTTTGCCCCCCTGCCTGCTGAAGAAGAGCCGTCCCTCGACGGCACTACCTGGCAACTGGCCGGTATCATCCTCCCCGGCGGCGATTTTAGCAGGGTCACTCCCCTATGGCCCGGAACGGCGATCACTGCCGCTTTTGCCGATGGCAAGCTCAGCGGGTCAGCGGGCTGCAACAACTACTTCGCCGCCTACGCCGTTGATACCGGAGCCATTCAGATCGAAGGCATGGGCGCGACCAAAAAGCTGTGCGCCGAACCTGCCGAACTGATGCGCCAGGAGACGCTGTATCTGGAAATCCTCCAGAAGGCGCAAACCCTTCAGCGTTTTCCAGGGCAGTTGTGGCTTGCCACCGGAGATGGGCGCTCGCTATTCTTTGTTGCGCCGCCCGGCGCGTAGCTGGCCCTTCAACTGCTCTAACCCTTCCCAGTCGCCGTCTGCGGCCAGGCGGGCCTGTTCGGGCCAGGTATCCGGCGGATGGATGCGAATCCCTCCATCGCGCAGGATGGCATCCAGGCGCTCTACCGGGGCGTTGGCTAACTGTCGGAAGGTCCAAATCCCGGCACTGCGCAGAAGTTCAGCGGTTTTTGGCCCAATGCCCTCGATGACCTCCAATTCATCTCCAAGCGCCGGCTCGGGTTGAGCTCGTCTGCGGCGGCCTGCGCCCTCCGGCCGGGCGGGGTCTTTTTGTTTTTTCTCGTCCGGGCGGCGCTCTTCGCCGCGCCGGCCCTGAGGTTCAGCTCCCGCTTCTTTGTGAGCTGGCACTTTTTCCTGGCGCGCCGGGCGGGATGGCCGCCGGGCGCGGCTTGTTGTTCTGGATTGCGTTCCTTCCATCCAGGGCAGTTGTTTCTGCCACAAGCGATAAAGGATCACCGCCACCGGCAGAAGCGCAACCAACCAAAAGAGATTCAAGAGCGGGTTGGGAGATCGCCGCTTTTTATTTCTTCCCAAAATACGCATCGCAACCTCACATCGCTTCCACGCACATCATACCTGATCCCACTATACTGACTGCTGGCTTCAATTTCAATCCACTGGGGTTTCTGGTTCCGTCAAATAAAGGTCAAGGTTTCCAGCGTCTACCACACAGCACGGTTAGCCGATTGTTTTGCTGGAGGGGCGTTATAATCATACCGAGCGAATTTTTATCCTCTCGGAGGCGCACGGTTATGAAGATTGTCAGTCTCGAAACCTTTACCCGGGGCCATTTAAGCTTTGTGCGCGCCCGCACCGATGATGGCGCAGAAGGCATCGGCCAGATTTCGCCCTTCAATGCAGATATTTCGGCGTTGGTTTTCCACCGTCAGGTTGCGCCCCACGCTTTGGGCGCCAACCCGCTGGAGATTGATCCTCTGGTAGACCGCATTATCGAAGCCGAATACAAGTACCCCGGTTCTTACGTCTGTCGGGCGCTCACCGGCCTGGATACAGCCCTGTGGGACCTGCGCGGCAAGCTGGAAGGCAAAAGCGTATGCGAGTTATTAGGCGGCAAACCCCGGCCTTACCCGGTATACGGGTCGAGCATGCGCCGCGATATCACTCCCCAGGAAGAGGCGGCCCGTTTAGCAGACCTGAAAGACCGCTGCGGGTTTGGGGCCTTCAAGATTCGCGTGGGCAAGGTGTGTGGTCACGACCAGGATGAATGGCCCGGCCGCACCGAAGCCCTCGTCCCGGCGGTGCGTGCCGCCATCGGGCTGGATACCGCCCTGCTGGTGGATGGCAACAGTTGCTATACCCCTAAAAAGGCCATTGAAGTTGGCAAGATGCTGCAAGAAAACTGGGTGTGCCATTTTGAAGAGCCTTGCCCCTATTGGGAACTGGAATGGACTGCTGAAGTGGCCCGCGCCCTGGACCTGGCCGTGGCCGGCGGCGAACAGGATTACGACCTTGCTCAATGGCGGCGCATCATCCAGATGCGCGCGGTGGATATCGTCCAACCGGACATCTGCTACATCGGCGGGCTGGCGCGGGCGCTGCGCGTGGCCCGCATGGCCGCCGAAGCTGGCCTGCCGTGCGTCCCCCATTCAGCCAACCTTTCGCTGGTGACGGTCTTTACCCTGCACATGATGGGCGCAATCCCCAACGCCGGGCCGTACATCGAGTTTTCCATTGAAAAAACGCCCTGGACCGAAAACCTCTACACGCCCGCCCTGGAAGTCCGCGCTGGCAAGGTACAAATTCCCGATGGCCCCGGTTGGGGCGTAGAGATCAACCCCGATTGGCTGGCCCAGGCCGAATACCGCGCCAGCGTCTTATAAAAGTCCACCCTTTCTTCACCTAGCGCGAAACGCCGATATCTCGCGTAACAGGCCCCGCTTGTTCCGTAGAGACCGGCTCATCGTGGGGATCCAGGTTTGGCAGGCGGTGGTTCAAGAACGCAGTCATAATTGGGCCAGACATCAACGAGGTGACAATCGCCATCACCACAATACCGACAAAAATGCGCTCGTCAATCAAGCCGTTGACCAGGCCGACATTGGCCAGGATAATGCCGGTCGCGCCGCGCGCGTTCAGGCCAAAACCAATCGCCCAGACCTCACGACTCAGGCGCATGCCAACCAGGCGAGCGCCCACAGCGACCGCCCCCACCTTCGTGATCGTCGCCGCCAATACCAGAGAGATCACCAAAACCGGGTCAAAATGGGTGGCAAAATTGGTGGTCATTCCCATTGACACGAAATAGATCGGGGCAAAAAAGCTGAGAACAAAATGGGTGATGACGTCATGCGCTTCTTGCGCCTCTTTGCTGTTCTGGCCCACGGCAATACCCACCAGAAAAGCCCCAAAGAAGGCGTTAATGCCTATCCATTCCGATAAGCTGCTGGCGACAAGGATCACCAGGGCCGTAAAGGCAATGAACCCGCTGGGCCAGGGCAGTTGCCTGCGAATCCAGGGTAAAAAGCGCGGCCCCAACCATCGTCCTATACTCAGTACAGCGACAAAAAAGCCGATCACGATTAAGATGGATGAACCAATGCCGCCCGGCTGAACAAAACTGGTCCCGGGAGCAATATCGCTCAAGACAATAGCAAATAATGTCCAGTTAATCAGGTCATCAACGATAGTGGCCGTCATGATGACCGAGCCAATTCTTTCTTTCAACAGGCCCAAATCCATTAAAATGCGCGCAATCACGGGGTTGGCCGAGTTCGCCAGGTTCATGCCCAGGAACAACGCGAAGGAAAGGAAATGGCCGTCAACCGCCGTCCCCCAAAAACCGCTTTTCAGCAGGTAAGCCATCCCCACTCCACCCACGATAGGCAAAACCGTGCCAACGATGCCAATCATGGTAGACTGCCCGCCCAACCGGCGCACATCCGATAGGTTAACATCCAGGCCGGAGATGAACAAAAAAAATAACATCCCCAGTTTGATGCTGGTATCGCGCACCACGGCAATACTGGCAGAAGAATGGAACAGCCAGTTATAAAAATCGGGCAGAAGCAGGCCGATAATGGTTGGTCCCAGGATAATCCCGCCGATCATCTCACCCAGCACGGCAGGCTGCTTAAATTTGCGCATAATTTGCCCAAAAAACAAAGCAGTTGCCAGCATCATGGTGATTTGCAACGAAAACTTAACAAAGTCTTGCGAACTCATCAACATTCCCCCTGATCTATAACCTGGATCCACCGCAGTGGAAAGGATGAGAGAGGTTTTACTCTCTTAAACCTGCCGTCTGCTTGCACAGGCTAACCTAGAAACATCCGATACTACAATTGTAGCAAATCTTACCCAAATAGTAAATAAATAAACATAACAATCAACCAGAATCCGTATAAGGATAAGGCCGCAGAAAATGCCGCTCACAATGGCATTGAGCCGTACCCTGACTTACGCTGAGATTTTCTTGCCAATGGAGATAAATACCTCGACCTTATCCTTCTTCTGAGCCAATCGAAAACATCTGCTCCAGGTCATGCCTGGAAAAGACGCGGAACGCAATCAGCGTTTCGGTGCGCGTGATGCCCGGAACCTGCAACATCTGGCTGGTGACAATCTCGGCCATCTGATCGTTACTGGCAACGCGAATGATAGCCACCAGATCAACCCGCCCAGCCACCGAATAAACCTCCGAAATGCCGGGCATTTCCGCCAGTTTTTCAGCCGCTTGATTGATGGCCTTCTTTTCACATTCGATCAGCACAATTGCAGAAACCATAAGTACTCTCCTGTTTGCGCAGTGATTGGTGATTAAAATACTACTCTTTGCGCCGCCGGAAGAACACCAGCGGTAGAAGGATGAACGTTGCCAGGGGCCATATCCAGGCCAGTTCGCCCGGCCCGCCCGGCCCGGTGCAGGCCGTCAACAGGCGGATGCGCACCAACCGGTAAGGCCGCGTGACCCGCTCCAGCTCTTCGTCGCTGATGCTCAGCGGGTCAATCCCGGCTAAGCGGGCCGCGAACCCGCTGGCGATTAACACCTGACGGATGTAGACCAGGCGGTCGGGCAGTGATGAAACATCCTCCGCCACCCCCGTCCACCAACCTTCTGGCAGCCATACCTCTACGCGCGGCTGAACGCAGATATTGCGGTACCAGTCTGAGCCGGCCCCAAAACCGGCTACGCAGTACAGATCGCCATCCACCAGCGCAAAATTCACCGGCGTCCGGCGCGGCAGGCCCGACCTGCGCCCGGTATGCGTCAGCACCATGGTCCAGCCAAACACGCCGGGCCAGGCGTTGAGCCAGTTTCCCAGACCCAGGCGCCAGAGCAGTAACATAAAGCGGTTAAAGTACTTAAGGCCCCGCCGCAGTCTCGCGTCCAACGAATTCGCCGATGATTTCACACGCGGCCTCCATAAAAATTCGATTTAGTAATGAAGCTATGGCTAATTGTACAGTAGTCCTCACCGAAAACACAAACCAATCTGGCAGAGCTCATGCCAGTACACGATGGTACAATCTTGCAAAGCGAACAGCCCACGAACTGAAACAGGTGCAACCGTGATCATTAAAGCCGCTGTGATTCAAGAAAGATATACGGCCCAACCCGCCCCGCTGGATGAAACCATCCGCTCGCCGCAGGAACTACGCCGTCAGTGCGCAGCTTACAAACAGGCCATTTTAGCGCCCCAACTGGAACTGGCCCGCCAGGCCGCTGCCCAGGGCGTGAACCTGCTGGTGTTCCGCGAGGACTGCAACGGAGCCGGCAGTTACTGCTACCGCATTGACCGGCCCGATATTTTTACCGCCCTGGCCGAACCCATCCCCGGCCCCACCACCGAGGCGTTAGCAGAAATCGCTCGTCAGGGGAACTGCTACGTAGTTGGGTGTTTTAACGAACTGCTGGATGGGCGCATCTACAATACTGCCCTGCTGCTCGACCCAACCGGCAGACCCGTCGGCAAATACCACAAGACTCACCTGCCGCCCCTCGAGCGCTTTCTGGTAACAGCCGGAGAAGACCTGCCCGTCTTTCCTACCGAAATCGGCAGGATTGGGATGTTGATCTGCTACGATATGATGACTCCCGAAGTCGTCCGCTGTTTGGGGCTAAAAGGGGCAGACGTGGTCTGCTGGCCCTC
Organism: Anaerolineaceae bacterium; assembly: GCA_034434155.1. Classification (GTDB taxonomy): domain Bacteria; phylum Chloroflexota; class Anaerolineae; order Anaerolineales; family Anaerolineaceae; genus DSYU01. The sequence continues at coordinate 83,700 of DAOUAC010000055.1, forward strand.
GCTCGGCTACGGCTGGTGGGTCGAGGCCGGCGATTTCACCATCCGCTCGCGCGCCCACGATAACCAGCTCTACATTTTGGGCGCGCTCACCGACCATAGCTGTATCGTCAACCCCTCCGGTGATTTCCTCTGCCGCGCCGCAGATGAGCCTACAGCCCTGCTCACCGCCGCAATCCAGCCTGGAGAAGACCCGGTACAGCCGCCCAACCATCACAACGCCTTTTTAACCCAAACCCCTTCGCTGCGCGAGCGCCATTTGTTCGAGCGCCGGCCCGACCTGTACGGCGTCATCACTGCCCCTGTCCCGCCCCTGGCCGCGCGCTACCCCGCAACGAAAATGCACGAGATCGAGCAGGACCCCCAGGGAACGTTTGAACGCTACCGCCAGGCCATGCCGACGCTCACCTGGCAAACGCGCGAAGAAGCATAACTCTAGGTTGCGTAGGGTAGTTAGTGGCTTATTAATAGGTCACCACGCGGGGCAGAGTCTTGGCCTCAGCAATCCATTTTTCAACCTGCGCCAGACCCGGCAGGCGGTTGACCAGATTCTTCTCCTGGTTGACGGCCTGGAGCTTTTCTAGCAGGTTTTGCGGGTCGCGCCGGGCAAGTTCTACCACTGTATCAACACCCGCCGCCTCTAACAACTGGGTATACTGGCCGGCCAGCCCATTGATGCGGTATAAATCCGCATGATTTACCCATCGCAAGATCAGTGCATGATCAATGCCGCTCTGCTCGCATAAATCCAGCCTGCCCTGACGGGTCGCCCCTTTTTCCAGCAGTTCTTCAACGGTGCTGACCCCGGCCTTTTGCAGCTTTTCCGCATAAACGGGGCCAATTCCTTCAATCGCCATGATCTGAGTCATCCTCAACCTCCTGGTCTATTTTGTAGAAAGGCGGATACTATTATCATATTACACCCTTTATCCAAAGGCAGGGAGCAAACAAGCGCCCAATTTTGCCAGGATTCACGCCGGGGAGGATATAATTTTTTGCTATGAATAACTGCTATATCTCCCCCCAATGCGAGCTCACATGAAGATTCGAGGCTTGATGCTGGCGCTGGCCGTTCTCTTCCTCTCTGCCTGCGCCCGCCTGAACGCACAGGGCAGTCAGCCCCTCCCGGCGGCGCTGCCCACCGCGCGCAAATCGCAGACGGCAGCCGACTTAACAACCTCTCCAACGCCATCCCCAACGGCCCGCCGCGCGCCTACCCGCACCCCCTCCCCCACTGTTACAGCCACGCGCACGCCTTCTCTTACGCCCACCCTCCCGCCAGATTGGGTTTACCACCCGGCCGGGGCCGTTGCCGTGCCTATCCTGCTCTACCACCGTGTCACTGACCGGGCCGCGGCCAACCGCTACGCCGTATCCACGGCGGCTTTCCGCGCCCAAATGAAATTCCTGGCCGAACAGGGATATGCAACCGCCTCAGTTTCGCAACTGGCCGCGGTCATCCGCGATGGCGGCTATCTGCCCGTAAAGCCAATAGTCATCACCTTTGACGATGGTTTTGTGGACGTATACGAAAACGCCTTCCCCATTTTGCAGGAATACGGCTTCCGGGCTACGGTCTACGTCATTACCGGCGTGCTGGAAACCAACCTCTCTTACGGCTATATGCAGCCAGACGCACTAAAAGAGCTGGCCGACGCCGGTTGGGAAATTGGCAGTCACAGCGTTTCGCACAGCGATCTAAAAACCAGTCCATTGGGCATGGGCGTTGAGCTGGATCAATCGAAGCAGGACCTCGAAGCCCGGCTGGGCGTGGAAGTACGCTCCTTTGCCTATCCCTTTGCGGCTGCCAACGATTGGATTAAAGAGCAGGTCAGCAGGCATGGCTATACCTCTGCCGTTGGGGTTGGAACCCTGAACCGGCATACCCTCAAGTCGCTCTACTTCCTCAGCCGGCGCGAAATTTACAACAATACCTCGCTGGCGGCCTTCCAGAAGCTGCTCATTCTTCCACCCGAACCGACCGCCACGCCCACCAGCGCACAAACCACCCCACCTTAAAACAACGAGCGCGCCTACAACTCTTTCAATCAGGTTATAATCATCGTGTCCACGATTGTTCAAATTGTCACAGGAGGCCACAGGTGACTCAATATATTGCAGCCATCGATCAAGGTACCACCAGCACGCGCTTTATCGTATTCGATGCACGCGGCAACGTGGTTGCAGTGGATCAAAAAGAACACCAGCAGATTTTCCCCCGCCCCGGATGGGTAGAGCATGACGCCCTGGAAATTTGGGAGCGCGTCCGCGACGTAACCGCCGGTGCTTTACAGCGTTTCCGCATTGCGCGTGACGATATTGCCGCCGTTGGCATCACCAATCAGCGCGAGACGACGGTGGTTTGGAACCGCAAGACCGGCCAGCCCTATTACAACGCGATCGTCTGGCAAGATACCCGCACCGACAACATCATCGGTGAGCTGGCGCGCGAGGGCGGGCAAGATCGTTTTCGCCCCCAAACCGGCCTGCCCCTGGCAACGTACTTCTCTGGCCCCAAGATCCGCTGGCTGTTAGAGAACGTCCCCGGCCTGCGTGCAGACGCTGAGCGCGGCGACGCCCTCTTTGGTAACATTGATACCTGGCTGATCTGGAACCTGACGGGCGGCCCGCGCGGGGGCAAACATATCACCGACCCCACCAACGCCTCGCGCACCCTGTTGATGAACCTCGCTACCCTCGATTGGGATGAAGACATCCTCGCCGCCCTCGCCATCCCGCGCGCCATGCTGCCCACCATCCGCTCCTCTGCCGAACATTACGGTTACATCACCGGCGGCCCGCTAGACGGCCTGCCCCTGGCCGGCGACCTGGGCGATCAGCAGGCCGCCCTCTTTGGACAGGCCTGCTTTGACCCTGGCGACGCCAAGAACACTTACGGCACGGGCTGTTTTATGCTCCTCAACACCGGAACGCAGCCTGTCCCCAGCCAGTATGGGCTGTTGACCACGCCGGGCTATAAAATCGGCGCTCAACCGGCAGTGTACTGCCTGGAAGGGTCCATTGCCATTGCCGGGGCGCTGGTGCAGTGGCTGCGCGACAACCTCGGCCTGATCGAAAAATCCAGCGACATCGAACCTCTGGCGCGCACCGTAGAAGATAACGGCGGCATCTACTTTGTGCCGGCCTTTTCGGGGTTATTTGCCCCTTACTGGCGCAGCGACGCGCGCGGCGTGATCGCCGGGATGACCCGTTACATCCACCGCGGCCACCTGGCCCGCGCCGTCCTCGAAGCCACCGCCTACCAGACGCGCGAAGTGCTGGAAGCGATGGAAAAGGATTCGGGCGTGCATCTCACTACCTTAAAGGTGGATGGCGGCATGGTCGCCAACCAACTGCTGATGCAGTTCCAGGCCGATCAGCTCAACGTGCCGGTGGTGCGCCCTCGCGTAGCCGAGACGACTTCGCTGGGCGCGGCCTACGCCGCCGGGCTGGCCGTTGGGTTTTGGGATGGCTTTGACGCACTGCGCGCCAATTGGCAAAAAGAAGCCGAGTGGACCCCCTCTGCCGACCGCGCCACCCAAGATCGCTTGTACGCCGGGTGGAAGAAAGCCGTCACCCGCACATTTAACTGGATCGAATAATCCAAGGATCAACCTATGCCCGATAAACCCCATGCCATCGTCATCGGCGCCGGCTTCACCGGCTGCGCGGTGGCCCACGACCTGGCCTTGCGCGGCTTTAACGTCACCGTTCTGGAGCGCGGCGAGATCGCTTCGGGAACCTCTGGCCGCACGCACGGACTGTTACACAGCGGCGGGCGTTACTGTGTCAACGACCAGGAATCGGCCCGCGAGTGCATCGAAGAGAATATTTTGCTGCGCAAAATCGCCCGGCAGTGCATCGAGTTCAACGGCGGCTTCTTCGTGGCCCTGGATGAAGCCGACCTGGCCTACGCTCCCCAATTTGAACAGGGCGCGCAGGCGTGCGGCATCCCCATCGAGAAAGTCAAGGTTGCCGACGTGCTGCGCGTAGAGCCGCACGTGAATCCCAACATCCTGGCCGCCTACACCGTCCCCGATGGGTCTTTCGACCCGCTGCGCCTGGCTCTGGCCTTCGCCGCCACCGCCCGGCACAACGGCGCGGCGTTCCGTCCTTATCACCAGGTGGAAGATTTCATCCTGGATGGCAAAGGCGGCGTGGTGGGCGTGAAGGTTTGGGACCGCACTACCGGCGGGCGCTATGAGGCGCGCGGCGACATCGTCATCAATGCCACCGGCGCGTGGGCGGGGAAGGTGGTCGCCTGGGCCGGTATTGACGTGCCCGTCACCCCCACCCCAGGGGTGATGGTGGCCTACAATCAGCGCCTGGTCAATCACGTCATCAACCGCCTCTGCCCGCCCGATGACGGCGACATTCTCATCCCCCAACGCCGCATGGCCGTGATCGGCACCACCTCGTATGAAGTGGAAGACGTGGATTACATCCCCGTGCTGGCCGAACAGGTGGAGCAGATGAACCGCTGCGCGGCGGCGCTGGTCCCTGCTGTGCGCCATGCCCAGGAACGCGGGGCGTATATGTCGGCGCGGCCCCTGGTGGGCAAAGGCGAAAGCGGGCGCAGTCTGGCGCGCACCTTTAAGTGCTTCGATCATCAAGAAACGCACGGCATCGCGGGGTTGGTAACCATCACCGGCGGCAAGGCCACCACCTGTCGGGCCATGGCCGAAAAAACCGCCGATATCGTCTGCGCCAAATTGGGCATCCGCGCGGCCTGCTCCACCCGCGAGCATGTGCTGCTTTCTTACCGGAACTATTACTTATAGGAACGAACCCCTGTGCGTGCAAAAGGAAAATCCGATGAGCCAGGAAAAATGGAAAGTCACCTTTATCATCACCCGCCAGAAAGGCAGTGAAGCGCCCCACACGCAATCGTTCGAGTTAGAAGTAGACCCCGACGAATACGTGCTGGACGGCATTGAGCGCGTTTGGGCACTGCACGACCGCAGCCTTACCTTCCGCCACGCCTGCCACCATTCCACCTGTGGGGCCTGTGGGATGCGCGTGAACGGCGTCGAAAAATTAACCTGCATCACCACGCTGCGCTCCGTCACCCACGATGGCGGCGTGGTGCGGGTTGAACCCCTGCGCAATTTCCCGGTCGTCAGCGACCTGGTGGTGGACATGAGCAGCCTGTATGTGCGGCTGGAACAGGCCCGCTTTGCCCAGGTGGCCCCCGTGGATACCGCCAACCTCGGCTACGAGCCAGACCCCGCCGATGGCGGAGATTACGAACGCCTGGTAGACTGCATCGAATGCGGCTGCTGTATCAGCGCCTGCCCGGTGGCCTTAACCACGCCATCTTACCTCGGACCGGCAGTGCTGGCGGGCATCCAGCACAGCTACATTAACGACCCCGACCCGGCCCTGCTTGATTTTGCCGACCAGGCCGATGGCGTTTGGCGCTGTCACAGCGCCTACGAATGTACGGCGGTCTGCCCGTCCAATGTAGACCCGGCCTGGCGCATCATGGACCTGCGGCGCAAAGTCGTTGGCCGCCGCCTGACCCGGCTGTTCGGTGGGCGCAAACTGGAGGCATCGCGATGAGCAACCAACCCAAACCCGGCAATTTTCCACGCTGGTTCGACCCACGCAACCGCTCGCTCGGAACCCTGGGGTTTATCCTCAACCGGGTTACTGCCCTGGGGCTGACTCTTTATCTCTTCCTGCATCTGTGGATGTTGGGCAAGCTGGCGCAGGGACCCGAAGCCTATGACAGTTTTATCGAACTGGCCCATACCCCCCTGATTAAGTTCGGCGAGCTGTTGGTGATCGCCGGTGGGCTGATCCACGGACTGAACGGCATCCGCATTGCCCTCACCAGTTTCGGCATCGGCGTCACCCGGCAGCGCGTCCTCTTCGTTGGGCTGATGGCCCTGGCGCTGATCGGAACCGCCATTTTTGCCGCCAAGATGTTCCTGGGAGCATGACCTGTGGATACTCCTACCCTCATCTCAACCCCCAAGCCCAAAGCGCGTGAAGGCGTTTGGCTGTGGATGTTTAAAATCTTCGCCGGCCTGATGATTGTAGTGTTATTGGGCATCCACTTTGTGGTCAATCATCTGGTGGCGCCCACCGGCCTGCTTTCGTATGCCGATGTGATCGCCTATTATCAGAATCCCATCATCCCCGTCATGGAGATTCTCTTCCTGGTATTCGTGGTCTCGCACGCTCTGGTGGGCCTGCGCAGCATCCTGCTCGACCTCAACCCTTCAGACCGCGTCCTGCGCGCGGCTGACGGCGTGCTGATCGTGGTGGGAGCCGCCGCCATTCTGTACGGCATCTGGCTGGCGCTGGTCATTGCCAGCAAAGGGGCTTAAAAACCATCGCCCGGCGCGGTCTTCTCCACGCCGGGCGATGGTATTCGCCAATTATTCGACGGTGATCGCCACGTACATGGTGAAGATCACATCACCGTTGCCGTTAACGAACTCCCAATACCCTACCTGTACGCCCTTCTCATCCGGCGCAATCATATCGGCCACCAGGTCAACGCTTTCACCGGGCTGTACTGCGCCCTTGAGGTAATAGCGCGGCGCTTCTGACATATCCGCCCCGCGCGCAAAGCGGATGTGATAATCGGTGGTCCAGGTGGTTGGGCCGGTATTCTTCAGCGTCCAAACGGCATCGAACGAATTGCCGGAGTTAAAGACGGCCCCATCTGGGGGCGAAGAAGAAACCAGGGCAGCCACGTCCGGGACGCGGCGCGGGGTGCGGGTGGGGTACAGCGCCGGGTTGACGGTGGCCGTCGCCGCGTTGGTGGCCGTGGCCGTTGGTTCTTGAGGCGTGGCAGTGGCAGCGGCAGTTGGGGTAGCCGTATAGGTGGCCTCTACCTGAGCTTCACTACCTGGCTGCGAGCTATCTGACGGCGGTTGGGGGGTGTTGGCGGCGTTCAGAGCGGCGATCAGCGTGCGCTTTACTACTGCCGTCTGGGCTGCCGCTGTGTTGAGCATATTTTGATCTGCGGTCGGCTGAGGAACCGCCGTCGTTGGAGACGAGCAGCTCACCAGCAGCGCCGCCCATGCCAGCAGTCCTATCAGCCTGGCAGTGATGTTTTTTCTCATCATCGTTATCGTTGCGTACCTCCCCGAAGTGTTTTTAGATGTTGACTGCAATGCAGGTTTGAGACGATTTTCAATCTATAACGCCCCCTTGTCAAGGGAGCAGTTCGGCGGCGGGCTTTCCGGGCTTTCCATTTGCAGCTTGACGAATCGTCCAATCCCGGCTAAAATCACGGGCTGTTGCTCCAACTGAACCCTGCACAGCAGTTTGTTCAGGCAAGACCCTTTTATCCCAAACGAGTGAAGGTAACCTGGGCAAGCCAGGTGAGAGGCGCTCAAAGGAAGTTAGAGAAATGGATAACATTGTTTTAAAAGCCACCCGGCGCACCGTGTCGGGCAAACAGGTCAAAGCCCTGCGCCGCCAGGGCCAGTTGCCGGCTGTGATGTACGGCCACCATATCGCCCCCATCGCCATTACGCTTGACGCGCACAGCGCCGCGCTGGCGTTGGCCGGTCTATCCTCTTCCACGATTATCACAATTGATCTGGATGGCGAACAGCACGCCGCCCTGGTGCGTGAAAAACAGCGCGACTTCATCAAAAACCGCCTGCTGCACGTTGATTTTCAGGTCGTTTCGCTGACCGAAACCATCCGCACCAACGTCAGCATCGTCATGCACGGCACATCGCCCGCCGTCCGCGACTTCAACGCCGTTCTGGTAACCAACCTGTCTGAAGTGGAAATTGAAGCCCTGCCCCGCGATCTGCCCGAGCACCTGGTGGTGGATATTTCCGGCCTGAAGGCCATCGGCGACGCCATCTACGTGCGCGACCTGCCCGTTCCTTCTGGCGTGACTATCCTGACCGACCCCGATGAGGTCGTCGTGGTAGCTACCGGCGCCGCCCGCGAAGAAGAGGTCGTGGAAGAGGTTGGAGCGGCCGAACCGGAAGTTATTGAGCGCGGTAAGAAAGAAGAAGAGGAAGAGTAAGCGGTTTCAACCGGCATACCCAACTGTGGGCCATAACCTTGGCCCACAGTTTTTATTTAACCGCCCCCGACTAAACCGCTTTCGGCGAATCCTCGATTAACGCCTGCAAAAACCGCACCGTGATGCGTCCGGTGATCCCCCACAGCACTTCGCCGTCATACGTCTGATAATAAATCACCTGCTCTTCCTGCCCCAGCCGGTTAATGCGCATGCGCTCTTCCCAATGAGCAGGGTCGGCCAGCCATGCCAGCGGCACAGTAAACACCCGGCTGACTTCTGCGGGCGAGAGCGTAAACGCATACGGCCAGCGAATGCGCGCCACCACCGGCGTGACCAGGTAACTGGAGATCGTCACCAGATCCGGCAGGCGGCCCAACACCTTCACATCCTGCGCCAGCAGTCCAATTTCCTCATATGCTTCGCGCAGAGCCGTCTCTTCGGGCGAGCGGTCGCCTGGATCTACCGCGCCGCCAGGGAAGGATACCTGCCCTTTATGACTCTGAACGGTCTCGGTGCGCCGCGTGAACAGCAAATGCCATTGATCTTCATACCAAAGCAGCGGGACCAGCACCGCCGCCGGCCGCAGGATAATTTCTGGCGGGATCTGCGGCCCCCGCTGCCCAACCAACCGCAAGCGCCGGACGATTTCCTCCTCCGGCATCCTTGCCAGCGCAAGCGTCCCGTTCGCACCCGGCGGCACAGCTATTCTTCCACCTCTCCGCCCCCGTTTGGGCGCAGTTCGCCTTCCTCCACAGAACCTTCTTCCAGGGCCGCCGCCAGCAGAACGGACTCCGGCAGGTTCAGGCCCGGTGCCAGTTCTTCTGAGCCTGCCGCCGCTTCATCGCCGACCAGACCGGCCTCTTTCAGCAGGGCCAGGTTCTCCCCGCTTTCTTCCACCTGTACCGGGCGCGCAAAGACCAGGAAGCCCGTGTGCGCTACCATCCGGTCTGTGGGCCGGAAGCGGCTGGATTCAGCCTTGTAATAGCGCAGCAGCGTCTCGCAGACATCCACAAAAGCAAAGCGATTCTGGCGCAGAGCGATCAGCAGTTTAATCACCTGGTTGGCGGTGGGTAAGATTGTGCCAAAGAACCCGCCCGGTTTCAGTGCCGCTCGCACGTGATGGATGTAATCAAACGGGTTAGGCAGGTCTAAAAACAGCGCATCCACGCCGGTTTCTTCAAAGCCATTGGCGACATCCCCCAATTTCATCGTCACGCGGTCTTCCAGGCCCAACATCGTCAGGTTGCGGCGCGCCAGTTCTTGCATCTGCGGGCGAACTTCGTAGGTCGTCACATGCCCTTCGGGGCCGACCGCGAACGCAAAGGCGCTGGTAAGCGAGCCAGAGCCCGTCCCCGCCTCCAGAATATGCTGCCCTGGGCCGATCCCCATTGTCACCAGGATAAAGCCGATATCTTTGGGATATAAAATTTGGGTGTTGCGCTTCAGGTCGCGCAGTAAATCGGCCAGTGACGGCTGGAGCAGGAAAAACGGGCTGCCGTTGTGGCTGAGGACCTGCGAGCCCCACGGCTTGCCGATCAGGTCATCGTGCCGGATCACCCCGCGGTGACTTTGAAATTCCCCACCCTTTTGCAGGCGGAACAGAAAATGTTTGTGGCTCAGGCCGACAAGCTGCACCAGGTCGCCATCCTGGGCGTGGGTTCCATGCATATTCCAGGGCAAAGTGATCGCTCCTCAAAACTCAGGGTCGTAGATATTTCTTAAAGAACTCGGTGATTTCATTGTAACAGCGCACGCGGTTTTCAAATTTCAGCACATCGTGGCCTTCATTCTCGAACACCAGGTATTCTACCTGCTTCCCCTGCGCGCGCAGGTATTCCACCAGGTCGCGCGACTCGCGTTCTACCACGCGCGGGTCGTTCTTCCCCTGAATCACCAGCAGAGGGCAGGCCAGCCGATCAATGTGCGTCCGGGGCGAGCGTTCCACCAGAAAATCACGGTCTTTTTCGGGGTCGCCCACAGCCAGGCGGAAGTAGGGCCTCCAGGTTTCGGGAATGCGGTCCATGAAGGTCAGCAAATCGTAGGGGCCAAACATATCCACCGCCGCCGACCACAGTTCAGGGTGGCGGCCGGCCAGCGTCAGGGTCATATATCCGCCATAGGAGCGTCCCACTACCGCCGCGCGCTTCACATCCAGGCGCGGGTCATTCGCCAGCACCCCCATCGCATGAACGTGATCCAGGCGGTCCTGGCCGCCCCAGTCGCGGTCCACCTGCTTGGTATAGTTCAGTCCGTAGCCCGTGCTGCCGCGCACATTAGGCACAAACACCGCGAACCCGTTCAGCGTGAGGAACTGGATCAACGGCATCGAGAACCAGGCAAAGTCAGGGCGCTCCTGGCTCTGTGGGCCGCCGTGAATGTAATACACCAGCGGCCGCTGGCCTTCAAAACCCAGTTGCGGAGCCGGCAGGTACAGCCGCGCCGAAACCCGCGTGCCGTCGAATGAGATGAACGAGGCATCCTCCCCCGGCGACAGCAGTTCTGGCGCAATGCCCAGGATGCGCTCGCGGGTGTGCGCCGTCACCTGGTCGCGGTTGGGGCCACCAATCGTATAAATCTGAGTGGGAGAGGTGGCCGTTGAGAAGGATACAATGAAGGTATCGCTTTCACGGTCCCAGTCATAAGACTCTAACACACCGCCGCTGAGGGGTGATCGTTGACCCACGATTGCATTCCCCAGCCGTAAGGTCAGGGCGGACCGGTCGAAAGTGGCTTCGTACAACCAGGAACAGCCGTCAATGTTAAAGGTGGCCGCAAAAACATTATCGTGCAGGGGAACGAGCGCGGTCATCTCACCCACTCCGCTGTGCGCCACGCCTTCGAGCTTCACTTCTTGCAGTTCGCCGGGCCGCTCCAGGTCCAGATAAGCAGGCCCGTAAGTATCCGTAAAGACCGAACTCAATACCAGCACGCCGCAGCCGTCGGGCGTGTAGGCCGCATACGAAATGCCGTTCAGCGCCACCTCCTGCCCCTCTTTGCGCTGATCTTCCGGCACGCCGTAGAGCAGCTTCAGCCCCGTCTGGCCTTCCTCCTGCTCGAACAGCACAGTATCGCCCATCGTGTAACCGTCAGCGATTAAAGTGCGCCGCCGGTCCGGCGAGGCTTCGACCGGGTAAGCTCCCCAGATGCTCTCGGCCAGTTTTTCAATCGTCCCGGTTTGCAGGTTGGCGCGGTAGCCCGTCTGCACCGGCGAGGTGCACGATTCAGCGTTAAAGTACGCCAGATTTTCTTCAGGCTTACACAAAACCAGATGCACCCGGCAGCCCCCCAGCGTTTCGGGAAAGGCCGGCTCTGGGTAGCCCCCGCTGATCGGGATGAGCATGGGCTGGTAATTCTCGTCGCCGTCCTGGTCAATCATCACCACAATCTTGCCCAACTGCGGAAAGACCTGAAAAGCCTTGCCGCCTACCAGTTCGGGGTTTTGCAGCGCAATCTGCGGCGGAAGAAGCGGCTCTGGAACGCTCCCGCCCGCATCCATGGCATACAGGCTCAAACGCCCGCTGAGATTGGAGATGAAATAGACGCGCTGGTCTACGAGCTGCGGCGCAAGAAACAGCCGGGCGGAAAGTAGCGATTCAATCCTGTACATTTCTGATCTCTCCTGTGAACCTCAAGAAAACGGGTTTTCTCACGCTCCCCCTGCATTCACGCAGACTCGCCTACGGGCCTTCATCCTCGCGGATCAGGCTCAACCAGTAGCCCACGCCCAGGGTTGCCAGCCCGCCGATCACGGCCATGCCAAAGCGCAGTGGGCCAATGCTGCCAAAGGTGATGCCCAACCCCTCTCCGGCGAGGTGTCCGAGCCAGAAGCCCACCCACGCCAGCACCAGGTAGAGCAGCAGCCGCCCCAACCCGCCGCCGCGCCACAGGTGGAAGGCCGCCCCCAAAAAGGTAGACACCAAAAAGCCAAACACCACCGCTGGAACGGTCATAGAATCGTCCCTCCCCCCAGGCACACTTCACCCTGGTAAAACACCGCCCGCTGCCCGGCGGTAATATCGCGCAAAGGCTGATCGAAGGCCACGCGCGCGCGTCCGCCCTCCAGAGGCGTTACCTCCGCCCAGGCTTCCTGTGCCTTATAGCGGATCTTCACCTGCACCCGCACCGGACCAGAGGGCGGCTCTCCACTGACCCAGTTAACGCCCCCGGCCCATAGTTCCCGACTGCCCAGCGCTTCCATCGGGCCCACCACCAGCGTGTTTGAGGCCGCTTCTTTGCGAATCACATACAGCGGGATGGAAGAAGCCACCCCCAAACCCTTGCGCTGACCAATGGTGTAATTTGCCAGCCCCTGATGCTGGCCGATCACCACCCCCATGGGGTCTACAATAGGCCCTGGGCGCGCGGTTGCTGGCGCGTGGCGCGCGAGGAAAGCGCGGTAATCGCCCCGCCCCAAGAAGCACAAATCCTGGCTGTCGGGCCGCGCGGCCATCGGCAGGCCAAACCGCTGTGCCAGCGCGCGCACCTCTGGCTTGTGATACTCCCCAATCGGGTAAAGGGTGTGGGCCAACTGCTCCTGCCCCAGCACGCTTAATACATAAGACTGGTCTTTGGCCGTGTCCAGCCCGCGCAAGAGCTGATAGCGCCCGTCCTCTCCGGAGCGCACGCGCGCGTAATGCCCGGTCGCCAGGTAATCGGCTCCCAAAGCCCGCGCCCGCTCCAGCAGGAACCCCCAGCGGATCTGCCGGTTGCACACCACGCAGGGGTTGGGCGTCACCCCCTGGCTGTAGCCGTCAATGAATGCCTGCACCACCGTTGCGCGGAAGTAGTCTTGCACGTCCAACGCGTAAAACGGAAAGCCCAGCCGGGCGGCCACGCGGCGGGCCAAAGCCATGGCATCGGGCGTGCAGCAGCGGTTCTCATCCTCCGCGCCCGGCTCGTTCCACAGACGGAGCATCAGGCCGATCACCCGATAGCCGCGCTCCACCAGCAGGGCCGCCGCCACCGAGCTGTCGACGCCCCCACTCATCGCCACGGCTACCGTTGGCATCTCAGCCATTCCCTAACTTCCTCACCTTCTCCACAATTCCCGGCAGAACCGCGAGGAAGGCTTCGACCTTCTCCGGCGTGCTGTCTGCGCCCAATGTGACCCGCAGTGAGCCGAGCGCCCAGGCGGGCGTCAGCCCGATAGCCAGCAGCACATCGGATGGCTGAGGGTTGCCCGTCTTACAGGCCGAACCGGAAGAGCAGGCATATCCGGCGGCGTCCAGCATCATCAGCAGAGTATTCCCGTCCACGCCCTCGAATACAAAACTGGCGTGGTTCGGCAGACGTTCCACCGGGTGACCCGTCAACCGGGCGCGGGGGATTTCCTCCAACACCTGACCGATGATGCGATCGCGCATGGGGCGCAGGCGCTGTTCGCGCTCCGCAGTTCCCTCTTGAGCAATCCGCAGTGCCTCGGCCAGCCCCACGATGTACGGGACATTCTGCGTCCCGGCGCGCAGAGCGTGCTCCTGTTTGCCGCCCGTTTGCGCAGGGATCAGCGCCGTGCCTGAGCGCACATACAGTGCCCCCACTCCCTTGGGGCCGTAGAATTTGTGCGCGCCAATCGCCAGCAGATCTACCCGGTCGGCCTGCACGTCCATCTTCAGGTGCGCGGCGGCCTGCACCGCGTCGCTGTGGAAGGGAATGCCCCGCTCGCGGCAGATCGCCCCAATCTCAGCAATGGGGTTGATCGTACCGATCTCATTGTTGGCGTAAATGACCGATACCAGAGCCGTATCCGGGCGAATGGCCGCTTCCACCGCTTCCGGCGGCACGCGGCCAAACTCATCTACCGGCAGCAGTTCCACCTCAAAGCCTTGCAGTTCGCCCAACTGGTGAGCGGTGTGCAGCACGGCGTGATGTTCCACCGGCGTCGTTAGAATGTGACGCTTGCCGCGCTTCTTGCGCTGCGCCCAAGCCGCCCCGCGCAGTGCCAGGTTATCGCTTTCCGTCCCGCAAGAGGTGAAAACAATCTCATCAGGATGCGCGTTCAAGAGCGCCGCCGTCTGCGCGCGGGCTTCTTCCAGGGCCGCCTCGGCCCGCTGACCGGCGAAATGCACCGAAGATGGGTTGCCGAACAGTTCAGAGAAATACGGCTGCATGGCCGCCATCACCCGCGCGTCCACGGGCGTGGTAGCGGCATAATCAAAATAGATACGGGTTGTTGTACTTGCCATAACCCATAATTATAGCATTAAGCAGTTAACAAATACCGATGAGGCCAGGCCTGAGCCAGAGCTTTTCGCGGTACTTTGCGCTTTGATTGAAGGTATGTCAATTCACGGGGCAAATGCGCCGCGACAATAACTTTTCTCAAGACGCATACCTTGATATAATAACTCTGAAATTCGTTACAAATCTCACATACAGGAGACGGAATGTCCACTTACAAAATCAAATTTGGCACGGATGGCTGGCGCGGCGTGATCGCTGAAAACTACACTTTCAACAACGTGCGCCGCTGCGCTCAGGGTTTTGCTTCCTATATGCTCAACCACGGCCACCAGAATGCCTCCATCGTTGTTGGACATGATAAACGCTTCCAATCCGAAAACTTCGCTCTGGCCGCCGCCGAAGTGCTGGCCGGCAACGGCTTAAAGGTTTTTCTCACCGATGGCGCCACCCCCACCCCGGTGATCGCCTATGCTGTCGTCAACAAAGGCGCCGCCGGAGCCGTGAACATCACTGCTTCGCACAACCCCCCTACCGATAACGGTTTTAAAGTGCGCGATGCTACCGGCGGCGCGATTGATCCCGATGGCCTGAAAGAAATCGAGCAACTCATCCCTGATACGGTTGCAGACGTCAAGCGCGTCCACGCCGCTGAAGCCCTCAAAGATGGCCGCATCGAGAAGTTCGACGCCGCCCCAGCTTATATCGAACACCTGCGCGACCTGATTGATGTAGAGCCCATCCGCCAGGCCGGGCTGCGCATCGTCGTTGACGCCATGTGGGGCAACGGCGCGGGCTGGTTCACCCGCCTGCTCTCCGGTGGAACCACTGAGGTGATTGAAATCCACAACACCCGCAACCCCATCTTCCCTGAAATGTCGCGCCCAGAGCCAATCCCCCCGAATATTAATGTCGGGCTAAAAACCACCGTCGAATTGGGCGCGGATGTTTGCCTCATCACCGATGGCGACGCCGACCGGTTGGGCCTGGGCAACGAGAAGGGCGCTTTTATCAACCAGCTTCAGGCGTATGGCCTGTTGGCCTATTATCTGCTTGAAATTCGCGGACAGCGAGGCCCCATCGTCAAAACGCTCTCTACCACCACCATGCTGAACAAGCTGGGCAAACTCTACAACGTCCCCGTCTATGAAACCGGCGTGGGTTTTAAATATGTAGCCCCCAAAATGACCGAGACCAACGCCATGATTGGCGGCGAGGAATCGGGCGGCTATGCTTTCCGCGGCAACGTCCCAGAACGTGACGGCATTTTGGCTGGCCTGTACTTCCTGGACTTTATGGTCAAGACCGGCAAAAAGCCTTCGGAACTACTGCAAATGTTGTTCGACAAAGTCGGCGCGCATTATTATGACCGCATCGACAGCTACTTTACCGGCGACCGCGCCGCCCACGAGAGCCGCATCCTCTCGGCCAACCCGCAGACCATCGGCGGCCTCAAAGTCACCGGCCTGAACACACTCGATGGCTTCCAGTTCGGCCTGGAAGATGGCGGCTGGCTGCTCATCCGCTTCTCTGGGACGGAGCCGATCATGCGCGTGTATACCGAAACCACGCATCCCGACCGCGTTCAGGCCATCCTGCAAGATGGACTGCGCATCGCCGGGTTGAAGGATTAACGAAAACCGTGCGTCTTCTGACCGATACGCACTGTCACCTGAACCTTAAAAGCTTCGAGGGAGACCTGCCGGTCGTCCTGGGGCGCGCCCGCCAGGCGGGCGTGGAGCGCATCCTCGTCCCCGGCATTGACCTTGCCACCAGCCGGGCGGCCCTGGCATTGGCGGAACAACACGACCTGATCTACGTTGCCGTCGGCGTTCACCCACACGACGCTTCCACCTGCGACAGCGAGGTTCTGGCCGCGCTGCGCGAGCTGGCCCATCATCCCAAAGTGGTAGCGATTGGCGAGATCGGCCTGGATTACTACCGCGACCGCTCTCCCCGCCCGCTTCAGCGCCAGATTTTCCAGCAACAGTTAGAACTGGCCGCAGAAGTGGGGCTGCCGGTGGTGCTTCACAACCGCGATGCGCTGAACGACCTGTGGCCTGCTATCACCGGCTGGCAGGCCAGTTTACAGGCAGCCGCTTCGCCGCTGGCAGATCGCCCCGGCGTGCTCCATTCTTTTGACGGCGACCTGGATACTGCCCGCAGAGCCGCCGAACTGGGCTTTTTTATCGGCATCAGCGGCCCGGTCACGTTTAAAAACGCGCCTGAACGCCACGCAGTAGCCGCTGGACTGCCGTTAGAACGATTATTATTAGAAACCGATGCACCTTATCTGACACCGCATCCCTACCGCGGCCGGCGCAACGAGCCGGCCTACGTAGCCCTGGTGGCCGACAAACTGGCCGCGCTGCACCGCCTGCCGCTGGAGAATGTTTGCGAGACCACCTGGAACAATGCGGAACAGCTTTTTCATTGGGGAGCCAGTCTTTGAGCGCAGTTTCTTTTATTGTTCCGGTTCAAGAAGAACTCCAGGCAGTTGAGGCCATCATGCGCGAGCAGGCCCAGGGCTACCATGCCGACCTGAACGCCGCGCTGGACCTGATCATCTCAGCGGGCGGCAAGCGCATCCGCCCGGCGCTGACCATTTTGGCAGGCAAAATGCTGGAAGGCCCGCCCGACGTGCTGTTGATGATGGCCGCGGCCATCGAACTGCTCCATACCGCTACTCTGGTTCACGATGACCTGATTGACGGTTCCCTGCTGCGGCGCGGCATGCCCACCCTCAACTCGCGCTGGTCACCGGGCGCTACCGTGCTGACTGGTGATTTTGTCTTCGCCCGCGCCGCTAAACTGGCCGCCGAGACCGGCTCGGTTCCCGTCATGAGGCTGTTTGCGCATACCCTCACCGTCATTGTGGATGGCGAAGTCAACCAACTGCTGGGCAGCCGCTGCAAGGCCGACCATCAGGCGTATCTTAAGCGCATTTACGCCAAAACCGCTTCGCTGTTTGAGACCTCGGCGCTTTCGGCCGGCCTCATCAGCGAGGCCAGCGCAGAGACGACCGCCGCTCTGGGCCGCTTTGGCTATGAGGTCGGCATGGCTTTTCAGATTGTGGACGACATTCTCGACTTTACCAGCGATGCCAGCACTTTTGGCAAGCCGGTCGGCGGCGATTTGCGTCAGGGGATTGTCACCCTGCCCGCGCTGTATTGGGCCGAGATGAATCCGAACACCCCAGAGGCCCGTGCCCTGGTCAGCGGCGAGTGCCTGGATGACGAACGCATCGCGCGGCTCATCGAAGCCATCCGCTCCAGCCCGGCCATCCACAAGAGTCACGCCGAAGCCGTCCAACACGTCGAGCGCGGCCTGGCGCATTTGCGCTCCCTGCCCGCGCGCAGCGAGCGCTATGCCCTCGAAGAACTCGCCAACTATATCGTTGAGCGCCGTTTCTAAAACGCGAATTTCACACCAAAAAGCCAGTATTATCAACAGGGGTTTTTTACATGCTAAGGCGGGGACATTCTGCCCCCGCCGATAGGATCAGAAAGCGCCGGTTAGCGTGTTCTGTCTGGGGTCTCACGAGAAGGTTCAACCCCCTATGGCACGGCCTCAGCGGCATCAGGACCGCGTGATGTAGTTTTAATGCGCATCCGCAAGCAGTTCTTTACACCGTCTCGGTAATCGAAAAAGTGAGTTTTCCGGCTTCAGCCGTCATAATCTGAAACGAGAGTTTGTGCTGGCCTGGCGCCAGTGGTTCGCCCTCAACCGCAATATAAATTTCCGACATGACCCCCACCGGCAGCGGCGTCCGATAGCTCAACTGGTCGCCGCGCATTTCCTTTTGCCCCACTTTCATCACCACTTTATCGGGGCTGATAGCGGCATCATCCACACCCAGCGGCCCCAGACCCGTCACCGTGCCTGAATCGATGTTATTCCTCAGCCTCAG
Organism: Anaerolineaceae bacterium; assembly: GCA_034434155.1. Lineage (GTDB taxonomy): Bacteria > Chloroflexota > Anaerolineae > Anaerolineales > Anaerolineaceae > DSYU01. The sequence continues at coordinate 101,789 of DAOUAC010000055.1, forward strand.
CTCAAAACCGTTGGCGGTGTTGCGCAAACTGCCCTTAACGTACAGGCTCGACAGCATGGAAGGTGGGAACATGGCCTTTTCCTTTCAAATTAATTTAATTGGGCTTACCGAAGAACGCTTGTGTATCCAATTGTACAACGAAAACGGAATGTAAAACAGGACCATCCTGAATTTCTCCCGATCGCGCACTCTAAAGCACAGCCGGACTTACCGCTTGATCAGCGCGCGGAAGAACACCAGCAGTCCCGCCACGATCAACAGCACCGGCCAGTAAACCCCAAAGATATCCAGCCCGCCCAGGAACGAGCCAAAGATGGCAAACATCACCAGGCTGGTGAGAATCGTCCACAGGCCGCCTTCCAGCGCCTCGCGGATCTTCGAGCCGCCCAGCAGACCCGATAGGATCACGCCTACTCCCACAAAACCGGGAATGAGCGTCCACACATAGGCCCAGGAATCCCAATTCCCGGTCCGGTTCTGCCAGTACAGCAGGCCGCCAATCCCGCCGATCAGACAGGCCGGCACGGCCAGCCCCGGCGTACCGGTCAGCAGGCCCATGACCAGAAAGAGAACGCCCACGCCGATCACGATCAACGGCCAGCTTACATCTAGCCTCAGCCAGCCCCACCACCCTGGCATAATCTGATAAGACAGAAACAACAGTCCCAGAATGATGAGCAAAAGCCCTGAAACCACGCGAGAACGCGGATGTGTTTCCATTGGACAGTCTCCCCACGACAGAATTAAAGTTATTATATGCGAAAAGTGGTATACTAACCTCAGGGGTTCAGGAATCGGCCATTTTCCTGCGCCCGGCAGTTATAGAATGGACCCGATCAGGGGGGTAGGAAATCATCCACGCTTGCTGCCCCCACAGTTCTCATCTCACAATGCAGTGCAAAGAGCGGTATTTTTTATTGGATAGGGTTGGTACATTCCGATATGAATAAGATTGTTCCAGATGCAGAACAGCACATCCTGCTGATCCAGGCGCTGTTAGAATGTTCGTTTGCTGGAATTGCTCTGGTCAGCGGTCCTGACCTGACCTTCCAGCTTGTCAACCCCACTTACCAGCGCCTGACTCCGAACCCGGAGCAGCCGGTTCTAGGACAGCCCTATCACGCGGTCTGGCCTGCGGGCTATCAGTTTCCAGAAGAGGCCGTCATCCAGCAGGTGATAGCGTCTAATCAGCCCCTGACGATCCGCCAGCAGGAACGGGTATATCCATCTGGTGAAAAGCGCAGCTTCCGCATCAACCTCTGTCCGATTCGCTGGCAGGGCGAGGCCGGGGTCGTTCTCCTGATTGAGGAAAACACCGCCCAGGCGCAAGAAGCGCGCAATCTGGCGGCTGAAATCGTCGAAGAAACCCACCGCCGGGCCGAAGAACTGGACGCCATCATTACATCCATCGCCGATGTTGTCATCATGTTCGATGCGCGCGGCGTTGCCACCCGCGCCAACCCGGCTGCTTACGAAATCTTTGGCATTGACCCGGTCGGTATGGAACAGGCTGAACTCATTGACCTGCTTTCGATTACTCTGCCCGACGGCCAGCCGGCCCGTATTGCCGAACTACCCATCGCCAGGGCGAACAAAGGCGAGAACGTGGTCGGCGAGCGCCTGCTGCTGAAAGACAAAGAAGGCCGCGAGCGGGTGTTTCTGGTCTCGGCTACGCCCCTGTTAAGCGAGGCCGGTAGTTCGGGCGTCGTCTCCGTCTGGCACGATGTAACCACCCGCGAACGCCTGCTTGAACAGCTAGAAGTACAGCAGTCGCGCCTGGAGACGATCATCCAAACCGCCCCAGAGCCGATCCTGGTGACGGATGAGGAAGGCCGCCTGATTTTATGCAACCCTGCCGCCGAGCGCATCTTCAACCAGCCCCTGCCCTATCACCTCGATTACCACTATCTCACCAGCCTGAACATTTGCTACACCACCGGCGAACCTTACGACCCCCGCAACCTGCCGCTGGTCTGTTCGGCTCTCGATGGCAGCTACCACACCAATATTGAACTGCTTATCCTGCTGCCGGATGGTCAGCGCCGCAATGTGCTGGCAAGCACCGCGCCGATTGTAGACCGCAAAGGCAATCTGAACGGGGCCGTGGGCGTGCTGAAGGATATCACCCTGCGCAAGCGGGCCGAAGATGAGCTGCGCACCCAGGCCTCGCGCTCGCAAATTCTGGCGTCTCTGTCGCGGGCTTTTGCCGAGGCTGGACTGAACCAACGCGAACTGTTAGAAACCACTGTGAACGAAATCGGCCTGCTCTCCGGCGACATCAGCGTGATCGAACTCAGCACCAGCGATGGAAAATATTCCACCCTGACGGCTATCCACCACCCCAACCCGGCCATTTTGCAGGCCGTCCGGCGGCGCATGGCCGACCAGTACTATGAAATCCGCGCAGATTCGCCCGCCATGACCCAGGTGGTGCGCATCAGCGACGCTATACAGCCAGAAGAGGTTAACGCTCTCCTGCCAGCCCCCTATCATCTGCTGTTGGATTATTTCCCAATCCGCAACGGTCTCGTCTTACCACTGCGCGCGCGCGGGCGTTGGATCGGCTCGCTGGGCATTCTGCGCGACCAGCCTGGCCGCCGCTTTACCATGGAAGATCAATTCTTCTTTCAAGATCTGGCGGACCGCGCCGCCCTTGCCATTGAGAATGCCCATCTCTACGAGCAAGAAACCCGCCGGGTGCGTGAACTGCACGCCTTACACCAGGCTACCCGCGCCCTGCTTTCTACCCTCGACCTCGAAACCCTGCTCGTGCAAATTTTAGATGCCGCCCAACAGGCCATTCCCCTGGCCGAGCAGAGCGCCCTTTACCTGCTGGCCCCCGAAACGGGGAGCCTGGAAGTGCGCGCCAGCATCGGGTTCCGCGACCCGCGCATCCAGAAAATCTCCAGTCAGGCGGTGCGCCCGTTTCTGACTGAGGCACTGCGCGAAAAACGCCCCCTGCTGATCCACCACCTCGCTCCCACCGCCAACGGCGCGCCGCGTGAAAGGGACCAAATCCGCTCGGCGCTGATCGCTCCACTGGTCCACTCTCAGGAAGTGCTGGGCGTGCTCTCGCTCACCGGCTCGCGGCCCCATCTCTTCCAAGATGCCGACCTGCGCCTGCTCGAGAGCTTTGCCGCCACCGCCACCACCGCCCTCCACAATGCCACCCTCTACGCCGAAGTACAGCGTCTGGCAACCACCGACCCGCTGACCGGCCTGTATAATCGCTACCGTTTCTTTGAATTGGGCGAGCATGAAATTAACCGTTTCCGCCGCTTCCGCAACCCGCTTTCGGCGATTATGCTCGACCTCGACAATTTCAAAGAAATCAACGATACCTTCGGCCACGCCGTTGGCGATCACGTGTTATCCACCGTCGCCGCGCGGGTACGCGCCCATGTACGCATCGTTGATATCCTGGGGCGCTACGGCGGCGACGAGTTTTCCATCTTGCTCCCCAATGCTGACCTCACAGAAGCGCGCGAAATCGCCGAGCGCATTCGCCAGGCCATCGTCGGCGAAGAAATCCCCACCGACCGGGGCCCCGCGCCGATTACCATCAGCCTGGGAGTCGCTCAGGCCGACCAGCAAACCACCAGCCTTTCGGCCCTGCTGGCTCGCGCCGACGCGGCCCTTTACACCGCCAAGCAAGCGGGCCGCAACCGGGTAGCGGAATCTTAAAGGGTTTTCCCTTCAAAACCTTTTCTAAAACTCGATCTTGCGCCGCACACAGAACATTCAGCCGCGGCAATTTTATTGAATCGCGCCTCTTTTTATGGGATAATTAGCGGTTAATCCATTGAGCCCACCGCCGCCCATCCTCCAACCCCATTCTTCTCAAGGAGCGTTATGAAAACCTACCCCATCCCCATGGTTCCCGGCCCCGTTAAAGTTCCCGCCGAAGTTTTGCAGGCCTATCTAGTTGATTACGGCTCCGCCGATCTGGAACCGGAATACCTGGACCTCTACCGTCAGGTGGAAGCGAACCTGCAAACCATCTGCGGAACGCACTGCTCTTTCGCCATCATGAGCGGAGAAGGAATGCTGGCGCTGTGGGCCGCCCTGAAAAGCTGTCTGCGGCCCGGCGAGCGCGTTCTGGCAGTGGCGACCGGCGTATTCGGGTATGGCATTGGAGACATGGCCCGCTCCATCGGCGCGCAGGTGCGCACCGTCGGTTTTGGCTATGACCAGACGCTTTCAGATTGGGAGCAGATCGAGCAGGCCATCGTCGAATTCCAGCCCAAGATGATCACTGCCGTCCACTGTGAAACCCCCTCTGGCACGCTCAATCCGTTGGCCGAGCTGGGGCGGCTGAAAAAGAAACACGGCATTCCCCTGTTGTACGTTGATGCAGTTGCCAGCCTTGGGGGCGCCCCGGTGCTGGCAGACGAATGGAATATTGATTTACTGCTGGGCGGCTCGCAGAAAGTGCTTTCAGCGCCCCCTGGCATGTCTTTCCTTTCCATCAGCGCGCCCGCCTGGGATATTATCGAAGAGGTTGACTACCCCGGCTACGACGCCCTCAAGCCGTTCAGAACCGCCGTTCAAAATGGTTACTTCCCTTACACCCCTTACTGGCACGGATTGGCCGCTCTGCACGCGGCTACTGAACTGCTGTTGGCCGAGGGGTTAGAGGCGTGCTTTGCCCGCCATGCCGAAGTTGCCCGCCTTTGCCGTGAAGAACTGCGCCGGATTGGCCTGGAAATCTTCCCCGCCCCCGGCGCGATTTCGTCTCCCACCGTCACAGCCGTCAAGGTTCCTGAAGGCATTCCCTGGGCTGAGTTCGACCGGCAGTTGCGCCTGCGCGGGTTGGTGGTGGGCGGCAGCTACGGCCCACTGGCCGGCAAAGTCTTCCGCCTGGGGCATATGGGTTCGCAGGCCAACCATGAACTGATTACCCAGGCGCTCACGGTGATTGAAGCCGTGCTAAGAGCAAGATAAGTGGTTCGCAAGGCTTTCTTAACCTTTTTACGCGGTCTGCTGCTGGCGGCTTTCTTCTGCCTGCCCCTTGTCCAGCCAGCGCGGGGGCAGTCTCGCACCCTGCGCTTTGAAAATCTTTCAGTTGAAGACGGGCTTTCGCAAAGCACCGTGCAGGCCATCCTGCAGGACTCGCATGGGTTTATGTGGTTTGGCACTGAAGATGGGCTGAACAAATATGACGGCTATACGTTTACCATCTACAAGCACGATCCCGATAACCCCTTTACCATCTCCGACAACGACATTCTAACGCTGTTTGAAGATTCGCGCGGCATGCTGTGGGTTGGAACTGGCCGCGGGCTGAACCGCTTCGACCCCGTTAGTGAAACCTTTCTCCGCTATCTGCATGACCCTCAAAACCCCCTCAGCCTCAACGGTTCCACCGTAACCGCCATCCTCGAAGACCCCGCTGGCAACATCTGGGCCGGAACTGAGGACGGCCTGAACCGCCTCAATGCCGCCGACGATACCTTCGTCCACTACCAGCACTATCCCGACCGCCCCATGTCGCTGGGCAGTAACCTGATCACTGCCCTCATCCTTGACCCCCCCGGCGGGATGTGGGTCGGTACGTCTGACGGGCTGGATTACTACAACTTCGCCACGAACCAGTTCACCCATTACCGCTCTGACCTGCGCAATCCGCGCAGCCTGAGCAGCAACAAAATCCTTTCGCTCTGGCTGGATCGCTACGGACTGCTGTGGGTCGGCACGGAAGATGGTGGTTTGAACCGCTTTAACGCCACCGACAAAACTTTTACATCCTATAAAAGCCGCGCCGGCAACCCCTATGCGCTGGTCAGCAACGACATCCGCACCATTTTTGAAGACAGCAAGGGCCGCCTGTGGGTCGGCACGCGCAAGGCCCTCCACCGTCTGGAGCGCCGCGAAGATTATTTTATCCACTACCTGCACGACCCCAAAGACTCTCACAGCCTGAGCAGCAGCTACATCCTCTCACTCTACGAAGACCGCTCTGGCGTGTTTTGGATCGGCACATTCAGCGGGGGTGTCAATAAATACAATCAGACGGATGACCGCTTCATCCTACACCAGTACCAGCCAGGCGTCACCAACAGCCTGAGCGACAATATGGTTCATGCCATTTTTGAAGATCAGGATGGAGTGGTATGGGTTGGGACGATGGATGGCGGGCTGAACCGCTATGACGCGGAAACTCAGTCTTTTAAGGCGTACATCCACAACCCGCTCGACACTTCTACCCTCGGCAGCAACGATGTCCGCGCTATTCTTGAGGATCGCAGCGGCGCGTTATGGGTTGGAACGTATGGCGGCGGGCTGAACCGCTTTAACCCCGATACCGGGCGTTTTACGCGGTTTTTGCACAACGCCAATAACCCCTACAGCCTGAGCGATGACCGCGTTTTAAGTCTTCTCGAAGATCACCGCGGCGTGCTGTGGATTGGAACCCAGGCCGGCGGGTTAGATTTGCTGGATCGCAGTACCCTGCGTTTCCATCACCTCCAGTTTGGCGGCCGCGAAACGGCGGGCAGCGAAGACCCGGTACGCGCCATCTATCAAGCCAAAGACCGCTCGCTCTGGATCGGTACCAACCACGGCATTTACGTTTTAAACCCCGAAACCCTCGAATACCGGCATTACTTTAATGATCCCAAAGACAGCAACAGCCTGAGCAGTGACCGCGTGCTCTCGTTTTACGAAAGTCCCGATGGCGTCATGTGGATTGGGACCATCCAGGGCGGGCTGAACCGCTTTGACCCGGCTCTAGAAACCTTCCGGCGCTACACCCAAAAACACGGGCTGCCCAACGACTCGGTCTTTGGCATCTTGCCCGACCATGAAGGGAATTTGTGGTTGTCCACCAATATGGGTCTCTCGCGCTTCGACCCCGCCACTGAACGCTTTCGCAATTTTGACGTGCGCGACGGCCTGCAAGGCAACGAATTTAACGTTGGGGCGTACTTCCGCAACAAGCGCGGCATTCTCTATTTTGGCGGAGTGCACGGCTTTAATCTGTTCGACCCCCGCAGCATGGCCGACAACCTCGTTCCGCCGCCGGTGGTGATCACCGCGTTTAAAAAGTTCAACCAGATCGAACGCAAAGACCTGGCCGAAAACGAACTGATCGTTTTATCGTATCAGGACAACTTTATCTCCTTTGAATTTGCGGCCCTCGATTACTCCACACCCGATAAGAATCAGTATGCCTACAAGCTGGAAGGCTTCGACCGCGATTGGGTCTACGCCGGCACCCGGCGCTACACCAGTTATACCAACCTGAAAGGCGGAGATTACGTCTTTCGCGTCAAGGGCGCGAACAAAGACGGCATCTGGAACGAAGCCGGTACGAGCGTGCGCATCCATGTCATCCCACCGGTATGGGAACAGTGGTGGTTCAACGGTGCGATGGTCTTTCTGTTCGTCAGCAGTGCTGTTGGGGCCTTCTGGCTGCGGGTCAAGCGCATTCAGGAACAACAGGCCAGGCTGGAAGAGCAGGTCCGCGAGCGCACCGCTCAGATCGAGCGTTCCGCCGCCGAAATCGAGCGCCGCCGCCAGGTAGCCGAGGGACTGCGCGAGATTCTCGCCATTCTGAACTCTAATATGTCCCTGCGCGAGTGTCTCGACCATATCACCCACCAGGCCATCCGGCTGATGGACGCAAGCGCAGTGGTGATCTTCCGCCGCGGCGAAGGCAATCTGCCGGTGGTAGTGGCCTACAACCTGCCCGGCTCTCGGCTGGACCCCGGCCCTAATTCGCCGTTCTCTACCGGATCGAACATGCCGGTTGTCTTCACCCCAGAATGGCTCTGCAATCCGGTGCTGGCAGGCCAAACCATGATTCTGCAAGATGTAGCCGCTTTTATCGCCGCCAGCAACGCCGCGCATCCGGGCAGCATCCCATCCCTCGATCCCGGCGGCAATTTTGGCCCCGCAAGGCGTTGGGAAAATATTCTCCTGCAAGATTACCGCGCCATGCTCGCGGTTCCCCTCATCCTGAATGAAGAGGTAGATGGCGGCCTGCTGCTGGCCTACGAACAGCCCCGCCTGATCTCTGAAGAAGATCAACAGACTGCCGCCGGGTTTGCCGACCACGCCGCGCTGGCAATTGCCAATGCCCGCCTGCGCAGCCAGGCCGAGGAATTGGCCGTCTCTTCTGAGCGCAGCCGCCTGGCCCGCGATCTGCATGACGCCGTCACGCAGACTCTCTTTGCCACCAGCCTGATCGCTGACGTGCTTCCGCGCCTGTGGGAGCGCAACCCCGAAGCCGGCAGGCAAAAACTGGCCGAAGTCCGCGAGTTAACGCGCGGCGCTCTGGCCGAAATGCGCACCCTGCTGATGGAACTGCGCCCCGCGGCTCTCGAAGATGTTCCTCTGCCGGACCTCTTACAGCAGCTCAGCGAAGCCTTTACCGGGCGTGCCCGCGTGCCGGTAGACCTGAACCTGGACCGCACTATTAACCTGCCGCCCAATGTAAAAATTGGCTTTTACCGGATTGCCCAGGAAGCCCTGAACAACATCTCCAAGCACGCCAGGGCCTCGCAGGTCCAGATTCACCTGGTCCAAGAAAACGGCCATGTGCAAATGCTCATTTCCGATAACGGCATCGGGTTTGACCTTCACAAAAACAACCTGCCCGATCACTTTGGGCTGGGGATCATGGAAGAACGGGCGCAGTCGGTCGGGGCCGCCTACACGATCCAGAGCCAGGTAGGCTCCGGTACGCAGATCCGCGTGGCCTGGGAAGCCGAACCCGAAACGCGCCAGGTGCGCTAACCCCCTAAAAATCTGGTAGAATTTCACATCTTTAATCGTAGGAGTCGGTATGTCACAGTCCCCGCAAAATACCCTGGTCATGAAGTTTGGTGGGACGTCGGTTGGGTCCGTGGAAGCGATGACCCAGGTGGTGCGGATCATCCAGCAGGCGCGCAGCGAGTGGCGCAACCTGGTGGTCGTCGCCTCGGCACTCAACGGCGTCACCAATCTGCTGTTGGATACCGCTGTCCGTTCCAGCAAGGGCGACCGTAAAGCCTATCTCCCGGCCGCCCAGGAACTGCAGGCCCGCCACGATGAACTGACCGACGCGCTCATCACTGACCCGGCGCGCGGGGCGCTCCTTAAAGATGAAATCGCCGAACTGGTTGCTGATTTTTCCAGCCGCTGTCAGGCCATGGCAGTGCTGGGCGAAGCCACGCCACGCGCCCTCGATGCCGTGGCTGGCCTGGGCGAACGCATGAGCGTGCGCGTCCTATCCGTCGCCCTCGATTCGGCTGGAATTCCGGCGGCCTTTGTCGAAGCGACCGAACTAATCGTCACCGATCACCACTTTCAGGCCGCCCACCCCGACCTGGCCGCCACCACCGCCAAAACGCGCGCCCGCCTGCTTCCCCTGTTAGACAGGGGCCTGGTGGTCGTCACCACCGGCTTCATTGGCGCCACGCCCGAAGGCGTACCGACCACCCTGGGCCGCGGCGGCAGTGATTACTCGGCAGCCCTGTTGGGCGCCGCCCTGCCCGCTGATGACGTTTGGATTTGGACCGACGTGGATGGCGTGATGACCGCCGACCCGCGCCTGGTCCCCGACGCGCGCACCATCCCAGAACTATCCTACCGCGAAGTCTCTGAACTGGCCTACTACGGCGCGAAGGTTCTCCATCCTAAGACGATCCGCCCCGTCATCGAAGCTGGCATCCGCCTGCGGGTGTGCAACACCTTCAACCCCAGTCACCCTGGCACGCGCCTGGTGGCCGAAATGCCCTCTTCAGACCGGGTGGTCAAGGCCGTCACCGCCATTCGCGGCTTGCAGCTCATCACCATCGAAGGCCGCGGCATGCTTGGCGTCCCCGGCGTGGCGGCGCGTACCTTTAGCGCCGTGGCCGCCACCGGAACCAGCGTGCCGCTCATCACCCAGGCATCTTCCGAACAGAGCATTTGCTTTGCCGTCCCTTCCGAATCGACCCGCGCCGTCCTGGCGGCGCTCAATGCCGCCTTTGCCCAGGAGATCGCCAGCCGCGATATTGACCGCATCTGGGCATCGGACGAGGTGGTCATTATCTCTGTCGTCGGTTCGGGCATGCGCAACACCCCCGGCGTGGCCGGGCGGGTGTTCAACGCCCTGGGCGAAAAGTGCGTCAACGTCATCGCCATTGCCCAGGGGTCTTCTGAAGTCTCAATCAGCCTGATCGTCGATGCGGCCGACACCCGCGCCGCCGTCCAGGCGCTCCACGAACAAGTTGTGAGGCCAACATGAGCGAAAGAATCCCCGTAGCAGTCCTGGCTGCAACCGGCAGCGTGGGCCAGCGTTTCATCCAATTGCTCGATAACCATCCCTGGTTCGAGGTCAAAGCCATCACCGGGTCTGACCGTTCCGTTGGGCAGCTTTACGGCGAAACCTGCCGCTGGCTGCTGCCCGAACCCATGCCGGCCTGGGCGCGCACCATGACGGTGCTGCCCACCACACCAGAAGCCGCCAACACCCCCATTGTCTTTTCTGCCCTGCCAGCGGAGATTGCCAAAACCGCCGAACCGCAGTTCGCCCAGGCGGGCATCAAAGTCTTTTCCAACGCCTCCACCTACCGCAAAGAGCCAGACGTGAGCATTCTGCTGCCCGAAGTCAACCCCGATCAGGCCCCCATCGTCGAGGCGCAGCGCCGCAAGCGCGGCTGGAGCGGTTATATTGTCACCAATTCCAACTGTACCAGCACCGGCATGACAGTGGTCCTCAAAGCCCTGCACGACGCCTTCGGCGTGCAGATGGTCTTTGCCGTTTCGCTCCAGGCCATTTCAGGGGCGGGGTATCCCGGCGTGCCTTCGATGGACATCATTGACAACGTGATTCCCTACATCGGCGGCGAAGAGGAAAAAGTAGAATGGGAGCCGCGCAAGATGATCGGCAAGATCGTGGATGATGAAATTGAGCCAGCAGACTTTGTGATCTCGGCCCATACCAACCGCGTGGCCGTCAGCGACGGCCATATGGTGTGTCTTTCGGTCGAAACCCGCCGCCGCGTTGATGCCCGGCACGCCATCCAGGCCCTGCGCGACTACCAAGCTCCCGCCGTCAGTTGCGACCTGCCTTCTGCGCCGCACCCCGTCATCGTGGTGCGCGACGAACCCGACCGCCCTCAGCCTCGCTTAGATCGCGCCACCGGACGCGGCATGAGTACTGTCGTGGGCCGGGTGCGCCCAGACCCGATCTACGATCTAAAAATGGTGGTGCTTTCGCACAACACCATCCGCGGGGCCGCTGGCGGTTCCATCTACAATGCCGAATTAATGGTCAAACTGGGGCTTTAACCCATGCTCGCTCTCTCTCCCTATGCGCAGGAAATCCTGCATGACTCGCTGGCGTGGATGGCCCCTCTCTACGACCCCGCCGCCCGACTGCTGTGGCACCCCGGCGACCCCGATTACCGCGGCGAGCCGCGCCCGCCTTCGCACATGGTACGCGACAGCACCTATTACGCCCTCGGCCTGCTGATGCGCGCCGCCCCAGGCGACGCGGCGCGGGCCGAGGATGTGCTGAACGCCATCCTCGATTACCAGTTAGATGAACCCGGAGCCGTTTACCACGGTACGTTCTTGCGCTCGCCCGAAGAGCCCCGCCCCGGCCCCGGCGCGCGCGAATGGCGCGATTATGATCCCAACTGGCGCGACTTCATCGGAACCGGCTTTGCTCTCATCCTCATCCACTTCGAGCCGCTCCTGTCTCGCCCCCTGATTGAGCGCATCCACCGCGCGCTGCGCCTGGCCGTAGAAGGCACGCTGGCGCGCCAGGTTCGCCCCGGCTATACCAACATCGCCCTGATGGACGCCTACCTGCTGCATTTCAGCGGGGCACGCCTGGGCGTACCCGCATGGATGCAGGCCGGCGAAGTCCTGGCACAGCAGGTCTACGATCTGTTCCAGGAAAACGGGGCTTTTGAAGAGTACAACTCCCCCACGTATTACGGTACGGACCTCTACGCCCTGCGGCTGTGGAATACCTTCTGCAACTACCCCTCTGGTTCAGAACTGTTGGCCCGCCTGGGCCATGCTATGGAAACCCGCCTGTGGGAAGACATCGCCCGCTATTACCACGCCGGGCTGGGCAATGTAGCCGGCCCCTATGACCGCAGTTACGGCATGGATATGCGCCGCTATGCCGCTCTGTTAGGGTTGTGGATCTGGCTGGCCGTTGGGCGCAGGCTGGCCCCCTTCCCCGATACGACCCGGCCCTTTGGTCACTGCGCCGATCTGTGTTTTGGCCCCTGCGCGGCCATCACTGGGGTGAACATCCCGGCTGGCGCGCTGCCGCACTTTTTGGCCTTTCAGGGGCCGCGCCTGGTGCAGCAGCCCATCTCCAGCAGCCCGCGCCGCGTCGCCTCAGCCTGGATTGATGCGCATTTTATGATGGGCGGCGAGTGGACCAGCCGGGCCAAACCGGGGTACGGCCAGTTTCACCCCTTCACCCTGCACTGGCAAACGCTAACCGGTCAGACGGGTTGGGCCAGGCTGCGCCACGAGAACCCGGTGGACGTGCAGATCGAGCCAAAAACAGCCGGCATTGCCGGCAGTGGGGCGCTGGTATTTGAAGTCTATGCCCCAGGCGTCCAGGTCACCGATTTGCGCCCTCGCGCCTGGCAGTTAAACGGGGTCAGCGTGAGCGTTGAGAATGGCCCTGCCACCTTCCAGGCCCGCCAGGTGGAAGAAGATTATTTTGAGATCCACTATGCCCAGGAAGGGGAGTTTGCGTTCCGGCTCTACGTCAGCTAAGCGCGAGCTGGCGGGCCGTTACGGCAAAAAATTGTGATACGTCTCTGTGGAGCGTGCCGCTTCCTGCACCCGCTGGTAAAATGCAGTCAGCGCGGCGGCAATGCGCGCAGTATGCCCTAACACCCAACTGCCATCTTCGACGTCGCCTTCCTGGCGGCGCTGTGTCTGCACCAGCCAGTCAGCGCAGGCCGCCGACAGTGCCAGAGGTACGCCCGGCAGGCGCAGCAGGGCTTCGAGCGCCAGGCAGACGTTTTCATAATCCGCTGGAGTATAGGCCCACCCCCACCCGCTCAGGCGCTCTGGCCGGGTCAGTACTGGCGTCAGGCTGCGCCTCAGCCAATCCACCGCGCGCCCCAAGGCCGCCCGGTAAGGCTCCAGCGGCAGATCAAAGGCCCGCAGTGCCAGAAAACCTTGCAAAGCGTCACAGGTCTTGCCGGCGCGCGGGTCACCCGTCAGGGTATAGGCTTCCAGGTCGGGGCGCGTGCTGCCGTTATTCCAGCTTCCATCCAGGTTTTGCGTGCAGGCCAGCCAGTGCGCGGCCCGCTGCATGGCCGTCAGAAAGCGGTCGTCGCCCACTTCAGCCAGCGTTTGCATCGCCATCACTGTAGCGCCTACCTCGCTGAAGCGGCGCACCGGCGTTGCCACCGCGTACCCCCACAGGCTGGCATCCCAGCCGCCATCATCATTCTGGGCATGGTACAGGCGCTCGATCCCCCGGTAAATGCGCACGGCGGTTTCTTTGCGCAAAAACTCGCGCCCGCCGCGCAAAAAACAGCGCGCCATCATCCCCAAGTGGTAAACCGATAGCGCCCCTTCCGCCCCAATCATATCAGAAGCCCAATCTTGCGGGTGCTGTTCCAGGTACGCATAGCCGGCCTGGAGTAACGCCTTCAGATCTGCATCAACCGTAATCTCCGCGCAGCGGCGAACCGCGCCCAGGAACAGCACGGTATGGGCCGTATGCCAGAGGTTGCTCTCTTCCACGCGCGGACCCCAACCACCGTCGCGGTGATGGCTGCGCTCCACCCGCCGCACCGCCCGGCGGATACTCTCCGCTGTTTGCGCCAGTATCCGGCTTACGTCCCATTCAGCCGGAATACCGCCCTCCTGCTCCCCTCCGGCCGCTACGTGGGCCAGCGGCGCAGACGAACACGCCTGCCCCCCGCCGCGCGCGCGGAAAAAATCCAGCATTTGGGCGTACTTCTCTGCATCCGTTGCCGCGCTTGCCAGCAAATTCAAGAAGTAGCTGCGAAATTCAGGATCATTCAGGGCATCAATAATAGAAGGATCGGGTTCCATAAGGACTGCCTTTAACAATAAGAATGGAGCCAGAATATTCTTTAAATTATAGCAAGTTCACGCCCACTTTTTGCAGGCAATTTTTACATGGGCTATAATAATCAAAACTCTAACGGCGGTGAACCCATGGCTTTCTTTGATTTCCCCCTCGATCAGCTTAGAACTTACTGCCCCCCGCGAGTCGAACCTGCCGACTTTGATGCCTTCTGGAACGACACCCTGGCTGAAGCCCGCGCTTATCCCCTCGATGCTCGCTTCCAACCCTATGCAGCAGGGTTCAAAACCCTGGAATTCTTCGACGTGACCTTTAACGGCTTCGGCGGACAGCCTATCAAAGGGTGGTTCGTCATCCCTAAGAATGCTTCTGGCCGGCTGCCCTGCGTGGTAGAGTACATTGGCTACGGCGGCGGGCGCGGACTGCCCATCAACTGGCTGAACTGGGCCAGCGCCGGTTTTGCCCACTTTGTCATGGACACGCGCGGCCAGGGTTCCACCTGGATGCCCGGCGATACCCCCGACCTGGAAGCCGAAGGCTCGAACCCGCAGTTCCCCGGCTTTATGACGCGCGGCGTTCTATCTCCGCGCACCTACTACTACCGCCGCGTCTTCACCGATGCCGTGCGCGCCATCGAAGCCGCCCGCACGCACCCGGCGGTAGACCCTGGCCGCATTGCCCTCACCGGCGGCAGTCAGGGCGGCGGCATTGCCCTGGCGGCGGCAGGCCTGGCCCCCGATGTGCAGGTCGTCATGCCCGATGTGCCTTTCCTATGCCATTACAAACGCGCCACCACCCTGGTCAACACCCACCCCTACGGCGAAATCGCCGCTTTCTGCAAAACCCACCGCGATAAAATCGAGACGGTCTTCAATACCCTATCCTACTTTGACGGTGTCAACTTCGCCCCGCGCGCCAGGGCCAGGGCGCTCTTCTCCACGGCTCTGATGGATGACATCTGCCCGCCTTCCACCGTCTTTGCCGCTTACAACTATTACGCCGGACCCAAAGACATCATCGTCTACGAATACAACCAGCACGAAGGCGGCGGCATTTTCCAGAGCGAAGCCAAAATCCGCTTCCTCGACCAGATCTGGCCTCAACGCTGATGCTCGCCATCCGGCGCTTTCCCCACAACCCCATCATCCGCCCCGGCATGGACCCGACCGGACGCATGGGTTCTAACATCAACGGCCCCTCGCTCATCCAGGCCCCCGACTGGCTGCCAGGCCGCTTGGGGCGTTACTATCTCTATTTTGGCGACCATCACGGCACATATATCCGCCTGGCTTATGCCGATCAACTGGCCGGGCCCTGGACAATTTACTCCCCAGGAACCCTCCAGCTTGATCAGACCTCCTGCCGCGACCATCTCGCCTCGCCAGATGTCCACGTAGATCACGCCCGCCGCCAGATTCGTATGTATTATCACGGCCCGGTAAACGTGCGCGAGCAAAAATCTTTTGTGGCCCTCTCATCCGACGGCATCCACTTTAAAAGCCGCGCCGGAGAACTGGGGTTAAGCTACTTCCGCGTCTTTCAGTGGGGCGGCTGGCATTACGCCCTGGCAATGCCCGGCGTCTTTTACCGTTCACCAGACGGTCTGAGCGGCTTCGAACAAGGCCCCACCCTGTTCTCGCCCAACATGCGCCACTCTGCTCTTCAACTCCAGGGCAATCGTCTGTGGGTCTACTATACCAACGCCGGTGACTGCCCTGAATCGATCCTGCGCGTTTCCATTGACCTCACCTCCGACTGGCTCTCCTGGCAAACCAGCCCGCCAGAAGTGGTGCTTCAGCCCGAAACCGACTACGAAGGCGGACACCTGCCCCTCGAACCCTCTCAGCGTGGGTTTATTGACGTTCCCGTCCGCCAGTTGCGCGACCCCTGCGTTTACGAAGAAGACGGCAGAACGTACCTGCTCTATGCCGTCGCTGGCGAAAGCGGCCTGGCAATCGCCGAAATTGTTGAGGTTTAAATACAATCGTTTGCGGCGAAAAGCGCCGCAAACGATTGTGATAAAAACAACCCGGTCTTTTACTTCCGACTTTCCTGGACCCACTGAAGCACGTTGCGCACCGTGTCGCGCATCGCGCCCCAATCACCCGCCGCGATCCATTCCTTCTTTGCCAGGTTACTGCCCATGCCCACGCAGGCCGCCCCGGCTTTGATCCACTTCTCCACGCTCTCTTTCGTGGCTTCCACCCCGCCCGTCGGCATAATCCGCGACCAGGGCATGGGCCCTAACACCGCCTTGATAAAAGCCGGGCCGCCGACCGTCTCTCCAGGGAAGATTTTGACGATCTCCACGCCCATTTCTTCAGCGGTCGAAATCTCCGTGGCCGAAGCACAGCCGGGCATATACGGGATCTTGCGCCGGTTGCACAGTTTGGCGATTTCCACGTTAAAAATCGGGCTGACGATGAAGTTGGCCCCGTGCGCAATGTACAGCGCCGCCGTGGGCGCATCCATCACCGAACCAACGCCCAAAATCACCGGCGATTTTTTGGCCTCCAGCGTATCATTCAGGTGATTAAACACCCGCAGAGCTTTATCACCGCGGTTGGTGAACTCGATCACGCGCGTGCCGCCTTCGCTAAAGGCATTGGCGATATTCTCCGCCACCGCGCCGTCGCCGTGATAAAACAGCGGAACCAGCCCGGCGGACAGAATCGCCTCATAGACTTCCAAACGGGTAAAGCGAGCCATATCGGTTCCTCCTTAGCGCGCCACGCGGCCCGAAGCATCGCCCTTCATCAGCTTTTCAACCTCGTCCACGCTCACCTGGTTGAAATCGCCGATGATGGAGTGCTTGAGGCACGAAGCCGCCACTGCAAAATTCAGGGCTTTCTGGTCATCGTTATAGGTCAGCATCCCGTAGATCAGCCCGCCCACAAACGAGTCGCCGCCGCCCACACGGTCAACAATGTATTCAATATCGTAGGTGGGGGCACTGTAGAACTTGCCGTTGTTCATCAGCACGCCCGACCAGGTATTGTGGGTCGCCGAGATGGAGCCGCGCAGCGTCACCGCGACAGCCTTGAGGTTGGGGAAGCGCTCGATCATCTTGTCGCACACGTAGCGGTAGTGTTCGGCCTCCACCTTGCCGGCGGTCACATCGGTTTCGGGGGCTTTAATGCCAAAGACCTGCTCGGCGTCTTCTTCGTTGCCAATGGCGATGTCGCACCACTTCACCAGTTCGGGCATCACCTCGCCAGCTTTCTTACCCCACTTCCACAAATTCTTGCGGTAGTTCAGGTCCACCGATACCGTCAGGCCCATTTCATGAGCGCACTGAGCGGCTTCGATAGCAACTTCGGCGGCGCTGCCAGAGATCGCCGGGGTGATGCCGGTCGTATGGAACCAAACGGCATCCGCGAAGACCGCTTTCCAGTCAATCATGCCCTTTTGGATAGTCGCCGCCGAGGAATTGGCGCGATCATAAATGACCTTGCTACCACGTTGGGCCGCGCCGGTCTCTAAGAAGTAAATGCCCAGGCGGTCGCCGCCGCGCACGATGAAGCGCGTGCCAATCCCCTGCTGGCGTAACGCGGCCAGGCAGGCGTCGCCCAGGTCGTTCTTGGGCAGCCGGGTAACGTACTCTGTCGGCACGCCATAGTTCGCCAGCGATGCCGCCACATTGGCTTCGCCGCCCGCATAAGAGACCTCAAAGGTCTTGGTCTGTGGGATGCGCAGATAGCCGGGCGGGTTTAACCGCATCATAATCTCGCCAAAAGTGACAACGTGTTTCATAGGTTCCTTTCCTTGGGGGAAATGAGGTACTAGATTAATTGTAGCACTGCGCTATTAACCCGTCAACCTGTAATACAGGATGGCTCTGGGAGCTTACGCATTGATTTTGCCCACCGACAACAGAGCGCGGAAGGATTGGATGGTCTGCCGCACCCCCTCCACTAACGGCGTTTCGGGCAGGTCAGGGAAGGCCGCGGCCAGCGCGGAGCCATCAAACCCCGCCGGGAAGGGCAGGGGTGCATCTCGATAGGTGATCTCCGCCCCCGGGCATTCCGCGCGGATCAGGTCAATCACTTCGGCGCAGGTGGTAGGCTTACCGCCCAGGTTAAAGACTCGCGCGCCGTCCAGCGGGCGCTCCGCCGCCAGGATGCACAGCCGCGCCACGTCTGAAGCAAAATGAAACTGGCTGGGACCGTTGAAGCCGATGTGATAGGGCTTGCCCGCCGCCGCCGCCAGCATGGCTTTGGTCGGGTCTGAGGTCATGCCCTGGTCCCGCCCCACTCCATAGACCGTATAGGGACGGATCGCCGTGCTGCTGATGCCGTGATCGGCCCAATACACCCGCGCCGTGCCTTCATTGGCGACTTTATAAACGCCGTACAGCGTCATCGGTTCGAAGGCCAGGTCACGCGCTACCTCTCCGGCCCGTCCGGGCGGCGGCGGGCCATAGACGGCCACCGAAGAGGCATACATCAGGTGTTTCAACCCGGCCTGGCGCGCGCCCTCAAAGACGTTGACCGTACCCGTCACATTAACCTGTGCCCCCAACGCCGGGTTGGCGCGGCAGAAAGGCACTTGCAGCGCCGCCAGGTGGATGATATGCGTCACCGCATGCGTTTGGATGGCGTTCAACACCTGGGCCGGGTCGGTCAGGTCGCCGCGCACAAAGGTGATCGCTTCCTCTTGTTCCTCGCGCTCCAACAGCAGATCCAGCCGCGAGCGGTTTTCGCTCAGGTCAAAGCTCACGGCGCGCTTGCCCTGCCGTGCCAGGTGATACAGCGCCCACGCGCCAATGCATCCCATTGCCCCGGTGACGAGGTAAACGGGCGGCGCGGCGCTCATTCCATCTCCGCCACCAGAGGGTTGGTCAGCTTGCCCAAAGGTCCCACCTCCACCGTCATGCTGTCGCCGGGTTTCATCCACACCCGCTCCGCGCCCTGGCGGCCCAAAATCACCCCTTCGGGCGTGCCGGTAGAGATCAAATCGCCGGGTTCCAGAGTCATGTGACGGCTGATAAAGCTGACCAACTGCTTCACCGGGAAGATCATGTCAGACGTGTTTGAGTTCTGGCGCAGTTCGCCATTGAGCCAGCAGCGCACCGGCCAGTTCTGCGGGTCGGGGGCTTCGTCTGCCGTTAACAGGTAAGGGCCAAGGGGCAAGAAGCTATCCAGCGTTTTGCCTAACAGCCATTGGCTGGTCAGTCCCTGTAGTTCGCGCGCGCTGACATCGTTGGCATTGCAGTAGCCCAACACGTAATCGAGCGCCTGGTCTTCCGGTACATATTTGGCGCGCCGCCCGATCACCACGGCCAGTTCGGCTTCATAATCGTACTTTTGAGCAATTTTCGGCAGCGGAATCGGCTGATTATGAGCCGCCACCGCATTCTGAAACTTAGAAAACAGCACCGGCACGGGCGGAACTTCCAGCTTCGACTCGCGGGCATGGTTGCGGTAGTTCAGCCCAATGCAGATAATCTTGCCGGGCTGCGGCACGCATGGCCCATACTCAATTTTACCTTCATCCAGCAGCCAGGCCGCGCTGCCAGCTTCTGCCAGGGCGCGTTCCACAAAACGCTGTAATATTGGCAGCGCCGCCAGCCCCTGCCGGTAAAACGCTTCTGGCGTGGAGGGTACATCTGCCACGTTCAGCGACTGATTCGCCATTGCCACGTCCACAATGCCCTGCGGCGTTTTGATGCCCAGCCGGTAAGCGCCGTGATGCTTAAAAGTCAACAGGATCATATTCGCAATTCCTCTCCAAAGTTGGGGTAAACAGCTTACGGGCAGCCCCCCGCGCGCCCATAAAAATGGTCAGGATAGGTTTTAAGTATACATGATTTCGCGGTACGCCAGCCTTCCCGCGCCGCCGGGGCGCGCTGTGCCAGCGAGCCGCCCCACTTTATGAATGATCGTCCGCTTTTTTGAGGTAAAATTTTGATAAGAGCTTTCCTATTCCCAGCGCAGGAGGAACAACTATGCCCTATCTTCTCGGAATCGATGTGTCTACCACTGGGGTTAAGGCCCTTTTAATCAACCAAAACGGCGGCGTGGTCGGCAGCGCCAACACCGAGCATCCGCTTTCTACCCCCTACCCCCTGTGGAGCGAACAAGACCCGGCAGATTGGTGGAACGGCGCAGTGCGCAGCATCCGTCAGGTATTCCAGGAAACCGGCGTATCGGCGGATGAGGTCGCCGGCGTTGGCCTTACCGGGCAGATGCACGGGCTGACCCTGCTGGATGAGGCCGGGAACGTCCTGCGCCCGGCCATTTTATGGAACGACCAGCGCACCGGCGCGCAGTGCGACGAAATCCGCGCCCGGTTGGGCAAAGCCCGCCTGATTCAAATTACCGGCAACGATGCCCTCACCGGCTTCACTGCGCCCAAAATCTTGTGGGTTCAGGAGAATGAACCGGCGGTGTTCGCCCAAACCCGCCACATCTTGCTGCCCAAAGATTACGTGCGCTACCGCCTGACCGGCGACTTTGCCATGGATAAAGCCGATGCCGCCGGAACCATCCTGTTAGACATTAAAACTCGTGAATGGTCCGCGGAGGTTCTCCAGGCCCTGGGCATCCCCTCTGAATGGCTGCCCCGCACCTATGAAGGGCCAGAAGTGACCGGGGTCATCTCCCCGCAGGCCGCTGAGCTAACCGGCCTGCGGGCCGGCACGCCGGTCATCGCTGGCGGCGGCGACCAGGCCGCCCAGGCGGTGGGCGTAGGCGCGGTACAGCCGGGCATTGTGGCCCTCACGTTGGGAACTTCTGGCGTGGTCTTTGCCACCACCGGCCAGCCGTTCATCGAACCAGAAGGCCGCCTGCACGCCTTTTGTCATTCCGTCCCAGGGCGCTGGCATCTGATGGGCGTCATGCTCTCGGCGGCTGGCAGCCTGCGCTGGTTCCGCGATACCCTGGCCCCCGGCGTTTCGTACGATGACCTGCTGGCCCCGGCCCAATCGGTTCCGCCGGGCAGTGAAGGGCTGTTGTTCCTGCCGTATCTTACCGGCGAGCGCACCCCCCACCCCGACCCGCTGGCCCGCGGAGCCTTCGCCGGGCTGACCGTGCGCCACAGCCTGCCCCACATGACCCGCGCCGTCCTGGAAGGCGTTGCTTTTGGCCTGCGCGACAGCTTTGAACTAATTAAAGCCGCCGGGTTAGCCAGCATTGATCAGGTGCGCGTTTCGGGCGGCGGAGCGCGCAGCCCGTTGTGGCGTCAGATTCTGGCAGATGTGTTCAATACCGAGTTGGTAACGGTCAACACCACCGAGGGGGCGGCCTTCGGCGCGGCTCTTCTGGCGGGCGTTGGGGCTGGCCTGTGGAGCAGCGTTGATGCGGCCTGCGCCGCCGCCGTGAAAACCACCGGTCGCACCACGCCCAACGCCCAAACGGCCCAGAAGTACGATCAGGGCTATTTCCTGTACCGCCGGTTGTACCCGGCCCTGAAAGAAATTTCGCATGCATTGAATGCGCTGTAAGCAAAAATAGATACGGTTGGCGAATCAGGAATGCGATCACGGTAGGGGCAACCCATTCTGGTAAACTGTCCCTGCCGTGATCGGTCGTTTGCTGAATTGTGTATCACTTGCAGGCTGTGACCCACAATTGATACACAATTTGAAATATTACCCAGCCTAGAGTTCGCCAACCGTGTTAAAATATCTTTCAAAGATTATACAAACATTTTTCGTTTCTGATATCTTGTTTATAGTTAAAAAACTATCCACAGAGGCGGCTTGGCCACCCGGCCCTTCCAAACAACTCTGAAAGGTTTTTATGCGCCTGTAATTCAACGGTAATTAAGACGTTATCTTTAGTAATACAACTTTTGCGTACCAGCGTGTAGAAAGTTAGTCCACTTACCTATTCTGGAACTTAGACCGCAAGGAAAGTCATGCATGGCAAAAATTATTGATCTATCCGATGATCCTATCTATACCATTAAAAACGTCGCTTCAAAAACCGGCATTCGGCCGGTAACGCTCCGCGCCTGGGAGCGCCGGCATGAAGTCCTTAACCCGCACCGCGCCGGCAATCGCTACCGCCTGTATTCTGAACGCGACGTCGCTATCTTGAAATGGATCAAGAACCGGGTAGATCAAGGAATTTCGATCAGCAATGCCGTTTCAGAACTGCGCAGCATGATCGGCAGCAATCTCTGGCCTGAGGCCCTTCCCACCGCTCCGGAACAATCTGCACAGGCCGGGGCCACCCCACCCTCAAACTATGCCGGACAGCTCTATGAGGCCCTGATACGCCACGACGAAAACCGGGCCGGCGACTTGCTGCGCAGTGCCCATTCTCTGTTCGACTTGCTCACCGTGTGTACGCAGATTTTCATACCGACCCTGCGCAATCTGGGCGAAGCTTGGTACCGGGGTGAGATTCGCATATCAACGGAACATTTCGCCAGCGTATTCCTGCGCGGCAAACTGCTCACTCTGCTTCAGGCGTACCCGGCGCGGCGCAATGCCCCCAAAATCATTATCGGCTGTGCCCCTACCGAACAGCACGAATTGGGCGGCCTGATGCTGGCCGTTCTGCTGCGCAGTCAGGGGTATCGGGTTGAATATCTGGGGCCCGACATTCCCCTGGAAGATCTGGCTGACTACGCCAGGGATGAACAGCCGAATATGGTGATCCTATCCGCAGTTATGGAAGATGCCGCTTACCAACTGCGCACCATGCAGGCTTTGCTCCAAAAAACCTCGCCCACTCCCCTGTTTGGTTTTGGGGGGCGCGCCTTCGATCTCCACGACCATCTGCGTCAGAGCGTCCCCGGTCACTACCTCGGAAATACGCTGGAGGCCGCCCTGGAGGATATCCCGCGCCTGCTCCATGTTCATCGGCAAGCCGTTTAAATACCACCGAAAACGTTGACACCTCATTTCACAAACTTTGTACAAACAATTGCAATCTCGACCAGGCACAGGTATATTGATCCCATATGACAGAAGAGAACCACAATCACAACGACCATATTCCCATGTACAATATCAAGGCGGTTTCCA
The DNA here is from genome assembly GCA_034434155.1 of Anaerolineaceae bacterium. Taxonomy (GTDB): domain Bacteria; phylum Chloroflexota; class Anaerolineae; order Anaerolineales; family Anaerolineaceae; genus DSYU01. The sequence continues at coordinate 124,777 of DAOUAC010000055.1, forward strand.
GGCTGGTGGGTCTGCTGCCCGTCACCCTGCGCGCTTGGGAGCGCCGCTACGGCCTGCCGCAGCCTGGCCGTGGAGAACAGGGCTACCGGCTGTACTCTGAACACGATATCCGCACACTGCGCTGGCTCAAAGCCCAAAATGAAGCCGGGCTAAGCATTGGCCGCGCCGTTGAATACCTGAACGAACTACGCAGTGCCGGATATGACCCCGCTTCTCAATCCGCCTACCCACTGCCTCGCACGCTCCAGCGCGAACCGGTCGTTTCCTCAAAACCTTCCCTGCCTTCCCTGCCCAACCTGCACGGTGAGTTCTACGATGCCCTGCTCCATTTTGAAGAGCAGCAGGCCCTCGAAGTCATGCACCGGGCCTTTGCAATCTATACCGTAGAGCAGGTGCTGACCCAGATCGTCGAACCAACCCTGGTGGCGTTGGGCGAAGCCTGGCATCGCGGCACGCTGCCTATCGCCGTGGAGCATTATGCCACTCAGTTTTGCATGCAGCACCTGATGGCCATGCAGGCCGCCGCCGCCCCGCCCTCGCGCGAGGGCCTCATCGTGGCGGCCTGTGCCCCCGGCGAACAGCATCAGGTGGGCATCCTTATTCTCGTGGTCATGCTGCGCTGGCGCGGCTGGGATGTGAAATACCTGGGGCCAGACCTGTCTTTGGACGGCTTAAAAGAAGCTCTCCTGCCGCTTCGCCCTTATATTGTGATGTTTTCAGCCAACCGCTTCGACACAGCCCAGCGCCTGCTCGACTTACCCGCTATTCTCGCGCAGTTCCCCCATCCGCAGCCCGCGATCGTCCTGGGCGGGCAGGCCTTCCGTGCCGCCCGCCTGCCAGAATCGGTCCCGGCGACCTATCTGGATGGCTCCCCGGTCGCCATTGTTGAACAGATCGAGCGACTCATGGAGCGCATCTCCAACCCGGCGCCGGCCGCCAGAAAAAACGCCTGAAGCCTTAAAAAACTGAAGGCCACCGTTTCCGATGGCCTCCAATTCGGCTGCAGCACGTACTCGTTATAAAGTAACGAGGAGGCGTGCTGCAGCCTTAAGCGTATAACTACTATCCATTGTACAGCACCACCTCCTCTTTTTAAGGATAGCGGATGAATTGTGAGAGGCACGGCCTCGGAAAAATGCTTGCGAGTAATCCTGACCTCTGAACTCTAGTATCCAATAAATACCAGCCCCTGTCAAGTCAAAGAACCTTAAAGTCGTATTAGAATCACCGACAGAAATGCAAGGCCAGCCTAATGCATCACATGAACAAAACGCCAGGCGTTCTCCTGCACTTCCACACGCGAGAAGCTCCCCAGCACTTCAAACCAGGTCTGCCCGGGCTTGAAAGGAAACGGCGACAGGTCGCCAGGGTCTAGCAAGGTCAGCACCGAATCAATGCTGGGGCGTGACCAGATCACCGGGTAAATCTGGCCGTCACGGGCGATAAAGGCCGCCCCCGTACCGGCTTTATAACTTTTACCATCACAGCCGGTATAATCCGCCCCTTGGGGGTCCATCAAAATTTCCAACACTTCCATTTCTGGCGTCCGCAGGTAATCGCGGTGCGGAACGCACAGCATCACCACATTATCTGCCGCTACCGGCAGTGAGGTCTGCCGGTCAGTCAACTGCATGTACACTTCATTATTCCGGTTAACGTCATTTTGGGCATCAGCAAAGCGAAGGTAGCGCCCGGCGGCAGGGTCATAATCCCAGCGGTTATAAATCGCCCCAGAATAACGCACGTAAACCTGCTCAGCCGCCTGCCCACCTTCGGGTGGGGTCATCTGGAAGAACATGCCGTCCAGATTCTGGCGGGTGTTGTCAACGCCGCGCGTTCTCAGATAATCTTGCAGCGCGGCCGTATCGGCCACCAGCAGGTTCTTGCCGGCAGGGTCATAGCGGCACACCGCCGGGCAAGATTGTGTCGTCTCCAGAATAAGGCGGCTGGCAAAATCGGACCGGAAAAAGCGGTTGCGCACGTCTTCATAGGCACTCCCAAACACGAACACCGCTTTGTACATCTGCACCACGTTGGCGTCAAAAAACCTTCCAGAGCGAATCGGCCCCACCATGGGCGAATCCTGCCCATAAAAGACCGCCGCAAACCGGGTAGCGCCTAACTCGGTGTAATACTCATACACCAAATCCGCCAGCGAAAGCCCCCACTGTGGCCGGTGTTCGCGCGGAATATTCTCCACTTTAATCACAATCGGCCTGCGTTCTAAAATTTGCGGGTCCGCGACTTCTAACCCGGTGAGTGGGTTCACCCCGGCTTCAAACCCGGTGGGGCCGCGTCCTTCCGGCGGGTAACTGGGGGTTGGCGTGGCCGTTTCGGTCGGTGTGGGCGTTTCGGTTGGCGTGGTAGTGGGCCGGGCCGTTGCGCTAGGCCGGGCGGTTGCCGTAGAGCGCGCCTCAACTGCGGTAGGAATCGGGGTGGGGGTAAGTACCGGCGCGGTGGACCGCCCGCACCCCGCCAGAAAGATCAAGGCAATTAGCAGTACAAGATACCGTTTTTGCACAAAGCCCTCCTTGAATAACCAAATCATACTCGAAAACCTCCTGCTTCGTTAAACTAATTTACGATCAAACCGCATCATGTTTTTTGGGATAGCCGCATTGGCCGGCCTGCATCGCTTGAATCTTTCAAAGAAACCCCTATAATGAAACTGTTATGAGACCTTTCCGCGCCCTACCAGGCGGGCCCCTCGTCTTGAACAGCTTAGTCGTCTTGATCGCCAGCCTGCTGCTAACCGCATGGTGGCTTAAAACTCCGCCTGGGCTGCTTGGAAAGGCCGACGCAGTTGGCTATGCCGTGTGTCATCGCATCGCGGAGCGCTCTTTCTTTCTGGGCGACCGGCAGACTCCACTGTGCGCCCGCTGTTCGGGTATGTATTTGGGCGCTCTCGCCGGGATCGTCTACCTGAGCCGGTTTGGGCGGCGCGGGGGCGCGCCCTCTCTGAAGATCAGCATCGTTCTGGGCCTGTTTCTGGCCGCTTTTGCCCTCGATGGCGCCAATTCTTACCTGCACTTTTTCCCCCAGGCCCCCGGCCTCTACCAGCCGCAAAACTGGCTGCGCCTGATCACCGGCACCGGCCTGGGAGTGGGTATCGCGGCTATGCTTACGCCGGTGTTTCACCAGACCATCTGGCAGAAGTTTGCCCCAGAACCGGCTTTAGGGACCTGGCGGCAGTTCCTCCCCTTACTGGCCGCCGCCGCCGTCATTGACGCCATGGTGTGGAGCGGCAATCTGCTGTTCCTCTACCCGCTGGCAGTCCTCAGCAGCGTTGGCATTCTGGTCATCCTCACCATGGTTTACACCGTCGTTTGGGTAATGCTGAGCAAGCAGGAAAACCGCTTTACCTCCCTGCACAGCCTGGGCGTTCTGCTCGTGGCCGGTTTTGCCACTGCTTTACTGCAAATTGCCGTTATCGACGCCGGGCGCTATTGGTTGACCGGCACGTGGGCCGGATTTAATTTATGAACTGTATTGGAAAGTAGAGAGAAGCATGGGCCTGCTCGATATTTTGTCTGCCTTTGGGTTATCTGCCAGCGCCGGGCTGAATGCTTACATCCCGCTGCTGGTGGTGGCGCTGGTAGCCAAATTCACAGACCTCATCCACCTCAATTCCCCCTGGGACGCACTCACCAGTTGGTGGATCATTGGCCTGTTGGTTGTGCTTTCGCTCATCGAGTTCTTCGCCGATAAAGTCCCGGCGGTTAATCACGTCAACGATGCCATCCAGACCTTCATTCGCCCCACCGCCGGGGCCATTGCCTTCGCCGCCAGTGCCCGCGCCATCACAGACGTTCATCCCATCCTATCTATTGCCCTGGGGCTGTTGGTTGCCGGCGGCGTTCACACGGTTAAATCGGTCGCCGTCCGCCCCATGGTGACGGCCACCACCGGTGGCGCGGGGAACGTTCCGGTAAGCATCCTGGAAGATATCCTTTCCACCTTTGTTTCCATCCTGTCGGTAATCGTCCCGGCGCTGCTGGCGGTCTTTCTGGTGCTGCTCACCGCGTGGCTCATCTGGCGCGCATTCCTTAAACCCCACAAGAGAAAGGCTCTATAGCCATGTCTTACCAGCCTGCCCAACCCCCACCCTATTCCTACGAACCTTCTTACCCGCTCACCACCAGCGGGTGGGCCATTGCCAGCCTGATTGCCGGCGTGCTGGGATGGATTGGCGTTTTTGGCCTGGGCGGCGTTGTCGCCGTCATCACCGGGCATATTGCCAAAAACGAAATTCGCAACAGCATGGGCCGGGTGGGCGGCAGCGGCATTGCCACCGCCGGGCTGGTGCTGGGGTATCTCAACATCGCCCTCACCGTTCTTTCAATCTGCCTGTTCGTTCTGATCTTTACCGGGGTCATAAGCGGCGCGGCAATTTGCCCGTTCGTATTTGGCAGTAATTCCTTCGAGTAACCCAACCTACCGTACCCGCAATCCCTGATCTTCATTGAAACTGGAGGAGTGAATGGACCAGAACCAAAATAACAACCTGTTTGATGATAACCCACCTCCCGGCACCCCCCCAAACCAGGGCGGAGCACAGGTCTACCAGGCTCCCCCGGCAGGGCCGTACACCCCCACCACCCCGCCGCAAAAGTCGAACCGCACCCTCATTATCGTGGCCGTGGTCGTGGTGATACTGCTGTGCTGCTGCTGTTTGGCCGCCGCGGGCATTTGGGCCTGGAACAACGGAGATATGTACTTGCAAGATTTTGAATTCAACAGCCTGCTGCCTGTGCTGTCCTCATATCTCTAAATTTCGCCATGGGTTCTTTTGTGTGCAACAAATTTGCACACAAAAGAACCGCCCGCCCTTACCTTTCTCCACTTCGCCCCTGAAACAGCGCCTGCACCTCCTCCAGGGCGGCAAGGGCCTGTTGGCGCGTCTCCGCGTCAATCTCCAACGCCTCAAATTCGTCGCCGTCCAATACCAACAGGCGGCCATCCGGGTACACCAACAGGTCCAGCGCCAGGTCTACGTAGCGTACCTCGGCCCCGGCAAACTCCGCCGGCAGGCAGATATTGCAGTACCAGCCCTTAAGGTGATCGTCCGCCCGGTCGTGCATCTCAAAGACGTTATACCAGCGGTCATCGTAAAATTCCTCAACGAAGCGATCTCCCTTGCCCAGTAAAATGCCGTGAAAAAGCATATCTTCGCGGTTAAAAAGCGCCTCCAGCCGGATGGCATGAGGTTCGCGCCGCAGCACCCGCCCACTGTACCGCCAGGTCTCTTGACGAGCCGTGTTCAGTTTCACAACTTCTATCCGGTCCTCCACTTATTTTTCCTCCCTGCCTACCGCCCCATCCGGCTCCATCAGAAACTGCACGTCTCCCTTCGGTAGACTCAGCGTCACCCGGCCGCCCGTCTCCAGCGGTTCTTTCAGCAGAAACGTAAACAGGTGTCCGCTCTCTAAGCGCAGGCGCAGGCGAAAGCCCTCGCCCATAAAAACGCAGTCCTCCACCACCCCCGTGATGCGGTTCTCGCCCTCTCCACCAGGGCGCGCGTTGCCAGGCCGGAACAACAGCATTACCGGCGATCCCACGCGCAGCGGCGGAAGCGTCCGCGCCGCGGCGGGCTCGACTTGCACACCCTCGAACACCCCAATCGGCGTCTTGGCGCGCAGGGGGTCGAGCGCTAACACTTGCCCCGGCAGCAGGTTGCTCAGGCCCAAAAAATTAGCCGCCCAGGGCGAAACTGGGGCCGCATATACCTCCGCTGGCGCGCCAGACTGCTCCACCAGTCCATTGTGCAGTAAAATCAGGCGGTCCGCCAGGCTAAAGGCTTCGTCCTGGTCGTGCGTCACGTAAATCGCCGGCACCTGGGTCTTGCGCAGCAGGGCGCGTAGTTCACCGGCCAGTTCTTCCTTCAAAGCGCGGTCTAAAGCACCCAACGGCTCATCCAGCATCAGCAGGCGGGGGCGCGGAGCCAGCGCGCGCGCCAGCGCCACGCGCTGCTGCTCCCCGCCGGAGAGATCCGTCACCCGCCGATTGGCAAAACCGCCCATATTGACCTGTTCCAGCGCCTCAGCCACGCGCGCCCGCACCTCGCCCGCCGGCAGGCCTTGCATTCGCAGCCCAAAAGCCACGTTCTGCGCCACGCTCCGGTGCGGGAAGAGGGCATAGTCCTGGAACATCAGGCCAAAATGGCGCCGGTGAACCGGGACCCCTCGTAAATCCTGCCCATCCCACAGCACCCGCCCGCGCTCGGCCCGTTCCAGCCCCGCAATAATCCTCAGCAGCGTGCTTTTGCCGCTGCCCGACGCCCCCAGCAGGCAGACGGTCTCGCCGCGTGAGACGGTCAGCGACACCCCGCGCAGCAGCGGCAGTCCTTCGTAGTCCTTCCAGATATCCTCAACGACAAGCACAACCCCACCCCTACTCCGCGCCATTCAGCCGGACGCGCTCCAGCAAAAAGATATTCACCGCGCACACCACCAGCAGCAGCGTCGCCATTGCCAGGGCTTGCCCGTAGTTCAGCGCCCCCGGCTGAGACAAAAAGCGAAAAATCGCCACCGGCAGGGTCGGGAATTCAGGCCGCGCCAGGAAAGCCGTTGCGCCAAACTCTCCGAGCGAAATGGTGAAAGAAAAAATGGCCCCCACCAGGGCGGCGCGCGCCACAATCGGCAGATCAACTTCGCGCCACACCTGCCAGGGCGAGGCCCCCAGCACCGCCGCCGCCTGCCTCAGCGACTGCGGGATGGATACCAGGGCCGGGTGCAGCACGCGCACCACAAACGGCAGCGCCACCAGACTGTGCGCGATTGGGATCAGAAACGGGAAAGAGCGCACGTCCAGCGGGGGGCGGTTAAACACGATGATAAACCCCAGCCCCAGCGTCACCGCCGATGCGCCCAACGGCAGCATAATCAACGCATCAAAAACCCGGTTCACGCGCGACCGGCGCGCCAGCGACTGCGCCGCCAGAAACCCCAGCCCCACCGACAACCCTACCGTGGCCCCGGCATACAGGATCGAGTTGCGCGCCGCTGCAATCGGCGGCACGTAAAAGATGGACTGCCGCCGGTTGACGAACAATTCGCGGTAATAATCCAGGGTGAAGCCCTGCTCCACCGCCCCGCGCTGGCCCCGGTTGGCCTCAAAGCGCGTCACCGAGCGTAAGGCCAGCGCCGCCAACGGCGACACCAGCAGCAGCCCCAGCAGCGTGACCATCCCCCACACCATGGCACGCTCCGTCAGGCTTTCTGGGCGGCGCAGGCCCTCGCCCCGCAGGCGCGGAGCCAGCGGCAAGAAGGACTCGCCCGCCAGCCGGCTGGAGATGACCGTCAGCAGCAGTGTGCAGGCCATCTGCACCGCCGAGAGCAGACCCGCCAGCGGCAGGTTCAGCATAGACATGGCCTGGATGTAAATCTCCACCTCCAGGGTGGCATAGCGCGGCCCCCCCAATAACAGGATGACGCCAAAACTGGTGAAGTCAAACAGAAATACCAGCG
>DAOUAC010000056.1:0-7725 GCA_034434155.1 Anaerolineaceae bacterium
CGGCACGCTCCCGGTGATTTCTGATGAGCGCGTCTCAACCAATATCCTGGTAGGCAATTTTGGGCCTGAAGTGGCACTGCTCACCGAAGCCAGCGAGCGCCAGAACAGCTTTACCCTGGCGGCCAGTGATGCGATTGCAGCGCAGGCGGTGATGTATGCCAATGCCAGCGAACCCTTAATCGGTGAGGAATTGTTTGCCATTCCCGCATATCTACAGGCCAGAGCGACGCATTCAGCCAGTTTGCGTGCTCAGGATATTTTGCGTTGGGTGGTGATTGGCGCTCTGATCCTCGCTGTGATCCTCAAGTTGTTCCAGGGTATCTTATGAGAAGCCCCGTCTCTACGGCTGTTGCCATCGCAGTTGGGTTAATTACGCTGTTACTGGGGTACCTGCTGCCCGCGGATATTGCCGACATCCGCACCCTCATTGTCGGTTGGGCGGTCATTTTGGCGGCAGTGGCCTCCCTGGTGGCAATTATCAGCCTGGCACAGGTGCATCTGCGCAAGGCTACCGCCCGGCGCAACCCCGACCGTTACAGCGTGCTGACGTTGATCTTCTTCGCGGTTACGTTTCTGGCCGGGTGCGCCACGTATCTGACGGGCGCGTTTCGCTCAGAATATCAGCAGTTGTTTGTGAACAGCATCCAGGTTCCTTTCGAAGCCAGCCTGATGGCCGTTCTGGCCGTCACCCTCACGCTGGCGAGTTTTCGCCTGTTTCAGCGTCGGCGCGGCGTGCTGGCCATTGCCTTTGTGATCAGCACGCTTCTCTTTTTATTGGTATACAGCGGGGCCACAGTGCTGTTCGAATCCTTCCTCCCGCAAGGGTTGACCGAGATGACGCTGGGTGTTATCCAGATTTTACCGGTCGCGGGCGGCCGTGGCATCTTGATCGGAATTGCCCTGGGCAGCATCATGGCCGGCTTGCGGATCTTGTTTGGTGCAGAACGTCCCTATAGTGGATAAAAGCTATGGCTGAAGTCCGTTGTCCGATGTGCAACAAGATGAATCCGGCGGATGCCGAGGTTTGCCGTTTCTGCAAAACCCGGCTCAAGCCGTCGCGGCCGGTTGCCGGTCAAGAGGGGGAGCGGGGTAGTTCCTCTTCGATGCAGTCACCGGGCCAGGGAGATGGCAACGCACCCGATTGGCTGTCGCGGATTCGCGACCGGGCACGTCGTGAATCGGGCGGCCCTTCAGACCTGTTTGGGCGTGATTCTGACAAAGATGAAGAAACCGACTGGTTGAGCAGTTTACAGCACAGCGCAGAAGAAACCGGCCCGGTGGAAGACATCGGAGAGGATTGGCTCGCGCGCCTGGGTGGAGAACCTACTGCTGCAACCCCGGCGGCTTCTGGCGGGGAGGAGGCCGATTTATCTTCGTGGTTAAAAGGCTTAGGCGAAGAAAGCACTGCGGCTCCCGCCCCCGAAACTCCCGCACCAACCGATTGGTCCGGCCTGGGTAGTTCCTTCTTTGAAGAACCATCGGAAGCAGAGGCCCCTGCCGGACCGGCAGGCGAAGAAGAGGATTGGATGAAAAATCTGGCCGCCTGGCAAACCGGCCAGCCCTCTGAAGGCCAGCCCTCTGGTGAGCAGGCCGAAGAACTCCCCTTCTCCTTTGAGCCAGAGAAACCCTCTACTCTCCCCTCGCCTGAAGTTCCGGCCCCTGTTGGTGGAGACGAAAATCTGGAATGGCTGCGCGGCTTGGATGCCTTCCGCGCTGAAGAGGAACAGGAACAGCCGCCAGCATCTGGCAGTGACTTTGACGCCAGCGGCTTTTTTGCATCGCTCGAGTCTGCCTCCGGCCAGCCCTCAGACGAAACGTCTGCGCCCGAACTTCCCTCTTGGGGAGATTTTAATCTTCAGGAAGCTGAACCCCCGCCGCCTGCCGCCCAGGAAGAGCCAGGCCCGGCGGCGCAGGAAGAAGCACTGCCCGATTGGTTAAGCGGTTTTTCAGCCGCCCCGGCCTCCGAGCCGCCTTCAGAAGCCGCCCAGGAATCGCTCCCTTCGTGGTTGAGCGGCGAAGCCGAACCTGGCGCACCGTCGCTTACTGGTGCGGAAGCCGCGGAAGAACCTGCCCTGCCCGATTGGCTGCGGGGCGACCAGGAACTGCCGCCCGCTGCTGCCCCGGCCTGGGAAGAACCCCCACCCACCTCTGGAGAACCGCTCGATTGGCTCTCCGCGTTGAACGAACCTCAGACTCCTGCGGCAGAAGCGCCGGAAGAGGCTGAAACTCCCGAAGTTTCCACAACCGGCGTTCCCGACTGGCTGGCAGGGCTTGGCGCGGGCCTGGCGGCGCAAGAAGCCGCCGCGGAGAGCGCCGAACCTGAGCCGCCCCCCGCCGGGCAGCCAACCGGCACCACCGGCCCTTTACCCTTTATCGAAGAATCGCTGCCCGATTGGCTGGGTGAATTCAAGAGTGAAGAGCCGGTCTTACCGGCGGCCCCTGAGCTTGCGCCGCCTGGCAGCGCCGGGCCGGTGGACAACCAGCCTTTTGAGGTAGAGCTGCCTGAATGGTTGAGCGAAGAGGGCGTTCAGGAAAAGGCTGTGCCTGAAACAGATCGTCAGTCGGCCTTGGTGGAAGAGGCCGGCGGCGAGCCGCTGGCTCAGGCGGAACTGCCCGGTTGGGTGCAGGCCATGCGCCCGCTGGAGTCGGCCATCCCCGGCGAAGCCGGGTTGACCGACAGCGACCAGCGCATTGAAAAAGCCGGCCCGCTGGCCGGGATGCGCGGAGTGCTGCCCGCCGAAGAGAGCGTCCTTCATTATGTTAAGCCGCCGATTTACTCGGTGAAGCTGCGGTTGTCTGAAAAGCAGCGCAGCCAGGTGAGCCTGCTCGATGCCGTCCTGGCGCGGGAGACCCAAACGAAGGCCCAGCCGCAGAGCCGGTCACAGGCCCCACAGATGATCCAACGGGTGGTCGTGGCCCTGTTCTTGCTGGTGATCCTCACCGCCATGGTGATGTTAAATATCCAGGTTTTTGAAGTCCCCCGGCTGGGACCGCTGGCAATCGAAAATATGTACCGCCAGGTAGATAGCCTTCAGGCCGGCGATACCGTCTTGTTGGCGGTGGATTACGAGCCGGCTTTTTCCGGTGAGATGCGCTTTGCCGCCGTTCAGGTGATGGATCACCTGATGAAGAAGCAGGCCCGCATTGCGGTTGTCTCCACGGTTCCCACCGGTCCAGCCCTGGCCGATGAACTGCTGCGGGCCGCCGGAGCCGGTAACGCTGGCTACAGCCTGGCCGAGAACGTTGAAAACCTGGGTTATTTGCCTGGCGGCGCGATTTCACTGCTGGAGTTTGCCCGCAGCCCTGCGCGGGCCGCGCCCGGCAGCCGCAACGGCGCGCCCGCCTGGGAATCGTCGCCCGTGTTGACGGGCATGACCCAAAACGGGTCTGCCAGTATCCAAAACTTTAAGCGCATTATTGTGCTGACCGACCGCGCAGAAGTTGGGCGCGCCTGGGTGGAACAGGTCCAGCCCCTTTTGGGGAGCGTTCCTCTGCTGATGGTCGCCAGCGCGCAGGCCGGCCCCCTGTTAGAGCCTTATGTTGACAGCAGCCAGGTGCAGGGCATGGTTTCGGGCCTGATGGGCGGCGCTTTGTATGGGCAGTGGACGGGCCGCAACGACCCCAATACCGCCCCACTGCGCTACTGGGGGGCGTATCAGGTCGGCCTTTTGATTGCCTTTGTGCTGGTGCTGGCAGGCGGCCTCTTCTCTGGAGCTGCCGGGCTGATGAAACCCGCCAGCAAACCGGCCGCTCCGCGTGATTCCCGGCCAAAAGCCACCGGGCCAAAGGGGAAAGCCTAGCGTATGGATCTCCAACTCCCATTTGAACTGCTCGCCGCTGCCATTACCCTCCTGGTAATGCTGTACCTGTTATTTGGTGATAACCCGTTCTTTCGCGTGGTATCGTACTCGTTTGTAGGCGTGGCGGCGGGGTACGTGCTGGTGCTGGTGATATTTCAGGTTCTGATTCCGCGCCTGATCGAGCCGTTAATGCGTGGAATCTTGGGCGGCGGTATCACTACCGAATTCTGGCTGGCTCTACTGACTCTGATCTTTGGCATATTGATGCTGTTCAAGCTTTCCCCTCGCCTGTCCTTTATCGGCAATGTCTCGATGGCCGTGTTGGTTGGCGTAGGGGCGGCGGTTGCCATTGGCGGCGCGGTTTTCGGCACGCTCTTTGGTCAAATCGGCGGCGTTGCAGCGACCTTTCCCAGCGCCGGCGACCTGATCACCGCCGGGTCGCCCGATGCAGTGTTGGATGCTGGCGGACGGCTGGTCGAAGGGCTCTTTGTCCTGGCCGGAACGATCTGTACCCTGCTGTACTTCCAGTTCAGCGCCACGCGCAAGCCTAACCAGGCCCCTCAGCGGGGACGCCTGGTGGAGATTCTTGGTGGGATCGGCCAGGTGTTTATCGGCATCACCCTGGGCGCGACCTTTGCGGGGGTATTTGCCGCCTCGATTGCGGCCTTCATTGAGCGTTTAGGGTTCTTAATCACCCTTTTATCTCGGTTTGTGTAGCGAGCAGCCAAAATGACTTCGCTGATTGATGCTGAATCCGTTTTGACTATAGAAGTTGGCTCTGTCAATACGCGCGCCCTGCTGTTTGATGTGGTGGATGGACAGTATCACTTCATTTCGGCGGCGTCTGCGCCTACCACCGCCGGGCTGCCGTACCAGGATATCAGCGAAGGGGTTCACCTGGCAGTGGAGCGCCTGCAAGAGATCACCGGGCGCACGTTTGTCGAAACTGATTATCGCTTGATCCTGCCTGCGCGGCCCGATGGGAGCGGCGTAGATCGGCTGGCAATGCTCTTTTCAGCCGGAGATGATCTGCGGGTGGTGACGATGGGCCTGTTGGGGGATGTCTCGTTGGAGAGCGCCAACCGGCTGGCCGAGATGACCTATGGGCGCGTGGTCGAGCGCATTGGGTTGAATGATACCCGGCGCACAGAAAAGCAGTTAGACGCCATCCTTCAGGCGCGCCCAGATGTGCTAATCGTCGCCGGTGGTACTGAGAAGGGCGCGACCCGTTCGGTCTTCAAACTGGTCGAACTGGCCGCGATGGTCTGCCGGGTGCTGCCCAGAGAAACCCGCCCCATCGTCATCTACTGCGGCAACGGCGCTTTGGCGAAGCGTGCCAAAGAAACGCTGGAGCGCGACGCTGTGGTGGGGATTGCCCCCAACATCCGGCCTGATATTGACCAGGAAGACCTCGACCCGGCCAGCACCCTGCTGGCGCGAGCAACGGCCAAAATCCGTTCCCGGCAGTTGAACGGATTAGAGGCGCTGGCAGGCATCAGCAGCGTGCCGTTGACCCCCTCCGCCCAGGCTTTTGGGCGCATGATCCGCTTTCTGAGCAGTTTTAACGAGTTCAACCCGGCCGTTGGGAAGAGCGTCTTAGGGGTTGATCTGGGAGCCAACGCTACCACCCTGGCGGTGGCCCGCGCCGGTGAATTGCAGTTGGGCGTCTTTCGCCCGCTGGGGATGGGATCTGCCCTTCCAGTAGTGGCGCAGGGTGGGCGGATTGGCGACGTTTTGCGGTGGACGCCCCAGCCCGTCTCTGAGGCCGAACTGCGCGACTATATTTACCAAAAAAGCGTCTGCCCGGCTTCTTTGCCCCTTACCCCTGAAACCCTGGCCTTGGAGCAGGCTGCCGCGCGCGCCGTTCTGGCGACGGCCATGCAGCGGATGCAAGATCGCTGGTCACTTGGAACTCCGGCTTTTGACCTGGTGGTCGCCGGGGGCGCAACGCTGGCGAATGCCGCCACCCCCGCTCAAAGCCTGCTGATGATCCTCGATGGCCTCCAGCCGGTCGGCGTGGGCGTTTATCTCTTAGATCCTTACGGGTTAACGCAAGCTCTGGGCGCGATTGCCGCCAGTAACACCGTCTTGCCCGTCCAGGTAAAAGATTCGGGCGTTTACGTAAACCTGGGCACGGTCATTGCCCCGCTGAGCGACGCCCGGCCTGGAACGGTGATCTTGAAAATTCACCTGGTTTATGAAGAAGGCAATGATGCTCGCGTTGAGGTTAAGCAGGGATCGTTGGTGGTCCTGCCGGTGCGCAGTGGGCAGACAGCTAAATTGACCATCGAGACCCTGCATGGCACGGTGTTAGATCCTGCTCATCCGCGCCTGAAGAGCTTTAAGGTAACCGGCGGCGCGTGCGGAGTGGTGGTTGACGCGCGCGGCAGGCCCTTGCTGCTCCCAGAAGAGGATGCCAGGCGGCGCGAACAACTGGCGCGTTGGGCGCGTTCTCTCGAAGACCGGCGCGTGGTATGAAGCTTGCACCCAGGAGTATGCAATGCTGGCGACTGTGAAGCACATTCTTGCCCTTACCTATATCCGCCGCGCCCGAGTCTTGCCGGTTCCGGGGACGGTAACGGTGCGCTCCGGGCAAAAGGTGAACGCCTCGGATGTGATTGCCCAGGCCGTTCTCCCGGCTAGGCATCAGTTGCTGGATATCCGGCGCGGGCTGGGCATCCCCCAGGCCGCCGCGGCTGAGCGCGCCATTGTCCGCAGAGAGGGCGACCGGCTGGAAAAGGGCGACATCATTGCCGAGACTTCTGGCGTCTTTGCCCGCCTGGTGCGCGCGCCTGCCGCCGGTGAAATCGTCTCCATTAGCGGCGGTCAGGTACTGCTCCGCTTGCAGACGACCACCCTCGAACTGAAGGCCGGCTTTTCTGGCACGGTGAGCGATCTCATCCCCGACCGGGGAGCTTTTATCGAAACGACCGGCGCGCTGCTCCAGGGCGCCTGGGGCAATGGGCGCGCGGACAGTGGGTTGTTAGTCACCACGGCGAAGGCCCAGGAAGAAGAATTGACGCGCGCCAGCTTGGATGTGAGCCTGCGGGGCGCGGTCGTGCTGGCCGGGCATTGCAGTAGCGCCGATGCACTCCAGGCCGGCGCCGAACTGCCGCTGCGCGGGTTGATCCTGGCGAGCATGTCTGCCAGCCTGGTTCCGGTGGCGTCCAGCCTGAATTATCCCATCATCGTAATGGAAGGGTTTGGAAAACTGCCAATGAATGACGCGGCTTTACGCCTGCTGCTGAGCAGCGAAAAGCGCGACGCTTCGGTCAACGCTTCCTTCGATGTCAGGACCGGCGAGCGGCCCGAAGTAGTCATTCCACTCCCGGCCAGCGCCGAGCCCGCCTCTGACGTTGAGCATTTTGCGCCAGATCAGACCGTGCGCATCGTTGGCGCTCCGTATACCGGGCAGATTGGGACGTTGATCCAGGTGCGGCCAGGGTTGGCAACCCTGCCCAATGGCATTAGAGCGCCCGCGGCGGATGTGCAACTGGATGGCGATACCCGCGTAGTGATACCGCTGGCGAACCTTGAAGTTCTTAAATAAAGCGGCGATTCCGAAGGACCTTAACCACCAAAGATAGTATTTCAAATTATGTGTAAATTGCGGGGCGCAGCCCGCAATTTCACATAATTCAGTAAACGACCCATCAAGGAGAGGCGTATATGGGCAACTTTAATGAAGATGATGATCTCATTGACGAGCAGGAAGCCGAGGGCGGCGAACCCGCCGAAGGTGAGCCGGCGCGCGCAGGCGGATCGAACCGCAACTTTATCATTGCCATCAGCATTCTCGGAGCGATCTTTCTGCTTGGCGTTATTGGGTTGGTAGCGGCCCTGTTTCTCCTGCGGCCAGGCCAGCGTGATGACATTCGCGCGGCCAATGATGCCATTGCCACGCAGAACGCGCAGATCGCGGCTA